>JBGTAI010000270.1:0-81978 GCA_041749955.1 Pirellulaceae bacterium | reverse complement strand
CGTCAGTGCCTGATCCATGGCGGTTTCCCTCAAAGTATTCTCTAAAACTCCCAGCCCTCCCGGCTGCACGGACTGAATTGTAAATCCTCACCGATTCCAAGCCGACCCCAATCTCAAATGCAAACCCGGTCATGCACCCTGGATGAACTTTACATCGAACTCGTCTTTACAGCACACCCGACGGATGCGAAACGCCGATCTGTGCGCAGCAAGTTGACAGCGGTTCGCGATTTGATGGTTCATCTAGATCAGAACCCACTACCGGAACAAAGAGATCGAATCGAGCAGGACATTCAATGTGAAGTTGCAAAACTTTGGCAAACCGAGTTTGTTCGGCCGCGACGCCCAACGGTCATGCAAGAAGTCGCTCGTGGACTCTCAATCAAACCTGTTCTGTGGAATGAAATACCCTACATTGCCGGAGAGCTTCGACGAGGGATTCGTGAAAATTTTGGTGACACCGTAAAACTCCGTCATCATTGCATCACCTTTGGTTCTTGGATCGGGGGTGATCGCGACGGGCACCCGGGTGTCACGGCAGACATTACCAGGGATACGGTTTCCTGGTTACGGCGAGAGGCCATTGCGTTTCATCTTCGAGCGTGTGAGACGCTATTTCATACGTTAAGCATTTCCAACCGCCAGACCCGGATTGAGGATCGGCTGGAGACTGCAATCTCAAATGCCGCGTCGCAGTCTCTGGAGTTGAGCAATGAACTTGCCTCACTGCCGCCCGACGAACTGTGTAGACAGTGGCTGGCCGTTATCCGATGGCGATTGGAGCAGACTCAGCAAGTCTCTCTAGGCGGAGCAGCAGCCAAGGTGACGGAAGACGCTGCCACTAGCGTCTATTCACTGGCTAGTGATCTAGCTTTGGACGTCAGCCTTCTCATCGAATCGCT
The DNA here is from genome assembly GCA_041749955.1 of Pirellulaceae bacterium. Taxonomy (GTDB): domain Bacteria; phylum Planctomycetota; class Planctomycetia; order Pirellulales; family Pirellulaceae; genus JBBSJZ01. Next base: position 81,076 of record JBGTAI010000270.1, on the reverse strand, counting down.
TGAGGGGACTGTTGCCGAGCGTCGCATCACTCGGGAGCTGCATGCATGGCTAGAGCAGATTGGGACTTTCGGTTTTCATTTTGCTCGCTTGGACGTACGTCAAAATGCGAAGGTATACACGGATGTCATGGACTCAATTTTCCGACACTGCGGATACTGCGAACATTGGAAAACCTTAAGCGAAGCGGAACGCATCGACCTTCTTGAACGAACGTTAGATATCCAGCTTCCGCTGGAGGGCATTTCCGAGCCGAAAGAGCAGGCGAGTGGTGTTGCTCAGGAGCCATCAATGGTGGGCGAAACGCTTGCGATGTTCCGAATGCTGCATGAGATAGCGAATTCGTTTTCTCCGGCGGCCCTTGGCGCTCAAGTCATCAGTATGACCGCTGCACCGAGTGATGTGCTTACCGTGCTTTGGCTATGGAAACAAACCGGCAATTGGACAGAATCCGATCCAGGAAAATCTGTGATCTTTCCAATCGCTCCGTTGTTGGAGACGATCGACGACTTAAAGGAAGGTCCGGCAATCTTGGAAGGGATGCTGAAAATACCCGCTTATCGAGCAAATTTGCAACGGCTTGACAATCAGCAAATCATCATGCTGGGCTACTCCGATAGCACCAAGGATGGCGGCTATTTGACGGCTTGCTGGTCGTTGCATCAGGCACAAAAGGAGTTGACGGAAGTTGCTAATCGACACGGTATTGATCTGACGTTCTTTCACGGGCGAGGCGGATCATTGGGCCGAGGTGGCGGCCCCACGGCGAGAAGCATCATGTCGTTGCCGCAAGGATCCTTTCACGGATCAATTAGGCTGACGGAGCAGGGAGAGGTCTTGGCCGATCGCTACGACAATCCAGCCATTGCTCGTCGGCACTTGGAACAACTTGTTTCGTCGTCGTTGTTGGCAGCTGGTAAACCAATACAAGCTCCGTCGAACGAATGGCTTGCTCTGATGGACCAGTTTTCAGCCAGTTCGTTTAAGCATTATCGAGAGTTACTGGAATCGCCTCGTTTCGTTGATTTTTTCCGTTGTGTGACGCCGCTCTCGGAGATTGAAGAGTTGCCAATCGGCTCACGACCATCGAGGAGAAAACCCAATGGTGGACTAGCTGATTTGCGGGCGATTCCTTGGGTCTTTTCATGGACCCAATCTCGCTGCCTGCTGCCTGCCTGGTATGGCTTAGGGGCTGCGATGCAATCGATGGTTGATGATTCCCAGCAACGAGGAACGTTGAAGGCCATGTATTGCAATTGGCCGTTCTTTCGTACGGTCGTGGACAATGCGGAGCTTGCTCTTGCAAAATCCGATATGACGATCGCATCACGTTACGTTGACTTGATTGGCAATCAAGACGACCTGAAGCCAATCGCCGACTTGATTGCCAAGGAGTTCAAGTCTGCATGTGACGTAGTGCTTCAACTTACTGGGCAAAACGAATTACTCGACGGAACACCCTGGCTCAAAGAGTCGATTCGTGTTCGCAATCGCTTCATTGATCCCTTAAATCTAATTCAGGTGGAATTGCTTCGTCGGAGCCGAAAGTCGGAGCTCAGCGAGCATGACGCCAGCGAGTTAAAGCAATTGTCCCGTTTGTCGATTAATGGAATTGCCGCAGGAATGCGAACGAGCGGTTGATAGCATGCTGGCTCTCGGAGGCGAAACGCGCGGCTAGAGGGCTGTTTCAAGAAGATTTTCCCCATCTTGCTGGTGGAAAAGGGAGTAATTTCAAGCAATTGCCTTCGGCAAAACAGCATGCACCCTTGGAAAAATTGCCGTCTCAGTGAAGGCGGTCGTGATTCGCAGTTGACAGACAATGTTTCGGGCTGGTAATTCCCCAACAATCGTCTTTCGAGACGAGTAAACGACACATCCGAAGTTTCATTGTTTGCGAACACTTTGCGGGAAATGTTCGCCAGTTCCCACGAGGAGCTGGGGCATAAGCGGTTGTCACGACGGTTTCTGGGTCAATCGTCTCGGCAGACGGCTCGACAATGAAATTTCACTGAGCATCGGGACGTCACTTCGGTGTCGTCCCGATGCCAGGGTACAATTCAAGTATGAACGCCCCAGTACCACCCGACCCGAAAGACCCGAGCGAATCTACGCCATTGACGGCTGAAGATATCGCTGCGTTGCCATCCAACGATTTAGCAGATATTCCTGCGGTCGATATTCCTGCGGTTACCGCGACAGATGTGGATGATGATGCAGCAGCCAAACTGGAAACCACTGCTGAGCTCGTGAATGAACAGAGCCCTGATGGCGATGAGGCGGTGGCGGACGATTTACTGGCGAGCCTTGCGTCGGGGAATCAAAGTCGCCGGAAACGCCGGCGGCGCCGGCAGGCCGTCTTGCTCGTGATACTTGCTATTGTAGGTGTCAGTGCACTCGTGATTACCAGCGGTACAGTCGACGTTGCCCAAAACGACACGCTGGCGATCAGTCCAGCCTTTGTTTTGGAGCAAATGATTCTTGATGCGAAGCGAGATTCCTCGATTGTCCTCCAAGTTTCTGACTTCGTAGTCGATGACTCAATGATCGAGCAGTTTCGCGGCATGGAGCTTCTCGAGACGGTGATTATCGACGAAGGAGTTCTCACGGACGCATCCATGGAAGTCTTCACGACGCTTCCCAAGTTACAGCACCTGCGACTCCGACAGTCACCGATTACTGACGACGGACTATTGACACTAAGCCGCTGCGAGTCTTTGCAAATATTAAATCTTCCCCATGCAAAGTGCTCGGCCGAAGGCGTCAAGCATCTGAAAGCGATTCCAAAACTACGAATGATTCGGCTGGGTGCGCCAAAATTGGGCAACGAAGTAACTCGCGAATTGGCGGAATTAACGAGTCTGCGTTCTATTCACCTGATCGGGATTCCAGTGACCAATGACGGCTTAAAGACGCTTGCAGGCATTCCGCATTTGGAGTCGCTTTACCTTGACGATTCGGCCGTGACCGAGAGTGGCTGGCTATGGCTATTTGAGCAACACCCTGAACTACATGTCCATATCAACCAGCAGCACCACGACCGCGACCCACACACCCATAGTCACCACGATTGAAGCCTTGAGAAAATTGTATTTTTATGACGATCGGAAACGAGTTTGCCAGTAGCTCATCATCTGCTCGGCTCGCAGCGTTAAAAGCGAGTTTGGAGAAGCACGAGATCGACGCGATGTTTGTGACGGACGAAGTCAATGTGCGCTACCTCAGTGGATTCACAGGGGACAGCTCTTATCTGCTGGTGACGCCAGACGATACACGCATGCTAAGTGACGGACGGTACACGACACAACTTGCTCAAGAATGTCCGTCGATTCCCACCGCAATCCGATTGTCCAATAAAGCGATGATCGATCTTGTCGCCGAACAAGTCGCTGAACTTGGCGCTATCAGAATTGGGTTTGAGTCGTCAACGGTTAGTGTGGCAATGCATAATGCGCTCAAAGAAAAGTGCGAATCAGCGAAATGGACGGCGACGGTTGGCGTCGTCGAACAGTTGCGACTTGTGAAGGATGCCGGCGAGATCGATTTAATCCGCCGCGCAATCGATATCGCCCAGCGGGCGTATCAATCAGTCGTTCCAAAATTGCGGCCGAACTGGACTGAACTCGAGATCGCTCACGAGATGGAGTCGACAATGCGGGTGCTTGGCGCTGAGGGAGTCAGCTTCGCGTCGATAATCGGTTCTGGAGTCTCGGGAGCGCTACCGCATTATCGTCCTCGCCCAGTGGCGATTGCGGATACTGCGAGCCTGTTAATGGATTTCGGCGCGAAGTATCAAGGCTACGCCAGCGATATCACTCGTACGCTCGGTAGTCAGCAGGCGGATTTGTCTGCCTCAGGTCGAGCAAGAATCACGGTTAGCGACAAGTTCAAACGTGCACATGCCGCGGTCCTGGAAGCTCAATCGGCAGCCATCGATTTAATGGCCCCAGGCGTTCCAGCCAAGGACGTTGATGCCGTCGCCCGTGAGGTGCTTTCCAAACATGGACTGGCCGAGGCCTTTGTACACGGGCTCGGTCACGGAATTGGGCTTCAAATTCACGAAGCTCCTCGAATGTCCGCGATCAGCGAGGAAACCCTCGCCGCTGGGATGGTGATCACGGTGGAGCCAGGCGTCTACTTCCAGGGCGAGTTTGGGATTCGGATCGAGGACGACGTTCTGATCACGGACGGGGGGCGAGAGGTGCTCACATCTCTCGGTAAGGGCCTCGATGATTGTCCGTTAATGATGTAAAGTAATCGCTGGCAAATACATGTCTGAACGTAACGACGGTGACAAGAGCATGAGCAAAGGCGGAAAGCCCTCGGGTGATGTTTTCGATTTAGAACGCATTCGCCAGATCGTTGAACTGATGGAACAGCACGAACTGAGCGAAATCGACCTCCAACAAGGCGACGATAAGATCCGCCTTGCTAGAGGTTCGGTTGCGCCTGTGTACATGCCAGCTCCGATTGCGCATTCGGCTCCAGCACCGATTGCTGCGCCATCATCAGCGCCAGTCGCTACAGGTGGTGATCGTCCTGGAACGATCACAATTAAGGCGCCGATGGTAGGCACGTTCTACGGCCGAGCCAATCCGGAGTCGGAGCCTTTCGTCAAAGTTGGAGCAATGGTGACGGAAGACACTGTCGTCTGCATCGTAGAAGCCATGAAAGTGTTCAACGAGATCCCGGCTGAGTGTCGCGGAAAGATCGTCGAAGTGTTGGTTAGCGACCAGCAAGCGGTCGACTTTGGCAAACCGCTCTTCAGAGTCGAAACGTCGAACTGATCTTTGTCCTGACCTCTTCAACCGCCCCGGTCCAAATCGTCTAAAAGATGTTTCAACGAATTCTGATTGCAAACCGCGGTGAGATCGCATTGCGAGTGATCCGTGCGTGCCGCGAAATGGGTATCAAGTCAGTAGCTGTATACAGCGAGGCTGACGCAAATTCGATGCATGTCAAGCTTGCTGATGAGGCCTATTGTGTCGGCCCGGCAAGAAGCGTCGACAGCTACCTAAAGATTGACCAAATCATCGCGGCGGCTGAAGTAGGAAATGTCGATGCTGTCCATCCGGGATACGGTTTCCTGGCGGAGAACGCTCACTTTAATGAGGTGTGTCGCAGCAGTGGCTTCGAGTTTATCGGCCCAAGCCCACAAGCGATGGAAGCTCTTGGGGACAAAAACACCGCTCGCTCCATGGCGATGCAGAATAAAGTTCCAGTTGTGCCTGGAAGCGATGGGTTGATCGAAGACGATAATTTCGCGATCAAGACCGCTCGCGAGATTGGTTACCCTGTGCTGATTAAAGCCACAGCAGGCGGCGGCGGCAAAGGGATGCGGGTAGCGCAAGACGAGTCGATGCTTAAAACCGCACTACAACAAGCGCGTACTGAAGCGCAGGCTGCGTTTGGAAACGGGGGCGTCTACCTTGAGAAATATGTTGGCCGTCCACGGCATATCGAAGTTCAAGTGATCGCTGACACACACGGAAATGTGTGCCACCTTCACGAGCGTGATTGCAGTGTGCAGCGCCGGCACCAAAAACTGATCGAAGAATCACCAAGTCCGAAGTTGCCAGAAGAGCAGCGTATTGCTATCTGTGAAGCCGCGGTGCGAATGATCCGAGGTGCTAACTATACAAATGCGGCGACTGTCGAGTTTATTGTCGATACTGAAAACAATTTCTACTTCATCGAAGTGAATGCTCGTATTCAGGTTGAACATCCAGTTACAGAAATGGTTACGGGTATCGACTTGATCAAGGAGCAAATCCGCGTCGCGTCGGGGCTTCCGCTGTCTTTCAAGCAAGAAGATATCATTGCCAAGGGCGCTGCAATCGAATGTCGAATCAATGCCGAAAACCCAGATCGCAATTTCCAACCAAACCCTGGAAAGATCGAGAGAATATTTGCTCCGGGCGGTTTGGGGGTTCGATTTGATTCACACGTGTATGCTGGCTATACCGTTCCGCCCCACTACGACTCGATGATCGGCAAGTTGATTGTACATCGACCGACGCGAGAGGAAGCAATTGCTACCATGCGACGTGCTCTTATGGAATTGCAAGTCGAGGGCATTGCGACCACCGCTAGCTTCCATGATGCCGTGCTCCAGCACCCAGAGTTCGTTGCTGGCGATCACGACACAACTTTCGTTGACCGCGAGTTCCTCTTGAAAACCTAAGCGGCTCCATTTGCATCGAAGCACTTTCATCGACGTAATTCGATTGTTGTGAAACTCGTATGCGATCGACGGGTCCGCAAATAGCGGTGAATCTTTTCCGCATGTTCCAAGTCTGACGCAGCTTTTAATTGTAGAGGCAACACGCGTTGGGACGATGATTCCGATTGTACGGGCGAGCGCTCATGGAGGCCCGTTTGGTAAGAATCGGAACCTTTGCTGAAAAAGGTGGTCGCTGATGCGCCGCTTCCTTTGTTTATGTGCTGTCGTGGCTGCTTCGCTGGGTGTTCACAAAACTCCCGCTGGCGCCCAACAACCACGTCCCCAGCAGTCGCCAACGCGACAAGCAACACCTGCAACCGCGGAGACTCCGCGGCTTCAAAGGCTAACCGTACCGCCGTCGGAGGCTCGCTCGCTCGCGACGAAACTCACCCTCATGTATCGCGACGTACCAGGTGTACGCATTTCACCAGATGCTCGCGACGGGCAGCTAGTGATCATGGCGCCGCAATCCACCCATGTGAAGATCGCAGCCGATGTTCGTGATCTGATTGCAAGCTCGGTTGCCACCGTGTCTGCCGAAGGGCCATATCGCCAACTACTCAAAAATATTACGTGGCGTGAGTTTGAGGATGACCTCATGAAACTCACCGGTGGCGCTGCCCCAGTCACAACAAGCCGAAATGGCGAACGGGCTGCGTTCCAACTCACGTCCGCACCAATGGAAGGTACGACAGTTGAAGTGGATCGTCGTGAGAACGCGATCACAATTGTCGCTCCCGGTTCGACGCTTGTCGCATGGCAACGCATTATCGACACCGTCGACCAGGTTCCTCGACGCTCAACTAATATAACGGAGTTGATCCGACTCGAGAATTCCGAGCCCGCACCAATTCAACGAGCTTTGCGTTTACTGGGTGAACTCAAGGGAAACGCACAGGCGATGCCTGCCGTTGGCGCAGTTCCATTCCGGCGCGCTGTTTTTCAACAAGATGGCAATGCCCAAGCTGGCGTCGACCAAGGCACCACCCAGGCCATTCCCACCGGTGAAGCCGAAAGCGGCTCGGGTGTGATTGGCGATACCGAAATTCAATTCGTGCCCGAACTTGGTGTAATCATCATTCGCGGTGCCAAGCGAGACGTCGAGCGTGTTCGCAGCGTCATCGACGAGATCGAGAAGCAAAGCGAAGTCACAAGACCAGCGATCGAAGTCGTGACTCTCGAGCACGCAGACAGCAACGCCGTAGCGACTTTGCTGCAACAGCTTTACGAAGACGTCCTTTCAGCTCGTCAGGGCGATGTTAGCATCACGGCACTCGATTCGCCAAACGCTCTACTTTTGATTGGTCGTGATGAAGCAATTTTGGGGCTAATGGATTTGATCAAAAAGATCGACCAACCAGTCGATGAGTCCAGCCGACTACGTGTCTTTCGTTTACAACACGCATCGGCGAATGATGCGGTTACGACGATCCAAGAATTCTTTGTGGATCGACCAGGTTCGAGCGACGACCTGCGTCCTGGGCTTGGCATCCGAGTTCGCGTCATCGCAGACTATCGAACCAATTCACTGATCGTCAGTGCCAGCCCACGCGACATGGAAGAGGTGACTCGGTTAGTCAACGAGCTCGACGTCCAGAACATTTCGGCGACGAACGAGATCAAGATTTTCCCGTTGACCAACGCACTCGCTGAAGACTTGGCAACCGTGCTGCAAGATTCGATCAATGGTGTCGCTGACGGCGGAAACGAAAACGCAACCGCACCTTCGACGACTCTGTCCATCGTTTCGCTTGATCCGGATGGCAATAGTGTTCTCGACTCAGGCTTACTGACTGGCGCCGTCATCACTGCGGATGCGAATGCGAACGCCCTGGTTGTGCGTGCCCCAAGTGCAAGCATGTCATTAATCGGCGAGCTGATTCGTCAGCTCGACAAGGCTCCCGGCGTCGACTCCTTCGTCAAAGTATTCACGATCGAGAACGGCGATGCGACTCAACTCACGACGGCACTCGAAAGTCTGTTTGGTACAACGGCCGCAACGGCTGGCACGAGCGTTGGTGCGGCAAACCTTGCTGGACTTTCAACGAGTACTGCTGGCGACAGTTCGCTGGTGCCATTGCGGTTCTCCACTGACATCCGTACCAACAGCATCATTGCGAGTGGTTCGGGCGAAGACCTCGAAGTCGTCGAGAGCATCCTATTGCGATTGGACAGCGAAGGTTTTGCTGAGCGAATTACCGAAGTCATTTGGCTGCGGCACCAACAGTCTGACGGTATTGCGACTGCAATCACCGACTACGTATCGCAACGCACACAAGGTGTGAACTCGATCCAGCAGTTTCAGCAAGGTGGACTGGGACCCTACGACCTTCCTGATCGTGACTTGATTGTTGTGTCGGAACCTGTCAGTAACAGCATTTTGCTGAGCGTATCACCGCGACTTTACGAAGATGTTCGACGTCTCATCGACAAGCTCGATCGACGTCCTCCGATGGTGCTCATTAAAGTGGTCATCGCGGAAGTAACTCTGAACGACCTTTTCGAAATTGGCGGTGAACTTGGATTGCAAGACTCACTGCTCTACGATCGAGGCGTTGCCTCATCTGCTTTAACGCCTGCCAATTCGTTTCCGCCATCGACTGACCCCGCGACTATATCAGGCAATCAACCGAGAAACGGGTTCAACTTTAATGGATTGAACACACCTAATGCAAACTCGCTTGGTCAGGGTAACGTCGCAAGTCGAGGTGTGACTGCTTTAGGAGTTGGAACAGCAAGTTCAGTGGCACAGGGATCAGCTGGTTTCGTTCTCACAGCAGCGAGTGAGTCGATCAATGTGCTTTTCAGATCACTGCAAACTGCAAGCCGTATGCAAATCATCAGTCGTCCACAAATCATGACAGTGGACAATACGGTAGGCTTCGTGCAAGTCGGGCAAACAGTCGCACGCCCCAACTCAGTCAACATTAACCAGAACACCACATCGATCGGTGTAACGGATGTCGAAGTGGGTTTGATTCTTCAAGTCACACCACGCGTAGGTGCCGACGGATTGATTGTGTTGCTCATCCAAGCGACACGCTCAGCGATCAACAATACGGACCCGGGTACCGCCATCGGCGTTTTTGCAGATGGAACTCCAGTCACTGTCCAGCCGATCGACAAGACAGAAGCTCAGTCAACACTGACCGCCTACAACAACCAAACTGTTGTGTTTGGCGGTTTAATCCAAAAGACGCGTTCGAATATTTCCCGACGAGTACCCTATCTCGCAGACATCCCGTTGCTCGGCTATTTCTTCAAGTATGATCAAGAATCCGAGGTGCGAAAAGAGCTTCTAGTCGTGATGACACCGATGATTGTCACGGGGGAAGAGGATCTCGAGTACATCAAAGCGACTGAGTCGAATCGCATGAGTTATTGCCTCGCTGACGTCGTCGAAGCACACGGTGACGTCGGACTTCAACCCGGCTACGGCCTGTGGGGACCGGCGGTTGGGCAAACGATTTACCCCGACATGCAACCCACCGTTGATCACATGTACCAGTCGCCAACAGATGGCTTGCCACCAGGTGCTAAGATCATTTCCGAGACACCGATCAATGAATCGATCTTGGACATTGGACCAACGTTTGACTCAGGTGCTTCGTTCAAGGATGCTCCGAGCTTGATTGAGTCCGCAGCACCGCTGGACTCTTCCTCACTGCTCGACGCACCAGTCAAGGCAACGGGAGTCGAAACAAAGACCGGCACAACGATGCAAGGCGTTGCAACGCAGGCAAGCATTGATCCCAATGCGAACACAAGTGCTTCCCTGATTCCTCGTGCAGAAGTTGGTAGCAACCGTGTTCCAGCGATGCAAGCAAGTTGGAGACTGTCCCCATCGCGTTCGACGCCAAATCAGCAAAGCACGGCTTTACCAGAGAAACTTCCCGCGCTGGTCCCGCAAACTGGCAAGTAGATCGCTGCTTCTGGCGGCAGAGAAGTGTATCGGGTTGGCGAGGTCCAATCCGATGGTTCCCAAATGACGACTCATGGATTCGATGATGCGAAACTCAATAAAACGATTGTGGATTACCTCCACATTAATAGCAGCTACTGTGACGCAGTTCGGATGTGCGACAATAGGTCCCAAATCCCTGTTTACCTCGAAGGACGAACAGGCCGTAGCGACTAAAAAGTCGTCGTTTGTGAGTAAGTTACCTTGGTCGAAGAAGGACGACAAACCAGCGCCGTACCCCAATCCAGTAAAGATGGCTGTCACATGGACGCCGGATACGCTGGTGCAATCGGGCCGTACGCCCACTCGTGGATTTGGCGGTCGGATTTATTTCTACGATGAGAAAGCTCACGCTGTTCCCGTAGAAGGAACACTCATTGTCCACGGTTTTGACGAAACGGCTACCGAAGAAAAAGATCGTGTGAAGCGTTTCGAATTCACTCCCGAGCAATTCACCAATCACTTTAGCCAATCGGATCTCGGCGCATCCTATAGCGTCTGGGTTCCCTGGGATGCGGTTGGTGGCCAACAGGAACGCATCTCGCTAATCACTTCGTTCCAACCGAAAACGGAAAATGCAGCCCCGATTCAGGGAACTTCGTCGATTGTCGTCTTGCCTGGTGTTAAAACAGCTGAACAACTCGCTGAGTACAAGACACCTTTGTCACCTGAATACCTCAAATGGCAACAGGCATCGTCGGCAAGCTTGCCACCTCGAACAGGCTTGACAACGACCACAATCCAACGGAATCACCCGAGTCCTGTTCCGACACGTAACCAAGGAACTTCAATCGAGACGATGATCGCTAATAGCAAGACCACACCATCGGTCGACATCCCGATGGCTTCGCGCAAGCCGCAATCATCCGGCGTAATGCCAACCAGTGCCTCGGAGCCAATTAACCAACGGCAATAGCGCAGGGTGTTGCTGTCGTTTCCAACTAGGCAACACACAGTAGTATCAATGTGCCGTGCCCCGGTACTTCGACAGATCGTGTTGACGCGATCGCAAACTGTGCGGCAAATCGCAATTGCGTTTGCCGATCAGCAAAAACAGCGTCGGTCATCGCAATCGGCATCGCGAGACTGAGTATCGATTGCGGCAATCGAACTGCGGCACCAAAATAATCGAGGCGATCGTTTTGAGTCGTGATCAGCACTTGGCCACGGTGCAATGCGATATTGACGACAAACATTCGAAAAGTCTCACTCTGCTTGAGTCGATCATGAATTTCGAATGAGGCGGCAACAGCATCATCACACTTGTGGAACGCAGCCAGAAGCCCTTCGCCTATACTCTTTGCGACAGTCCCCCCGCGAGAAACGATGACCTCGGTTTGCAGCTCAACAAGTTCCCGAATGAGCTTGTACGCATCCGCGTCCCTAAAAGACGCGTAGAGTGACTCTACATTGTTGATTCCGCTGGCAAGAAGCGTAATGTCGTTCGACATTATTGGCATAGTTCGATCGAACGTTTGATCGGGAAACAGCTCACGGAACCTTGGAAGAGTACAGGCCACGGCTGCCGTCACGACATTGTCGCGAGCAATCTGTCGCTCGAGTCGCACAGTTTGCACATGCTCGTAATCGTTCACCAACGTGATAGCTTGGCGACCAGAACGTAGCAAAGGCGTATGAATGCTGGTTCCAAGCTGTGAGATCGGTAACTCGAAATCACTGGGCGCGTTCTCGCTCCGTACTCGAATCATTTGCTGACGAAGGAGTTTCGGACCTCGAAGCACGTAGTCTCCCGAAGCGAGTGCAACATCGAGTTCGAGTCGCTCGCGTGACGCAAGTCGAACCTGAGCAACAACGTGCGGCGAATGGGCTGGACCGCCGATACAGTAACTTTGGGTGTCAACGTCACGAACTTCTGGATGAGCCCGAAAGACCAATTCAATCGAATCGGATACACCCGAGTCAAAGTCTACATTGCAAGCTTCGCATCGCGAATGCTTATTGATTGCTGAGAGAGCGTCAACCGTTAGTGCAGCAACGCGACAAGTCGGACATAGAATATCCCACATCAACGTCATCAGCCTTTCTGTAGAAGCAATCAAGCAAGCATCGATCATCTCGTCGGAGTTGAGGAACAATTCATCCGCGAGTGCAAGCGGACGTATTTGCGAGAGAGACTGGGCGGACGCCTTCAATAGGTAGTCCGCCATTCGACCCGCAACCGCTGGCGTAACGCCTCGCTCGATAACGCGTTCGCAGCGATCTGAAATTCGCTTGCGCTGGACGGACGTAACCGGGATATTTCTCTCGAACGGGTCGCTGACAATAGGCGATTGCGAGACACGAGCCGCCACCGCACGTGCCTGGATCGACTCGTCCATGCGATGATACACTTGCGACAAATTGCGTTCCGTCTTGCGATCAATTTCGACTTTGATGAGCAATCGCCCGAGAGTCCCGCGCGGCGAGATTTTCAGGGTATGCACCAATCGAGTACCGCCAGATTCCAGCGGCATCAACTCAACGGTACTCATAAAGACACGAAACGGGCCAGCGGCGAATTCGCGGAGGACTCCCATTCGCGAACCTTCGATCCACTCAAACGGATGCTCTTCCCACTGGACACGAATCCCGGCCACTTTGAACGATCCGTATCGGCGGAGTCCTAGGTTCGGATCATGGAATGTTTGCCACTCAACGGGTGAAAGTCCGATCGCACGATTCAAGCGTTCTGTGTTTGAAACGAAATGCCACAGCTCCGCCGGCGAGCTTTGCAAATCCCATTGGTACCTTCGCTCGGTGAATGCGTCCGCCGATTCCGATGGCAATTGCGGGTGGAACTGCATGTCGCTGGGTTGGCCGTTGAGCACTCGACGGATCTCGCGAAGCATTTGCGAGGCATCGCCATAGCGTTGATCAGGGTCCTTCGCCAACGCACGAGCAACAATCTGTGCGATGGTGTCTGTCACCGCTGGGTTTCGTCGCTGTAAAGCCGGTGGCGCCTCGAAGCAATGCATCGCCGCCATCTTCATCGGATCCGACCCATTAAATGGCGGCTCACCAGCGAGCAACTGGTAAAGCGTCACTCCAAGCGAATACACGTCTGCGGCTGGAGTGATGGTTGCCTCGCCCTTGCACTGCTCCGGCGACATATACGTGGGTGTGCCCAGCAAGGAACCAGCGCGAGTCACCTCCATCGATTCGCTTTGATGCACATAGCGTGCGATGCCAAAGTCGCTGACCTTCACATGATAGCCCGGTACGGACTCCGCTCTTTCCTCGTCCTTTGCAACATCACTGCCACCCACAACGTTCAACTGGAGCAGCACATTCTCCGGCTTGATATCGCGGTGAACGATACCACGAGCATGAGCGTCAACGAGGCCACATGCAATGTCGGCCGTTAATCGGAGCGCCTTCTCCGGTTCGAGCCGCGAATTCACTTTTAGCCATTTAGCGAGATCGGTTCCTTCGACGAGCTCCATAGCCATATAGTGTTGCTCTCGATCGCACCCTACTTCGATCAAGCGTGTGACGTATTCATTCTCGATGTCGCCTAGCAAACGAGCCTCTTTGCGAAATCGCTGGATCGCTTGGGTCCTCCGCGATGAGTCAACACGAAGCACTTTCACTGCGACGCGTTCGCCGCTGGCAATATCGGTCGCTCCATAGACGACCCCCATACCACCTCGGCCAATGACACTCTCCAGCCGAAATCGCCCGAGCATCTCACCAATTTCGCACGGCAAAAACGACGATCGCCCTGACTGCAAGAGACCTTGTTCTGAGAAGTCACCATCGGTGGTGGGCGTCTCTGAGACTTCTGAATGAAGCGAAGTCGGTCTCTCCACCGTCTCGTCTGTGCCAGGTTCTTGCATGTTGGGCGAGCTCTGTTCGATCGTAGCCAATCGCTGGGCCACATTTGAAGCATTGGGTATCTCGCCGAAGATCTCCTGCCACTCCTGAACATCAGGCAATTCAATGCCAAAGTCGTCTTCAATCAAGTTGCGTAGCCGCTGGGTTACCATTGCTCGATGTCGCGGCGTGATTTGGCCATCGCTACCAGGAGCTCCAAGGTCGTGCTTGAGGATGCGAGCCAAAGACCGAGCCAGCTCGAGCAGGTCCTCGTCAGTACTCGCGTCAAGCGATAGCATCGCGTCAACACGAAGCCTGTCGTCTTCCCCAACACGCAAATCGGCAAAACTTGCTTGTCCGAGCGTTAATCCAAAACGATGACAACAGGCAACGATATCGACGAGTTGTCGAGCCATGCCCCAGAGATTCTTGCCCGCTCGCTCGATCCAATCATTGAGGTCCAACTCGACAGGCGGTTCAAGGATCATGCGGATTGGCCGACGATCTTCGACGACTTCAATGACTTTTCGGAGCGACGGGTGACCGGCAAGTTTCAGCAAACCAAACCTTTGGTTCAGTCTCTTCAGATTGGCGTCGTGACGCCAAGAATCTGGTAAGAAGCGAATCTCGACGTTCTGATTGGATACCGTGTCGAAACCGACAAAGGCAACGATACTGTCTTCACGCGGTTGCGGCTTCAGGTCGATGATGTGTTCTATATTGCTCACGATGAAATAGCGTACCCGAAAATATCCTCAGCGATTGTGAAGCGTTTCCGAAAACGCTAGCGACTTTCCTAAAAACCTGGCCGCACGGTCTCGACGTTCACATTTCGCTCGCCAAAAATGCGGCGGCAATTTCATTCCACGGAGCTTCAAAATGCCAGCCCTCGAACCGTTTGCTGAACAAGCGTTTGCCGTTCTCACCCCATCCATCAAATCAAAAATCGTTGCCGCTCCGTATCCGGGGCTCGGAGACGGTCCTTTCTACAACGAACTTGCTGCAACGCTCAAGGAGTTCACGAGAAACCATGCTGCGTTCTTACTGCACGAGATAGGCGACATCGATCCAAAACGAACAAACGAGTGGATCAGCGGGTTGTGGTTACTCGCCGGAGACATTGACCGGAGCCACACACTTAGCCAAGACATCATCAACCGCGAAGGAAGTTTCCTGCACGCGATGATGCATCGACGCGAAGGTGACTTTAGCAACGCCAAGTACTGGTTCAACCGAGTTGGCAAACACCCAGTCATCGACCAGCTTCAAGAATTGACTAACGGAGAATACAGCGACGGATGCGATTTTGTGGACCATGTCGCTCGCGTTGTTCGCGCGCAGAATGGCGAGAGTGAGGCCAACGAGGAACGGCAAAGATGCGAGAAGCTGCAATGGATCGAGTGGCAATCCCTGATGGTGTTCTGCCTTTAGGGAAGCGTCGTTCACCGAAAATGAAGCGACTCGGAAACAGATGATGCAAAAAAGCATCGCCATGTCTCTATTTCCAGGCAGAGACACCGAAATCGCCAGCAACGCATAAGTCTTTGCCAAATAGAGATTTACAGTCGCACCAAGGGTCGTTTTCGGCCCGTGGCACAAAGGCTGCATTGCTCTGGGATCGTCACTTTTTCTGGCTTTCTCTCCCAAAGACATCGCACCACAGCATGCATAGTGTCCATCTTGCCGACTTGGCTGCCGTACTTTCACAGCACGGCCCTGCGATCCTTTATCGTCGCGAAATAATTCCTGCGGAGGCTGTTTCTCGTTATTGGACAAGCTCACGAACTCGATTCGAATTGTGGCATCGCGCACTTGGTCGCTACCAACGCGCCGAGACAGCTGGTAATTGGATCGAGATGAGACAATGGTGGCGAGATCACACGGGAGTGCTTGAAGAAATCTTTGTCAGTGAGCTACTCACACGAGTCGTTGCGGCTCTAGCATCCGGGCTGGACCACGAACGCGGCGAAGACGAGATCTCGCCGATCACACATGCCATCTATCTCTCGCATCTAGAAACGTCCAATCGAGTCCAGAGAATGATGTTATTTGGACGAGGCGGTTCAGTCCAAACAGCGGTTCGGTTGAATCGACTTCGAAAGGGAGTCCAGCGTTGGACCGACGCCTTGTTGGGGCAATTGTGGTCAAGCGTCCCAGAGGAGATCTGTTACGCAATCGACCCGAATCGAGCACGCAGTTGTGCTGATGATGCTCGAGGCGAGATTGGATCTGAGACGCAAGATACCGCCAACTGGCTGCTTGCCGCGGCCATGCACGACACGCTCTCACGCCGCTGTCACTCGACCGCTTCGCTCCCTCAAGCTAACCGAAGCGTCGGTGACAGCGTGATGTTGATGTTGCGACCGGAACTGTTCGACAGCGTTGGAACGCTCAAGAGCATGTGGCTGCATCGCATTCAATATGACTGTGAACGTACATCCATGGTGCTCAATGACATGTTCCGGCCACAAGCCGTAAGAATCGACGCGGAAGAAGTCAAACCAAAAGCCCACCACACGTTTGACCGTTGGTAGCCAAGTATCAGCGAGAGTCTCGCTGACACTTAGCAAGCGGCAAACGTACCTAACGCCTGCATATTCATCGACACTGACCGCGACTAGCGATAGTCGGCTGGCTTCTTGCCCTTGATATAGCCACCGAAACCGTACGCTGTGGGATTGAATTCGCCGACGATTGAAACATCCAAATCCGGTTTGATCTCGTCGTCCATCTTCATCGTCCACAACGCTCCATTGACGATCATCCGGCGCACGCCTTCCGAAGGCAAATCTGTCGCCGCACCCATTGTCGTCGTGAAGGTTCGTCCGCCTTTATAAGTTTTCGTCCAAGCGATCGGCATCATCGGATCGATTCGCTTGTCCGTGACCACTTCGTCGTCTGGGTTCATCCCAGTCAGGATCGCTCCGAGCACGATCGGATGGCTGTCACCAGGCAACGGCAAACGAACGCCGTAGACATCCGTTGGACCAAAGATATCGCCTGGCTTGATTCCCCGGACAATCGGGTGGTCTTTGTCTGCAACGATTCCACGCGTCGCCTCTGACTTGTGTTTTCCGTGGTGGGAAATCCAAGTTTCGCCCAAGACCTGACGGCCAAATCCGCCTTCGTAGTCGTCGCCCTTATTCTGGAATCCGTACTTGTTGTACGAAGAGCCATCCCAACTGTTGAAGGCGTGTGTCGCAGTTCGCAGAGCCACAATCGGCTTGCCCGCTTCGATGTAGTCCACCAAGTGTTTCATTTGATCATCTGGCAACTTACGCATCCGTGTTGCGATTATCAACAAATCAGCACTATCGACTGCTTGCAAGTTCGGAATATTGTCGAGGACGTCGGGATTGATCTCGCCTGTCTTCGGATCGATTGCGAATAGCACGGTGGTTTGGAAACCGAAATGCGTTGAGAACATCTTCGCTAACTGCGGAAGCCCCTCTTCACTGCGATACTCCTCGTCGCCTGAAACAAGCACGATGTGTTTCCCGCTGCCAATGCCGTCTCCACCGGGATACGAGATCCACGATTGGTCATCCGCATGAGCTGCGGCCGCTGAATCTTGCGTTTGCGCTGCATTAGCACCTGTGTAGATTGGGCTGAGCGGGTTTCCGCCAGCCCGCAAGTACGCAACCAGATCGACAATTTCTTCCTTGTCGAGCGTATCAATCAAGCCCATGGGCATCATGCTCAGATTCGTCGGCGCCGTTTCCTCGATCTTGGTGCGGTCCACATCCACGAGCGATGACGGATCGAGCATGTTCGTCATCACACGAAGCTGATTGCCCGCCATGTTGACGACCCGACCAATGACCACCTTGCCATCCTCAGTCAAGAATTGCGTCGCAGCGTATTGGTCACTGATTACCTTGCTTGGCTCGATGATCGACACCAGCAAATCATGCGGGTTGAACTTCCCGCCAGCCGACGTCAATTCAGGCCCAAGGATTCCACCTTGGATGCCCATCCGGTGACACTTGTAGCATTGAGCGGCACCAAACATTTCGCGACCACGCTCAAAGTTCGGCTTGTTCGACTCGTCGGAAACGACATTCACCAGTTCATTAACTGTCCACTCTTTCACGAACGGCCGCTGCGCATCCTGGCGAGTCTCAACTTCACTTTTGGGCGGATGGATCAAATCCGCAAAACGTTGCTGAGTCTTTTCATTGAGCAGGCCAACGTGCTCTTTCTTGATGTTCTCAATGAAACCGCCAAAGGACATACCGCCTCTCGCCGATTGGATTTCATTGAACCAACTCAAATAGGCTTTCCGACGTTCTGGATTCCATCCCTTTGTGGCTCCACGAAGCGTCATCGCGTAGAAGAGCTGATCCTCTTGGCTGGCCGCAGAAGTCAACTCGTCGAGCACCTTGCCGGTCGCGTCTGGTGATTGGAGATAAACCAGCCACTGGGCCAACTCACGATTCACACGATTGTCCTTGGTCGGAAACTCACCAACGAGTCGCGTTGCCAATGCGCCAGCTTCATCGGTTGTCGGTTTTCCCAGACGGATCGATACCAATCCATAACCACGCAACAGGTCGATGCGACCTTGCGGCGAAAGCTTGGACCAATCAAGTGAATTCAAGTTCTCCATCGCTGCGGCACGATCCGATTCATTACCGTGTCGCGCCAATGCGATCACCGCCAGTGTCTTCGCTTGCGCCGAATCAAGCGACGCAATGCGACTGCGCCACGAATCAACAGGTTGATGCTCCAGCGCAATTCGTGCTGCGAAGGCGATTGCCCGATCGTCGCTGCCTAAGTTCTTTAACGCGACATCCACAACCGCTTCGCTGGATTGGGCCAAATGCATGCTCTCAAGTTCGTGACGCAGCTTGCGAAGCTTTGCTGGCTCGGAGTCGTCTGCCTTTGTTGCAACGGCGGCGTCCGCTTCGCCTGTGTAGCGAACGCGATACAACCCAGACTGCGTTCCGCGACCGCCTGTCGTGAAGTACAACAAGCCGTCTTCTTGACGAACCACAATATCCGTGACTGGAAGCGGCGCCGCAGTGGCAAACGTTTCGTAGGTGCCGCCGTAACTCGAACCCTCTGGGGTCAAGTGCACCGCATAAATGTTTCCGTAGCTCCAATCGCAAAGGAACAATGCGTCTTGATACTTCTTTGGATAGTTTGTTCCGTAACCAAACGTGATTCCGGTCGGTGATCCAGGCCCGATATCCACAGCCGCACCAAACGAGTCGGGATAGTAGGCTGGCCATTTGCCAGTTCCATTACGCCATCCGAATTCTGCACCGCTGATGACGTGATTCACTCGCGTCGGTCGGTACCAAGGCGTGCCAACGTCCCATTCCATGTCTGCGTCATACGCGAATAGTTCATTGTCTTGATTGAGTGCAATGTCGTACTCGTTACGAAATCCTGTCGCGACCAATTCGATCTCGCTGCCGTCGGGGTTCATCGAAGCAACAAATCCTCCTGGAGCCAATCGATCCGCGTTGTGGCCACGGGCGTCTGGCATACGACCGAGTAGGTGATCTTCGCTCCAGACCTTCGGCACTCGGCTGCGCTCGATGTTCGCTGGCAACACCGTGTTGTTTCCGGCACAGAACAAAATCCGTTTTCCATCAGGCGTCAAAATCATCGCGTGCGGTCCGTGCTCACCCGCAGCATTCATTTCGACGAGATGTTCCTTCTTGTCGAATTGGTCGTCACCATCGGTATCCGTTAATCGCCAAATACCCGATGGTTGTTTATTCGTGTTCAAATTCGCATACAGCGAATTGAACGCAAACAACAACCCTTGTGCACCTTGAACGTCGATCGCGAGCTTCTCGACTTTTGCTTCGTCACTTGATACGTCGATGCGAAACAGTCCGCCGTTCTGGTCACATGCGAGGAGCCGCCCTTTTGGATCTGTGGTGAGGCTGACCCAAGATCCTTCTGTCTCCGCAGCCACTTCATGAACCAATTCGACTTTGAAGCCCGCTGCAACGGAAAAACGGTCCCCGGGCGTGACGCCGAGCCCACGTTTTGCCTCAGGTGACTTCACCACTCCGTCTTGCGCGACCGTGTGATGTGTTGCAAGGAGGCTCGAAACCAAAACTCCCGAAACCAACAGACTCTTTGAGAACCACCCAAGATGGCGACATAACTGGCGAGAGACACAGCAAAACATGGATATCGATTCCTTCAAGGACATAGTTTGCGAGGCTGAAACGGCCTTCACCTCCACAAACACTGGTAAATTGATCAATCAGCAAGTCAACTCGTCATTTTGCGGCGGACTGTCGCCCCATGATAACGGTCTAGCGGAGTTCGCACCAACACGCCCTCTAGATTTTGTTCCCCCAAGGACAAGACGCCAGACAGCATTTGTTATTCTGTTAATAGCCAGCACATCGTGTTTGCTCAAAACTCTTTTCCGCCAAAAAAATCGCTCGTTGCAAGGAACAATGGACCCATGTCGCTGATCAATAAACCCGCAGATATGCAACGTCAACTCGGTTGGAACCAAGAGCTCGCAGCCGACAAAAAAGAACGACAACACCTGCATAGCTATATCGCACTTCAACTCGCTTCGGCTGGTTTGCTTCCACCGCAAGAGGACACGACGGATCACTCGCTAGCTGCGTTCAGCGCCGGGATGCTTCAAAGTCTCCGAGAGAAAAATCGACTGCTTGCTGAACACCGCGCGCCCATCGACTCGCGTATCGAAGCATTTTTGAACCGTTACTTCAGTGATTGCATCGACGCCGAACCGCTTCGCTTGCCGAGTCGAGCATTGACACTCGACCGACACGGAATGGCTCGAGAGTTGAGTCTGCCGGTTGCTGGGAACAAGTTCGAAAACGAACTGGTTAGTTCGCATCGTTTGCTCAATGGCGTTTTGAATAACCCCGCCAGTGATCGTCGTACGACGGAAGGCACTTTTCACGTTGTCGATGGCGGACTATCTGTGCCAGGCGACAAACGCATTGTTCCAAAGCAGGTATTCGTCAAGCTCTTTCAAGCCGCGATGGCGCCACCTGATGAACTGCTGGCGTTACCGTACACGAGCGAATCTGATAAGCCAGCGAGAACTTGGGTTTCACTTTTATTGCGACCGCTCGTTTGCCCGGCGGTCGAGGGATATTGCGAGTCCAAGAGCATGGAGACACGGTTTTATGCTCCAGGCTCACTCGTCAGCAACCTGGACTTTGTCGAGTCAATTTTCGGCAACGCGGGTGATGCACTGAGCGCCTCCAACGACGCTGGTTTGGACGCGAAATCATGGAGCGGACACACGGGTTGCGTGATCCTCGCCACACACTTGACCAAGCTCACCAAGAAATCGCTCGGTCTGCCGCGATACGAAGACGCGACCGAGCGCCAACGCCAAGACGGAATGTTCTGGAAAGACGAGTCGGAACTTTACAACGGTGGTTCAGCCTTCAAGCTCGCTTGCCGCGACGATTCAGGCGTCATGGTGACGATCATCGCCGACAACTATTACGGATACTGCAAAAAGGAAGTCAAAACACAAATCAGCTACGCGGCCAACTTGATGGGCGGTGCTGAAGAAGAACATGCCGGCGGCGCCCTCGCGTTCGCGTCTTACTCGCTTGGTGATGATTTCCGCGTTGACAGTCGCCGTTACAATGGTCGCACCTTCGACGACGTGGCTCGCGACTACGCTTCGTTTATTGACGTGCGCCCCGAAGGCTACGGCATCGACCGCTCCGACGATAGCATCATCTACATCCCGGAAGACGCTTATGCCACGATCGACGAACGATGCATCAAGTGGACTCGCGACGGCAAAGAACATCGGCTGCCGCTCTCAGCAACGAAAGTCTATATCGCGCCAAGCGGTTACAAAATTCGCATGGAAAAGCACCCCGCGGCTCCATCTTGGCGATTGGTCGGAACCGTCGGCGAAGGTGTTCTCTGTCACAAGCCATGCACGGTCTCCGGCGGCGGAAAGAGCGAAATCAGCAAAAGCTTGCGAGATTACATGCTCTATGGCCCGATCTTCGTGAAGGATCTCCAAGAAGACTTTGACAAGCTCGATGAGTTGTTCACGCGTGATTTCCAAGATCGATGGAATGCCGAGTACACCGACAAGCCGGACTACTCGTCAAGATCTAGCCGCTCACTTCTCGATCCGCGAAGAAGCCTGGGCAGCGTCATCAAGCTGCTGACGTCCTCGCCCGACTATTCTGACACCTACAACGAATGGCTCAAGACGATTCCCGATCACGTCTATTCCATGGCGCTGATCATCAAGCGATTCGGCCGTTCAGGGATGGAATCGTCATGGCGAGAGCATTTCGGCGTCGATATCGTCAACGGATCGCCTGGCCACGAACTCAAGATCGGTGAACGATCGCTCGTCGGTACGTATCTGCGAGTGGGGCTGGATGGCCAACGTTGGCGCACATTCAAGTTGCGGCAAGACTTCATTGCCGCAGCCAAAGTTCAACGCGAAGATGACATCACCGCAAGCGTCGTCGTACCCGCTGGATGTCTCGATCATGTTGGTACCGGAGTCGCCCCCGCCATGAGTTACAAATTTGTCGAGAACTGTGAATTCCGCTTGTTCCAACGACCAGATGATGCCGTTCATCGCGGGCTCGATAAACAAACCGAATGGGATCTTTCGCGTCCCGGCAACTTCATCAGCAACTTCGCACCGCTAACGAGCGATGACGCAAAGGCAATTGTCGAAGACGTGATCGACTTTGAGAAATTCAGTGAGCCAATGCACGGGCTGATTGAACGTGCGTCCAAATCCACAAACGCTTTCGTGGTGAGCTCAGCCCATCCGCGAATTGTCGATGGCAAGGCGACTAAGAATCCGCGATACTTGCAAGACCGACCCGATATGGTGTTCTCGCGAGACACGTATGTCGCGATGCGCGGCATGCAATTGAGCCGGAGCCTCAAGGCCGACGACCCTGTTCACGCACCCGTCGGCGCTGTGCTCAGCGGTCGCCGCAATAACCCACCCGATCCGGAAGCCGGCTTTCGATCGCTCGCCGTCTACTCACCACTGCACTACCAAGAACTTCCAGAATTGGTGATGGACTATGTTTGTTCCCTCACTGGCAAGAGCCCGAGCACCACAGGTGCTGGAAGCGAAGGAGCCCTCACAAAAGGTCCTTTCAATGCGCTCAATCCAGCAATCGATATGAACTCGACGATCGTCTCCATGATTCTCACTGGATTGGGTGGCTTCAGCACTCCAGCAGGTCATATCGGCTCTCGCTTCGAAGTCGGGCACGACATTTCGATTCTGATTCCGGAGGTTTGGTGCCGAATGGGACCGGAGGAGCGTGATCCCCAAGCCTTGATTCGCAATCGGATGCTCGAAAAAGTTGATGACTTCGAACACAACGGTGTGCATATCCCCGCCAGCCGACTGGGATACCGCATGACCCAGAAATTTGTTCGTGCGTATCTGGCACGCGTGTTCGATAACCCAGGCAAAGTCTTTACCAAAGAGATTCTCAAGCCGGAGATCCAGGACCCGGATTCGTTTGCCGACGGTATTCTGCACATTGCCGAGGCGCAACAACGTGTGGCTCAGCGTTACCTTGATGACGGAAGCTACGAACTCGCATGTCCTCCGCTCCAAGCACTGCTAAGTATCATGGCCACGGGTGACTTCGAAGGCAAAACGATCAACGATCCTGAAATCCGAGAAATGTTCACACGCGATGCGTTGCTGGCGAGCGATTGGTACCGTCGCCGACTCCGCCACAAGAAGTTTCGCGATATCGAACACTGGAAAGCGTTCGAGGAGCGTCTCTCGGCCCACATGCAGGAACGCTACCACTTGGTCAATGAAGACGAGCTTGGTATCGCTGAGCGTTTAGAATATGTCAAATCCATGCGTGCGCGTGCGGAGTCACCAGGCTATGAAGAAGAGATCATCGGCACCCTCGGAGCCGACCCCATGCAGCCATCACTTATGAGCAAATCCATGCTCCAAAAATTAGCGGAGGTCTAGTTCGCAAGCATGGCAGACATTGACCTCCCAAAAATCGACTAGAATTCAAGGGCGTCGCACTGAGCAAACTCAGCGCAACGCCCTTTTTTCGTGTCATCCGAGGGGGCGAGCGCGTCAATCAACTCCACCAAATAGCCGGCAAGATACTTCTCGTACACTGTTAGCTAGGTATTTATACTCCGAGTGCAGAGACCTCACACGAGCTCTGTCGATTACTCGATGAGGAACACAAGCATGCTCATCTTCCGAATCACGATGTTGCTGGTCGCAACAAGCAGCGGCATTCCGCTCGCATGCCTTTGGGATTACGACACGCTCAAAATGGAGCGAGCTGCTGTACCAACCGCCCACGAAGCAATCGTCGGTTACTTTGCTCGCCACAGTGACTACTACTATCGATGGCGAATCAAAGACCGCACCTCGGTTCCCGTTGACGATCGATCACCAGCGGATTACGACGACATAGCCGTCGCGCATGAAAAGCTTGGCGATCACGACGAAGCGATTCGCGTTATCCAGGAAAAGATCCAACGGTGGCCAGACGACGGTCGGTTTGAATCTGAAGCGAACCTAGCGACGTTCCTCATCCACGCCGGACGATATCAAGAAGGCTTGGTTCATATTGACCAAGCACTCGCGATCAATCCTGATGCGCATTTTGGCCGCGAGATTTACCAAAACCGCATGGTCGAATATTTGATGAAGGATGCATCGAACGACGAATCGAAATCGAGTCGACGTTCACGCCGCTTCGATGAGTATCTTGTTCTCAAACGTGACGAGACACTGCCACCCGAGGAACAAGTGGCAGAGTATCAGTCCGCGATTGCCGGCCTCGTCGGGATGCTTCGATTTGGCAACCACGATTCGCCCGTCTTGCTCGAAGCTCTCGGCGACTTACTGAGTTCACATCTTCCCCTGGACGATCGGGCCGCAGCCAATGCGAACCGACTCGGCGCGCGAGCGTATTTGGTCGCAGCTTCCGTTTCCGAAGAGCCAGCTCGATCCCGCCTCCGTAAACAAGCTGAACACGCAATGTCGATGCAAGTCGGAGAAACACTCGAGTCGACAGAGAAGGAATTGAAATATGAACTGACGCAGGCCAAGGACTTATCCACACGGATCACGGCAGACGAGAAGCGATGGGCCGAACAAGGTCTCGATCTCGATACGATGTTCTTGGACAAGTACGGCGAGACTGCTCCGCTGAGGGTTTCAACGACAAGCGAATGGAAATCACGATTCAGGCTTCTGGGATTATTCACCCTTGTAATCGCTCTGACGGTCGCCGTTTCTAAAACACGCAAATTTTTCAAACGCCGACGGAGTTCATCGAGCAATCCCAGCGTATCCAATCTGAGCTTAAAGCCGGTATGCTGTGTCAGTAGCGATGAGCAATCGATCTAGATAAATCGAACTCTGTATTGCGTTGACGGTGCATGCGATTCACCATTTTCAATGAACCATCCTTTGGAATCGGGGCCTCCTGATGAGCGACAAAAACCCATTCGCCTCGGATCTCGATGAGATCAATCCCTATGCCGTTCCGCGAACACAACCGGAATTGCAACTCGACTTGACTGGCGGAATGCCGACCACGACGGGGATTTGGCGTGAGGGAAAGATCTTGGTCATGCACAAGATGGCTGTACTCCCAGACGTGTGCATCAAGAGCAATGAACCGACAACTGGGTACCGCCTAAAACGCAAGTTGTCGTATCACCACCCAGCCATCGCCATCGCGATCTTAGTCAATCTGTTGCTCTACATCATTTTGGCTTCAGTGCTCTCCAAGCGAGCGACAGTCATGATCGGATTGTCGGATCGCTGGCGTCGCATTCGCCGCCGACGAATTGCGATCAGCTGGGGTGGATTCCTGCTCGGTTGCGTTATGTTCATGGCAGGCGTCATCATGTTGGGTGAACAACCACCAAACGACGCGGGAGGATTGTTGCTGATCGCCGGAATCTTCTTCGCACTGGGCTTCGGTATTTACGGAATCTTTTCTGCCAGACTGATTTCGCCCTCGAAGATTGATGACGCATACGTCTACATCAAAGGCGCTCATCCTGAGTTTCTGGATCGCTTCGAATCCGTGATTCGTTGAACACAAGAAACTGCAGTTCTCCAGTGTGCTTGCCGCATTGATTCCGCATAGCCCTCTGCTGAGGCACTACCCCAGTCGTCAACTCGAAGGTTCGTAGCAGGTAGCGTTCTGCTCTTCGATTTCGAAAACGCATTGATCAATGCAGAGCGCGTCCGGATCTGGCTGAATGCGTTGCTGGAGTCGTTCACGCCAAGATGTCGGTCATGACGTTGCCGTGGACGTCGGTGAGGCGAAAGTCGCGACCGGCGTAGCGATAGGTTAGCTCGGTATGGTCAAGGCCGAGAAGATGCAGAATCGTGGCGTGCCAATCGTGGATGTGGCACTTGTTCTCCACAGCCTCATATCCGTGTTCGTCGGTTGCACCGTAACTGAAACCGCCCTTCACGCCGCCACCGGCCATCCAGGTCGTGTAGCCCTTGTTGTTGTGATTGCGTCCGTCGCCGCCCTGTGCGGCCGGTGTTCGGCCAAACTCGCCACCCCAAATCACGAGCGTGTCTTTCAACATGTCTCGTTGCTTCAAGTCTTGAAGTAATCCAGCGATCGGCTTGTCACATGCATCCGCGCGTGCTTGGTGGTCGCTGGATAGATTCGCGTGTTGGTCCCAGTTACCGTGCGTGACTTCGACGAATCTCACGCCGGCTTCGACAAAACGCCGAGCCAACAAACATTGCTTTCCAAAGTTCTCCGTCGGTCCGCCATCCGCACCGTACATAGCCAGAGTGGACTCACTTTCGTTCGAAGTGTCCATCAACTCGGGCATCGCATCTTGCATGCGAAACGCCAACTCATACGACTCGATCACACCTTCAACGTCTGGTTGGAATCGATCGCGTTGCATTTTTTGTTGGTTCAACGCTTGAATCAAATCAAGTTGCTTGCGTTGCTTTCCATCGTCAAGTCGCGGGTTCTTGATGTCTGGGACACTCTCTCCGCTTCCGCCGCGAGCGAAACGTGCTGAGGCGCCGCCACTACCCACTTTCGAACCGCCATAGATCGCTGGAAGGAATGCGCTTCCGTAGTTCCGCGAGCTGCCCGCTGGTGGACTGAGTGAAACAAAACCCGGCAGACTCTCATTCTCAGTTCCCAAGCCATACAACGT
Source organism: Pirellulaceae bacterium (assembly GCA_041749955.1). GTDB lineage: Bacteria > Planctomycetota > Planctomycetia > Pirellulales > Pirellulaceae > JBBSJZ01. Next base: position 53,911 of record JBGTAI010000270.1, on the reverse strand, counting down.
CCACGCTCCCAATGAGGGCCGAATGAACTGAGCCGTTCCTGTGTGCATTTGTGTCATCGCACCAGGATGCACTGGTTGGTCACATTGCATCGAGCGAATCAGCGTCAACTCATCAGCATGGCTAGCGACGTTCGGAAACAAATCCGAGATCCACAAACCGCTGTCTCCGTGTTGACGAAATTCCCACGGCGATTTCAATAACGATCCGCCGTACTTGCCGCCCTTGCCGTGGTCTTTCGTCAATTGTGGTTTGTAGTCGAACGTATCCACATGCGATGGCCCGCCTTGCATGCACAAGAAGATGACTCGTTTCGCACGAGCGGGAAAATGAGACGCTTTGGAAGCGAGTGGATTCGAGGCTGCCTGCTCCTCCGCTGAGCTAATGCCCGCGAACGCAAGGTAACCAAAACCAGCGGAGACGCTTTGCAACAGTTGTCGTCGTGAAAACATGATTTTCTTTCGTTAGCACAATTGCCAGAACAGATACTGGCTACAAATTTTCAACTAGTCGATAAACCGAAACTCGGCGGAAGCAAATAAGCTTTGACAAAGCGCTGACAACGCCTCGCCGTTTGATTGCTGACTTGGCGTGGCGAAGCTTCGCCAGAACGATGCGGTTGCGGATCGCTCACCGGAAGTCGGCGGTCGACCGTATGCCAACACAAACGCATACTCCAGTTGATCCGCAGGACGCTTGCTTTCTTTTGCAATCCGCTGGGCGAATGCATCGCTCTGGGCAATCACAAACGGATTATTCATCATATACAGGGCTTGATTCGCGGTACTCGATGACTCACGCGTCCCGATGATGCTGCTTGCGTCGGCAAAGTCGAACACTTCGAGCGAGCGTGGAACTTCATCCCGCACGATTGGCAAATACACGCTACGAAACTTGGCATCTTCCATGTCCAGTTGGTTCTGGATCTTGCGAAACATGTCCTGAGCCGAGGGCATGCTCATACCGCCAGCCATCATGCCGCCAGCCATCATGCCGCCAGCCACCGCGCGCCCACGAAAGCCGCCGGGAGCGAAACCTCCAGCGCCTTGACCTTGGCCCGGTCGACCGCCAGCTCGCATCCGTTGGGCCATTGCCTCTCGCATGCTTTGACCAGCCGATTCCATCGTTCGACGCATCGTCTCACGCGGATCACCGAGTACGCCGTCTCGAACGATCGAAAAACCAGCTTTGGCGACTTCCGATCCACGTGGTTTCTCGAAATCAATTTCGCCGCTCACACTCAGCATCGCGTCGCGAATCGCTTCCGCATCCAAGCGACGTGGGTTCGCCCTCCAAACCAACGCGTTATCGGGATCGTACTCGTGATTGCGTTCATTAAACGTCGACTGCATGCGATAAACACGCGACGTCGCGATGTCCCGCACGAGACTCTTGACCGACCAACCCGAGTCGATAAACCGAACAGCCAGATAGTCCAATAACTCAGGATGACTTGGTGCTTGGCCGGTAACGCCAAAGTTCTCGGTGGACACAACGATCCCTTGGCCAATGAGATGCTGCCACACACGATTGACCATCACGCGAGCCGTAAGCGGATTCTCATCGCTTCCAATCCATCGAGCCAAATCAAGTCGACCACTCTTTGTCGATTCGATGTTCACCGGCGTCGAGCAAAGCACTTTTGGGAAACCACGTTCGATTGTTTGTGCCGCTAGATCAATTTCGCCACGCACCAGCAAACGAGCGTTTTGTGGTGGCCCTTTTTCTTGGACTCCCATGCAATAGCTTCGTGGATTTCCGTTCTCGTCAACAATGGCTAGCTTGGCGGACAGTTGTGACAGCTCAGCCTGTGTTCGAAGTCGATTTCTTAGCAGTGCCTGTTGGTCACCCGACGCCATTGCTTGTCGGCGGTCTTCCGCGGAATCGTTTTGTGTGTCAACAATTTGCTTCTTCAGCGCCGCCAACTCCTGTGGCGAATATCGTTTATCGAACGGATTCGGATCATCAATCGGTAGCAAGATCAAGCTGCTCGTGCGTTTCGCTTGAGCGGTGGCAAACGTCCCGAACTCCGACGGCGGATTTCCAAAATAGGTTGTCATGTTGCGAAAAACGCCAGCCAACGCGTAGTAATCGGTTTGCGGGATCGCATCAAACTTGTGATCGTGGCACCGTGCACAGGTAACCGACATTCCAAGAAAGACACGCGTTGTCGCGTCGATTTGTTCATCAATCACGTCTGCCGCGAACTGGACACGGTTCGCTTCGTTAACGTTCTTCGGTCCCATCGCCAGGAACGTCGTCGCCACCAAATTCTCCGACCACTCTTCGTCGGTCTTCGCTGGCAACAAGTCGCCAGCAATCTGTTCTTGTACGAATTCATCGAACGGCTTGTCGGCGTTGAACGAGTCAATCACGTAGTCGCGATAACGCCATGCATGCGGATACGTCACGTTGATTTCGCGGCCAGTCGACTCGGCGTATCTGGCAACGTCCAGCCAGTGGCGTCCCCAACGTTCACCGAATTGCGTTTTCTCAAGCATTCGATCGACGACGAGCTCAACGGCTCGATCCGGGTTCTCTTTCCATTGCGCAGCGAAGTATTCAATTTGTTCGGGCGTTGGCGGCAAACCGACGAGGTCAAAGCAGAGGCGACGAAGGACTTTGAACGCTTCGGCATCCTCCGTTGGTTGCAACTCAGATCGCTCGAGCTTCGACAGGATAAACCGATCGATGTCCGTTCGCGGCCACTCGGTATTCGCGACGGCCGGAGGTGCGTTTTGAACAGGCTTCTTGTAGGCCCAGAAATTCTCTCTTGCTGCTTCGATGTCCTCCTCAGTAATGCTGGTTTGGATCTCAGCAACATCGGTCTCACGAGGGTCGGGCGCCCCCATCTCGATCCACTTGCGAAAGTTTTCGATCACATTATCCGGAAGCTTTCGCTTGGGCGGCATCACAAAGTCTTGGTGGATGATCGCGTTATAGAGCAGGCTTTCGTCCAAGTCGCCAGGCACAATCGCTGGGCCACTGCTTCCGCCAATATGAGTCAACTCTTTCGTATCCAGACGCAACCCACCGCGTACGTTCCCAGCGTTGTTGCTGTGGCATCCGTAACACTCCTTGACCAGCACCGGTCGGATGTTGGTCTCGAAGAACTTCAGTTCATCAGGCGTCAACGGTTCCGCGTGAACGGTCACAGCACAGAAGGTCACAGCACAGAAGATCACGACACATTGCGTGACCAGGATCAGCGAAGCAAATCGAAAGTACGTCATGACATTTCCAAACGTAGACGACAACCTAAGTGGCGGACGATGGTCCGTGAACAATCTAAACTGACCAATACTTATTCAATCTCAGGGCGTTTCGGTCGGTCACCGCCGGGTTGGCCAGCTCCGCCGGGTCGGCCAGCACCATCAGGCCGGCCAGCACCGTCGGCTCTGCGTTTACGTTGGCCTTCCACCGCGGCGCCACCGCCTTGCCCCATTCGCTCACGCATCGAAGCCAACAAAGCGGTCAACTCTTTCGCGTCCAGCTTCTGGTCGCTGTCCTTGTCAAACTCTTGCATCATCCGCTCGACCACTTTCGAAGGGTCAGCCATTCGCTGGGCCATCCGGCCTTGACCGTCGCGACTCTTACCTTCCCCGCCTTTTCCGGGCTCACCCTTGGGTGGCTCAGCCGCACCAACAGCCGTGGCGGATACCATGACCAAAAATGCAACAACCAAAAACGCAACAACGGGGGCAATTCGTCTCATCAGTTGGGTCCTCTAAAACAGGTGCTTCAAACTTGGCAAACTTGCGAGCCACAATTGTCCCGCTATTTACCGAAACGGATTGCGTTAGAGCTCGGAGACTGATAATTCCAAGAAATTTCCCAACGAGCCCTTCTAGCCATCGTATTAACCCCGCGAGTTGGCCAATGTATTGGTCGAAACACTAAACAAACACGTTGTTCTGGCGTTTCAAGGTTACCTGACAGCCGTATTTCCTCTTAATTATCAGCCATGACGGACGCCGCCAGCGAAATTGCCGACGATTTGCTCGCAGAAATGCGTGGTGGGAGCGAAGAAGCGCTCGCGACCGTTTTTGCCCACTATCGTGAGCGGCTTCGGCGAATCGTCCGATTCCGGCTTGACCACCGAATTGTTGGACGCATTTCCGATTCCGATGTCCTGCAAGAAACCTATATCGCTGCCGCTCAACGGTTGGAGCATTTTTGCAAACAGACGGAAATGCCAGCCTTCCTTTGGCTTCGGCTCGTGGTCGGACAGCAACTCGTTGATCTTCACCGCCAGCACCTGCAAGCCGAAATGCGAGACGCGCGCAAAGAGGTTTCACTTCAACCCAACGAACCGTCGCCACACACGTCGATGGCAATCGCAGCCCACCTGGTCGGCAAGATGACTGCGGTCAGCGAGATCGTTGCTCGTGCTGAACGAATTGAAAGGCTTGAGTCGACATTGAACCAAATGGATGACCTCGATCGTGAAGTGATCGCGCTGAGGCACTTCGAGGAGCTTTCCAACGTTGAAACGGCGAAAGTTCTCAAGATTGAAACTGCAGCTGCAAGTAAACGGTATGTACGGGCCATGACAAGACTGGCTGAGTTAATGAGAGAGTTTGAGCAAGCGTAAGCGGCGACGCCACCGACAAGATGATGGAAGACGAAATCAACCAAACCGAACTCGATCGCATCGCCGAGGAATTCTCGTTGGCGATCCGTCGCGGTGAGTCGCCATCGATCGACACATTCCTAGATTCGTACCCCGATACGTCTGGTCAACTTCGTGAGCTGCTTGAATCGGTCGCTTTGATCGAAGGACTCAAAAGAGAAACAGGCTCCATTGAGCCGACGAGAGAACCGTCGCTCAATATCAAGCAACTCGACGACTACACGATTGTCCGAGAAATCGGGCGTGGCGGGATGGGCGTGGTCTTCGAAGCGATTCACCAATCGCTTGGACGACGCGTGGCGGTCAAGGTGCTTGCCAATCATTTGCTCAACGATACCAAGCACTTGACTCGATTCCGCCGTGAAGCACGAGCTGCGGCACGGCTTCGTCACTCCAATATCGTGCCAGTGTACGGTGTTGGCCAATCCGAAAATCACCATTACTACGTGATGGACTTGATCGATGGCATGAGCTTGAAAGACTGGCAAGCTGGGCTCTCGGACCAGCGTCGCCCTGAATTGCCAACGATCGATGTGGCACACTTCAATACTCAAACCGAGACTAGCAACTCCGAAGTGTCGGCTGTGAGCGATACGGATCGCCAAATGGATGCGGCAGGTGTTAGCAAAGCCACTCCGTTTGCCACTGATTCAAAGGACTACTTTCATTGGGTCGCACACCTCGGCGCGACGATGTGTGACGCACTGCAGTACGCACACACACAAGGCGTTTTGCATCGCGATATCAAGCCTGCGAATTTGCTAGTCGATCGCAAGAACGAAGTTTGGATCGCGGATTTTGGTCTCGCCAAACTATCCGAGCAACAGGCTGTGACGATGACAGGTGAGGTGATCGGCACGCCTCAATACATGCCACCGGAATCCTTCGACGGCACGTACGATATCAAGAGTGAAGTTTACGCTGCGGGGCTGACGCTTTACGAGTTACTCGCATTGCGTCCAGCGATCGATGGCAAGAATACTGGCGATACGATTCGCAAAGCTACAGCCGGGGTCTCGATTTCGCCGCGAAAATACAATTCGAGCATCCCGCGAGACCTGGAGACCATCGTCCTGAAGTCACTCTCGCACAACCCAAGCGAACGTTATCAATCGACAGGTGAATTACGAGACGATCTTCATCGCTATCTGTTGGATCGACCGATTGCCGCGCGGCGGACTGGATTGTTGGAGCGAGCGGTACGCTGGTCGCGAAGAGAGCCTGTGGTTGCCTCGCTGACTTTCGCAACATTCGGACTGCTCTCAGCTCTAGCGGTCGTGTCAGCGTATGGTTACGTCCAGACCAAATCTGCGTTATCAACGGCCGAGGCAGCCACACGATCGGCCGAACAGTCACTTACGCTCAAGACCGACGCATCGCAGGTCGCTGAGGATCAGCGCGTCCGCGCGGAAAAGAACTTGCAAGTGGCTCTCGCCGCATTCGACCAGACGATGCAAAACATAACGGATCGTGGTCTCGAAACAGACGCTGATGTGCTTGGTGAAGTGACTGACACGACGGCCGCCGGGGTCACTCCAGAGGACGCGAAGCTGTTGCAGACGCTGCTGGGTTTCTTCGATGAACTAGCCGCCAACAACAGTGAAGATCTGCTCGCGGAATCCGCCGTAGCGGCCCAGCGAGCTGGCGATATCTACATGAGCCTTGGCAAGCTAAGTCAAGCCGATCGAGCGTACAGCGACTGCCTCGATCGTTACGCCAAGCTGTCTCAGCTCGAATCCGAAGATTCGTCGTTCACTATTTCGCGTGCAACGGTCATGAACCAGTTAGCCGTGATTGCGAGTCTGCGTGGCCAGCTCGCTCGGTCCTTTGAAATGTTCAGTTCAACAACAGAGCTGTTGGAGAGTTCCGAACCAGCACTGGCGTCCCACGAAGGTCGTTTTCAATATGCACGAGCGCACCGCTTGTTCGCATCCCTTGGTTCTCGAAGTGGTACTGATGGGCTCCAGCAGCCACAGGGTGTTGGTTTAATTCCACGGCGACCGGCATCGTTCATCATGAAGTTGCGGGCCGAACAAGAATTTGAATCGCTCGAAAAAGCCATCGAAGTGCTTGGCACTTTGATTCAAGAATCGCCTGATGACATTCGGTTCCAGGCAGAACTTGCTCGAGTGTATCGCGACAAGGCAAAGGTGGCATCGCGCGCGAAACGCAAATCGGACGCTGAAGAGGCGGTGAAAGAGTCGATTGACCGATTCGAAAAATTGCTGTCTGAAAACAAAACCTCTGATGCTGTTCGCTATGAATTAGCCATGACACTCATCAGCACCGAAGCACCTGGATTCGACCAACGTCAACGAGCTGCGAGGGCGGACGAATTGAGCAACCAACTGCTAGCGAATTCGCCTGCCTTGCCTCGCTACATGGCACTCAAGGCTCAATCGCTTGAGAACCTTGCTCTGCTCCAATCTCGCGCTGGTGAGTCGGATTTGGCCGTACGGAACTTAATCGAATCAATTCAAATTTACAGCTCACTGATCGCTGAATCTCCTGAGTTGAGTCTTTATGAAACACGACGATCGCAAGCGTTGGAGTCAGTCGCTGATATCAAAATCAGCCAAGGCAAGACACAGGAAGCCATTGATTTCTTAGAACGAGCGATTCGAAGGCTGCAACCAAGTTTTCGACAGCCACAAATGTCTCCAGTTGCACGAATGCAATTTCAACGCATGCGACAAAAGCTCGCTCGCTTGAAAGAGTCGCAATAGCAGTGTTAAGAAAAGCTGGAATTGAAGCAACGTCTACCGCTGCTGTCGCGGATCCCATGAGGTAGCTACATCGACAACTTGATCGCGAAGTCCTTGGTTTGCTTGGTGCGATCGATTGCGAGGACGACTTGGTGGGGCCCGGCGTCGAGTTGGAGCGATTGAAGATTCCAAATTGGTGTGGGCTTACCGTCGACCCAGGCTTCGATGCCTTCGGTGGGAAGCACAACGCCAAGCGATCCAGGCTCGGTTAAGTCCACCTTGAATCGAATGAACGATGTCGGTGGGACTTCACGATGTTGCTTGAATTGGTCCAACTCCGTTAACGGAATCGTGCCGTCCACCTTGCTAGTCTGCAGTCGCCACTGCATCTGGTCATTGTCGCTGGCGACTGAATCCGTGCTCGTGCGATTCAGGACACGATTGGACTCGTTGGTATAAACGAGTGTCTCGAGCGAACGCACGATCGGGTCGGTGCTCAGTGAATACGTCGGTGTGCGCCCCAGTTCACTCAGGAACGCGACCAGATCAACGAGTTCGCTTTCAGCGAGTCCGTCCAGCATTCCGGCGGGCATCAACGACTTTCCAGGAGCTTCTTCTTCGATCGAATCGATGGCGATTTGCGTTTCCGTCGCATCCGCGAGCCGCAAACGAAGTGTCGTATCGTCGCGCCCAATCACGATGCCGCTGAATAGTTTGCCTTCGTTAGTTAAGACGCTAAGCGTGGTGTAGCCTTCCTTCAGTTTCGCACTTGGATCGATCAGCGACTCAAGAATGTAGTCTGGTTGGGCACTTCCACCGATGCTAATCAGATTCGGCCCCACCAGCCCGCCGGCTGGTCCAATCGCATGGCACTGAATGCACTGCAGATTGGCTCGCCGATAGATCGCCTCGCCCGCTTCGGCGGAACCTTCGGTCTTCACTCGAGTGAGAATTCGCTGGGAAAGCTCCGGTGTCAGTTTCCAAGCCGCGTCCTCTAGGCTACCGGCCTTGCGCAGGGCCGCTTCGAGCGATTCGCTTCCGCCGGCCGAACGAACGCGTCGAACAAGTAATCGTGCTGAGTCGACGTCAAGTGATTCGCCAGCAAGTCGCTCCGCCAACAAGCCAGGAAGCTCTTTACGTTTAACGATGGCGTCAATCACGTTCAAAGTCGATTCGCTGGGCGACCCAGCCTTGAGCAAATTCATCAACGGATCGATCGCCGCTCGTGGGCGAAGGCTGATCAAGGATTCGATTGCCGCAACTTGCAGCTGTGGATCACTTGATGCGGCGAATTTCTCGATGGCAGCCTTTGCGTCGGGTGAGTTCAACGCACCAATGGCCAAGACGAGTTCGCGTCGCAGCGATTCGGGTAGGCGTGGGACAGCTTCGATCAACATCGGTTCCAATTGCGAGATTTTCCACGCAGCGGAGGCATTTGCGATTGTGCGCGTCCAAACTTCATTGGCGACCAAGTCGTCGACTGACTGGATCTGATTCGCGACGAGTTGACTGGCCGAGTCGGGGACAGCTTTATCGCGTGCTGTGCGCGCAAGCAACAGATTCAACAGCGAGGATCGTCGATCCAGCGACTCGACTGCTAGCGCTGCTTCCAAGAGTTGGCGGAGTTGCGACGTGTCGCTCGCGTTGACAGCGGCGGTGAACAACGAGTCAGCAGACGGCTGCGAAAGCTTTTCAGGAGTCATCAGACTCACAATCGTCAAGGCAGCTGCGGGCGAGTTCACGCTAGCGACCGCGAATGCCAACGCCGATTCTTTTCCGTCCCAGCTGATTTCGCCGCGATTGGACGCTTCGATCCACTGGGTTTGCAATTTCGAAAGTGTTTGCCAAATCGAAAAATCGAGACTCGCATCCATCGGCAACTGGGCCGCCGCGATCGCTTGTTTGGCAGCTTCGAGAGTGTCGAGTTGGCCACAGCACACGACGGCTTCGAGTCGAACTTTGGGGTTCGGATCCGTTGTTTTCGCGAGGACCAGCGACGTTAATTCCTGGCGATCGACATCGTCTATCGGCATCTTTTTGAGCTGACGCCAAACGCTTCGAATCGCAGTTCGCAACGTCGTTTCACTCGATGAAGCCGCATCGCTGAGTGCAAGCTTCGCCAAGTCGACGGGCAATCGGTCCAACCGGTCCGCCAACCACAATCGCTCGAGAACACGTTGTGGGTTCTGTTCTCCAGTCGCAGCCTGTTGCCACTGGGTCATGGCCGCTGTTGTTGCATCCGCATCACGTTGCCAGAGCTCTTGGCGAGCGAACTGGCGAACGGCGAGTGAGTCGTCCTCGAGAAGCGTGAGCAACTCCTCGATCGAGGCAGCGTCAAAGTTTGGCCACGGATCCAACGGACGTCCTGGGAACGAGACGCGCCAAATGCGACCGTGCTTGCGATCACGTCGTTCGTCTCGGAAGTCAACCTCGCCGTGTTGGATGATTGGGTTGTACCAATCGGCAATATAGAGCGCACCATCGGGCCCCATGCGACCATCGATTGGACGAAACGCAATGTGGCTTGTTGTAATGATCTCGGGTTGCTGGCGGCTGATGTAAGTGCTCTCACTCGGCTTGAGGGTGAAGCGACAAACTCGGTGGCTACGAAAGTCGCTCGTAACAAGGTCGCCGGACCATTCTGGCGGAATGTGGGTCCCCGAGAGAATCTCAAGTCCGCAATGCTTGGGGCTGCCGGGGTTCATGCCGTTGAGCCAGCGTGTTGCACCGGGGCTGGTGACCCACACGGAATCCGGAAACACATAGTTGATGCCTTCGAAGAAAGCGCCGTCCGTGACAAACGACTCACCCGTGGCGTCGAACACATGTCCCCATGGATTGACGAAGCCTTTGCACACCACCTCCAACTCACCAGTCGTTGGCCGATAGCGCCAGATGCCGCCACCGTCTAAGTGTCTCGTTCCATCCGGCGTATCAATGTGGCTGTGAATATAAATCGATTGGTTGAAATAGACACATCCGTCTGGGCCCCAGCGGAGCGTGTGAACGAGGTGGTGCGTGTCCTCGGTTCCGAAGCCACTGAGAACCACCTGCCGCTTGTCTGCTCGGCCGTCATTGTCCGTGTCTTGGAGGTAGAGCAATTGCGTCCCCTCAGCGACATAGGCTGCGTTGGCTCCGTCCGGTAGAATCCCGGTCGGAATCAGGAGCCCATCCGCGAACACCTGACTCGATTCAGCCACTCCATCGCCGTCTTTGTCTCGCAAAACCACGATTTTGTCGTTGGGTTTGTCTCCGGGTTCAATTTGCGGATACGACTCGCTACTCGCGACCCAGAGGCCCCCGGAGGCGTCAAAATTGACTTGGACAGGTTTCCGGATTTCCGGGTCGGATGCAAATAAATTGACGCTCGAAAGCGGATCCGCTTTCATTGCGGCTAATTCCGCAGCTGGGTCTGGCTCGGGAATATCCCGCAAATCGTTCTGGGCGAGCACAGGGAGGGCGTTCACAAAGAACCCAGTAATGACGCCAATCGCTAAATATCTCGCAACCAAGACAGCACGATTGCCTGCCCCAGCCGAACGGAAAGTTAAATGCAACACATTCTTACCTTGTCGTACAAAACGTGACATTGACGAAAAAACTCGCCCATGTCGATCGAACCTACGCCACATAGCTGAAAGTACGTCAGTCAAGTGAGTATAATGTCAGGTCTCGTTGGTCGGTAGATTTCCTTGCATGTTCAGGAATTTGGATTCGTGTCAAAACAAACAACTTGTCGCCTCATTTGCGGACTCGCTCTGATTGCCACTTTTGCTTCGGTTGCTCCGGTCACTCTAGCCCAAGCGCCAAAACCTAAGGCCCCAACGCGTAAGGCGCCAGAAGATCCGAAGTTAAAGCCGCGTTGGGTTTCAATGCGAACGAAAGACAACGTCGAGATACGTGCTTTCTATGCTCCGTCAGACAAAGGTAAAGAAGCCATTCCGGTCATGGTCATTCACGAATGGCAAGGACAGGGCAGTCCCTACAATGGGCTCGTCGTAGCGCTCCACGAAGCCGGATTCGCCGTCATTGTTCCGGAGTACCGTGGTCATGGTGGAAGCAGGAAGTACACAGACGGAACGGGCAAGCCACAAGAGTTCAATATCGCGACCATGGGCAAGGGAGATATCGCGAATATCATTGCTTACGATCTTGAGGAGGTAAAACAGTTCCTAAAGAAAGAAAACAACGAAGGCAAATTGAACTTGAATGCGTTGACTCTTGTCGGTGTTCGTGAAGGTGCAATCTTTGCTGCGAGCTGGGCGATCCGGGATTGGAACTTTCCAAGCGTCGGACGACTCAAGCAAGGCCAAGACGTCAAGGGAATCGTAATGGTGTCACCGGTCAAAACCGCAAGCGGCGTGGCAATCGATTCCGCGATTCGTGACCCTTTGCTTTTGCAGCTACCGATCATGATCGTTGCCGGCGAGGAAAGCGCAGAGGCAGCCGAAGCAAAACGTGTCGGAAAGCAGATCGAAGCCGTTAAGAAACGCATCTCCCGTGGCGAAGCTTCTGGCTTTGCACTCAAGCTTGTACCGACGTCCCTGAGCGGCGCCGGATTGGTGGCCCAAGGCCCAGGTGTAATGCCGTCGATCGCAGCTTTTATTACCGCAAATGTCCCAGTGAGCGACAACGTCAACCCGTGGATTGAACGCGAGTAGATCGGCTTACGCGTTTTTTGAGCTAGACAGCCAGCTAAGGTGCTATGCAATCCGCGAGGCCGGAGAACGTTGTGTTTGTCGAAAAGTTGGTTTTCGTATTGCGGCGTTCCATTGACAGCGGCTTACTCTGGTAACACCCGAGCGAGGCTTGGTCTCGCTACAAATCTTAGAGCTGGTACGATATCGATCCCCATTGGGGGCACATCGCTGACTCGCAATCTAGCTATCCCCCCGAATAGTCCGTGAAGGAAAAAATTGATGGAAGCAACTGGGACTCAGTCTTGTCAGGGCGATTGCGATGATTCGCCTGTTTCGAATTCGCGCCGTAGCGTCACTGCGAGCAAGACCATGTATGTCGACCCCAACGAGCCTCGTAATGATGGCGTCGATTTGAAACGCATCGAAGATGCGGTGCGTGTGATCTTGGACGCCGTTGGCGAGGATGCAAATCGGGAAGGCTTACTCGAAACGCCATCGCGAGTTGCTCGCATGTACGCGGAAATGTTCGCTGGACTGAAGACCGATCCAGGTCGCCATTTGGCAAAAGTCTTTACCGAAGACTACGACGAAATCGTTTTGGTGCGAGACATCAGCTTTTGCAGCATGTGCGAACATCACTTGCTTCCTTTCACCGGCCAAGCGCATATCGCCTATTTGCCAAGTGGCAAGGTTGTGGGTCTGAGCAAACTCGCTCGAGTTGTCGAGGAGGTGGCTAGGCGACCGCAAGTTCAGGAGCGAATGACCCAGACTATCGCAGACTTGATCGAGAACCGACTCTCCGCTCGCGGTGTTGCTGTTGTGATCGAGTCCACCCATAGTTGCATGACTATGCGTGGAGTCCGCAAGCCGGGTAGCATGTGTTTGACCAGCGCGATGCGTGGTGTATTTCGCGAGGATCCGAAAAGCCGAGCGGAAGTCTTGGGATTAATTAATCGCAAGTAGTCAATGGACATAGAACGACAGCGTTTGCAAGATGATTTAAGAGGCATCGTTCGAGGTGATGTTCTTTGCGATCGACTGTCGACCCAACTCTATGCTTCGGACGCAAGCATCTATCAAATTGTGCCGATCGGTGTTGTGAGGCCTCGGATTGTCGCCGACGTTGTTGCGACCGTTCGTTATGCAGCTGAGCATGAAATCTCGATCCATCCGCGTGGGAGCGGTAGTGGCGTTTCTGGAGAATCACTCGGTCCAGGAATTGTCATCGACTTCTCTCGCTACATGCGAAATATCGCGGTCAACAGCGATGCGTCGCGTGTTACGGTTCAAAGCGGTGCCGTTCTCGCCGATGTGAATCGTATCCTTCAAACGCATGGTCGTTGGTTTGGGCCGGATCCCGCAACTCGAAGCATCACGACGATGGGAAGCGTTCTCGCGACCAACGCTTCGGGTAGCCATTACTTACGAAGCGGTTCAGCTCGCGACACGATCGAGTCCATGGAGATCGTTACGTGCCAAGGCGAGCTGATGACGGTCAGCAAGCATGCCATTGATGACCCCACTGAGGCCGGAAGATACGCCCGCGGAATCACAGAGATTCAAAATCAGTTTCGAACCCTGATCGACGGCCAGGCAAAGGCGCCTCCAGCACGCAGTGGATATCGATTCGATGGTTTAACGGACGCTAGCGGAAAAGTCGATCTCGCAAAGTTTCTGGTTGGAACTCAGGGGACTCTCGCGATCGTTACCCAAGCGACCTTAAAAACAGAGCTGATCCCCGCCCACCGTGGTGTGATCTTGCTGTTCTTTCACCGGCTCGACTCCGCCGCTCGATGCGCAGTTGCCGCGGGACGTCACGGTGTCGTCGCCTGTGACCTAATGGATCGCCGGATTTTGCAAATTGCTCGCGAGACCGAATCAAGATTTATCGAAGTGCTACCTCGAGAAGCTGAAGCGATGCTCTTGGTCGAAGTCCAAGGCGAGTCGCTCGGTGATTTGTACGATCGCATGTCCATCATTCGCCAAGACCTTGCTGCGGGTACGGATGGAGCGTTCGCGTCGGTTGATACCGTCAAGCAATCTGAACGCGATATGTATTGGGCGCTATCGCGTCGGGTGATCCCGCGACTGTATCGAGTCAAGGGGAACCAAGCGCCTTTGCCATTTACCGAGGACATCGCGGTACCGCCAGAGACCTTGCCTGAGGTACTCACAGCGATTCAGGACACGTTAAAAAAGAATCAAACAACGGCAACGTTCTTTGCACACGCGGGACACGGTCAAATCCACTTGCGTCCGTTTCTTGATCTGGGCAATACTGCGGATCGACTTCGTGTGCGAAAGATTTCCGAAGAGATCGCAGAAGTCGTATGGAAATTCGGTGGCCAGACCTGCGTTGAACACGCCGCTGGCCTGAGCCGATCGTATCTGCTGCCGAAGCAATTCGGCGATCTGTGGCAAGCCATGGGGCAAGTCAAGCGACTGTTCGATCCTCAACACAGATTGAATCCAGGCAAATTCTTTGGCGCCGTTCTACAAAAACCTGAAGAGAACCTGCGTCCAGCAGATCAAACCATCGAAATCGCCTCAGGCACGCGAACGGTATCTGAAGCCGACGACGTGACTCAAGCACTTTCGCAACGCTTCGGTGGCGTCGTTCCACGATTACAAGTGCTTCAAAATTGGCCCGCTGGTGCGAGTGTCGCTCAAGTCACTCGAGCATGCAACGGTTGCGGTCGCTGTCGCACGACTGCATCGCGAGAACGCCAATGTCCGGTGTTCCGCGCTTCACCGCGAGAAGAAGCAACACCGCGTGCAAAAGCCAATTTGCTCCGCGCCGTATTGGCTGGACAGATTCCCGTGGGTGAGTTAGCAGACGACCGTGCCAAAGAAATCGCGGACTTGTGTTTCAACTGCCACCAATGCCGAATTGACTGCCCCGCATCGGTCAACATTCCGAAAATTGTTGGTGAACTCAAGGCTCAGTATGTGGCGACAAATGGCTTACCGCTCTCCGACTTTTTGATGGGGCGCATCGACACAGTCGCGGGCATCGCGTCGAGAGTTGCTTGGCTTGCAAACCCCATGATGCGAAGCCCCTTCATGCGCTGGCTCGCCGAACGCTTGTTCGGGTTGTCCGCTGCACGCGAATTACCGCCCGTGCACAGTGAGACGTTCCTGCGATATGCGAACCGACGTCGATGGACGAAAGCCACTAACCAGGGCGGATTGAAGGTGGTGTACTTCGTTGATCAATACGCCAATTATCACGACCCCGACATCGGACGTGCACTTGCCGAAATTCTTCAACAAAACCAGATCGGGCTGTTCGTTCCCCCGAACCAGCATGCCAGTGCGATGGCAAGGATCTCCGCCGGAGACCTTCGCGGCGCACGGCGGATTGCGAGGCACAACGTTCGATTGCTCGCGGACGCCATTCGTCAAGGTTACACGGTGATCGCAACGGAACCCGCCGCAGTGCTTTGTCTGAAGCACGAGTATCCGAACCTTCTCGATAACGAAGACGCGCACCTTGTCGCAAGCCACTCGGAAGAGGCCTGCGAGTTTTTGTGGCGGCTTCACTCCGAAGACCGTTTGTCACTCGAGCTGAATCCGATCCCGGGCAGTGTAGCCTATCACCAACCTTGCCACTTGCGAGTGAACGATCCTCACCAAATCACACCGAAACTTCTTGCTTTAATACCCGAACTTGAAGTCGAAGGAATTGATGCCGGATGTACGGGCATGGCTGGAACTTGGGGGCTGCAGCGAAAGAACTACCGCAACAGTTTGCGGATTGGTTGGCCGCTTATTTCCGCAATGCGGAATTCTCGGTCCGGCGGCGCAACGACCCAATGCAGTGCTTGCAAGATGCAAATCGAACACGGCAGTGGTCGCAAAACGGTGCACCCCATCAAGATGCTCGCTTACGCCTACGGCCGCATGCCGAAGCTTGAAAAAGAACTCGACGCAATCAGCTAGACCATGTCGATGGCCCTCGGCCGCAAAAAATGCAGCGTGAGTCGGCCAGCGATCCAGGCTGGGATGAAGATCGCCGCAGCATCCGCAAAACGTCCCAATGGCGGACTCGTCAGAATCACGAAGCCAGCCATACAGATGAAGTAGCTCACAGCAACAAGAAACAATGCGTCCAAGCCAGCATCTTGGCCTGACATATCTCTCGGTGCACCACGCAACACCTTCCAAAGCTGAAGCGAGACGACGACGAGCAAGCCCATCAGAAAAATCGGTTGCATCAAGATATTCGCAGCCGAGCCCCAGACAGCTCTTCGGGCTGCAAGAACGAGCCAGCGACAATAGCGGAGCGGATAGCGGTTGATGATGTCCCGATTCAGTGCCGCAATCGCTCGATGGTTTGCGATCGTATCGCGTCCATGAATCGAAGCTGCTGCCGGAACAATGGCATGCCAAACGTACGAGTCCCAACGATTCTCGATCGTCATCGTTGCACCAGCGTCACCGAGTGCGAGCCACGGTTCGCTTTCAAGCAATATATTCTTTCGGTCAACAATCGCTGCCGCTAAGTCCCTTGTCTCGCTTTTGCCAGCAAGCAGCTCATCATCACTGGCGAGTTGAATGGTGATCCCCGCCAGATTCTGATGACCAAACGGCAGCAATCCGAAATCGCCAACGACAACTCCACGTAGCGACATCCATCCCACAATCGGAACAAAACATAGCACCGATAACCCAACCGCAAGAACAGCCCGCTTGAACCAAGACAACTGGCGAGACTCCGGTTGCTCTGGAAACGTGATGACCGTTCCCGCAATCGCGATCCAAGGAATGATTGCTAAGTAGGCCGGGCGAATTGCGATCGCAAGCACACACATGACGATGACTGGAAGTGCGGCTGACCACTGCCTCGCCAATCGAATCCATCGCATGAGCATTGCCACTGTCACGACGCCAACTGAGGCTGCAGCACAGTCTGTCGAGAGTATGGACACGTTGTCCACGAACGTGCACCCCAACGCGACCGCGAGACCGACCGCCCAAGTGACGGCGTTTGATGTGCCCCAACGTTGAAGTTCGCGTATTAATAAGAAAGCGGCCGTGGCGTGTAGCACTAATTGCATCAGAGGAATCGCTACAACGCCAAACGTCGCTGTCACCAATCGCACCATGACCGGGTAAGCCGGAGTGCGAATACTGCGGAACGCTGCGTCAAGTGACTCGAACGGATACTCGATATAGCTCGGTGAGTCAGGAACCATCTTGAGAGTCAAGCGATCCGTGATTAGAGCATAAGCAAACATCATCACGAGCAAGCACGACCACTGGGTGGCTAGTGATCCAAGCAGAAGTTGGCGGAGGCCCTGTTCGTGATTCTGTGTCATCTTGTCCGCGTACGACTGTGCAGTTCCCAATGCATCGCGTACGCGAGCAACACGTTCTTTTGCAACAAATCGTTGCATTTGTCGATCGCTCCGTTGTAGCCGGGCAATTCAAGTCGCATCGGTTCCAGGTTGGCCAAGACCAGAAAACGAATGTCGCAAGCATCTGAGGGAGTGCGATGGAATTGGCAAGTCATTCGATTTCTGAAGATACGGCGTAGCGATTAGTTCAGGCTGAATGGTGGCGGAAAACGTTCGTTGTCGGGACTTGGTGAATCAGTTTGTTGCTCTTCGTCAGAGACTGTATGCAGTTGGACTTTGCCGCTTTTCAGCAAATCAACCAGCATTTCCGCGCGCTCGTCGACGTCGCTAACCCCGAGCATTTTGAGCTTATCGACAGTATTGAACGGCAGCGTGTAGGAGATGATATCAGTGATTGGGCCTAAGCTCATTTGACCCGACATCAACTCATGCAGGTTTGCTTTCGCGGTCGGACTTGCGGGAATCACACGTCCAAACGCTTCGAGAAGACGTCGCTTCAGTCGAGTACGTCCCTCCGTACCAGAAGGCGAATAGATGTCACTGGCAACATCCACTTCGGCGATGCGAAATGGACGTCCAGCGTCTGTCTCACGAACAACGCGAGCACGCTTGGCGCCAACAAGAAGAATGTTGTGGCGATCGTTCTCTAGTTCAGCGTGCGTCACAATTTTTCCAATGCAAACGTACGGCGAAATCAAGGGAGCCGCGCTCGATGCATGCTCGAGAAGCAACCCGCCCTCCGTGGGTTCGTACGTTGCCATGGCGATCAGCCGATCGCTTGCAAGCGACTCCAGAAGCATCTCGCAGTACCGCGGTTCGAAGATATGCAGCGGTTGCATCGCATGGGGAAAAAGTACCATTTGAGGCAGTGGAAACAGCCTCACATGACCATCGAAATCGTCTGGCAACTGCGCGATGTCGTCCAAGTTGTGCATGTGAAGCGTCTACACTGATTCCGCAATGATGGCAAACGTGCCCACGAACGACCTAGTCACGATTGGAGAACGCCATCACCAATCGCAGGATGTAAAAGAACAACATGGCAACAGACGCAAACAACGCGAGCGACGCGGCCACGTATTGATCCGTGCGATAGTGGTGCAATACGTTCGATGTGTCGTACATGATGTACCCACAAGCCAGTGCAACCATCGCTCCGCAAAACAGCACGCCGAGCGAGAAGCCAGCGAAGATGCTGACGGCGATCATCGCCATGGCTGCGATACCCGCAATCGCCAAGTACTTGCCCCAGGGAGCCATGTCGACACGCGTTGCAAATACGAATGCCGTCAAACCGGCAAAGCACATCGCTGTGATCGCGCCAGCAAACAACGGCATCTGAGGGCCGCCCATCCGAATCGCGACGTAAAGCACAGGCAAGAAAATGATCGCTTCGGCAACAACGTAAAGCGCCAATCCAGCGTACTGCATGCCCTTGGAAGTCGAGCCGGTGGCCCAGGACCGGGCAAGCCAGCTGACGCCCATGAAAGCCCCCAGCACAATCAGCCAACTGTAACCACCGCTCATCTTCGATATGAGCGTTTGCATGGTTGCGGCAGGAACAACGCTGAATAAAACAGACTCCAACGCCACGAATGCAAACACGGCTCCGGAGAGGTGGGCGTAAGTTCGCCGGACGAAGGTCGTGCGTTCGGATTCCTCCGCGTACATCGCTGCACCGACACTCGTGACGTCATATGGATTCATTTGGCTCATCGGAAAACTCATCTTGGAATGTGATTGGATTTGCTTGCGAAACAGCCTCAGCCGAACATATGGCTGAATGTTTTTGTTCACGTTGTAACATTGAATTATACGCCGGAGTCAAAGTATATCGCATGAACATGAAGTCAGGGCGACCAAAACGATTGACAATCGCTTAACCGGCAACACACAATTAGAGCCCACGCACTTCTTCGTTGCTTGATCCGCTCGCCTCAACTGGACCACGAACACGATGATTCTCTCAGGTGATGAGATACAACGACGTTTCGGTGACCAAATCCTACTGGATCCGTTCGATCCAAAGCGGATTAACCCCAACAGCTACAACTTGTCGCTGCACCACGAATTGCTTGTTTACGAGGAAGTCGTTCTTGATGCGGCGACGCCAAATCGGTACCGCCGAATTGAGATTCCTGCGGAAGGAATCACGCTCCAACCCAATCTGCTGTACTTGGGTCGTACCGTCGAGCATACCGAAACGCACAATTTGGTCCCGGTTCTCCAGGGTCGCAGCTCTTTTGGTCGCCTCGGTTTGTACGTCAATCCGGGAGGCAGCCTCGGTCATTCGGGTTATTGTGGGACGTGGACGCTCGAAATGCATTGTGTCCAACCTGTGCGAATTTACGCCGGCATGCAAATCTGCCAAATCTATTACATGGAACTGAGCGGCCACTGCAACGCGTACTGCAGCGACAAATACCAACACAGCCGCGATATCCAACCGAGCCTGATCTACCGGGAGCTCGGTGGTGAGGTTAGCGATACGTCGCAATTGGAACTGAACTTCGAAGAGCTTGTCCGCGGCGTCCGCTAGTCGGCACTGTTTGGGTAACACGCCAGTTTCAAAGCACCCACACCGAACCGCCGTAAACGAATCATCCCCCAGATCTCACTCGCGAGTCGGAAAGACCTACAGCGGGAAGTCGTCTTCGGCGGCTTTGTCGGCGTAAAGCGGCATGTGGCGATAATAAACTTCCAAAATCATGGTCGCGAGAGCTGTACTCGCCAGTCGTCCGCCTTCTTGAGGACCACTGTGGGCCGCGGCGTCAGCGAAGTGCCAGCTTCCGGAGGCCCCCCGATCTTTGCTCTGGGTCGAAACCAACCAATCCCGAAGCTCGACATTGTACTTGTCCCAATCAGCCCCGCCGTTTTGTCGAAGCACCTGGGCCGCGTAGTAGTTGTAGTACATGTTTTTCTTGTCGACGCCTTTTTTGACCAGCTCTTTCACGCCAGCCTGCAGACCTGGGTGCGTCTTGTCCCACCCCAAGTACATCCGACATAACAACCCAGCGGCACTGGTCGCAGCTCGGAATGTCTTGGATGGCTCTGCGTATCCGTACGTCGAACCGCCATTGGACTGGACCTTGTCTAAGAACAAAGAGGCTCCCTGAACGGTCGCGGGAGGCACAACGAGGTGTCCCATATATCCGCTCTTGAGCGCCATCACTTGCCAACCTACGACCGACGTGTCACCGCCGTCCGCCTGTTGAGGCGAATAGCGCCAACCACCGTCACGACATTGAGCATAAATAATGAAGTTGAGAGCGGCCTGGGCCGGCGCAGCGAGCGCAGGATCCTCGGTCATCGCATATGCTTCGCAAAGCGTGATTGCCGCTAGACCGTGCGAGTACATGTTGCCATAGCCATCACGCAAATCGAGAACAGGCAAGCCACGCTGCATCCCTTTTTTGCCGTTATTAATTAGAAACAAAAGACCACGGCGAACGTTTTCTTTAAATTGGCCATCGTAATGCGTCTGACCAGCACCAAGAAACGGCAGAAGCCCAAACGCAGTTGCGGCATTCAGTGATTTCCAGGCTTTCTCTTCGCCGGGGTGATCACAAGCACCGTTGCAAACCACGTGGTGCCCAAATGTAAACGCACCGTTGAATTCGCCGCTGGAAACTTGGTGACGCGAAAGCCACTTTAAAGCCTCCGTCACAGCCGCTTCACTGCTTTCGTTGCCACCGTAATCACGGAGCAATTTCTTTTTCATGTCCGGGCTGCGGCTGCTCATTGGCGTGGTTTGCATCGACGCGAGCGTTTGCAGCGTAGCTGCGGGCGGTGCCATCTCTGAAGCGAGATCCGCCATATCGATCGCGACCGTTGCGATCTCCATTGGCATCTCAACTGGAATCGGCTCGCTCAATTCCATCGGTTCACTGACATCAACTGTCGGGTCAGTGAACTCTTCGGTCTCCTCAGCCACTTCGCCTGGATCGACCTCTTCGATCGTGAACTCCTCGATCTCTGGCCCCTCTTCACCCGTCGTCGCAGCCGAAAGTACATTCACAATCTTGGCGGGATCTGTGAGCGTAACAAGCCCCAACGCAAGCAAAATCACAACGTGCAAGAGCGTGCTCACCAACCAAGCTGGAGCGGCACTGAAAATCAGAAACCGTCGTCCCGATGCCACAGGCGCTGAGTCTGAGTCACCGTCAACAGGTGCCGCAAACTCGTCGGGTGAGACAAACGCGTGTGGTGTCTCATTGGGGTCAATCACTATTGCCATGGGTCGCTACGATGAGAAGACGAACGAAGGGTCCGCAAAATCACGGAAAAGATGATCGCTGGAGCTTCATCCAGTATAGACCAACAGTGTACCGGATTAAATCTCTGTTTAAGTGAACGCGACAAACCGCCAAAGGTACTCGAGATCTCAAAATTACGGATGAGAGAAAATATCGCACCACCCAAATGGCTATTTGCGGTTGTCGTAACTTTGTTGCTTTACGTTTTTTAGCGTTGATAAAAAGTGCTTGAGTGCCGGCTGAACACGTTCCGTCACTTGGACACGGTGGTCCGAATTCGCCAACCCGACCCATCCTGAATTGAGCTCCAAATCCAATCGAACATCCTGGAAACGCTTGGCGGATGGGTCCATGATGAGCAATTGGACACAATAAACGTCGTCTGTGCCGCAAAGCTCAGCAACGGGCGTCGGGGTCGCTGTCGCCCAGTCGTAATGACGGTCGTCCAACAAGGCCCTCCGAAGATGCCCGAGTCCTGGTGTGCCAGTTAACTCAACCGGTTCAAATGACGAATTTCCCCGAGCCAGCATCTGAATTTTCTCACCCAATTGCAGCGCTAGAATCGTGTCGGCCCCAAAATACTCCGTTGTTTTCTCCAGTTGGGTTCGCCGTAAAGTTACGCTCAGCGCCGTCGCGACGATCGCCAACACGACGACACCGACTCCCAACAGGACGCCTCTCCAGGTAACTTTCACGCGAGGGTCGTTGTATTTGTCCGCGTGCTCGACAACTGTCGCACTTACCATTTTCGACTACTTTTGACCTCAAGACGATTTCAAGACAAATCACCAGCTCAACACGTGTCCCACGACCGAGCGATTGGAACCCGAAAGCAACCCATTGCCAACCACTAACGAAAAACATATCCCAGTTGTGCTGGGCGATCGTTCTTACAGGATCATTGTATCCGGGGGTGAAGCGGAGTCCGCCGAGCAAACCATCTCGCGGATGGCTAGCCAGATTGTCCTCGCTCTGAGCGACATTTCGCACGCGATCATTCTATGCGACGAAGCCGTGACCAAGACGCTTTGCGTACCGCTGGAACAAGAACTCGCCAGATGCAAGATCCGGGTTTCGGCGACACAAATCCCGTCCGGCGAAACAAGCAAATCAGTCACTGAGTTGGCACGCTTGTGGGAGTGGATGTTGACGATCGCGGCGGATCGTCGCAGCGTCGTCATTGCCATCGGTGGAGGCGTCACGGGAGACTTGGCTGGCTTCGTCGCAGCCACCTACGCACGTGGACTGCGCGTCGTCCAAATTCCGACGACTTTATTGTCAATGGTCGACAGCAGTGTTGGCGGCAAGACAGGCATTAACTTAACCGGCGCCAAGAACATGGTCGGTGCGTTCTGGCAACCGTCGCTCGTGATCGCTGACACGCTCACCTTGAATACACTTCCAGATCGTGAGTACGCCAGTGGCTTGGCCGAAGTCATTAAATACGGCGTGATCGAAGCCCCCGAGTTCTTCGCATGGCTCGAAGCAAATATCGAATTATTGAACCGACGCGATCCAGACGCTCTTCGCGAAGCGATTTCTCGAAGCTGTGAAAGCAAGGCCAGAGTCGTAGGCGACGACGAGCGAGAAACGAGCGGACGTCGAGCGATCCTGAATTATGGCCACACGTTCGCGCACGCAATCGAAGCGACCGCTGGCTACGGAAAGCTCCTGCATGGCGAAGCCGTCGCCATCGGGATGCAAATGGCCGCGAGTCTTGCAATTGCACTCGGACTTGTCGACCAAGACTTACTCGGTCGAC
Source organism: Pirellulaceae bacterium (assembly GCA_041749955.1). Taxonomy (GTDB): domain Bacteria; phylum Planctomycetota; class Planctomycetia; order Pirellulales; family Pirellulaceae; genus JBBSJZ01. The sequence continues at coordinate 30,557 of JBGTAI010000270.1, read as the reverse complement.
AAACTCGCCTCCTAGCTTCAGCAAACTTGCCAATCAAGTTTCCTGAGGCGGACATACTCGTGATGATCGAGGTCATGCGTCGCGACAAAAAAGTCGAGCACGGCAAACTGCGATTTATTCTGCCAACAAAAATTGGACATGTCGAACTCGTCGGCAACATCGACGAAGCTCTCGTCGCCAATGCGATCCAAAAGCACATCTAGCGATTGAGGAACGAGCCGATTCAGTTTGCATTTGTGGAATCTCTGACACTCCATGACGTAGTCTAGTTCTTGAGGAGCTTGCGATGAACTTGATCCTGCATCGCGCGGACACGTTCAAGATCGATGCCCTCTGGATTGCGAGAGATTAACCATTCGAAATCGGCTGAGGCTGCCTGGAGACGACCGGATTGATAACGTGTGGCACCACGCATCAGCCGGTATTCCGGGTCGTCTTGTTTGAGTGCGACCAAGCCTTCGGTGTAAAGTCGAATCGCCTCAATGTCTCGGGTTCGTTCTGCGGAGCCGACCAGGTTGTGCAGCATGCGGACAAGAATCTCCACGGGAAGCTGAGCCTTGAAATCATCTTCGATCGGTCGTCGCTGTCGATTCATCATCACCATTCGACCAGCTTCGTCCTCGTCCATCGGGCGGGCTTTGTCAAACACGTCGATCAGTTGCGTTTCGCCATCTTCGGATCGGTAGCGAGCCACAAAGTGCCCGGGCAGCCCGACGCCTTCGATCGTGAGCCCCAAGCGGCGACCGAGTTCCATATATAGGAGCGTCAAGGTAATTGGCATTCCCTCGCGATCGTCGATCACCCGATCCAGATGGTTGTTGGCTTCATGGTAGTACTCTTCTTGTCCACCATGAAATCCGTTCTCTTCAAAGAGATAGCGATTCATTGCCGCAAGTTTTTCGTTATCACTCGCGTCATCAGCCAAAGGCTCGGCAATCTCTTCGGCCATCGTATCAAGTCGATTCAAATACGCCTCGATTTCTAAGTCGGGATGCCGAAGCGATGCAATGAGCAGGGATCCGCGAAGTAAGTCGTCATCATCCGGCGAAGCGAAAAGGTTTCTCAGTTCTTGGAGTATTGGCGCAACACGCACATCATCGGCGAGTCGTACCAGGCGATTGGCCTGTTCGTTGAGTTTTTGTGCGTTTCGCATCAGTTCCCGCACAGATGCTTCGCTTGTTGTTGCGAGACTCTCGATGCTCTCAAGCTCATTGAACTGGTTCGCCGATTCCAAATTGGGCAAGTCATCGAACCACTTCTTGGTCGTATCGCTCAACTCGTCGTCGGGGATACTCGCGGCAATTTGAAACCGCCGAAACTCAGCTTTCGTGTTACGGAATTTCGCCAACCCAGCTTTGCCGCCGGTTAAGCCTGCGTGCTTGGCGGTAATCACTAACTCACCGTTAGCGAAGCATTGGATGCTGTTCGGTTCGACGCGCACTTTCAAGTGGTTCCATTGGCCCGGGACGTAATGAGAGCTCGCAACATCTTCGATGACTTCCCACGAATAGACTGATGGGCCTTGAAAGCAAGTCAGTCGAAGCTTGCCGCCACTGGGATAGAATCCATAGTGCTTGTCTTGTCCGTCGGCGTGGAAGACCAGGCCTGCGGCGCCGGACTCGTCGTCAAGTTTGACGTGCACAGCGACTTCGAACGACGGCGAGGGCACGGACGATTGATAAATGCAAAGCGAGCGACCACCAAAACTGGAGCCTTGACCACTCACATCGATGATTCCAAATCGTTCTCGCCACTGTGCTCCGAAGACGGTTTGCCAACGCTGAGGATCGATCCCCGATAGTCGCACCCAGCGGTCAATCGAGATCGGATTGGGCGACTGGATCAAGTCACGAAGTTTGCCGACCGGAATAGCGAAGCCAACGTTCTCTGTCTGAAGCGACTTCATGTTGATGATCCCGCGAACCGTTCCGCTCAAGTCCACTAGCGGACCGCCACTGTTGCCTGGTTCGATCGGGATCGCGATTTGAATCATCTCACGCGAGTCAATTTCTCGAATCGCCGAGACCACACCTTGAACAACCGAATGACGCAATCCAAGTGGGTTGCCGAACGCGAGCACTTGGACACCTTGGTCGATGGTGGCATCGTCGCTAAGTGGAATAGCAACCAGTGGAATCGCAACCAGATCGTGATTCTCCGGTGCAACGCGAATGAGCGCAAGATCGTTGCTGCGACTGGTGGCTTCGATCGCCAGCACTTCCAGTTTCGTGTTCGGCCATAACTCCACTTCAATCGGGCGGCCTTCACTGATGACGTGCATGTTGGTGGCGATCAGCCCGGATTCGTCAACGACAAAGCCCGTCCCAAGACCAAGTTGCTCGCCGTCTCGATCGCGAACGCGAATCGTTACCAGCGAAGCACGAATCTTGGATGCCAGCTCTTTCGTTGACAGATTCCCGGCAGACGCCTTGGACGCATTCGAAACGTCGTCACCGTACACGAGGACCGGTCCCAGCAGAGCTAGTTGAAACAGCAGCAACGAAAGTAGCTTGGGAGTCAAAGGAATTCTCCGAGTGCCATGTTTATATGCGCCGAAATGAAGTGTCTAAGTCTCGTATCATTTGGGACTTAGCATATCACGAATCAAGCGATCGCTTCACGTTTCGTGCGTGCCGTAGCGAAAGCGATGGGGCGTGCAGGTTTACGCGACGGTTGTGCAAAGAAAGCGGGCATCATTGCCAAGACTTGACGCAGGTTTCGAGGAGTGCCTTCAGAAGCTGGAATATCGATGGAGGTGAAAGAATAGGGGCTATGGGTGGGATTTGCGGCTTCATCGGTTCTCGTGAAGGTGATATCCGCGCATCGCAAAGTTTCGTTGGAAACCACCCAGTCTGCCTGCATAGATTGGCATAAGCGTTGCAACACGTCGGTCAATCTCGGGGATGAAACATTTCTAGGAGCAACGTCGTGTACTCCAGCCTTCCCCTTTTCAACAGGTCGAACGACACGAGAATTCGGAGATTCAGAATGAAATTGATGGGACGAGTCACCCTGGTTGCTGTGGCATTTGCTGCACTGTCGCAGTTCAATGTTCAAACGGCTGAGGCGGGGATTTTCAAGAAATTGTTTGGCTGCAAGAAAGAAGCTTGCTGCTGTGAGCCGGAGCCAGTCTGCTGCGAACCCGAACCAGTATGCTGTGAACCAGAACCAGTCTGCTGCGAACCAGAACCAGTTTGCTGCGAACCCGAGCCAGAACCGGTTTGCTGTGAGCCAGCTCCCGAGCCAGTTTGCTGCGAACCTGAGCCAGCTCCAGAGCCATGCTGTGCCAGTATGGTTCCGCCTCCAGTGCTCGCTGAAGGCGAAGTGTTGGTGTGGATTTCGCCGGTCCTAACGCCGATTGCAAAGACGCAAGCAACGCCCGCAATCGCTTCATCGCCAGTGAAGCTCGTTGCGACGACATCGACAACGATGACACGCTAGTAGAACACGTGCTCCAGCGCTTTGAAGGAACATCGCCACAACATGTGCGTTAGCGAGCGTTTAAGGAAAAACTCTCGTTAACTTTCAATGCTCCGCGGAAGTGGAGAATCGAAATACGGTCTTTGATTCCCAAGCGGTTCCAGGCCGAACGACGGTTGTTGGAAACGCAGGTCGGTTTGGTGAATCCGGATAGTGCTGAGTCTCTAAGCAGAATGCCCCATGCTTTGGGAACGGCTTGCCGCTGAATCCGTTGGCCGTGTAAAGCTGGACACCAGGTTCAGTCGTCAAGCACTCGAGCACGCGACCAGAAATAGGTTCCATGACTCGTGCAATGAGTTGCAAGCCAACGGATGTTTGGTCAAGCACGAAGTTGTGATCGTAGCCACGTGTTTCAGCCAGCTCATCAATTCGCTCTCCGATTCGATGAGGTTGACGGAAGTCGAGCGGAGTACCAGCGACCGATGCAATCTCACCCGTGGGAATCAGTGACGAGTCTGGGATGGTGTATTGCGCAGAATTGATTTGAAGCACGTGGTCGCGGATGTCACCACCATCGCCAGCCAGATTGAAATATGCGTGATTAGTAAGGTTCACTACCGTCGGCTTGTCGGTGGTCGCGGCGTAGTGAATGGTCACCTCGTTGTCATCGTTCAACGCGTAAGTAACAGTGACGTCTAGGTTCCCGGGGAATCCTTCTTCACCATCCGCGCTGTGATAGTGCAGTGTCACCGCCGAGTTCGGCGAGTCCTTGGAGACCTCGCCAGTCCAAACGACTTTGGCGAAATTCTTCTTGCCGCCATGAATATGATTCTTGCCCGAGTTGACGGTGAGCTGGATTGTCTTGCCATCGAGTTCGAACTGTGCCTTGCCAATCCGGTTGGCATATCGTCCGATCACTGACGCTGCAGGAAAACCGTCGAGATAGTCACGCAGCGAATTGGATCCGAGCACCACGTTTTTGAACTCACCTTTCGCATCGGGGACAAGAAGTTCGACGATGGTGGCGCCGTATTCGATAACGGAAAGCTGTAAGCCGTTCGAGTTCTCGATGGTGAACTTGCGGACGCGGTCTCCATCGGGCGTTTCGCCAAACGGGCTCACGACGATTGAAGGTGCTGCTCCAGACAGCAACGATGGCGATAAAATTACAGTGACACAGAAGAACAAGGCGAGTGTATGCAGCCAGTGTGAATTCGATACTCCGGCGGTTCCGCTTGCGTCGCGATTGTCCATTTCAAATTCCAATGAGGTAAAAAGACTGACCTTGTGAATCCCAACCGGTTGAGGATTACAAACCACAGTTCGCTTGCATTTTCGATTTTGGTCCGAAAGCATCGGGAACGTGGCGATGAAGAGCCCACGATTTACGTGTTTTCCGAAGTGCTGGCGAGAACAGCAAGCATTGTATCTCGTTGGTTTGCTGGTTGTGAGTCGCGACCGCGTCAATAATAATCATGGGTTCCCAGCCTCCTTTTCCTTCCCCATTGTCCTACCTTGCGAGATTGCGATGAAGCTTCGTTTGCCCTTTAAGCTGCTTGCCTTGTGCTTGGCTTCCACTTCCTTGCCCGCGTCTGCGGAAGCGCCCGTCAACCAATTGACGGAATCCGAGCAGCGCAGCGGTTGGGAGTTGTTGTTCGACGGCAAATCCACCACCGGTTGGCGAAACTACCAATCAGAAAAAATCTCCGACGGTTGGAAGGTGCAAAACGGTGAACTGGTCCGAGACGCAAAAGGTGCTGGTGACATCGTCACGGATAAGAAATACGAATCGTTTGAGTTGTCGGTGGATTACAAGATCAGCGAAGGTGGGAACAGCGGCGTGATGTTCCACGTCGTCGAAGATTACCCCAAGCCTTGGAATAGCGGCCCAGAAATCCAGGTTCAAGACAACGTAGCCGGTCATGACCCACAGCATGCGGGATGGCTTTACCAATTGTACAAGCCGCCCATGGTGCCGACCGAGAACGGCGAGGCCACTTTGGACACAACTCGTCCGGCGGGAGAGTGGAACCAGCTCTACATTCGCATTGCAAAGTCCGACTGTGAGGTGTGTGTCAACGGCGTACGCTATTTCCAATTCAAGTTGGGTGACAAGAAGTGGAACGAAGCTGTCGCAGCCAGCAAGTTTGCGAAGTTCGAAGGCTTCGGCAAGGCAGAGTCCGGCCACATCTGTCTTCAAGACCACGGAAACCTCGTTTCGTTCCGCAACATCAAAGTGCGTGAGCTAGAGAAAGACGGTTCGGTCAAGCAGCAGCCGATCGACGGTGAATTGAATTTGAAGGGCGTTGTTGCGTTCCCGAATTTGAAGTGGGATCAATGGGAAGCAGTTGACGACTCGGGCAACCTTCGAATGCTTCGTCTGATGGACTTGACCTACGCGAAGGACGGAACGAATCGTCTATTCGCCGCATCGCAATATGGTGCGATTTGGACGTTCAAGAACGAGGCGGATGTTTCGAAGTCACATCTCTTCCTGGATCTTCGCGGAAAAGTATTCGACTGGAAAAACAAAGGCGCTAATGAGCAGGGCTTGCTCGGCTTTGCGATTCACCCCGACTTCAAGTCCAACGGTCACGTTTACGTCTATTACTCGCACCTCGACAATAAACGGTCGATCGTGTCGCGGTTCACTGTCTCGAAAGATGATCCCAACAAAGCCGATCCGAATTCAGAGCTCGTGCTGATGGACATTGAGCAGCCGTACCAAAATCACAACGGCGGACCGATCGAATTCGGTCCCGATGGATATCTCTATATCGGTCTCGGTGATGGCGGCCTTCGTAATGATCCTCACGGTCATGGCCAGAACTTGGGAACGCTGTTGGGATCAATTTTGCGGATTGACGTTGACCATCCAGCAAATGGACTGAACTACGGAATTCCAGCGGATAACCCGTTCTTGAAAGTCGAGGGTGCAAGACCGGAGATTTACGCTTACGGAATTCGTAACCCTTGGCGAATCGCTTTCGACAAGAAAACGGGAACGTTGTGGTGCGGCGAAGTCGGTCAAGAGCTTTGGGAAGAAGTCATAATCATCGAGAAAGGCCACAACTATGGCTGGAGCGTGGCTGAAGGCGTTCATCCGTTTGGTAATCGTTCGCTTGCTGAGGGTGCCGTTGCGTTGACGGATCCAGTTTGGGAGTACGACCATCGGATCGGTCGCTCGATTACGGGCGGCCGCGTTTATCACAGCTCGCGAGTGCCAGCGCTCAATGGCAAGTACTTGTATGGCGATTATGTTTCCGGTCGCATCTGGGCCTTGTCGTACGATGCCGCGTCCGGCAAAGTCACTCGCAACGAGCAAGTGATCCCAGACACCGTTGCCGTTGTTGGTTTCGGTGAGGATGAAAACGGCGAGGTGTATTACCTGACCGGTAACTCGCGTGGCGAATGCATCTATCGCTTCGAGCAGTAAAGCCTACTGTGGAACGCAATCGCCGCTTGAGTTTCACTCATTCGGCGATTGCCCTGGCCCCGCACTTTCTATTGATGAGACGCTGCGAGTATGTCGACTCCAAAGCATGTGACACGTCGTGCGTTTCTCGCTGTGTCTACCGTATCACTTTCGATGTTGCCGCGAGTTTCATTGGGTGACTCGTTAAAGAAGTGGCGTGTTGGCGTCATTGGGCATACCGGGCGAGGCGACTATGGGCACGGACTCAATACGGTTTGGTTGAGTTTGCCAGAGACAAAAATCGTTGGCTTGGCGGATGCTGATCCCAAGGGGCTCGAGCTAACTCAGCGAAAGTTGAGCGCGGAGTACATGTCTTTGGACTATCGGGAGATGATCCACAAGACTCAACCCGACATCGTGGCTATTTGCCCAAGGCATATCGACCAACGACGCGATATGATCCTCGCTGCGATTGATGGTGGAGCGAAGGGGATTTATTGCGAGAAGCCTTTTTGTCGAACACTTCAAGAAGCCGATGAAATCGTCGCCGCTTGCGAACGCACCGGCACCAAGCTCGCGGTAGCGCACCGTAATCGTTATCACCCGGCGTTACTGGCGGTAAAGACAGCGCTGCGGGAAGGTGTGATTGGCAAGCTGCTTGAGATTCGTTGCCGTGGCAAAGAAGACCGACGGGGTGGCCCCGAAGATCTTTGGGTGCTCGGAACACACGTCTTCAATCTGGCCAGTTACTTCGCTGGGAAGGCGACATCCTGCTCAGCACAGTTCTACGTTGGCGATCGAGTGGCAACCTCAGACGATGTGGTTGATGGGCCAGAGGGCATCGGGCCAGTTGCCGGGGATCGATTGCACGCTCGGTTTGAAACAGAATCAAATGTGCCCGTGTTTTTCGATTCGATACGGAACATGGGCGTCAAAGAAGCTGGTTTCGGTCTCCAGCTCATCGGAACCGCAGGCGTCATCGACTTTCGCATCGACGTCGAACCGCTCGTGCATCTCGTTCGCGGCAATCCGTTTCAGCCGGACTCGAAACCGCGGGCGTGGATACCCATCACGAGTGCTGGTGTGGGAATGCCAGAACCAATCCAAGACATCAAGCCACTGGTGGCGAACCACCTGCTTGCAACTCGAGATTTAATCGCTTCGATTTCTGAGACTCGAGAGCCGCTGTGCGGTGTTCATGAAGGCCGAGCGACGATCGAGATGGTCCAAGCCACGTTTGCCTCGCATGTCGAGGACGGGCAAAGCATGGCAATGCCACTTGCCACTCGAACGCATCCGTATGCAGACTGGAAGAGCAGCGATGCCTGATGGAACTAAGTGTCAGGCTGGAAAGCCTGACGTACGATTTGGCAATTTGGATTACGAGAGGGGCTTACATGTGTGAATAGGCTTCGGCGGCTTGTTCGATTTCGCCAAGCGACGTGTGCACGTCACCGAGGGCTTGGAAAGCACGCTTGCGAATGGATTCTTTCTCGGATGCAGTTGCCATGGCTAGGTAGACCTTTGCAAGCTCGTGCTTTTCGCAATAAGCGAGTAACTCACCATAAGGCAGAATCGCACGTTCATAGTCAGAGATCTCGAAGATTCGTTTGTATTGGTCCAATGCCTCGTCATACTGCTGCATCCGCGTCATGCAATCTGCGAGTACGAAGCGGCTCTCGAGGTCGTTGGGCAGCAACCTCAATGCGTCCATGGCTCGTCGGCTTGCCTCGTCAAACTTGCCAGCCCAATGCAGGACTTTGGCTAAATTGCGAAACGAGATGGCGTGGTCCCGAGGAACGATTGCGCCGCGAATTTCCTCGTCGACCGACGAAATGTCCAAAGGGTTGAGATGGTTTTCGGTGATCCATCCCGTGCCTTGGAGTGTCTCGATGATCCAAGCCGCTAAGTCTCGATGCGCGGCGATCGTTGGATGGACATGGTCAACGAAATACTCTTCGCCAAGGCATGGATGACCGTATTGCCTTAAACATTCGGTTCGCAATCGCTCGCAAAAAGGGACTCGCGGAACATTTTGTTGCTTGGCAACACGACGGCCAATCTCGGCGATCGGACTCGTTGCTCGCAGCGGACAGATGTCACGATCGATCGCTGCGGTGAACGCAACGAGAGCATCGTCATAAAGTCCAATCTCAAACAGATCGCGACCATCTTCATAGAATAGTTCGTCTGTCTTAAATGGAGAGCAATCCTTCTCGTTGGATGCGGGATCGATGAAAACGATGTTCGCTCCAGCTTCCTTGGCGATGGCGACCATTCGATTCAAGTTGAACTCGTAATGCTGAAGCACTTTCTGTTGCCAGACTTCGTCTCGCTCGTAGTCGCTTGGGCCAGCCGTGTGATTGAGTCGTTCGTCGACTTCGGTCGATAGCGTCTCGGCGCTGGACGAGGGCTCACGCAAGAAATTGTCTCGAATCTTTTCCAACGCGGCCCAAGTTCGAGTTTTCCGAAGTACCGACTCTGCTCCCATTCGCCATTGGGGCTTTTCAAACATCGACGCGTACGTACGACGTTCGAGAAACTCGTTATGAACGGAGTAGACGATAAAGAGGTCCGGTTCGTAGGCCGCAAACTCTTGCATCACCGCCGCGACGCGGTAACTCGCGTAGCTGACGCCGCCCGCGTTGATGACTTCATAACGATGACTCGGATCCGCAAGCGGAAGCAATCGACGCAGGTAGCCTGAGTAAGACGTTGCGTCGGCGAAAGGGCGCCCATAAGTCGTTGAACCACCGACGCAAATGATCCGTCGCGTTCCGTCAGGTTTTTTCAACGGAAACGTTTGGTGATTGAACCAAGCGAGTTTGTTTGGGGCTGTGTGAAATACAATCTCGCCGCTCTCGTCACGAGTCGGACGCATGACTGGCGAATAGCTGGAAAAGCCGACGTAAGGGTCATCGTTCGTTCCTGGACGAACTCCAACAATTGCAAGAGTCAATTCGAACATGACGCCAACCATCGCCAAGGTGATGACGGCGAAGAGTAGCTTTTTTCGAACCGATAATTTTTTGGCGGGAACCGTTGACGTGCTCATAGTCGAGCTTATGTCGATGCTCGAGGTGGTTTCTTTGGATCGTCGACGACCAATCCAGGCGCTGCCCCGGCCATTGGTGTTGTTTGCGGAGCACGAACGCGTGCGGCTGGACGACGTTTAATTGGCAGCAACGCATGCTGTGCCTGGTGCGCGACTTCTGCAACGAGCGAATCGACTCGGTTGCGGCAAATGGCGAATGCGCCAAGCGAAGGAATCGCGACGAGAAGTCCACCGACAGTCGTGACAAGAGCTTGATAAATTCCTTCCGCGAGATCTCCGGCGCCTGCGGCACCTCGCGTCGAGGCAACCTGTTGGAACGTCAGGATCATCCCGGTGACGGTGCCGAGCAATCCGACCATCGGAGCGATGTTTCCGATGACAGATAGATATTCGATTCGGCGCATCAGTCTCGCGGCCTGTTCGGCCAAGGAGTCTTCGACAGCCTTCTCGACTTCGCGCCAACCGAGATCCATTTCACTCAAACCCGAAAGCAGCACGAGGCTCAGCACGCTCGGGGCACGGCGACAAGCGGCGTCCGCTTCGACGGGGCGCCCGGCCAGTAGTGACTGGCGCACCGTTTCACTAACGCCTTCCGGCAAAACCTCCGTGCGTTTAAGCGTCATGAACTGATCGAAAATCAAATAGGCGGTCGCCACGCTGAGTGAAAACAGCGTGAGCATGATCAGCAAACCGAATACGCCGCCACTGAGAACAATATCCAGTAATCCGCCAGTTCCAGACGCGGCTTCGGCAGTTTCTGTTTGGGCGAGTACTGTTTGGGCGAGGATAACAAGCGGCATCGAGCTATTCCAATGCATTACGATTCTGTCTCCATTCCACTTGCACCAGCCGACAAAAGAAACTCTGCATCGGCGAGCAATGGGTCATCCCACTTTAACGCCAGCACTCCGCCGGATTGTAGCTCGCGTATCGCCTTTCGATGTTCATTTCGAATGGCAATCGCCGCTTGTTCGACGCGGTCACGGCTTTGGGCCCAAGAAACGACGAACATGGAAAAGATGCTCAGCGGAAGTAGCGACAAGATAATACTCGTCAGCATCATAGCCGCACTTGGGTTGGGGTAAGCGTCGAGATCGCCGCCGAACTCACTCAGTGTGAGCATGCTTGCGTCGAAGTATTTGCGATACAGGGTAACGATGGGGCCGCCAAGCAGGCACCAGAAAATGGCCGTGCCAACGAAGCCACAATAGAATGCCGGTTGCGGCCCCACAGAAACACGGTCGACGACTTCTTCGAATATTGCATGCGAGCGCTCTTGGAGTGTGTCGATTCCCGCAAGATACGCGACTTGCAATCGCGAGGAATCGTTGCCAGTATCGCTACGAGGATTGCGAGGTTCACGACGCAATTGCGCCAGCTCATCTCGGAAACGCGCCGCAAGCGGACCAAGGCGATCCGCGACGGCGGCAGCGCTTCGCATCCGCAATCCGTCGCGTACGGTCTGTTCGGCTGTCTGTCCGTCGCGAAGATTCTGGGCACTCGTCCACGCGGCGCCGATCAGACTTGGTAGTGACCCCGAAAGTGACAACGCCACTCGATCCCATGCACCGTGCGTTAAGTTCAACACTCCCATGAGCGATCGATAGGGAAACCAAATCGCGAGAGTTTCTGTGAGTAACGCGGCACGTAACCGAGATCGGATGACGGCTCGAAGTGGTCCGCCGGCGCCGACGAGCGACTCAGCGACTTGGCTTGGAAGCGACACCGCCTCGTTGTTGAGGCGGGTGACAGCTCCGGTCAATCCCGGCAGATGCTCTCGCAAGATACTTTGAAGTGCGGCTTTGAACCGCGCATCAGTGGCAGCCAATCGAGTGGATTTTCGACGATCGCCGTCCCAGCCGTCCAAGAGTTGTTCCTTGAGTCGCGAGGCGATTGTCGTTGCCGCCGACTCACCAGTTGCTATTTCATCGCGACCTTTGATTTCGAAGTCATCAATGAGGACTGGCGCCGCGAACGTGCTTGTGGCTGCTGCGCGACGCATTTTGGAGACGAGCGTGTCAACATCCGCATCGAGTTCCGCGTCGCGTTGGCGTATCGCGTTGACGATTGGAACGACGAGGGTTCCTTCCGTCGCTTCTGTCAACATGCCAACCGCTTGGCTGCGGATCTGGTCTCGTCGCACGACAAGAAAGATGACTGAAGCGAGCGACAGGGCACGTGTCGCAACGCTCGCGATTGTTCGGCGATCATCCGTCGAGCCTGGTGCGTCCACAAGCATGTACGGAACCCCAATCGGTTCCATCATGCTGGTCTCGCAAGGCAAATACCGTTCTGTGCGGCCGTCCAGGTCTGCGGGCGGTTGTGGGCCGATCCAAATCAACTTCTCTGTGGCCTCATCCAAATTATTGCCGCTGCGAATATTCGCAGCGATAGGCGAGCGTCGAACGAATTGGCGAATCAACCAGGACTTACCTTGCCCCGTCGCGCCAACGACTGCGATGACCGTCGCGCCACTGTTTCGGTCCACCAGGATCATCTCACGCGCTTCGGCATGATTGTCACAGAGCTCGCGAACTTGCCGACCCACGTCACTTTCCCCGAGCACGTGATTGGCTGCGGCATGAACTCGCCGCAAGAACCGGTCTCCCGGATCGGTCAAAGCATCCGTGGACTTGCTGTCGATACTTGACCGTCGTAACGGATCGGTGATTCGTGTTGGATCGGTGATGGAAGTATGAATGTAGCTCATGGTCGGCTGGCTCCGCTTCGCGGGATCATTCGTTGAAGCTCTTGTTGGAACTCGTCTCGGACAGCATAAACTTCGAGTGTCGGCCCGGTGGGTCCACGAGAAGTGATTTGTGCTGTGGGCAACACCTGTTTGGTGCCCGCAACACGTACTTCAAGCGGACTCACTGGGCGAGCGATTCCAAACACGTCGCAAAGCACCGCCTGGAAATCAGCGATCTGTTGTCGTGCGGCCTGTTGCCCGACATTGCGAGAGTTTTGACCACCGGCCCAAACTGCGGACATCGCCGCAAGGCCCATCGCACCGAGTAACTCGGATATCGATGCGGCAGCGAGCGCGTTCGCACCAAAATCAATTGGGATCATGAGCACGCCGCCGAAAGCGGCCAGCGTGGCGGCGAGTGGGGTCAAACCCGCGACCAGTTTCTTGTGCATCGGAACCTCTGTCCACATTTGCTTGACCGCTTCATCCAATCGGCGAGGGTCGAGCGAAGTGAAGTCATCGCGTTCAAATCGAAGCATCGCTTCAGTACATGGTGCTTCCCAGTCGTTGATCGTCTTCCAATGCGGCATCGACTGGATCCCGCCAAACCGTTCGATCGCTGAGTGCAGTCGCTCTGGCGTGACGATTCCACCGTACTCACCGCGGGTGAATTTATCACGCACGTCCGTTGCGGCTCGCCGAGCCATTGCGGTCGGAGTGAGCTGTTTGACAAAATCCGACGCGCCGTCGATGAACCTGCGCACGGTGCTATGCAGTCGGACGCTGAATCGAGCATACCAAGGCGCGGTCGCCGCGAACGATTCGGAGAGTTGACGAATGATGCGTTCGCTTTGGTGCAGTCGCAATTCGAGCACTTCGCCGCCGACATCGCGATGTGCAAAAAACTCGAGAGCTGCATCGAGCATCATCTGCTGTGCGCGAGACGTCGCCTGGCTCGCGCCACTCGTGTGCGCGACTAACTTGACATACCCTTCCTCCCAAATTGCTGTTCGCAGACCCGTTTCCAAAGCAATGCGAAACTTATCGAACAGCTGTCCGCGATCGAGTCGACTGGGCAGTGCTTGAAGCAATCGATCTGGTTGAATTGCAGCCGGCGGATTTTGGTCAGGATCCTTCTCGAGTGAAAAGAAGACTGGCATCGGATCAACGTCGGTTTCGGCAGTAATTCCGAGTTCGTCGAACCGGGGAATGAAGGGTCGGCTGGTCGGTACATCAAAATCGTATGCGGTATAGACCGATTCGATGCCGTGGCTCTTGGCGAGCGGTTCAAATGCTTGGAGAACTTGGTCAGGTGTTTGGCGTGGTCGAACTTTATTGACAGCAAGTAAACGCGGCACTCCCGGCATCAAGTCAGCGGCGATCCGAAGTAAATCGCCCAGTGTCGCGTCTCGCACCGATTCGGCCCCCGTCACGACCAAGAACGCGGAGCATAACGTGGCTGCGCGACCGAGAAGTGCGCGGCGTGCTTCCGGGGATCCGAGACCGATTTCCGCGTCGGAGACAATGTCGGGACAATCCAGCAATCCGATTCCCACTTCGTCGAGCTTTGGATCAGTCGCGACCAGTGGCACACTCAAATTATCGGCTGAACCGTTGCGATTATTGTATTGAGCATGCGATTTGATCGGATCTTCGTCAAGCATTTCTGGGGCCTGTCCGAGCGAGTCTTTGAATCGACTCATCAGCAGCCCCCAAACTTCGAGGTCTTGCTTCCAAGCACTCGGCAACCACAGCACAAAGCGGTGCGTACCCTCGCTGTTGTTGGTTCCTCGCAGTGATCTTTTTCGACCCTGTTCACTCAGGAACGACGCGACCAAACTCGTTTTGCCACTGTTGAGCATACCCGCGACAGCCACGGTGGGGCGGTCGATCAGCTGTGCGGCGGTATGCAGTTGGCGACCTGCCGCGAGCACATTCGCTTGAGCTGTGGGGTCAACACGTCGCAGTGCTTTCAAGAAGCTTTCGCGACCTTCGTTTGGGAAAAGACGTTCCACGGCCGCTCGCCGATCGTCGTCTTCGAGCAAACTGTGCAGGTTCGGCCATTCCAGGCTCGACGGTTGCGAGTTTCGTCTTATACCGAACATCATCGGGCCCGCATTTGGTCGGATGCCAGCGGTCGTATCTTCATCAAGTCTCTTTGGTCGGTATTGGGCATCTGGTCAATGGTGTTGAACGTCTCGTGATCATTCGGTTCCGTGTCCACCATTTCCGAAGCGTGGTAGATTTGTTCCCACCAGCGTCGTGCTTCCCCCATGGACCATCGTGTCGAATCAGCACAATGTTGAAGTGTCTCCGCCAGTTCATCCACGGTGCGGGGACGTTCTTCAGGAAACTTGCGCAAACAGCTCAGTAGAACATTTTGCAAATCTTCGGGCAATCGTTCTTTGATTCGTTCACTCGGTCGTATGGGCTGTTCGTTGAGTTGTTTTACGCAAACGTCAACAGCCGAACCGCCCTCAAAGACTGGCACGCCGGTAAGGAGCATGTACCCGACTGCTCCGAGCGAATAAATGTCGCTTCGATGGTCTACGTTCGCTGCGTCGCGTACGGCTTCTGGGGACATGTACGACGGCGTCCCCGTGAATGATTCGGTGATGGTCAGGATCGTGTTTTCGCTTTCGATTTCCTTCACCAAGCCAAAATCAAGTAACTTCACCGAGTCATACAACCCAGATTGGGCCGAAACCATGATATTTGCCGGCTTGATATCGCGGTGAATGATGCCTTTTTGATGAGCTTCGGAGAGCGAACCACAGACTTGCAACAGCAGATAAATGACTCGTTCCGCGGGTTGGCGACCGTATTCTTTGACGAGTTGCTGGAGTGTGATGCCGTCCACCCATTCCATCACGTAGAAGAACTCGCCGTTCGCGGTGTGGCCAAAGTCATAAATCGAAACGGTATTCGGGTGTCGAAGCTTTACCGTCGCTTGCACTTCTCGCTCGAATCTCGCAATCGCTCGCGACGACAACTCAGGTCCTTCGAGCACTTTCACGGCAACCTTGCGGCGAAGCAACTGGTGTTGGCCCATGTAAACAGTCCCCATCCCCCCGCTGCCGATACGATCACCAATCGAATACTGACCGAGGCTTCGAATTTTTGGGGACAGTAAAAGACGCTTTTCAACCATGCGATGGTACAACGTCGCGCCCGCAACAACGCAAGCCATTGCCAAACCGAAGAGCGAGATGAATCCGATCATTCGGCGTCGAAGCAACTGAGCGGGCTCGTAGGCTTCGTCGACATCGATCTCCGTCGCGATGCCAATGTCATACTCGTCGAGCCATTGCCAGGCACCAACAACGGGCACGCCGAAGTAGTCTCGGTAGCCGTCCAAGTTCTCGCCCTTTTCGCCACGAATGGCGATCAGCGCCATCGTTGTCAGCGGTTGGTCATCTTTCGCAAGCATCGGACGACCTGCGCGGGTGATATCCGTCCCGGGATCACGTATCGAGATTCTCAGAACGCTCGTTTCATCGTCCTCAGTAGAAAGCATCCCGAATTGTCGCATCTGGTCTTCGAAACGACTCTGAGAGACGAGTTTTCCTTCGCGATTGAATGCATAGGTTTCGCAGGATCGACCCGTGCGTGCAACGGAAAGCAGTTTCGAAAAATCGCCAGTCGGATCGATCAATATGGCGAGGCTCCCTAGTGTCGCGACGCCCTGGGTAATCGGAGCCATCGCTAGCATCACCGGACCATCGCCACGTGAGAGTGGTCCTTGAGTCGTAATAGGAATCGGTGACTCAATGGCGTAGCAAACGGTTGCCACACCTCGATTCATTTTCTTGGAGATTTCCGGCGGGAGCGGCAACGAAAGCGCCAACAAACGCTCGTGATTAGAACCAATGACGCGACCGCCCGGTGCCATCAACACCCAACCCACTTGGTCGCGAACCATTAACGCCCCGGCGAGCTGACTCGTTAAACTTTGAAGCGACTCATCGCCAAGCAAGTGCGTGAGTTGAGGCGAGTCTTGATCACCGTACTTCGTCAATAACTCAAGGGCTGGGGCGAGCACTTCTGGTTGACTCGCAAGCTTGCTGATTTCATCGCGTCGTTGATCTAACCAGAGCTCAGTCACGGCAACGTTTGCCGACAAAATACCAGTCACTGAGACTCGCGTGACTTGACGAAGTCCTTCGCCCATTTGGCGTCCAATCCAGAGCGAGCCGGCGAGCAAGCAGATCGCCAAAATCAAAACCACAGCGAGTCCGCGTTGATACTTCCGCGCGACGCCAGAGAAAGATCGAGCAACACTCGAACTTCGGGACTGGGATTCGCTGCTGGCAGAAACTGTGGGCATGGCCCCACTATCGTTGAAACGAAGTTAGTCGAGTAGCTCTGGCATGTGGAATTTTGTCACGGATACCGATATTCGGGATTCTCGGGATCAAAATCGGAACCGGTCAGCCCCACGTTGGTTTTGATGTCGTGGTAGGTATAGGACTCGATCAACGGCGGGTTAGCATTCTCGGCGTCCGTAGAGCCTGATTTCGACGTTCCGTCCGCCGTTTCGTTCCAGCCGAAACTGCGATATTGGAGCACCAGCATTCGCTTGCGATCAATCACAATCTCGGCAAGCGAAAAGTCGTTCTCCAAACCGCTCGGTTTTGCACGTCGAACCTGGATCAGTTCCGTATCGATGCCATCGAACTCGTGACCCTTGATGATCGCCACGGAAATGTCGGGGTTGTCGAGATCAAGCGTTCCTCGTTCGATTAATAATTCCACAAGCCGAGTTAAACCGATCTGACTGATGGGAAACCGTTGGCCTCGCATTGCCATGAAACCATTTGGGTCAAGCCGTACTGTCAACATGCCAAGGAATCCCCCTTCATGCACGACGAGTTGACCATCGTAAAGATCTTCCGCCCAAATGACCTCTCGGCCAACCTGGGACGCCGGCTTTTGAAAATCGAGGTAGACACGCATTGGTGCATCGAGCTTTCCGTCTCGGTGCCGTGGCATGGCCTTCATTTTCATCTCTGTCACTTCGCCAAGATTGCCTTCCGCGTCACGTTCTTGCTTCACAAATCGAGCGGTGTAGTCGTGAACAGTCGCATGCATTGTGGCGAGTGATTCTTTGGCAAGCTCCAGCACATCCGCCATCGTTGTCTCGTCCGCCACCGAGCTCGACCCAGCAGCATCAATGATCGTGGGCGCAGCAACTCTTTCGAGTTCGGCTGATGAAACGCGTTGGTTGATGCGTCGCTCGCGAATCGCCACGAGTGCAAAGCATGCGGTGAGCGTCACAAGGACGATCCAAACTCGACGATTTATCATTTGTTAAACGCCAATTTCTTGAGTCGATCGAGAGTGCTGTACACTTTCATCGCGTTACCCCGGAGCAGCTAAATCAACGAGTATAAAAAAGCGGGGCTGTGTGATTCGCACACAGCCCCTTGAACACTCATTCGACACGAACCAGCAGTACCACTACTGGCCGTTGCGTTGCATCTGCTTCATTTGTTGTTGAGCGACCGCAGTGCCAATGGCCTTGATCATTCCTTCGCCAATCGTCATTCGAGAATTTTGTCCGTTGGGAACGGAATCACTCACGACTTGCATGAGGCCTGGGTCAGGTGCTCGAGACAGCGTGTCGATCATGGCGCCGACTGTGTCGTCGGCCTTGATCGATTGAGCGTAGGTCAAGATCGGAAGCAAGTGAACTCGCATTTGACCGACAGGGCGCCCGCCGCCGTTGTCCGATTCGCCAGCATCAATAAATGTCTTCAGCAGATCGTCGCTTTCGTTGCCAAACGCTAGATACACAGCCTTGGGGGCCGTTCCGACTCGCAATACAGCCTTGTCGCCGAACACCTTTCGAGCTTCGCCGGCTTTTTCTGGGATTTCGAATTCGACGGCGTGCATCGTGACATCTTTGTATGTGCCAATGTCGAACTTGAATTCAGGTGCATCGCCCGCGCCTTCAAGCTTCTTCGCGACGTCCTTCACGATGAGTGCAGCTTCGTTGCCGTCGGAAACGAACGCACCGAACACAAATTGCATCTTGTCCGCATCTGCCAAAAGCAATGCTCCAGAATCGGCCTTGCCTTCCGCGACCGAATCGGCAGCCAAATTGCTAATCCGATCAATCATGTCGGAAATATCCGCGGCTTGCTCAGGTGACAGACTGTCCTCGCCTGCGATCGCGTTCTTGATTGCGGAGATCGACGTCTGCAGACTCGTGCGACTTTGCTCCACCAATGCAGGGCTGATGGAAGTTGCGGCATGATAGAAGACCGCCGCGTCCTCACGGATTACCGAAGCAAAACGTGACGGGATGGCGTGTTGACCACCATACATCTCCGCCAGCTGTGTTCCGGGGACGGCCGTGAACGAGAAGTCCATGGTTGTGTTTCTGCCTTGCTGGTCGATGTTCCAACCGAATTTCAACTCATCCGTTTCTTGGATGAACTGTTCCAATTGTTTGATGGTCGCTTCAGCCATTTCACGATTTGCGTCTTCATCACCACCGTTTTGATTTCGCATGGCTTGCTCGAAGCCTTGACGCAGTTGGCCGGTCAACATGTCGCGAGTTTGAGGCGGTACGAGTTGCATCTTCAAGCGAATCGCGATGTCGTAATCGTTGCCCATGCCGACAAACAAAGTTGCCGGGTCCGCTGGCGCGGCATCCAGTAACGCTCGACTGCGAGCAAGAATTGCCCAGTTGCCAGATTGGCGGACGTAAACTGTGCTCGCGCCGATCGCGATCACGAGAGTCCCATCTTCGAGTTCATCGACGGGACCGGTTTGAGCTTCGAGTCGCTTGAGCACCATTCGAACGTCGGCTGTGGGGACCATCGCAATGGGCTCTGGCACGCCGTCGACCATCGGCACGAAAACACCGATCGGAGTGTTCATGTCGATGCCTTGAGCGAACGTGCCTGCCATCATTGCGAACATACCACCAGCCTGAGGTTGGCCAACGGCGCTGCTGAGATAGTTAATGTCTTGCATCAACTTGTTCATCGAACCAAGCGTCAGCACGACGACTGGTTCAGTCACATTGGCCGGTGCAGCTGGGGTACCGCTGGGCTGGAGCCGCTCTTGAGCCGCCAGGTTAGTCGGGGTGACACCCGCGACCAACGAGACCGTAAGTACTGTCGCGGTGATCAGTCGACGCAACGAAAATTTCGATAAACCCATCTTTCAACATCCTCGGTTGGGCCATTTGGCCACTTATGTTTCAGTTCAAGTGACTCTGTACAGACTCTGTACGTGTTGTCTGTACGGATTGTAAGTGCAAGACCAGCATCCCAGCTGGCGTGGCGGTCTAGGGAGGCATCTACCGCCATTTTCACAACGGACTCCTAACTTGTTCGACCGACGCTAGTTTCGCGATTCCTTGCCGAACGGGCAACCGCACAATCGCCCACTTTTCAGGGACAACAGCAACTACTTTCGGAGGATCTTGGTCGCCGATCCCCCTCACAAGCCCAGGTCGAACCTTTTCTCCGCCCAAGAGTGTCCAGTTTTTGGCTTTCGGTTTGCTTATAATCAGGTAAAACAGAGCCAGTTCACTGAAAACGCGTCAAAAAACACAGAGAAACAATCGAGATGGTTCAACGGAAGGGTTCGGAATTTGGCGGTCTGTCAGTCGCGATCATTACCCCGTTTTTGGACGGAGAAGTTGATTATCCACGATTGCGCGAACAAATTGAGTTCCAGATTGCTGCTGGAACGAGCACGATCGTCCCCGTTGGCACCACCGGTGAGTCGCCAACACTCTCGCATGACGAGCACGAACGCGTAATATCGGAAGTTATCCAGTGCGTCGCCGGCCGCGCCAAAGTCATGGCGGGCACGGGCAGTAATAGCACCGCCGAAGCTCTCCGGTTGACCAAGCGAGCCGCTGCGGAAGGTGCCGACGCCACACTGCAAGTCGCTCCGTATTACAACAAACCGACCCAGGAAGGTTTCTACCAGCACTTCAAGGCAATCGCAGAAGCCGTCGATATTCCGGTTTGCGTTTACAACATTCCTGGTCGTTCGGCCAAGAACATCGAAGTCGAAACGATCGTTCGCTTGGCTGATGTGCCGGGCATCACGATGGTTAAAGAAGCAACCGGAATGCTCGATGCATGTTCAGCTATCTGTGGCATGACGGATCTGACGGTGCTGTCGGGCGACGACTCGTTAACGCTTCCGATGATGAGCGTGGGCGCCGAAGGCGTTATCTCAGTTGTCGGTAACGTCGTCCCCGAAGACATGCTGTCGCTCGTGCGGTCGGCACAAGCAGGTGATTTCGAATCCGCAATGCGAATGCACCACAAGCTGTTCACGCTTTGTCGCAACATGCTTGGCCTATCAACCAACCCGATCCCTGTGAAAGCCGCGATGGAAATGCTCGGGCGTGACACCGGCGATTTACGTTTGCCCATGACTCGACTTGACGAAGTCGGTGAAGCTAAGTTGCGAGAAACGCTTGCTGCCTACGGACTGCTTGACCCAGTCCCGTCGACCTAGCAAGCAGAATCTAGCAAGCGGAATTGGTATTCATGCGAGTCCAGCAGGAGGCAGAGCAAGCCCTTCACGAAGGGTTTGCCGCGATCGAAGAGCAATTCGGTTTGCCTGGGGACTTTCCGCTCGAAGTTCTGGAAGCTGCGGAAGCGGCTTCCACTCGCGACAGACCTTATTCCGACCAGATCGCACGCGTCGATGCGACTAGTATTCCGTACGTCACGCTTGACCCCGTAGCCTCAACGGACCTCGATCAAGCGTTTCATCTGACTCAAGACGGTGACGAGATCGTCTTGTCGTATGCCTTGGCGGATCTCAGCCCCTTTGTTCTCGTCGGTGGACCGATTGAGCAGGAAGCACGGCAACGGGCGGTCACGATTTATGGCATGCCGAACAAGGTCTCGTTGTACCCCAAGATGATTTCGCAACGCGCCGCAAGCCTCTTGCCCGATGGCCCGCGTCCGGCCGTGCAAGTCAACGTTTCGATTAACCACGAAGGCGTGTTGCGACTGAGGAGTGTCGAGCGAATCGTGTGCGCGAGCCGTGCAAAACTCGCGTATGGAACGGTTGAACTTTCTTCGATTCCGTTTCTTGAAGCGTTCGCGGAAAGAATGTGGCGGAACGAAGCGGACCGCGGTGCCGTTCGATTCGAGTTTCCGCAACAAGAAGTGGTGGCGGATCCGAGTGCACCTGGCGGTGTGCGTTTGGAACTGCGAGCGCTGTTGTACTCCGAGCGTGTCAATTCCGCGCTCTCGCTGGCGGTGAACATCGCACTCGCGAATCGGATGATGGATGCCAAGGTCGGATTGTTTCGCGTGATGGATGAACCTGAGAGTCGGGCGCTGGATCGTTTACGGCGCGAGGCTCACGCCTTGAAGATTCCTTGGGCCGCTGATGAAACACTCAAGGATTTAAAGCGTCGCTTGGACCCCACCAATCTAGTTCATCAACGGTTCTTGTTGATCGTCCGTCGCGCGGGCGGAAAAGCCAGCTACGCGGTGTACTCGGATGAATCGCCACCTTGGCATGCCGCGATCGGTGCAAGCTACGTTCATGCAACTGCCCCCATGCGGCGATTGGCTGATCGTTACGTTTTGGATCTCGTGGACTTGCTCGTGAACGGCAAGAACGTTCCAAGTGAACTACTCGAGACACTCAGCCAACTCCCAGACGTGATGGCAGCCGGTGACGGCAAAGCGAAGGGCGTCGATCGCGCAGTCATTGATCTGATTGAAGCTGTTTCGCTGCAACATCGAATCGGCGAAATACTGGACGCCGAAGTTGTCGACGCGGATTCCGGAATCGTCCAGACCTATGACTCGGCGATCCGCTCACGCGCCGCGAAGCTAGGAAGTGTCGACAACGGCGATCTCGTCCGAGTGCGTATCGATGATGCAGACCCCGCCGCACGGCGAGTGGTTCTAACTGCCGTTTGAGTCGATGCCGTTTAAATCCAGTTCATTGGAGGGATTCTTGCGAAGACGCATCCGTCGGCTGAGGAACCAAGCAAACGCGGCCGCGGGCAGCGTCCAGGGCAGCAGATGCATGGAGGACTTGCTTGCCTTAGGGCCGAGCGCGGCTGGCGTGATCGCTATTCGTTGATCGATGTTGGGGAAGGTTCCCGTCATCACTTTGCGATGCAGCAATAGATCAGGATCCACCAGCCCCGCTGTCGATTCAATTTTGACGAACTGACCCGCGATTCGGTTCGAACGTACAAGCTTCGTTGCGGGATCAACCACGTAACGGTCTCGGTAGTCGCCAACCACATCATCCAGTGCTGCGTTTTGCGTATAGAGCATGTGGTCAAATTTTTCGTGTGGATGAACTTCGCCGTCGTGAATGTGGACTGTGGGGAAATAGACTCGCTCGGTGTCACGAGTCGGAAACTCAAACGCCATCGGGTGCGGCTTGTTTTTCAACTTCGTCAGCTGGAACACTGCAAACGAATAATCGTGATAGTCTGGAATCAAATCCCAGGTCGATTTAGGGATAACGAATTGCTCATCCAGCCGATCGAAATCGTTCACGCTGGGGACGAACGAAGCAACGTACTCACCGACCTCGTGAACTTCGAGTTTTTCAGCAGCGCCCGACGTCAATGCGCGAGAACTAACATTCGGGGGCGACGGTGGAGTTTTGTACGGAAACCCTTTCTGGAAATCGTCGAACATCCTCTCGTAGCCTTCGAGCGAGATGAATCGCACAGCGTCTTCGGCGACAGATAATTTGGTGGGCAACGGCAAGATCATCGCGTTGGGCGTCTTCGACTCGTACTCCATCTGGTATGCGAGAAACTGAGTCCCGGTGCCACTCAGTCGCCCAAAAATTCGCGTGGCACCAACTCGGTCAATCGGTTGAGCAAAGCAACACATCAGCAGTCTCCAAATCGATGGACAAAACTTTCCAAAGCACCCACAAAGTCTACCGAAATCGAGCTAGCTGGTCGAGTTTTTGCAGTTTTTCCTTGCTGGTCAACGGGCGACGTCGCAAGTGTTGGTGCTGAAGGTCGGGTATCTTAGCGTGAGTCGGAATGGTTTGCTCGGTGGTCGTTTGGCCAGAACTGTGTTCATGTTGGCGGGGAAAAGAGCCATGTTGAGTGATTGTCGTGTTGTTTTAAGTTGCCTGGCTTTGGCGGCGGTTTGTTTATCGAATGCTCGCATGCATGCCGAAAACGCTTTCGATGTCACGCTTCGATATCAAACTCCAACGAGTGAAGCTTCTCCACGCTACCATCAATTAACTCGTGATGAAGCTTGGACGCCGTCCAAGACAGCGATCATCGTGTGTGACATGTGGGACTCGCATCACTGCTACAACGCTGTCCAGCGAGAAAAGGAATTCGCTCCCCTGTTGAACGAATTACTCGTCGTTGCTCGTAAGCGAGGCGCATTCATTATTCACGCGCCGAGCAGTTGCATGGGTGCGTACGCTGATCACCCCGCACGACTGCGTGCGATCGCCTCGCCGATGGCCAATGATCATCCCCAGGACATTGCATCATGGTGCTATAAAATTCCGTCAGAAGAGGCAGCGGAATATCCGATCGACCAAAGCGACGGCGGCGAAGACGATACGCCCGAAGAAAAAGCCGCCTGGGAAACACAGCTGCGAGCTGAAGGACGCGACATCAAACAGCCTTGGCGGAAACAAATCGACGATATCAAGATCGATGCCGAACGCGATTTCATCAGCGACCAAGGCAAAGAGATCTGGAACGTCTTGCGCCAGCACGGGGTCGAGAATGTTATCCTCACCGGCGTGCACACCAACATGTGCGTGCTCGGGCGGCCCTTCGGGTTGCGCCGACTCGCAACCGCTGGACTGAATGTGGCCTTGCTGCGCGACTTCACCGACACCATGTACAACCCGCGAGCGAAGCCGTTTGTCAGTCACTTCTCAGGAACGGATTTGATCATCGACCATGTCGAACGCCACGTGTGTCCAACGTTGACGAGCGACCAATTCTTGGGCGGCAAACCCTTTCGGTTCAAGCACGATACTCGGCCGCAGATTGCGATTCTGATTAGCGAACCGGAATACGAAACCGAACGCACGTTACCAGCATTCGTTGAGAAGCATCTGCGACGCGACTATCGCATCACGATGGTGTTCGGCAGCGACACTGAACCGGATTCGCTCCCGGGTATCGAAGCGATCTCGGATGCAGACACATTGCTCGTTTCAGTTCGCCGTCGAACGCCGCCGACGAGCGAACTGGCTGTGGTGCGAGACTTTGTCGCTCAAGGCAAACCAGTGATCGGCATTCGAACAGCCAACCACGCGTTCTGTTTGCGACAAGGCGAAGTCCCCCAAGGTGCAAGCGATTGGAAGAGCTGGGATGCGGATGTTTTTGGTGGAAGTTACACGAATCACTACGGCAACGATTTGCTCCCACAGATCACATTGCAAGCGGAACAGAGCGACCATCCTATCTTGGTTGGTATTGAGCCAAATGCGTTTGCTGCGGGTGGCTCTTTGTATGTCGTATCACCCGTCAATCCAAAAGCGACGGTGCTCATGAGCGGCGTGGTTTCGGGTCACCCGGCCGAGCCAGTCGCCTGGACATTCAACCGTGCTGATTCAGGCGTTTCGTTTTACACGTCTCTCGGTGCCCCGAAGGATTTTGAAAATCCTGTTTTCGAGAAATTGCTGAGTCAAGCTGTCCAATGGTCCGTTGCCCAGGCGAAATCCGAGACTGCAAAATAGGGGTATCCAGAGACCTTTTCAGCTTCATGGATCTGGGCGAGACTACTGGGCCAACGCAATATCCGTCACGGAGGAGTACGCATCGATGGCTCGTAACGAACAATTGATTCGCCAGCACAAGTTGCTGCAACTGCTTGAGTATTCACGCTTCGGTCGAACACTCGATGAATTGCGAGATGACTTGGTTGCTGATCTCGGATTGTCGGCGCTACACGAACGCACGGTGCGACGCGATTTGGAGGCACTCCAGGCCGCTGGGTTTGGCATCCAGCAAGAAACGGTCGATCGCGGCAAAGTGTTCAAGCTCGGACGCAATATGACTGGCGTGCACGAGATTGGAATCTCAGCAACCGAGTTGATCGCGCTGTCGATCGGTCGCGAGCTCTTGTATCCGCTGCTGGGCACGCAGTACTGGCGGGGGATCGAGACGTTCTGGAACAAAGTTCGTGAAGCGTTGCCCGAAGGCGTCTGGGATCACTATCAACGTTATCGCAAGACGCTGTATGTCTTTGGTTCGCCAAGCAAAACCTACGAGCGACACGAAGGAATGCTAAAAACCATCAATCGTGCGATCGTCGAACACCGTGTTGTCGAAATCGAATACGAAGGCGTCGGTCGTCCGGTCAGCCATCGCAAGATCGAGCCTTACGGGTTGGCAGTTTATCAAAGCAGCATCTACGTCGTGGCTGCGGCGCCGGAGGTCGAAGATCCGGCGGAGCGGTTGCGGAATTGGAAGCTGGATCGATTCAAGCACGCCACCGCACTGGACGAGTACTTCAAGCCCGATCCGAATATTGATTTGTCCGCACACCTAGGCAAGAGCATCGGTATCTTCTCCGGCGACTCACCGACGCCAGTGAAGATTCGTCTTGGTGAACGTGCCGCAGCCTGGGTCCGCGAAGACCCATGGCATCCAGAGCAACAACTCGAGCCACAAGACGACGGTTCGTTTGTGATGACAGTCCCCGCGTCACATCCGCGTGAAGTCCTTCCCAAAATACTAGCCCTCGGCGCGGACGCCGAATTGCTCTCACCCCCAGAGTTCCGCGCCGCGGTGAGCGAAGCCGTCACCAAAATGTCGGCCGCGTATCAGTAGTTGAGTAGGGTGCGTGCTCGCCACGCACCGTCACAGATTAAGGTCGCCGGCAAAACAAATGCGGTGCGTGGCAAGCACGCACCCCACATAATTCCTTTTTGAAGGATAAACCTCTGTGACTATCTCTTCACGAACTCCTGAGGGTGAGCCCAATCGGTGCATTGTCTGTGGAGCTGAGTTTCGCATCGAACCGTCGATCCCCTCCGGAGACGCACCGTGTCCGAATTGTGGGTACCTGTGTTTTTTCCCGCATCTAATGGATATTGTCACTGATCCAAACGGTGAGACAAGCATTCCCGACCTGTTGGCAATGCTGGAAGCAAAGGGAAAGCCAGGGAAGTTAGCTTTGAACTTCCAGCGTGTGTCGTTCATGTCATCTCGAATGCTAAGACAGCTCGTTCAACTGAACAAAGAGGTAACCGCGCGTGGCGGAAAATTAGTCTGTTGCAATGTGAGTGCTAATGTGCGAGAGGTGTTCAAAATCACCAGAATGAACAAGCTATTTCATTTTTTTGAGGACTGAGTCCGTCTTTTGAGCGTCGGTGAAGATCGATGGCTTGCTGGGTCGATTGCAATTGCAAATTTGGAATGTGGACGAAGAGTTGGTGCATTGGGCAGCGAACCGTATTAGGCTATTGGGCGACTGCGGGTTCGCCAAACGATGGTGGGTTGGGAATTCGCGGTGCCCCGCCCCGAATTTCGTGAGATTGCACATGAGCCTCTTGCTTGCCGCTGTCCTTGTCGTTGGCCTGAGCGGACTCGTTTTCGCTGATTCCAATTGGCCTGAGTTCCGCGGACCACATGGTGACGGACAAGCCGACCATGCGGACTTGCCCATCGCTATTGACGCGTCCGTTGTTCGCTGGAAGACAGCGATCCACGGCAAGGGCTGGTCATCGCCCGTCGTCTGGGGCGAGCAAATCTGGCTAACGACTGCCACCGAAGACGGTAAGCAAATGTCGGTGCTCTGTGTCGATCGAAAGACTGGCAAAGTCTTGCATGACAAAGTGCTGATTGAAAATGAATCGCCAGCGTTTTGTATTCCAGCAAACAGCTACGCGAGCCCCACGCCAGTCATCGAAGAGGGGCGAGTCTATGTGCACTTTGGGAGCTACCTCACAACTTGTTTAGACACCGCCACCGCCGAAGTTCTCTGGGAACGGCGTGACTTGGCTTGTGATCACCACCGCGGTCCAGCCTCGTCGCCGATTTTGGATGACGGAAAGATCTATATCGCGTACGACGGATTCGATCTCCAGTACGTCGTTGCCCTCGATTCCAAGACTGGTGAGACGGTTTGGAAACGAGATCGCGAAATTGACTACGGCACCGACAATGGCGACATGATGAAAGCCTATGGCACGGCAGAAATGATCGAAGTGGCCGGCGAGAAGCAACTGGTCTATCCCAGTGCCGTGGCGACGATCGCTTACAACCCAAACACCGGCGATCCATTGTGGACGGTGTATCACAAAGGTATGAATGTTTCGGCGCGTCCGATCTATCGTGACGGCTTGCTGTTCATCACAAACGGTTCTGGTGCCATGATTGCTGTTCGACCCGAAGGCCACGGCGACCTCACCGCGGACGCAATCGCGTGGAACGATCACAAGTCAGTTTCAAAGAAAGCCTCGCTGCTAGTCGTCGATGGCTTGCTTTACATGAACAGCGATGATGGTGTGCTGTCGTGTCGCGACGCCGCGACCGGCGAGATGATTTGGCTCGAACGAGCTGGAGGAAACTTCGCGGCGTCACCCGTTTACGCAAGCGGACGAATCTATTTCTTCAGCATGGATGGTGAGATCTTCACGATCCAAGCGGGCCGAGAATTCAAGCAATTGGCGAAGACAGAGCTAGGCGACGGATTCATGGCCTCGCCCGCTATCGTGGACAACGAATTGATCCTTCGCAGCAAAACCGAATTGTTCAGTATCGCAAAACCGTAGTCGTCAAGACGAATCGCCTGTTGAAGATACGAACTTTCGTGCTTGCCCACGTGCTTGCCGCTGCACGCTATGGTTTCGAGCACAGATTCACTGGAGTTGACATGACAGATCTAACGAGAGTCGAGCTCGAAACACCTTCCCCGCCTCGGTCGTGCCTTGGTCGTCGCGCGTTCTTGCACAACGGTGCCCTCGTGATGACTGCTGCGGCATGTGGATCATCATCGCTTGCCGCTGATCAAAACGAGCTAGTGAAGTTTGGTTTGATCACGGATCTCCACTATGCGGATAAACCAGCCGCCGGATCACGGCATTATCGCGAGACTCTCGGCAAACTCGCGGAAGCTGGTGTTGAATTCGAGAAGCACAGCCCCGCGTTTCTGGTCGAGTTAGGCGACTTGATCGATGCAGCCGACTCGGTTGAGCTGGAGAAAAGTTACCTGAAGACCGTTGATCGTGAGTTCTCAGCGATATGCAAAGATCGGCACTACGTGTTGGGGAATCACTGTGTCGATACACTCCAGAAGGATGAATTTCTTGGTGCTGTGGGGCAAGACAAGTCGTACTATTCGTTCGACCGAAACGGAGTTCACTTTGTTGTGCTGGATGCCTGTTTTCGCAGTGACGGTACACCCTACGGAAGAAGGAACTCAGTTTGGACGGACGCGAATATTCCGCCAGCGGAGCTTGAGTGGTTGGCATCCGATTTGGCATCTTCGAGCGGTAACGTCATCGTTTTTGCCCACCAGCGTCTTGATGTCGCCAATAACCATGGAGTCAAGAATGGAGCCGAGGTGCGACGGATTATCGAGGCTTCGGGGCGAGTTCTAGCGGTGTTTCAAGGTCACAGCCACCAGAACGATTTGACCGAAGTCAACGGCATTCACTACTGCACAATGGTTGCCATGGTGGAGGGTGCTGGCAATGAGAACAATGGTTACTCGATGATCAGCCTAGATGTCGCCGGCACGATTCGTGTCGAAGGGTTCCGCAAGCAAGCCAACTATTCCTGGATCTCATGAGCGCCGATCGCCAAGTCGTACCCGGGATTTCCATTACTCCAACTGGGCAAGCGACAATCGATCCGTCGCTAAAGGATGTTCTCTTCGACCTAGCCCTCAACCTGGAAGGCCCAACGAAGTTGCCTGTGGATATCGAGCACGTGGTTGCCGCGATTGTGCTAGCGGTTCGGAGCAACCAGATCGATGCGACCACGCCGATCACTGCCGACGACCCAAAGTTGCTCGAAACCATTGCCGAGCATGTGAAATTTGTGTTTGCGAACTATGGCGGCAAGGTTGGCCGGGACGAATGACCCCAATTGCGTTCTGCTGGTGCTACGAAAGCAGTGCCGTGATATCGTCGGTGCTGTCGGCGAATCGATCTAGTCGAGTAGGGTTCGTGCTCGCCACGCACCGCCAGATTAACGGTCGCTGTCTTTTCTATCCGCGCAGCGCGAAGCCCAGGTTGAATTAGCGTTTGCTGTGACGTCAATCGTAGAGCATGGCATCGCGCGCAGCGGCGACCGTCGTAACCCACAAAGCTCCTGGTTGGGCTGGTGAGTGAACGACGCAACCATGCCACGGATTCCGCGAGAAAGTCGCGACGATCATCATGCATCCCTGCATTCATTGACCACAAGCTTGTGGCCGGGCATCTCGATCAACTAAACTGCGGCAGTCGTCCGAAGGCAAGCATCGGCGGGAGCCGTACGCGTCAACTGTTTCCCGCGAAGCGGCAATATTCAACGTTCGATCGACACGTTCGAAGCGAGACTCCTAGAACGCAATTCATTTTCGTTCGTTCGGCATTCGACTGAATCATGCTCGACAATTCATTGAACCCGTACGCCCCACCAACAACGCACTGCGATGGTGAGCTGATACCCGCGATACGCGAGGGCCTGCACCTTCGCACGAGGTGGCTACGTTTGGTCATAGCGTGTTACGCATTCGTCACGCTTGCTGGAGTTGCGATTGCAGCGCATGAGATCGAGTCCATCATGGGCTCCGGCCCTTTACTGCTATTACTTGGTTCCGCGTTAGTTGTGCTGGCCTTTCGCAACCGAAACTTGCATTCATCGCTGCTCGGGTTTTCCGCGTTTTGAGGTGGCCCATGTTTGACGGGCGCGCGTACCTCTAAGGATTGTATATCAGCTCGAAGCAGTTTGGTGAAAGGTAGTCTAATGATGAATGTCGACGGATCGTGTTGAAGTAGATGATGTATTCCTGGATTTCTTTAAA
>JBGTAI010000269.1:0-19463 GCA_041749955.1 Pirellulaceae bacterium | reverse complement strand
CGTTCGCCGCTGCGCGGACGTGGCGATTGGCCGCGTCGCGCTCACGCCTTCTTGACGGGCCAGGGTACGCCAATCGCAATCCTACCCCAGTTTCAGCGTCAAAACCGCCTCAGAACGAGTCGCGTGCCGAACAGTATTGGGCCTGGCCCCTTTGATTTGTTCAAGCTGGCTCTGATGGCTTAAATCAACACGCTGCTACGGTGTCGCCGTTTTCAAAGATGGCAGATTCTCGGGGGGCGATACGTTAAAATCGACTGGGCGTGAGAAGGTTTGATCCAGATCAACTCGATCACTGAAGAAGCCGCAGTTCTTTAGGAAAAACGCTGAGCCTTCGACGCCCCCGCCATAATCTAAACGGTGTCGACCTCGCGCGGTCGCATCACCGGTAAACTTGGCGGCGTTGATTGCGTGCCATTCACCATTTGTATCGCGAACGCACTGGTTCGTGTACAACGCCAGCCGAGGTTGCTGGCCATAACTCGGTGCAAAGTTCTCAAGGAACGAATGGAATCCTTTCAGATAAGTATCTGTTTTGGGACGTCGGAAACTTGCAATCAATCGCCACTCGTCTGCCGCTTTGTCGCCGAACCAAGAGGTGTATTGGGTGTTACCATTTCCGTCGGGGCGAACCTCCGTCAAGAATCGATAAGTTACCCCGGCACGCCATGGGTATACGAGATAACTTTGCCCACCAGAGCCTTCGTTGCCAAAATCCTGAGCAATTACCCCCTCTCCCTTGGCCGTCGTCACGACTCGATCCTCGTCAGGAATCTCGGCCGGGTTATCGGTGCTGAAGGGACTCCAAACCGAAAACAACACACGACGCTCTGACTCGCTATTCACTTGAATCCCAAAATACCCCTGGCCGAATCCGTTGGCCATGTAATACGCACCGATCGGATCTTGATCGACAGGCACCATGATCTCGCTGTAAGCATGCGTGAAATCCAAATCCTTTGGCAACGGATAGCCCAAATGAACGGACGGGCCCCGGCGTCCCCAATAAAACATGTTGCCATCATTATTGCGGACATAATCGACTTTCAAATCCGGAGTGGAGCTTGTGATCACCATGTCCGACAGTGTGAGTCGAACAGGCTCACCCGGTTGAGTCAATTGAAGGTCAAGTTGCGTGTATCCGGGTTCATCAATTTGCACGTCTCCCAAGGAAAAAATTCCCGGACCCGCTGCGGCGATTTCGACCGATCGTTCCTGGCCCCGGGTGGCAACATGCAACTGTGCTGGGGCTGTTTGCGAGACGCCTTTGATCGCAATTGAAAGGGAACATGGGCGGTCAAAGTGAACATAGATTGAATGGATATCGCGAGGGTCGGAAATCGTTACTCCCTGGCCACGCCCCTGCAGATCCATACTAACGCCTTGGCGAGTGCGAAACGTATTTCCGCCGAGAGGCACGGTCCAATCCGCGGCCATCGATGTTCCCATGCTCACAGCCAAGGCCAAGAGATGGAACAGATATCGTTGAGGTTGCGTCATTCGGTAGTTACTCGTTGGTCGACACACACTAGAAGGCAAGCCGCACGGAGTTGCGGACGTTGGCAAGTGTAATCACAAGCCGACGGGGACAGTATCCGGACAAGGGTGGATTCGATTATGAAGCGAGCCCGACTTCGACACTTCACGTCTAAAACGAAGGGGCGAGACTGGTGACCGCGGGTTGCAGTTGCTCGACACGCATCAAATGCATTGGCCCAGACGTAGCGAGTCTTGTTTTGTGGGCGGGATTAAAATTCGATTGTGCCCATGACTTGGTAAGTCGGACCGGCCTTGTCGAGAAAGCTTGCCATCAGTTGCACGGTGTCCGCTTGTATCATTCCGAGGCTTGAGTCTTTCTCTTTTTGGACTCCCTGCAATACATCTTCGCTCGCGCGGCGACTGCCTCCGCGATTGCGTCCAAGTGTCAAATGAGGAACATAGTCACGCGGTTCTGGCCGAAAGCCAAGATCCGCGAGCAGCCGTTCAAGGTTATTGACCAATTGGACCAGCGAGCCCGTCGGCTCGTCGATGCTCGAAACGATCGTACGCGCTTTCTCGAGACTCGGGAGTGCGGTGATGCCCGTGAACGTCATGCTGAAGGGTTCGATGCCTTCGCAAGCGTTCTGAATGCACGAATAGATGCGAGGAATCTCGACGTTGTCGACGTCGCCGAGAAATTTAAGCGTCAAATGGAGGTTGTCTGTCGGCACCCATTTGATACCGTCTTTGTCTTGGGCGAGTCGCTTCACGAGACGCGTTGCCGTTTTCTGGACGCCAGCGTCGAGCGGGATCGCGATAAATGATCGAATGGTTTGCATGCCGCAAGTTTACACTGAATGAACGAATCGTTTGAGCCGTCTGGTCGCAGCCAATCGCCATTTCATGCGCCCCCGTTTGTGGCGTCCCCGTTTGTGCCACACCGCTGGCTCCGCGGCGGACATCTGCAAACGGTCTGGCAATTGCGGACACCGAATATCGTTTTCCCGAACACGATTGAGCACCAAGTCGAGTTGGCTGACGGCGACGCGATCGTGATTCACGAAGACGCTCCGACGGCGGAACAAGATGCGGGCCTTTCGGTGCTTTTGATCCACGGATTGTGTGGCTGTCATGCGAGCCCGTATATGTTGCGGTTTGCCGACGAGCTACTCAGGATCGGTGTCCGCACGTTTCGGATGGACATGCGAGGCTGTGGCGCCGCGTTCGGACTCTCTCGCAACGTCACGCATGCTGGACGAAGCGACGATGTCATGGCGGCGCTCCACGCTATTGCCGGCCTCGTACCGTCATCAAAACTCGGAGTGGTCGGGGTGTCGCTCGGCGGCAATCAATTGCTTCGAGCCGTGGGTCGCGTCAGTGGCTCACTCGAGGAACGACCGGGCTGGTGGGATCGACTTCGATTCGCCGCCGCCATTTCGCCGCCGATCGATTTAATGCGATGCAGCGAACGGATGCAGCGATTGAGCTTACGGCCGTACAACCGCCACTTCATTGATCACTTGCTCAAGCGAGTTCCACCAGCGATCCAAGAACGTCCCGAGTTTCAATCAGCGATTCAAACTCGACGCCCGAAGACATTGTGGCATTTCGACGATTCGATCACTGCACCGCTGAGTGGTTTCGGCAGTGCAACGGAGTACTACGACAAGTCTTCGTCGAATCGCGTGCTCGGCGTGAATACGGTGCCGACATTAATCGTCGCTGCCGGGGACGACCCGATCGTGCCGATTGAGTGTTTTCGCGACATCGCTAGCGAGTTACCGTCAACAACAACGTTGCTGATGCCTGGGCAAGGCGGCCATGTCGGGTTTGTTGACCGACACGGCAGCTCCTGGATGGACCAAGTGTTGCTTGCGTGGACGCGGCACTCACTCGCGTAAAGCGACCCGTGTTTGAAAACTACTTTTCGACCCACACTGGCGCGGGTTCGATTGCATCGGCAACAGGCGTGCCTTGGTCTTTGCGACCGCTGCCTTCGAAACGGCTGATCAGCTCGACGGTCATGTCGTGATCGCAAGCGATCTGGCAGCTCAAGCGGACTCCTTCGTCAGTGATTCCCTTTGCTGCCAAAGTATTTTTCTCGGCTTGTGTCATTTTCTGTGGCTCACCGGCGACAAACTTGACTCGACAGGTGGTGCAGCGGCTTTGGCCACCGCAGGCGTGCAATTGGTCGGTGCCAGCGTCTTGCACGAGCGCTGAAGTCAGGCGTTTTCCATCGGCGACATCAAATTCCCCAACACCTTGGACGGTTAACTTTGGCATTTTCGTTCCTAATTTCTTGGGTCCGTGGTGGACCGTGCGAGTAAATAAAAGCCGTGAAGACGCGTTCAACGGCCTGATTTTGGCTGCTGTTTTGGTCACAACTCGGCGAACTTGCTGCTGACAAGCGTCCAGTGCCTTAGCCAAGTCGTGCAAGGACGGTTATAGTGTCGGACTTCGAATTCGGGCACCCAGTGGGCGGTAACCGAAAGCGTTTTGGCACCTGTACGACTAGGGATCGCGCTATCAAAAGCGTGGATGCGGATATGGATTTGATGTCGAAGGATGCGAGTTTGGCGTTTGGGCTATACGTGGCTGAG
Organism: Pirellulaceae bacterium; assembly: GCA_041749955.1. Taxonomy (GTDB): domain Bacteria; phylum Planctomycetota; class Planctomycetia; order Pirellulales; family Pirellulaceae; genus JBBSJZ01. The sequence goes on along the minus strand of JBGTAI010000269.1, from coordinate 15,387 downwards.
GCCGTGGAGCACCTGGTTGATTCGCATGGCGACTACCTCGACAAACGAGCCGCGATGTTTGCGGTCGAACAACCGACGCTGTCCCAGGACGGTCGATCGATCATTTTCGAATTCAAGATCTCTGGCAATCGCCAAACCCCAGTTGCGACGTCGATCGAAATCTCACCGGCAACGGAACCCGAGGAACAATTCGAGTCGGATGCCGGCTCTCTCGATATCTCGCTCGACGCGACCCCGACATGCGTTTGTGTCCAGTTCGCTCGTGACCGACAGTGCCCGCATTCGCTCGCGGCGGCGTGGTGGTTGCAAGAACAACTTGGACGACGAACGGGCACAGACGTCCTTGAGTTTTTCTCCTCACTCAAAGTCGACGCCTTCGCTGCTGGACGCGATTTAGTAAGCCAGCTGATTGAGTTGACCGTGTCCGCCAAGGAAGAAACGGTGGTGGCGGAAGTCACACAGCTGCAATGGCGAATTGGCTTGGCCCACTCGCGTTACCACTGTCCCATCTCAATCACCGCGTACGAACAGAAGCCTCGCAAGAACGGCAAGGGCTGGACCAAGGGCCGCGAAGTCCGCAGCTTCGATTTGCTCCGCCGTGACTTTTCCGGACACCCGATCGACAGCCGTATCGCGGCACTCGTGGCAACGCCAAGCTACAGCTTTGACGACGATCATTACTGTGAATTCGAAGCGCTTCGCATGTTGGTGGGGCATCCCAATGTTGCCTGGGATGACAGCAACAATGCCCCTGTTGTCATTTTCTCCTCGGAGATCACGTTTTCATTGGTTGCGGTCGAGTCCACGGAGCTGTCGAGCGACTCGGGTGAGAGCAACGAGGAGCTCGAGCCGACGGACGAACAGTTGAATTACGATGACCCGAATTCAAACAAGGCCATTCGGTTTCGCCCGATCATTGGCGTCTCTGGATTGCGAATCGATCCTCACCAGTGCAACGTGATTCTTGGTCACGCCAGTCCCGTCGAACCGCTGGTCGTCATCGCGGACCAGAAACATGGTCGGATCGTGATTTGCGAATTGCGTGACTCACGCTCGACGCGGCTGATCCAGCATCTGTTTCGTACGGATTTATCGGAAGTGTTGCTCGACAGCGAATCGGCGCACCGGTTGGTACTCGCTAGCGCCGCTGTCAACTCGCTCGTGCACGTCGAGTTGCCTGACCAACTCGCCGGTCCGATCCATGACGTCGCTGCGGAGTTGATCTTCGAACTGCGTCCACGTGCTGGAGCGGGGCTGCAGGTCTCGCTCGCCATGCACGACACTCGATTCAACCAAGCGATCGCGCCGTCACAGAATCCTGAGGTGATGACGTGTTTGATGCCGGACGGCCCCGTGCGATTACGGCGGGACCTCAACGGCGAACGCAAACTGGCTGAGCAAGTCGTCGAACAATTCGAGCTGTCTCGATTGAAACAGGGCGGAGCTTATCACTACATCGCAGAGACCGACGAACAGGCTCTCGATCTGCTTGGTCGACTTTATTCCGCTGGCGAAACCGCTCCGCGAATGACGTGGCCTGAAGGCGAGACAATTCGCATCCGCAGCGAGATTACGCCGTCCGCCCTGCGTGTCCGTGTCGACGATCGCAAGGACTGGTTCGGGCTCACCGGTTCGATTGATCTCGATGGCCAAGAAGTACTGCTGGCGGACTTGCTCGCCGCCGTGCGTGAGCGGCGTTCGCTCGTACAAGTCGGTGACCGCGAGTTCGCTCGAATCAGTGACGCGTTCCGCAAGCGGCTTGAACAACTTGGCGATGCTGTTGTGATCGATAAGGGCTCGATCAAGTTCGCGGATGCGGCAGTGCCAGTCGTACAGGATTTGATCGGCGAAGACATCACGCTCGACGCGGCGGCTCGATGGCATGAATCAATCGCACGACTTGAATCGCTCACCAATTGGATTCCCGATAAACCCGAGACACTTCAAGCCGACCTGCGAGATTACCAACTCGATGGTTTCCGTTGGCTCGCAAGACTGAGTCGTTGGGGTGTCGGTGGCGTACTCGCCGACGACATGGGCTTAGGTAAAACGGTCCAGGCAATTGCCGTGCTGCTTGAGCGTGGCAGCGAAGGCCCGACACTCGTGGTCGCCCCGACCAGCGTTGGTGACAACTGGGTTCGCGAAATCGAACGCTTTGCGCCGAGCTTGCGTGCACTGTCGTATCGAGATTCGGATCGAGAGCAACTTGTCGAGAGTGCTGGGCCTGGGGATCTCGTGATCGTCAGCTACCAATTGCTCCAGCGGGATGCCGAGCGATTTGCATCGCGACACTGGCATACCCTCGTGCTCGACGAAGCTCAGTTCATCAAGAACTCGCAAACCAAAACTTCTCAAGCGATCCGTCGCCTCGAAGCCGATTGGCGGATTGGCTTGTCGGGAACGCCTCTAGAAAATCACCTGGGTGAACTTTGGAGCTTGTTCCGAACCCTGAGCCCAGGTCTGCTTGGCTCATGGGAGCGATTCCGAACTCGCTTTGCGGATCCAATCGAACGCCACAAAGACGACGAGCGCCGTGAATCGCTCGCTCAACTCGTCCGACCGTTTATCTTGCGTCGGACCAAAAACAACGTGCTCAAAGAACTGCCGCCGCGAACGGAAGTGAATCTGCAGGCAATCATGAGCCCCGCGGAACGGAAACTGTACGAAGACACGCGTCTTTCGGCCGTTGCAGAGCTCAGCAGCTCAGGCATTCAAGATCTCAAGAATGGTGATCAACGCATTCGCACGCTGGCTTGGTTAACGCGACTTCGGCAATTGGCTTGTCACCCGAGCCTTGTCGATAGCACGTGGAACAAGAGCAGTGCGAAGCTTGATTTGTTCCTCGAGTTGGTGACTGAATTGAGGGACGGTTCGCACCGCGCGCTTGTCTTCAGCCAATTCGTTAAGCACTTAACCGTTGTACGACGCGCGCTGGATGAACGTGGTATCAAGTACCAGTACCTCGACGGTGCAACGCCAGCGAAGGAACGCCAAAATCGAGTGGACGCATTCCAGAACGGTGAGGGCGAATTGTTCTTGATTTCGCTCAAGGCCGGCGGAACCGGTTTGAATCTCACCGCAGCGGACTACGTCATTCACCTCGATCCGTGGTGGAACCCAGCCGTCGAGGACCAGGCGACCGACCGAGCACACCGAATCGGCCAAGAACGACCGGTGACGGTGTATCGATTAGTCGCCCAAGGCACCATCGAAGAGCAGATTCTTCAACTGCATGCGGACAAGCGAGAGCTCGTCGGCAGCGTCCTCGATGGTACCGATAGTGCGGCAAGACTCGACACGAAAGACTTGATTGAAATGATCAAGCAAGGCGTGATGAGCTAACCTCGATCAATGACTCAGTGGCTGGATGATGAACGAGTTCCAATCGGTGGAATACGTTTCGTAGCCAGGTGCTTTCGCAAAGCCGATGCAATAGGGACTGCCGTCAATTGATACTGGCTTGAATCCGATTCCCTCGGCGTTAACAGCGTCGAGCCAAGCTCGCGGAATCTTTTCTTGCAGCTCGTGACCAAGCGAGTCGGCGACGACATTTCCTTGATCGTCAGCGATGACCAGTCGAGTGGTTCGCCGTTCTTCCGGCGCGATGGGTGTGTTCTTCATCACGGACTCGGCTAGCGCATGCCAGTTGAAAACGATACCCAAGACACCGATTGCAGCACCATCGGCATCGCCACCACGACGAACCGCGGCGGAGTAGATTAACGCCAACTCATTGTCAACAAAATTGCTGCGATGCGCTGACTCGAATGCAAACTCGTCACCACTGCGTGTCGTCATCGCGCCCATGAACCAGTGCGATCGCGAAACGTCCCGTCCGATCGATCGATATTGCTTGGGACGTCCGTTCGCGATGACTTTGCCAGTAGCGTCGCAAAGCAAAATGTCCCAGTACACGGTGTACGAGTTCAATATCGTTCCAAGTCGCTTGCACGCGTACTCGGCTGAATCACTCGTGGCTAGTGTCAGTGTATCGACGGCGCTGGAATCCGTTGCCCACCAGCGAACATCACAACTTCGTTCGTAGAGATTCCGGTCAATGAGATCAATGTTGACGAGGGCCATGTCGGCAAGGCGTTTGCCGCGTACGCTCGTACCGATCGTGTCGATTAGCTTTTCGATCGTGGATTGAGTGCGGGTCGCCATTTGGCTTGCCGCCTCAGCAGTACTTCCCGCCAATCGCTGCATCTCGGCAGCGACCACGCCGAACGCAGCCCCATAAGTGCCTGCCCGTGCTGCTTCGATTCTTGCGTTTAACGCAAGGAGCTTCGTGCGAGCATTGATCTCATAGATTTCCTCTGTCGCCGTGTTCATCGTCTTGCTGAGATCTTGAACAAGCCCAATCACATCGTCAGCACGACGTTCGACGTCACTCGTTGACGAAACCGACGAATCAGACGACCGAGCCTCCGGTTCGACAATTCCATTGGTGGATAAGGTCTTACCGGAAGTGTTTGAAAGGAGGTTGCCATTCATGATTGGTTCGGGGAGCTAGAGTTGGTTGCGTTAACGCCCAAGCACTCGACGACCGCAAAAATCTATCGGTCGGAGAATATGAGTCACTCCCGCCTGAAACTGACTCACCTTTAAGTCATCGACCGATGGAGTCATCACAAGCCAAGAATCCGAAGTTTGGTCAACCATTTTTCGCAAACGGAATAGTCAGTCCAGAATCGATCGGTTCGTGAAAACACGATTTCAAAATCCGTCGCGAAATCCGTTGATCCCATCTGAATTTGGGGCATCAAAACGCATTAGAATCTTGATGATCCGAGATTCTTTGAAAAATTCGTTTCACGTTGACCATACGTGTCACAGTGAGATCGGATACTAGTTGCGTAAGGCTCAACAACCTTTCCCCCAAACACGTTCAACACGCGAATAGGGGAACAGTGGGAAAACTGTCAACAAAATGGTTGCAGTTGGACCACAAGAGCGGTACTGTATGTGCGATCACTTCCGGGGGAAGGATGCACTTGAGGGAACCACTTATCCCATGCACGGGGAAGGACAGAGAACGATGGTAAAGAAAGCAAGAGTAGCGACTGCGACTGCGTCCAAAGATGTTAAGTTGGATCCAGGCATGAAGAAGGTTCTGGCACTGGAACCTGGCTTGAAGACGACGCTTCAACAAATCGAAAAGTCGTTTGGCGAAGGCGCGATTATGCCGTTGGGTGCTGCTCATAAGCTGCACGTCGAAGGCATTGCAACCGGTAGCCTCAGTCTGGACATGGCCCTTGGCGGCCAAGGTTTGCCTCGCGGCCGGATCATCGAAATTTTCGGGCCTGAGTCCAGCGGTAAAACGACACTCGCACTCCACGTTTGTGCTGAAGCCCAAAAGTCCGATGGCATCGCAGCGATCATCGACGCCGAACATGCGTTCGACCCCAGCTGGGCCAAGAAACTCGGCGTCGAACTCGACACGCTACTGGTCAGCCAACCGAGCAGCGGCGAAGAAGCGATGCAGATTTGTGAAATGCTCGTCAAGAGTAATGCCGTGGACGTCATCGTCATCGACTCAGTCGCGGCGTTGATTCCACGCGCAGAACTCGAAGGCGAGATCGGCGACAGCCACGTTGGTTTGCAAGCACGATTGATGAGCCAATCGATGCGAAAGCTGACTGGCGTGATCGCCAAGAGCAAGTGCGTGGTGATCTTCATCAACCAGATCCGTGAAAAGATCGGTGTCATGTTCGGCAGCCCCGAAACCACACCTGGCGGTCGCGCATTGAAGTTCTACTGCTCGTGCCGAATCGATGTCCGCCGTATCGGCGCATTGAAAGAAGGCGAAGAGCAAGTCGGTCAACGCGTCCGTGCCAAGATCGTCAAGAACAAAGTGGCACCTCCGTTCCGCATTGCTGAGTTTGACATGATGCACACGAACGGAATCAGCTTCGAAGGCGACTTGCTCGACCTTGGAACGACACACAAGGTGCTCAACCGTAGCGGTGCCTGGTACAAGTACGGCGAAACCTACTTGGGCCAAGGCAAAGAGAAGGCACGTAACTTCTTGATCGAGAACCCCGAGATCACCGAAGAAATCAAGCAAGGCGTCCTCGCCTCAGGCGGCTATGCCGCTCCAGTAGGCAGCGGTGATGACGATGATGCTGTCGCCGCGACTGGTGACGATGCTGAAAACAGCTAACGGTCGTCAAGCGACCGCTACAAATAGTCTCGACTCAAGACGGGAGTGGAACCAATCGGTGCCGCTCCCGTTTTTTTCTGACAATTCTCGCTGATCGCCGGCACTCATGCTGGCAATTCCAGGAGAATCAGCGTTTTCAATCGATGAACGATGAGCCTGAGACGCTAGCCGATTTTCGACTGAACGATTCTTGAGATCGGTTAGCGCCTCAGGCTCAATATTGCTTGCTATTTAATGACAGAAAGCAACTTTGTTGGTCATCGGTGCGGGCGGTCAGCGAGAAGTGTCTTTTTTCTTTTCAATTAACCGAACGAGACTAATCGGCTTTGCCTTTCGCTTCCATCTTGCCCCATGTATCGCGTAGCGGAACGATACGATTGAAGACGGGCTTTCCAGGAACACTGTCGGGGTCCGTGTAGTAGTATCCCAATCGTTCGAATTGGAAGTGCTCGCCAGCACCCACGTCCGCAAGCGAGGGCTCCACCAATGCTCGAGTGACAGTCAGCGAGTCCTTGTTCATTTGGTCCAAGAACGTCTTGCCTTCGCCAGCGTCCTCGGGGTTCTCGCTAAGGAATAACCGATCGTAGTTGCGGACTTCGACTTCCTTGGCATGTTCAGCGCTGACCCAGTGGATCGTGCCTTTTACCTTGCGTCCGGAGGTGTCTTGGCCACTACGTGAGGCTGGATCGTACGTGCAAAGGACTTCGATCACGTTGCCGTCGGCGTCCTTCACCACATCGTGACAATCGATGATAAAGCCGCCACGCAGACGAACGTCGCCACCGAGTTTCAACCGGAAGAATTTCTTCGGTGCTTCTTCGCGAAAGTCTTCTTGCTCTATCCACAGGTGCTTCGAAAACGGAATTTCGCGAACGCCAGCCGATTCGTCTTCGGGGTTATTGGCGGACTCGACCATGTCGACATTGCCTTCGGGCCAGTTTGTGATCGTTAGCTTGAGTGGATCCAGGACAGCCATTCGTCGCTGGGCCACCGCGTTGAGGTGCTCACGAATCGAATTCTCAAGACGAATGATGTCGATAGTGCTGTTGAACTTGGCGACGCCGATATCTGCACAGAAATTGCGAATCGACTCAGGCGTGTAACCGCGTCGACGCAGTCCAGAAATGGTGGGCATCCGAGGATCGTCCCAGCCGCTGACGTGCTTCTCTTTGACGAGTTGCAACAACTTGCGTTTGCTCATCACCATGTAGGTCATGTTCAAGCGTGCAAATTCGATTTGTCGAGGATGGTGGATCCCCAGCGATTTACAGAACCAATCGTAAAGCGGTCGGTGATTTTCGAACTCGAGCGTACAAATCGAGAACGTGATGCCTTCGATCGAGTCGCTGTCTCCGTGAGCCCAATCGTACATCGGATAGATACACCACTTGTCACCTGTGCGATGGTGATGGGACCTCAGAATCCGATACATGACGGGGTCGCGAAGATTGACGTTCGGCGACGCCATGTCTATTTTTGCTCGAAGCGTTCGCGATCCGTCGGGGAACTCGCCTGCTTTCATCCGACGAAGCAGATCAAGGTTCTCTTCGACCGTGCGATCACGAAAGGGGCTGTTTCGACCGGGCTCAGTCAACGTGCCTCGGTATTCTCGAGTTTGCTCGGGCGTCAAATCACAAACATAGGCCAAACCGTCCTTCACCAGTTGTTCGGACCATTCGTAAATTTGGTCGAAGTAGTCGCTGGCGAAGAAGAGTGCGTCCCATTGGAAGCCCAGCCATGCGACGTCTTCCTTGATGGATTCAACGTACTCGGTTTCTTCCTTGGCTGGATTGGTATCGTCGAACCGCAGGTTGCATGTGCCGTTGTAGTCACGAGCAAGACCGAAGTTCAAGCAAATACTTTTCGCGTGGCCGATATGGAGATAACCATTGGGCTCGGGAGGAAAACGAGTGGCGACACGATCAAAGCGACCGGCAGCCAAATCGGCATCGATCGCTTGTTCAATAAAGTGTTTCGAAGGACGCTTTTCTAGCGGTTCGTTCATTCCGTTTTACTCTTCGGTGGCCCGTGTGGCGGTTCGTTAGAAGCAAGAGGACATCACTGTCGTACAGAGAGCTTTCTGCGTGCAAGCCCGACTAGTAAGTGAGCAAAACCTGAAATGGGGTTCGCTCGCACACGTATCGGACTGCGTCAAACGCAGCCTCGTGACATCCCGCTGGTCCCAAAGCGTAGCGAATTGAGGCAACTCTTCGTAGGACAGTTCAGACGCGGCGGACTAGGCCGAGGGCGTCTTCTCGGCCGCTGTTGGGGCGTCCGGGGTTGCGTTGTCCTCCGCTTTTTGAAGCGAGCGGATGAAATTGATCAGATGCCAAACGTCGTCCTGTTCGAATTCGCCCTCGACGAAAGTCGCTGCTGGCATGGGCGAGCCGGCGATTCCAACAGCAATTCGTCGAAAGAGGTCTTCGGAGGACGCACCACCGTGAAATGCACCCTCAGCAAAGTTTCTGGGCAAAGCATTGATCGGCGGCAGGGCTCCGCGAGCCAGCAATCGAACCAGGCTATCGCGGTTTTTGGGATCGAGACCTACGCGTGCGGTCCAATCCTTGGTCCAGTCGTCGTAGTCGGTCGTTTGGCCGTCACCAAGACCTTTCTCGCCATGGCATTTGCTACACGAAGCGATCTTGCCTACGAAAAACTGGCGTCCCTTCTCGACGGACTCCGCGAGAGCCGCGGCTTGGTCACCCTTGGACAGCGTCACGAACTCTTCGTGCGAATCAGCCACAGGCAAATCCGCTGGAGGCTCAGGCACCGCGTAGACTTCATCTTCGGCTTCAAGCCAAGCGTCACCAATCTCTGCAGCGTAGTCCTCAGCAATTTCCCACTGTTCTTCGAACAACTCTTTTTCTTCTTCGACCGTACTCTCGGCCCACTCCGTATTCACCACACGGTCACCCGCTTCGAGATCGAGCTCCATCGCCGCATCATCAATCAGCTTGCGTTCCAACTCGCCTCGCCATGAAAGATAGATCACGTAGTCCGTCAGCGCTTGAATATCGTCCTCCGTGAGTTCAGCGATCTTGCCCATCGCCGTACCGGGGATTCCGTTTCGGATCGACCGAGCCAGGTCCTCACGAGTTGGCTTGGCGCCGCGCGAGGTTGACTTGAACTTAAAAACGCCCATGCGGTAGTCACGAGGGTAGGGCGTTAGCACCGCGCCAGTGATACCGCGTCCATTTCCAGTCACACCGTGACAGCGTGCACAATGTGCGTCGTAAAGTCCGCGTCCCTCATCGCCCGTTTGCCCTGATGCACGCACCAGATTCTCGACGCTGACGATGGATGCCAAATCGTCGTCTTCCGTAACGACTTGCGGTAGCTTCGGTTCGTCGGGTGTGCCGAACATTCGAGTCACGGCCCAGGTCACATCTCGCGATGTTTGCTCCATCGGGAACTCGTTCTTGATTTCGTATTTCATTGCTTGAACGAGATTCGGCTCGAACACCCGCGGAGCCATCTCTTCGCGGCAACCCGTGAGAACGAGCAACGAAACTGCACCTGCGACCAAGCACCAAAGCGACACAGCACGGCGTGTTTCCAGTCCAGCAATTTTACTGTCCAGAACTCGCGACACGACAAACGTGATGGAACGCGTGGGCTGATTTGGGGTCGGTTGGTGTGGTGCGATGTGCATGAATAACGGCCTTGGACGAAAACTGTGTTTTGGGTGGTTGGCTGGGATGCTTCCCACACCCTGAATCCTAACAGGAACCGAGCTTGAATCCAGCGATTAACCCAATTGGATTCTTACCCCATCAGTTCCCGAGACAAAATGACGCGTGCGGAATCGGCACAATTGCGAATTCTCCCGTGAACACCGTGCGATAAGCCAGCCCCGAGCGACCTATCAGCCTGTTGCCGAGCCCGCTCTTGCGAGGGCTTGGCGGATGCGAGTGACCGTTCGTGTCTGGCCAATGACAGCGAGCGTTTCGAACATGCCAAAGCCGTTGGAAACGCCCGTAGTCGCGATCCGCAGCGCATGCACAATTTGCTTCAACTTGACTTGCTTTGATTCACAAAACGCCTGAACCGCAGCCTCAACGCTCGGCGTATCAAACGAGCCGCAATTCTCAAGCGAGTCCGCCAAGTCCGCAAGCAGCAATCTGGCTGGCTCGTCGCCGGTGACTCGTTTTTCGAAAGCCGCTTCGTCGTAGCTCACTTCGTCACTGAAGACATACCGATAGTCAACGATGTCGCCGGCCATTTTCAGACGGTCACCGGTCGCTTCGACGACTTCACGCAGCAACGCCATCGACTCGGGGTTCGACTCGTTGACGAGTCCGGCGCGGGTGGCGAACGGCAACGTCGCGGCAACGCGATCTTCGAGCGAAAGGGCAGCGAACGTGTCGCCTTGTACCGAAAGCAGTTTCTGGGGATCAAACGACGCGGGCGAGCGATTGACTCGTGCAAGCGTGAAGTGCTTGATCATCTCGTCAATCGAAAACTTCTCCGTTTCGCCATCGAGTGACCAACCGAGTAGCAACAGATAATTCAAGATCGCGTGTGGCGTGAATCCAATCTCACGATAAAAGTCGACGATGACTGGATTGAAGGTGTCCGCGTCCGTCGTAATTTTGCATTCGCTCGCAATATGATTTCCGCGGCTAAGCAGATCCGCAAAGTCTTTGTTCTTGAGGTACTTTGCGAGTTTGCGTTTGCTCAGTTTGGCGGTCCCGCCTGGTTCAGCCACGTAGGGCAAGTGCGCATAGATGGGCCGTGTGTAGCCGAGCGACTCGAGGATGAAGATCTGTCGCGGCGTGTTCGGCAAGTGTTCTTCAGCGCGAACAATATGTGTGATCTCGAGATCATGATCATCAACGACGCTTGCTAAGTGATACAAGCAACTACCGTCGGCACGTTGGATCACGTGATCCTGTTCGCCGGCCCAGTCGACACGGACTTCACCACGAACGAGATCTTCGATAACGCATTGGCCTTCGCGTGGCATCTTCAAACGCACCACACCGCTGCGTCCTTCGGCTTCGAATTTGGCGGCTGTTTCAGCGTCAGTCGCCATCCAACGTCGATCGTAAACAAACGAACGCCCCGACGACTGGGCCTCGTCACGTTGAACTTGCAACTCTTCGGTCGTTGCGTAGTCGCGGTAGGCGTGACCGCTGGCGAGCAACTTCTCGGCGGCGGCTTGATGACGAGCACTGCGTTGGGACTGGTAATACGGCTCATGCGGTCCACCGACTTCTGGCCCTTCGTCCCAATCCAGGCCCAACCAGCGAAAGCCGTTCAAAATGGGCTCGATCGCTTCGATGACGTTTCGCCCAGCGTCCGTGTCATCGATCCGCAGAATGAATTGGCCACCGGATTGGCGCGCGAGCAACCAATTAAACAAGGCGGTTCGCACGCCACCGATATGCAGGTAACCGGTCGGGCTCGGAGCGAATCGGGTTCGAATCATGGAACTATCGAATGAGGGGAAATTGGTTGAGAGCGGCAGAAACACCGCCAGGAGAATAGCGGATTGCCGATCCAGGAAAAATCGGCCTATCCAGGACACCGCCGCGATTGGATATCGCTAAGCTGCGTTTCCGCCACGTCGCTGGAGCTTTCTCAGCCGGCGACGTTCCGCTTTGCTCATACCCGAATAGTCCGCATTGTCGTCGCCAGATTGGTCATCGTCGTCATCTGAGTTGTCCGACGAGCGAGCAGGCTGTGGGCTTGATGAGCGTTGCGGATTGACTTCGTTAGCGGTGTCGCCAGCGGATCCCTCCGCGTCGGCTGGCTGTTTCTTGCCGAACCAGCCTGACAACCCAGATCGCTTTTGGTCTGGCGTGGGCGTTGCCTCATCACGCTGATCGGGCACCGACGTAGAACGTGTCTTGGATTCCAATTCAGGTTCAGGAGTCGACGTTTCACACTTGGCTGCGCGTCGACCGAACCAGCCTCGTTTCGCGGAGGACTCGGTGGTTTCCGTTTCATCGGCATCCGCCGCCGCAGCAGCTTGCTTTGCCATTTTCGCTGCTTCGGCTGCGGCAGCTTTTTCCGCCGCCTTTTCAGCAGCCTGTTCAGCTCGTTTCGCATCTCGCTGGGCCTTCTCCGCAGCCGCTTTCGCGCGTGCCGCCTCTCGCAACTCCGCACGCGATGGCTTCGTTGGAGTGTCTTCGCCAGTCGTCTTGTCGCGGCGATGCCACCATCGCCGTTTGGGCTCTTCGTCGTCTTGAGACGCTGCTGGCTCTTCGTCCTTTTCGCCGTTAAACACTCGACCGCTGAAGCTTTGCAATCGGAACGAGAGAGACACCGAATCTTCAACGCGGCGGACTTCGCGATACAGCAACCTCAAGTATCCGACCAGCGACAAGAACAGCGTCGTGACGCCCAACAACGGCGCCGTGGTCACAAGCGTCCATCGTGGCATTGAGTTGACTTCAAACAGATTCCATTTGGCTGCGACTGGGATCGCCAGCAACGACCAACCCATGATCATCGTGATCAGTGACCAACGCGAACGACGGACTTCCGCGACCATTCGCATCGCAAGCACGGCACCGCCGATTGCCACAAGGATTCGCACCCAATCGTTGCCCGACAAAGCAGCTCGTCGCCCCATGCCGAAATCCAACAAAGCGCCAGCCCAATCGATCACGGACACCAGCGAATCAAGACTCGCGACGCCGCACAGCACGATCACGATTCGCCAAAGTCGATAGTGACCTTGGAAATCGTCAATGCGGTAGCGGCGAAGTTGGTAAATCAATAACGACACGCCTGCGGCACACGCCAGCAACAACGTCATGAACCAGCGACCAAAACTGTCCGGATGATCCAATCGCAAAGGACGGGCCACGGCCAGATTCGACTCCAACGTCAAGCTCGGCCAAGTCACCGCCGCATAGTGTGCGGCCGCGAGTAAAAAAGCGACGCTCCATAACACCGCAGCCACAAGCAACAAATTACGACGGCTGATGGGAACGAGCGAGAACCATCGACCTCGGATTCGTCGTTGGACGCGTGCGCCATAGGCAGCTGTTGGGTTTCGGGCTTCGCGCAACAATAGCGCATTGCGACGACTTGCTGGCGTCGAAACTTCGTTTTCGGCAAGAGCAGACGTGTAAAGCACACGTCGCCGCCGATCGCTATTCCGCTGCGTATATGACATCCGTGTCCGCTGTGTGCGCTCCCGTCGCGACACGGTACGCCGGGCGAGCTTGGCGAGTCAACGTCGGCCGATGGGTAAAAGCGATCCCCGCATAGTAGACTGCGATAGCAATACGCTTAGACCAATACGCCAACCATTGCGATCAAGACCACACCCAAACCGGCCACCATTTTCCCGATCGTGCCAGTCGTTCGCCCCCAAAACGCTGCGTGCCCGATCGACCAACTCTCCCGCCACGGCTTGCCATTGGTCCATTCGCCGTACATCGCACCAGCGGTCGCACCGAGCCCGCCAAACAAAATCGCGGCCAATACGCTGCCAACCACAGGGACTGGGACACCAACGACTGCACCGAGCATCGCGCCCACCATCGAACCGATCACCGCGTAAACTGTCGCTCGCCGGCTCGCCCCAGCTCGACTGGCACCCACGGCACTGGCAAAAAACTCGAAAATCTCGCCGAGTAAAGCGCACGCAAACGCTGCGACGACGGCGCCGACACTGATCGCACAGCGTCCATCCGCCGGGGCCAACCACGCATACAAAGCCAATGCCGCGACCGCAGCCCAGTTACCTGGGAGTGCTATCAAATTGGCTCCCCAAGAAACCAAACAGACCAAAACCAGCAAGATCGCCAGCAAAACATCGCCGGTCGTCCCCAGCCAAGCGGTCCAGGGCAACAGAGCGGTGATGCCGGATATTGTCATGAAATGTACGTAAATGGGGACTGACACGAGCCTAAATGGGTGCAATTCGTGATGAAGCGATAAACATTTGACTGAGAGTACCAAATCCCATTAGGCAGCGAATCCTCGACGCGGTTAAACTGGTGGCGTTGAAAACACAGTCGGACGAGTGACTTGCCAGCTGTGTTGACCGCGCCACAATTGCCTTGAAACCTGAACAAGTCATCTCACTTTGCGGTTCCTGTGAACCCGCTGAAGGTTTGACGGTGTCTGTCTCAAGGAAGATGTTTTGCTCAAGGAATTCGTTCAGCTGTAACGTAAGTCATTATTCAGCCGTTTGTGGGAAGGATTAAATCGCGAATGTCTCAAAGTGTTCTCGACTCAAATGTCCTGGTGCTCAACCGGTTCTACATGGCGATCCGAGTGGTCAATGTCCGTAGAGCCTTTGTCTTGCTGTACCGAGATTGTGCGGAAGTAATCAGCAACGATAACGAACAATTCGTGAGCTATGACTTCGAGTCCTGGTGTGAATTGAGTCAGCTGACATCATTGGACAAACAACCCGGCGAAGAATTCCTGCGGGCGGTGAACTTCGAAGTGCAAGTGCCTCGCATCGTGCGGCTGACGCGATTCGAGAAAATGCCGCTGCAAACGGTGCGTTTCAATCGCAAGAACTTGTTTGCTCGCGACGACCACCGATGCCAGTACTGTGGCAAAGCCGAGCCCATGCACAAGCTCAGCCTGGATCACGTCGTGCCTCGATCGCATGGCGGTCAAACGACGTGGGAAAACATCGTGTGCTGCTGCTTGAAATGCAACGGTCGCAAGGGAGGCCGTACGCCCCAGCAAGCGAAGATGGCACTGCTCACGAGTCCTGAGAAACCACGTTTCAATCCGCTGTTCCTGCAACCGATCGAGGACCCGCGGTACGAAAGCTGGAAGACGTTCTTGCCGTCCGACTGATTCTGTTTCCCGTCGGACGGACGTTGTTTCCCGTCGGACGGACATTGTTTCCCGTCGGACGGACATTGTGATTTTCAAGAATGACTCAACGAAAAAGCCCCGCGTGTTCGCATTGAATCCGCGGGGCTGTATTTTTTCGCTGAACCATCTGGATGAACGATCTAGACGAACAACCCGATCGTCGCGGCTACTGGTCGGCCAGCGGCGTTTTCTTTTCCGTGATCACTTCACTGTCTTCAGCCTTTTCGGCATTGAGCTCGATGTAGCTCTTCCACTCCTCAGGCACATTATCCTCGTGGAAGATGGCTTCGACCGGGCATTCCGGTACGCACGCTTCGCAATCGATGCATTCTTCCGGATGGATGTAAAGCATCTGGTCGCCTTCGTAAAAGCACTCGACCGGGCACACGACAACGCAATCGGTGTACTTACATCCCGAGCACGGC
>JBGTAI010000268.1:0-52103 GCA_041749955.1 Pirellulaceae bacterium | reverse complement strand
TCGAGCGGTCTGAAAACCTATGAAGATGCACACCAGGGCGGTGGTGGGATGAAGGATTACAGCGAGTTCGAGATCCCGCCTCCTGGTGAGCCCTGGCCAGAGCAGCCTTACTTCACGGAGCTGAGTGACTATGCAAAGCCCGTCCTCGCTCGACTGCAGCGACTTGCCGCGAGCGAAGATCTGGTTTGGGCACCAATTGGATACACCATGCATTCCAACGACTTCGCACCCATTGAATGGGCCAACGTTGTCTCCAAACTCGTGGCGATGGAGTTCGAGATCGCGTTCTGCAACGAGCAAATGGATGATGCACTGGACGCTTTGCAACTGAACTCAGCACTACGAGACAAACTGGATTGGCAAACGACCATTTCTGGTGAAATCGAGCGAAGCAATTTCATCTGCTCACGTAACGAGAGGCTTTGTGAGACTCTTGAATACGACCTATGGCGTGGGGAACAAATTGGTTCGCTTTTGGAGCTGGTTGGAACGAAGACAGATCTAGCGAGCCGATGGAAGAATGTGATCACAACCGAACGAGCATTTGCACTAGAGGCCATCAATGCCGACTCGATCGGAATCTATGGTCGCGTACTGAGCAGCGAACCGCAGAGTGACCGAACCTACAAGTTTATTGATGTAGCGGCAACACGTCTACGAGATTTCGTGAATCTGCTTGACTCAGGACTGTCCGTTAGCGACGGGGGCTTCAATGGGATCGTGTCACGTGCGGGCGAATTGCGGAACGGTTTCGCAAATGACATCAGTGCTAATGGCAATTGGTTTTTGCGGCGTTCTCATAGAACCTGGAACACCGAGCTCTCTCGAAAGTGTCCATCCTTTGAGACATTAGCTGCCGCTCTTGTCAAGCTCGAGGACTCACGTCGCGTCACGCGAGCCTCTCTAGCGATTAAGCAGTTCCGGCTTGAAACCGGCGACTGGCCGCCGAGCCTCGCTGCGCTATCGATTCCGCCTGCTGAGTGCATGACTGTCGAGGGCACTGCGTTCCAATTCGACATAGACAGCGAGGGTAAGTCCGCAACGCTGACTGCTGATCTCAATGTTACGAAGATTTTGTGAGTTGTTTTCGTGCTTTGCGAGGAAAGTAGGGTGAGTGCTTGCACGCACCTGTTCTTGTTCCTCGGTCGATCGGTGCGTGCGAGCACACACCCTACCTTTGCTCGATGAATATGCCCGGAAGATATGGTAGGAAAATGGAGGTAGGAAAATGAAGCGTTTTGGGCGAACGGGTGGTGGGAGTTAACTGCGACGTTTGTTTTGCTGGGTTGTCGACAGACGAGTTTCGCAAGCTTGATCACTGACGCTTGCTATCTTCCTACCCGATCGCCTTGGTCAAGAAATCCGCACTGCAACGAACCGTTCTCACGCAACTTCGTTAAGTGCGTAGGAAAGTAGGGTGTGTGCTTGCACGCACCTGTTTTTGCTCCTCGGTCGATCGGTGCGTGCGAGCACACACCCTACAAGTTTGTGGGGCTGTTTGAAGGACGCCTGCGGAATTGTCGACCGTTTTTCAGGAATTATCGCTTCGTCGCGCATATTGTTTGCTGCGTGGGCTCTGGTCCGATTTAGGGAGCTTCAATTGAACCGTTCCTAAACCAGCAGAAAGTAGGGTGTGTGCTTGCACGCACCTGTTGTTTCTCCCCGGTCGATCGGTGCGTGCGAGCACACACCCTACCTTTTCTCGGAAAACTCAGGCGAAATGATGAAGACGAAGAAACATCACGGCTCGTTTATGCTTCGATTCATGATCTTTGGATTCAGCGTGGCGGTGGGGGTGCTCGCGTTCTGGTTGCTTGGGTACATCTTGCGCGATATCGATCGTGTGCAAGGTCCCAATTACAACCAAATGCTCGAGGCGGGATTGCCAAAGGAGCTGCAGGATGAACGGCGGGCGCTGGCGGCTCAGTTGGTGGAGGTAAAGCAACAGATTGCTTCGACGGAACAACGTCGGCGTTTGACGGGCCAGACGACGAGTGACTCGCAACAGACGATTAATCAGCTACTTGAGCTGAAACGTAACGCGGATCAGAACGCAACGACGCTCAGCGATGAACAGAAACAGGCGCTGACGGATAGCTTGCAGTTGTTTCTTGCGAACCAAAGCCAAACACAAGTGCTGAATGCTGAGCTGGCGACGCTGAACGATCAACAAGACGATGTGACAGCGAAGCAACGAGCGAATTCGATCGCGATTACTGCGGCGAGTCGCCCGATCGAAGATGAGTACGAAGAGCTTTATGAGAAGCACCAGTGGACGTTAGCCACTTACAAGCTCGGTATGTTGATTCCGCTGTTGCTGGCTTGCGGTTGGCTATTCGTGCGGCAAGCGGGTGGGACCTACGCGATGCTCGTGTACGCTCTCAGCGGCGCGGTGGCTGGGCGGGTCATCCTCGTGATGCACGACCACTTCCCAGCGATCTATTTCAAGTACATTCTGATTTTGCTGTCACTCGCCATTGCCACCGGTGTGTTGGTGAAGTTGTTGCGATTGTTGGCCCAGCCGAGTCGCGATTGGTTGCTTCGTCAGTACCGTGAGGCGTATGCGAGCTTTTTCTGTCCGATCTGTGATTACCCGATCCAACGTGGCCCATTGAAATTCGCTTCCTGGACGCGCCGCAGCTTGAAGAAACGGTCGTTAGCAGCAGTGAACGCATCGGACCCGGTCGACGACCAACCGTACACGTGTCCGTGTTGTGAAACGTCGCTGTTCAAGGCCTGTGAGAAGTGCGGTGGCGTTCGACACTCGCTGTTACCAGCGTGCGAGAAGTGCGGCGACGTGCTGGACCAGTGAATACGAAATAGCAATGTGACGCGTGTTAAAATCCGAGCGAGTAGATACACGAATTTAGATAGACACGTGATCTTGCTGGATTGCGTCAAACCACTGGACCCAGACCCGAAAAATGCCCGAAACCAACTTGAGCTAAATCTTGAGGGGTCGCAGTATCGAGTCGTTGAATACCTCAGCGTTCTCCGAGGGGCACAGGATCGAACACTGGCGATTTGGAATGGGATTGGCGACTCCCACGACTTGGATTGCCTCGAATGCAGTCGCGTAACCTCTTTGCAGTGGCCAGTCGGTGGTTCAAGACATCGTTGCATCGTTGATTGTCTTCTGGTACCTGTGATGCATTGACTATTGGCGATATCACAGGCTTGCGAGACGCCGCCGCGTTGACATAGACTTCAATGTGCAAGTTGCCGATCACACATCGGCAACCAAACGTTTCGATCCCAAATGAGACTCGCCAGAAGATCGTCTGCGCAACGAATGAAACCTTGTGACGCTACTGCACGTCTCCTTCAGCTTGGAGCATCGATTGATGTTGATGATCTTTCGAAAGTGGAGAATCTCCATATTCTCGTCGAAGAGATTCCTACAAAGTATGTCGACATGATCCAAAGCATGCTGCCAGCGACGTTGACACTCAATGGTGCACTCATGACTGCTGCTGATGTCCCGGCGTTGCTCCACTTTTCGTCAGTTCAACAGATTGTTGCCCACCGCGTGCCTTTTGCGGACGTTTTATTGAGTCGTCTTGCAACATTTGCAAACCTAAATTCTATCGCGATGTCATTCACGCCAATCCGGGATGTTGATGTCGCAGGACTTGCAAATCGCAGCGGATTTACCTCGGTTCATTTCGCAGGCACACAGCTTACGGATGCTGCCTTATCGACGATCGGGACATTGCCGGATCTCGAGTTGCTTGATCTACGCCAGACGCTGGTGACAAATGACGGATTGCAAAAACTGCATCGCCTCACCAACTTGTTTACGGTCGATGTGAGGGGGACTGCTGTAACGGCAGAAGGTGCGTCTCAGTATCGCAGGTCCGTCAAGCATTTACTGCCTGACGTTGAGGTGCTCATTTAGGGCGTGGCGAATAGCGGGCCAAAGGACAAGAAAGCCAAGCGGCCTCCGGTATCTCTACAGGTCTTGATCTTCTAGAGGCTTCATACCGCTTGTTGCTTTTGTCTTTCGCAGGGTTTCGCTGACGCGGCGCAAGACGGCGCGATCTTCGTTGGAAAGAGATTGTTCGCCGTGTTCATGCAGCTGTTTGAGGATCGCATCAAGTCGTGATGCATCTGCGGCTTCGTTGTGCTCTTGCTTGTATGCACGTCGCGCTCGTCGACGACCGGAGATCGTGTGTAGATTTTGGACGGTGCGACGATACCAGCTTGTTTGAACAGGGCCTCGGCGTGAAGTCTCGGCGTTTACTAAGCTCCATATCGCTAGCTCGACATCGTCACCGCGAGCGGAGAGCCACAACATGACGGCAACAAGAAACAAGATCGGCCAACGCTGGATCGGCGAATCCGACTCAATCGGGATCAACGCCACTGCCACCATCGCCACGATGACTGCGATGAGCACCAGCACTCGACGCGAAAAGAAAATGATGCGGGGTAAATCGAGATGGCGAAAGGAAGCTGCGATCACAGCCAAGATGATTTGTCGACCAGGAGTCCGTGGTAACGGAAAAGACTGGCATACCATCTGGATGAGCATCAACACGCCGCCAGCTTGCCAAACCAGATCACTCGTCGAGCGACCAAGCGATGGCATCGTTAGCACATCAGCTCCGAGCCAGAAATTCTCGCCCGCCCAAGCGACTCCGATCAGCGTGGCTGCTGCCGCGGCGAGGACGAGCGGTAAAACGGTGACGACGGAAAGTGAGATCAGTCGCCGTGGTGGCTGGTGGATTGGTGGGAACTCGACGCCGAGCAGGCCGACGGTAACGCTTTCGCATGGTTCGCCCCATACGCCCCAAACCGCCAAATGGGAGACGACTTGCACAACGAAACCGATCAGCCAAAACAGGCCACCGAGCAGGAACGCTGTTGCAACATCGTCTGTTCCCGGCCGAGAGCTGACGAGCGAAGCGACTGTTACGCATGCAGCGACGGCAATGGGGACTGCATAAGTGATGTATAGCCGGGTCGAACCAAGAGAAATGGCGAAGACTGACGGAGCCGCCGGTTCGATCGCGCGACGGAGGGTCAACGGTTCGCCACGGTCCTTGCGTGGAGGAGGCGAAGCGTCGGGGTAAAATGGCATAGTTTGGAAAGACGTTGCAAAACAATGAGGCAAAGATCTGGCAACGCCATTTTCACAGCTGGAGCCCTCCAAGTCCAATCGGCGACAAATTTCTTTGCGTTCGTGATTTGCCACTGGTTTATCACCCGTGCACGTACGCGCCAAAGAATTTCGACCTGGTTTCTGGCAGAGAATCGTTGGCTGGAGCGGTAACCCAAACGCCAGCCAAGCCAGCGACTTCGCACTTAGGTGCCAGTTTGACGTCGCGTGGCCCATCATTCCAACACAAAAACACTGCAAAATGCGGGTTCCGACGCCGTTTCGTTTGCGTGAAATCGATTCGTTCGGTTTAATTGATGCTTTGCCGCTCGCACCCTTGGTTCTTTGAGACAATTCGTCCATGCAGCTCCCCGTGATCTCAGACCCCCGTACTGCCTCGAATCCGAGTGTGGCTGGGGAGCCCGACGCCAAGGCCCGGGGAAGCTATGCCGTAATCAGTCTCGGATGCCCGAAGAATCTTGTCGACACCGAACAAATGCTCGGCCGACTGGACACTGAGGGCTACCAAATGGTCGCGTCGGCCGAGGGTGCCGACTTCGTCGTCGTCAACACTTGCGGATTCATCGACAGTGCCCGCGCCGAATCGCTTGGTGCCATCGACGAAATGCTGGAGCTGAAACGTCAAGGCAAAATTCGCGGCGTAGTGGTGACAGGCTGCCTCGCTGAACGGCAACGCGAATCGCTTCTCGAAGCCCGCCCAGAAATCGACGCACTCGTTGGCGTCTTCGGCCGCAATGAGATTGTCGACATTGTCGAGCGACTGCACTCGGGACTTAACGAACAACGCACGCTGTTCCGCCCAGCTGCCGTGCGCCCGCTCAGCGACGCGGTGCGGTCTGCTGTCACGCCTCGACACTTCGCGTATTTGAAAATCAGCGAAGGCTGTGACCGGCTTTGTACGTTCTGTGCGATCCCCAAGATGCGCGGCAAGCATTACAGCAAGCCGATGGAACAAGTCATCGAAGAAGCGATCAAGCTTGGCGAGAGCGGTGTTCGCGAAATCAACATCGTCGCACAAGACACAACGTATTACGGCAAAGACCTGTACGGCGAACCGCGTCTGAAGGAATTGCTTCGCGAGCTCGACCAAATCGAATCACTCGATTGGATTCGTTTAATGTACTTCTATCCGATGTACATTGACGATGCACTGATCGAGACCATTGCGGGTGCGAAAAGAATCTTGCCGTACATCGACATGCCGCTGCAACACGCCAGCGACACGATGCTGAAGCGTATGGCCCGTCGGACCACTCGAGCCGACATGGAGTCAATTCTCGATTCACTGCATCGTGGTATCGATTCGCTCGTCATGCGAACGACGATGATCACGGGTTTCCCCGGCGAAACCGACGAAGACTTTGACCAGCTAGCCGAATTTGTCTCACAGCAACGGTTCAACCATCTTGGCGTGTTCACTTATTCGATCGAGGAAGACACTCCAGCGGCAAAGTTGCCCAATCGTGTGGATCCCGAAGTCGCGGCAGCTCGACGTGATGAGCTGATGGCGATCCAGCAAGGGATTGCGTTTGATTGGTACAAGAGTCGTGTCGGAACGATTGAACAAGTCATCATCGATTCGGGCGTGCCGGACCAACCGGGTGCGTGGATTGGACGAACGACAAGCGAAGCTCCAGACATCGACGGCATTTTGTATGTCTCGGGGGCAAACGACGACGACGCCATCAAGGTCGGTGACATTGTGCGTTGTGAGATTGTTGCCACAGAAGGATACGATTTAATCGCCGCGCCGCTGGATGTTTAACGAGCGTGTGAACGCCGCGCAGCGCACCGCCCTTGGCAGGCTCTATTGAAAACGAGACAACTTCGTTCCTGAGCCTCCCGTAGTGGCAGACCCAAATCATGACAGCAATGAGCAGCAGTTCGTCTCGATCTACCGTCTACAACGTCCCAAACGCATTGACCTCAGTGCGGTTTGCGTTGGCGATTGCCGTGATCGCATTGGTGCCCATGGCGTCGTACCGCGCCGCAGTGATTGTGTTTCTGATTGCAGCCTCCACGGATTGGATGGATGGTTACTGGGCACGCAAGTATGGCCAAGTCACCAAGCTCGGTCGGATTTTTGATCCGTTTGTTGACAAGATCATCATCTGTGGTTCGTTCATCGCACTCGCTGGAGTGGAAGCCAGCAATGTCGGTTCGTGGATGGCGACGATTGTCGTGGCTCGCGAGCTTCTCGTAACGAGTTTGCGAGGCATGATCGAAGGCGCTGGCGGTGACTTCTCGGCGAGTTGGCTCGGCAAATGGAAAATGGTGGTGCAATGTGCGGCGGTGGTTTCCGAGTTGTTGTGTTTGATCAGCTTCCCGCCAGCCGCTTGGTTGTTGATGACGTCCCAGATTCTGCTTTGGGCCGCGATCGCGTTGACCGTGTATTCAGGTTACGTGTACGTGATAGCCGCCGCTCGAGTGATGCGTGAGGACGTGACGAGTGAATGAAGCAGCTGAGGTGACCACCGGAGCAGCCTTGGCTGGGCTAGTCATCCTTGGGGCTTACTTGATGAGCTTCGTTCTTTGGGGCCAAGCGTTTTCTCGCTACGGTCGAGATGCTCTCAACCGGCTCGTCCCACTTCGTCCGCGTGAGCAACCGTTTTGGACGCCCGTTCATTTTTTGTTAACGTTCGGGTTCTTCATTGTGTCGGTTTCGTTAATGCTCGGCTTAACCGTCGGTCGTCCGGAGATGCAGACGCTTGTCACGCAGTTGACGTTGAACACGCTTGGCGGCATCGCCGCAGTGGTCGGTTCGATTTTGATCTTTTCAATCAAAGTACCCGATGCCGCGGCACGACTCGGGTTGATGTTGTCGGCAAAGGACGTGCAGTTGGGCCTCATCGCGTCGCTGATGATTTTGCCGCCCGTGATGATTATCAGCGGTCTCGTTTCGAACTTGGTGGAGTACCATCACCCGGTGCTCGATTCGCTCAAAGCGGAACCGGGACTTCGATTGTTTATCGTGATGGTCATCGGCACCGCCGTGATCACACCGTTCGTCGAAGAGTTCCTGTTCCGGGTGCTTTTGCAAGGCGGATTACAAGGTATCGCTGATCATGTCTCCAGAAATCGAGTCATCGAGAGTGCCGATTCGGCAATCGAGACAACCGCCATTGCGAAAGTTGATCCGCAACGGATCGATGACATCGGATTGAATCCCTACGCGGTTGGAACGCTGGTGAGCGACTCGCCAGACTTGAAGATGGACGAGTCGCTACAACAGTTTCAATCGCCCAACGCGTTTCGACCGCGCGCTTGGTGGCCGATCATTGTCGCGAGCATCTTGTTCGCTGGAATGCACCTAGGACAGGGCGCAGCGCCGATTCCGTTGTTCTTTCTGTCTGTCGGTTTAGGCTTTCTCTATCGCCAAACCGGCACGATCACGGCACCATTAGTTGTCCACGCCGTGCTTAACTTCATCACGCTTGCTGTGAATTTTGCTGAGCTGACTTCTTAGCCTCAACTGCTTCGAGCCTCACGCTGGGCAACTCACTTTTTCAAATAGGGGCCTTTGTCTTCTCGTAGCACCTTTTGCTGAATCTGGTGCGTGCAAGCACGGCACCCTACGTTTCGCAGTTTGAAAAACTGACTTGCGTTGGGGCCTCGAGCTCGAGACGTGCATCCGCGAGATTTGCATCCCAGCGCCTCGCATCTTCGCTACGACCCTCATCTTCTGTGTGGGCGCGTTGCCTTTCCGCAACGAATCATGTTGCCTCGATGCACAATGGCGCCAACTCGCGTGCTAGGGTTCAGCGGACAGGATCTGTCCGCTGCATTTATCCAACATCATTCGCAGCTTTATTCCAACACGCATCAAGTTATTGCGTCGCAGGGACGCTTGATTCGATTGTCACGACGGAACGATTCACGACGGAACGATGAAGACACTCTCGCCCACAACCGCCCGACGATTGCCCATCGCGAGATTATTTCTCGTCGCGATGATGCTACTCGCGGCGCTCTCTTGTGGGTGCAACCAACTTCGGTTGCCAGCCATCGACCCAACAGGCTCGTGCCTCTTTGCTCCGTTTCCGACCACTACCACACTTGCGCTCCCTGGTAGCGGTGGTGAAGGGTGCGGTTGTTTCGGGTGTTCAAACAAGATTGGTACTTGTCTCAAGAACCCAAAGTTCGCACTCCCACAACCCGCGTTTCCAGAGCCCGCGGATCCGCCAGCGTGTGCGGTTCCTGGTCAGACAAAAGGAAGCTGTCTCGGCAATTGTCGGGGCACTTGTGGCAACGAGGCCTGTGTCGCAAGCCAGCCGTGTGATGGCCAATGCGCTGCCGGACCTCGCGCTGTGTTAATCGGCAGCGAAATCGGGGAAACACGCAAGTTGCATTTGCCCGACCGTGGCAAGCGTGGCTGTATCTTGTTAACTCCGCAACGAATTGTAGCGCCAGTAGGCGGTGAAGTCCTCTTGCTTTCCGGTATCTGTGGTGACGATGGTTACCTGCAAGTCAACGAGCCGCTCGAGTGGATGCTAACGAATGAAAGCGTCGGAACGATTATCGCTGTGGGCGATGATGAGCCGGGAGTATTCCATAAGCTGGCGGGCGCGAAACGGCCGGATAAGCGAAGTCCCTCGTATGCGATGGGCGTCACAAGCAGTAAGAAACAGCTCATTACACGTGGCAATTTGAATCCGAACGATGACGTTTCGCTCGAGAAAGGCCAAACGTGGATCTCGTTGAGCAGTCCCAGTGAAGGCACAAGCCGCATCACTGTGCTGGCGCCTGACAGCGAGTGCTGGGACCAACGCAAAGCAACCGCAACGATCTATTGGATTGATGCACGTTGGCAGTTTCCTGGACCACAGCTCGTGCCCGCCGGAACAACCGTTGAATTATCGACACGTGTCACTCGAGCCGAAGGCAGTTTGCCAGCTCGGGGATGGCGTGTTCGTTACGAAATCATGCAGCCTGGATTGGCGACGTTTGCTGGAACGAACGGTTCAAGCGTGGTTGAAGTTAACGTGGACGAGAACGGTATGGCGCCGGCACAATTGATACCGACGCAAGGAACGAGTGGCACCGCTACAGTCTTGATGCAAGTCATTCGGCCTGGTGGCGATAGTGACAATATGCCGACGATGACGATTGGCAGTGGGCAAACGTTTGTGACATGGAGTTCACCGCAATTGGCAATTCGCGCCGGTGCTCCATCGATTGCGACGTTTGATCTGCCCGTGGAAGTGATCGCCAATGTCAGTAACCCAGGCGATCAACCAGCCGAGAACGTCGTGGTAACAGTGCAGTTGCCGCCTGGCACGACGGCAAATAACGCAGACAGCTTCGCGAGGGTCCTCCCCAACTCCGTCGTTTGGGAATTGGGATCGATTCCTCCAAAGACGCAACTCGATCTCGTGATGAATGTCACGCTCAAGAATCCAGCCGACTTTGTATTCGAAGCTCGCGCCGCTGGCAACCTGTTCGCCGAAGATAGTGTTCGCATCGACGTCTATCGTCCATCGCTAAGCGTGACTGTCACACCCGAAAAAGATCGCTACGAAGCTGGGCAGCCAGTGAACTTCAATATGGCAGTCAAGAACACGGGTGATCGACCGCTCAGCAACGTTCGGCTTGAGGCGTTCGGTGACGGTTCGATGCTGCACCGCGAAACCAATAGCCAACGCATTGAAAACGCCAAAACTGACGGACCGCTACAGCCTGGCCAGACGTGGAACACGGCAGTCACGTTTGTGCCGACGAATGCAGGCCGTCGATGCATCAACGTGCAGGCACTCGCCGATGGTGGACAACGCGGAATCGCGGATAGCTGTGTGACAGTCATCAACCCAATCCCAGCAACACCGGCCCTATCAGCGTCACTCGAAGGTCGCCAAAGTATTTCCACCGGAACAATCGCACTCTACAAGGCTCGTGTTGCGAACACGGGTGAAGTTCCGCTGCGAAATGTTCGTGTGGCGATGTCTTACGATCCACAGTTAAATCCAATCGGAGCGACGGAAGGCAAAGACGACTCGCGAATTGGCCAATATATCCTCGCGTGGACAATCCCGACGCTTGCTCCCGGTGAATCGAAGCTCTTTGAAGCTGAATTTGAAGCGATACGACCGAACCCGCGTTCACAAGTTGTGCTCACAGTGACGAGTGCTGAAGGTGCAAGAGCCAATGATGATCTGTTTACGGAAATCATTCAAGGCGCGCCACCTACGTACACTCCGCCGGCTCAACCATCGTTACCACCGGCACTCCCAGCACCGTCGATCCCCGGCGGGCAAGCACCAAGAACGAACACGCCTCCAGCGCTTCCAAACAATCCTGTACAACCCAACCTGCAGGGCGGCGCCGGTCGTGGTCTTCGCTTGAGCTTGCTTGCTCGTGACAATCCAGGCACAGTCGGTCAACCGCTGCGTTATGCATTGAGCGT
Source organism: Pirellulaceae bacterium (assembly GCA_041749955.1). Taxonomy (GTDB): domain Bacteria; phylum Planctomycetota; class Planctomycetia; order Pirellulales; family Pirellulaceae; genus JBBSJZ01. The sequence continues at coordinate 40,581 of JBGTAI010000268.1, read as the reverse complement.
GACGAACGATTCGGCGGAAGTCGACAGCCAAGTGCGAATCAACTTCAATCTTGGAAATGGTGTAAGCGTCGAACGGGTCAATCAACGCATGAGTCCACAGCAAGGTGAATTCCAAAGCTCGGCTGGGATCATTTTCTTGAATGAAATTCGATCCATGCGTCCAGGTGAAACGATTGACTATGACATCTCGCTCGTGAGCAACCAACCGCAAACGATCGACTTGGTGGTCGAAGCCGTTAGCCGACTGTCACCTGGCGGTGTCTCCGCTAGTGCCAGTACGCGCGTTCTTCCGTAGTTTCGCTCTTTCGAACTACGTTTTGGGGGCTTGGGTCGCAAGACAAGTCGCGGCCTGGCATCTCGCTCTGCTGTCAATGCCAAGACTCGTGCTGGGTCAAGCACAATCAACTTTGCTATGTCAATTCATCTCGCGCGGCTTTGTTGCGAATTGGCTCCAAACGCGTGCGCATGCGCTGGCTGAGACATGGGCGAACGATTGGGCCTATTGCGTCTGTCGCACCGCGCGAGACCGACAACAACGGGCGGTGATGATCGTGCTCATTGAGCACATCAATCGTCGTGCGCAGGCGACCAACAGAATGCTAGTGAATTGACGCAACAGCGTCGATCAATACTTTTGTTCGACGACGCTTCGATGTTCCCAAGCGACGGGTCCACCCTCCCAGTCGGAGTTGCTCGCAAGGTTCGCAAGGCGGCGGATTAAATTCGTCCTGAAAGAATGGTCCAAGAGCTCGCATCCACCTGCAAGCCTCTTGTGAGACCAAGAATTTAATCCGCCTCCTTTGTAACCTGCGAAGCACCACCCCGGCGTCCTCCCCCCGGTCCCGAAGCCATTTGCGAATATCCTTCGCTGCAAGCCTTTCCTCCCAAGTCAAGGCTCGCTGCGTTTGTCTAGCTGGTCGGCAGACAATCCATTCCTTGCCAACAATGCAACTCAAGTGGTTCGCTTGAGAAATCAGGCCCTCACCGCCTGTGCTACCGGCATACGCTTGTCTCCGATGCGGCTGAATGTGTCGCGTGCAGTTTTCCCTCCCAACGCACCGAATCGAAGAAAGCTGACATCCATGGCTAAGAAAGATACGTTTCGAATTGTTTCACGCAGCAGCGACGGCTCACTTCTCATTCGCGACTACCCGACATGTGACCCGCTGTTGAAGTCGCACATTCAACTCGGCATCGACGACTGCAGCACCGACTTGGATCTTCGCGGAATGCCAATCTTCCGCGGGCTGATCGGTCCAATGCCTGAGGGTAAGAACGTCGTGCGATACGAAACGCCGGAAGTCTTCGAGATGCTGACTAAAGAATGGGGCGTGGTCAAGCCGCGGAAGCGAACTCGCCGCTCTGCCAAAGTGATGGCTGAGTAAATTTGATGACGGTTGCGACCGAATCAAAAAATTCATGAGTTTTTCGGATACTCGAACCAGTTACCTCTGAATCTCTGGTGACAAGGCCGTTTCGGTTTTGTTACTGGACACACGTTGATTGAATATCGCGTTTGTTCAGCAGGTAATTCTTGATGAAGAAGACTTCTGTATTTGTTTCGGCCGGAACACTTCTATCGTGTTTCACAATCGGGTTGCTGAGCACTGGGCCTTTGCTCGGTGCTGACGATGTACCGTTGTGGAAAAAAGGTATCTCCGCCTGGAGCGGTAAAGGCTACACGTTGCCGCCTGGAACTACTGCAACCGAAACGGTCGCAGGGGCCACAGCTGCTCCGCCTCGCTACACGGTGCCAGTTGATCCAGCCGCGGTCGCGGCAAGTGCGGAACAAAGCATGGGGGCTGATCTAGCGTGGCTCGAGTCGTTCGCAGCGAGCGACGCGATTGCGAAAAAAACGCCTACCGCTCCAACTTACGGAAATATTGCTGGAGATGCGGTTTCTCAAGTGGCGGCCCAGGCTCCAATGCTCGAGGCACCGATCAACCTAGGCGTCATTGAAGAGCACCAACTCGACTCGATAACACAGCGAATTGCCTCCGGTGAAGCAATTGATGCCGGTCCGCCACTCCAACAGGAAGTAATGCAGTGGTACCAGTACCCTTGGGTTTGGATGACCACTGGCTGGACCAATCACGCGGAATTTGGGCTCGATGGAAGCAAGGGAAATGCGGAGACGCTTTCGATCACAACGGGTATCGATCTGAAACGCAAGACCGACTATTACACCCTCGGAATTGACGTTGACTATCGCCAGGCCAGCAACCGAGGCGCGATCACCCAAGATAATGGTCGAATGAACATCGACTATGACCGCATCATTGCCGACTCTAAGTGGACTGCGTTCGGTAAGTTCGGCCTGGAATGGGACAGATTCAAGGCTTTTGATCTGCGTTTGAATACGAATGCTGGTCTGGGATATTACTGGATCAAAGACGACATGGGTCTGTTCATCACCCGCTTCGGTGCTGGTGCGTCGAAAGAGATCGGTGCCCCAGACGACGCGTGGGTACCGGAAGCGGTCTTCGGTGCGGAGGCCGAACGCCAGATCACTGAGCGACAGAAGCTCAAAGGCAAGATCGACTATTTCCCAGCCTGGAACGATTTCGCGAACTACCGCCTCGTTTCGGACGTGTCATGGGAAATTCTGCTTGACGGTACGGACAACCTGAGCCTCAAGCTTTCTGCGACCGATCGCTATGACAGCACGCCACAAGGCGCATTGCCAAACGACGTCTACTACTCTGCGTTGATCCTGTACAAGTTCTAGGCGTTCCCGCCGGCCAGCGACGCGGCGATCTTGTTGTCTTCGGATGGCGCGATCCACCGCAGATCGACAATGATTTCGTCGCCATCGACACCTACCCATAGCGACGGTGACTCTTCGCGAAGTTTCGTTGCCCACGCTTCCGCACCCGAACTCTGGTGGCGGACGCGAACTTGGCGTGATGGCAACATCCAGCGGCCTGTTGGCGTGAGCTTGGCGAGTTCATCAGTCACGCGGCTGGCGGAAATGGACTCCGCCGCAGACAGTCGCAATGCCATTCGCTCGGCACGTCCTTTCAAGTTTTCTTCACTTGTTGCCAACAACGCACCTATTGGTGTCGCATCGGCAGATGTACTCGAGGCCTCGAGTGTCACAAGCATCATGGTCGCTGTGACATCACCCGCAGCAGTGCTCGCAGCGACCATCTCCCAAGTATCGCTTTGTGTGATCGTCTCGATCAGTTCCGAATTGCCCACAAATAAGCCGCATTTCGGACCGCCCGCCAGTTCGCTGCCAGACATGAGCACCAAATCGAAGCCTGCATCGAGCATTCCAATCGCTGATGGGATGTGACCGGACATGCTGCTCGGATCGCTGGCCGAAAACGTTGCCAAGGGCAGCACGGCGATCTGAATCGTTTTCGTCGAGCTCGACTGGAATTGAATCGGAGAGATCGCAGCCGAGCCAGCGTCGGCTTGCACAATCGCGAGAATCTTGTCGTGGTCCACATCCGCATCGAGGAAGTCCTTCTCGTGAACCGAGTCGCTTGCGCCAACCTCGGTTACCATGGGGATGGAGTCTGCTAGCGAGCTGCCCCCGGGCAATCGAACTGAGTGATGGCGATGAACGACAAGCTCGCGCTTTGGAAGCAGCATCGGTAGCCACATCAACGATCCGTTGAAGGATCGAGCCACTGCGATACTGCGGCCCGCGGGCACAAGACGCGCGAACCGGCGTTCCATTCGTTCTTGAATCGCGTCACCGCCAATGGAGTCGCCTCGCAAGACATCGACCGCGGCCGAAATCGCGTCGTCACTCGTTGGAACGCCAGTGCCCTCGGGGTGCACCAAAACGCCAGTCGCGTTCAGCATTGGGATCGAAAGCGCGGTGTGCTTGCGAGACCATTTTCGCACGCTCTCTTTGCCAGCTTCGGCTGATCGCATGACCCGATCCAAGCCCCGAGCCGCTGTCTCCGGCAACTCGCTGAGCAACTCAGTCGCTTGGTCGCGAATCTTTTGAATCGTCTCGGGTTCACTCGCTCGCTTGGCAACATCGGCGAGCGAGCGGCGAATCAGGTCAACAGTCCAGGGAGGTAGTGCCATGGGATGTATTCAGTTTACGGCTAGCAGGTATTCAAAAAAAGTCTCGTGATCAGAAGATCCGAGACTCTACTTTGAACCGTTTGCAGCGTCCTGTCCACTGTCCCAGTGGATTCGTAAATCCGACTACTGGTTGCTGCTGCGTGGCAGACTGAGGAAATCGTTGACGGTCGACGTTTCTTTTGGTTCGGTTTTCGGTGGAAACATCGAGCTAAAGAAGCCTGGCGAGTCCTTTTTAGGAGCCGGTTTGCTGGTGGATGGAGGGAACAAGTTGCTTGGGCTGAGAGCCGCTTTTGTCTTGTTCCATCCGCTTGCTGTTTTGCGAGAGACCGTTGAGAACATGCTAGGCTGTTTCTTTGTAACGATTGGCTTCTCAGATTTTTTCATCATGTTGAAGCTGGGAGCCTTCCACTTGGGCATGCTCCAATTCATGGGGTTCATCGCCTCAGCCGCCTTGGACATAGTACCTTGGCCACCTGGCGAAGACGTTTGGGCGGATGCCAAATTAGGTTGTGAGAAAACGAAAACAATCGTCACCGCCGCAGCGGCAAATGCCAATCGCATCGAAGTAGCCCTCAAATTGAAGTTCTTGAAATCTCGGAAGTTCCGATTACCGATCGACGTATCTCAATTCGATGACAGCGACCGCAAGAGGGAAATCGTTATTCCCCGCAAAAAGGCATTATGGATTCCACCTCAAGTTTCACGGTGTAGCCGGGATGTTTATGACACCACGAAATCGAATCGCGTAGAATCTTGAGACGTCGACGGTTTCACGAACAACCTTTCCAACCTCGGTTCGAACTCATGAACGCGATCCACCCCAATTTTCTCGTCATTACCACAGCCTTCATGTGGCACTTGGCTGTTTGTGGCTGTGGCATCCACAGTTTCGCTGACGAGCCGACGACTGAAACCGAAGACACCGCGATCCACGTACCGACACCAATGGATGTTGTTGCCCGTATGCTCAAAGAAGTGAGCGTCACTGAAAGCGATTTGCTTTATGACTTGGGATGTGGCGATGGTCGCATCGTCGTCGCGGCAGCAAAAACATACGGCTGTCGTTGCGTTGGCTATGACATCAGCAAAAGAAAGGTCGCACAGTCTCGGGACAGCATCAAGGAAAACGGACTCGAGAAACTTGCTCGTGCCGAACTCCAAGACATTTTTGCAATCGACTTGAGCGAAGCCACTGTGATCACGCTCTATCTATTGCCAGAACTCAACGAAAAATTGATTCCACAGTTCAGCAAGCTCAAAGATGGTTCACGCATCGTCGCCCACGAGTTCCCAATCGAGGGTATCCAATACGATCGGCAAATCAAAATGAAATCCCAAGGCGACAACGTCCCGAGAAAGATATTTGTCTACACAACGCCACTCAAAAAAATGAACCCTCCTGTGGAATAAGCCGGTGGATTCGAGCCATGAGCGATGCGACAACCTAGGCTTTCATCGCATCAATCCAATCGCAACTCCAGTCGATCACCATTCGGCGTAACTGCAACAACTCGGCTGAGTTTCTTTCCTTTGAATTCCGATTCGATCTCAGCAACGCTCAATGAGACGGTCTTTGGCGGATCACTCGCGTCAAAATCTTTGAACGACCAAATGTCGCCGCCGACGAAGAATCCGAGCCACACGATTCCTTGCTCGCAACTCGCTTGCAACGATCCAGCCTCAATACCAAGTGTGATCTTGGACACTTTCGATTCATTCGGAGCTGCATCCAATTGAAACCAGGGGCTCCAACGCAAGAACGACGCACTGATGCGAGCGAAGTACGCCTCCTCTTCAGGCAAGAACGCTTGCCCTCCGGGATGCTGGCGGCTGGGCGGATCGACGAAGGTAAACACGCGATGAAAATGATCGAATCCACGCGTCATGATCCCCAAGGGGTCGGTGCAATGCGGTAATCCCATTGCATGCCCAGTCTCATGCAAAGTCGCTCCGATAGTGGTCGAAGCGAGTGCCCACGTGGTTCCCCGAAACGCACTATCGTCATGCACGTTCGTCGGATCGATTTTCGTGGCATCTTGGAATAGAGTCATTGCATCGGCGACATCACGTGGCCAACTGAATACCGACGCACTGCCAAACAGACCCAAGTTGTCCCCTCCGAGCGCTGTGTGGCCTTTCATCTTGCCGGTAGATGGATCCTTGCGTGTGTAAGCCGCCAAGACAACATTTTTCGCCATCGGGTCTGCATGCTCTTTGTTGAGCCACCTTCGCACGTCATTCCACCATGCGCCACTGTCGCCAAGCGAGTAGTAGTACTCGCGATCTTCCGGAGCCTTCAAGGTATGGACAACGACTTGTCCAGTATCGTCGTGCTCCAATGCAAACGTCCTTTCGCCATACCCCATGTCCCGCATGCGTTCTGCGGTAAAGGTCTGCATCAACAACGCGGCGGTGCGAAGTCGCTCTTCGTAGTCTTGCGGGACGTCTGGCGAAGGCGTCGCAAAGTCAGTCTCACCAGACGAGTCGGTCATCCAAATCAGACGGACATAACGCTTGTTCGTTTGAGGCATGTAGTTCAAACGCAATTCAAGCGACTCGGAAGCACCCTCGGCAACAAGTTTGATTGTGTTCTCGCCGACTTTGAGTGGAACCAGGGCCTTGAACCGCCGTTGATGCACAAGTGGCTGTATCGGTTTGCTGAACTTCGGGGCGTTTAGGTTCTCTAGCTTCAGGCCAGTCGATTTGGCTGGCAATGTGCCACGCAACAAAACGACGCTGTATCGAACCGTCGAGTCAGGTGCGTGATTTTCAACCTTAATTGGCTCAGCAAGAACGTTGCTTGCCACGAAGACTAAACCGACAGTCAAAACAAGCTGGAATGCAGCAGGTTTCAAGCGGGCAGCTACATAGATCATGGACCGATTCCCGCGTGAGACGTGTTGTTCATGTGAGTAAAGCAAGTAACGTAACCGAGTCAGCAAGGACCGCTGACTCTCCACCGAGCGTCGCCTTAGCAGTCACTTGAGCGAGAGCAGCACATGTGAGGCGAAACGAAAGAGAATCGATTGTCCGCTCGTCACAGCGACATCAAGAAGTGAATGAGATCGATTCGCTCTTCGTCAGTGGCGTCAACTGGCATTTGGTGGTCTTCCTTGATGACAACATCATGGAGCGACTTGGCACGGCCGTCGTGGAAGAGTGAGTTTTGTCGTTGGCTAACAGCAATCAAACTCGGTGGATTGAACTCTCGAAGCGAGCGTTCGTCTGCCAGCCCCACGTCATAGACGCCCGTGTTCGTGTAATGCGGACCGCTGTGGCAATCGATACACCCAGCGGTGGCAAAGAACGCCTTGCCCCGTGCGATTTTTTCTTGATCGTCCCGGTCACTCCCTGCACTCCCCGTTGTTCCCGATCGAGCGTCAACCACGCTTGGTGGTCGCTTCAACGTTCGCACATATTGAGCCAATTGTTCGACATCATCCGAACGAACGGCTTCGTCGCTTGCCATGGTCGACTTGATCGAGAATGCGACTTGCTCTTCGAGGGTTGGCATTGTCCCCGCCCAACTGTACGGTGCTGTTTCCGCTTGACCAAGCAGCGACAAAATCCGTTTGGGCGAACGATATGACTTGTCCGTGAAGTTGTCTGTCAGCAACCCGTTCGTGTGGCCACCAGTGTGACAACTCTGGCAACTCATCCAGCTATCGTGCGAAAGCGTCGAATCATGGAACAGCATCTCGCCTCGCTCAGCATCCGTGGGCGGCCGAATCGCGCCCAAGGTCACATGCTCGGCAGTGCGAGTCTCGAGATCGACAAGCGAGATCGAGTCGCTGAATTGATTGACAACGATGACCGTTTTGCCGTCCGCGGTGAACTCGCAATCCGCAGGCCGGAAACCCACGTCGACAAATCGGAATCTCAATCCATCGAGCGTGCCGAGCGCCAATTGATTCGTTCCGCCAACCGTAACAGCGATATCGTTTCGTCCGTTCATCGCCATGCTCGTTGGGTCACCGGCGCCGTTGCCGAACTCGCCGATTGGAAGAAACTTGCTCCCCGTGTAAATACTGGATCCGGTGTACTTTACCAAACGCTCCGTCGGAATGATTCGCACGTTGTTGCTAAGGAAGTTCCCCCAAGTGATGTCGTTCTCAAGTGCCGCGGTCAGTCCATTAAGGAGTTGTTGCGGGAACAGAACCGAGTTGCCATTGTTGATGGTGGCAAGTTCGCAAAGGTTGTGCTCGTAAAGTTGAGCGTGGTTCACGGTGTCGCCAGTAGCTTGATCGAGAATCACGTAATCGCAACCGAACGCGTCGGTTACCATCACAAGGTTTGACTCGTCAAGACACAGGATCTGGCCACCACACATCGGAAGATCAATGGATTGAATTTGCTTCAGTGGCGTTTTCTCCAGAGCCAATTCGCTATCTAGCGTCACGTCGAATCGATACAGACGTTGGGCCCAAGCACTTGTGACCCACAATTGTGACTTCAGCGGATCGAAGCAAACTCCATTCGGTCCCCCGGCGATCTTTGTGACCGAGACTTCGGAGCAGTGATTCGTTTCATCGTCAAAGCGACAGACGACTAGTTCGTTGTTGAGCGTGTCGGTGACAGCAACCATGTCGCCGGAGAGCTTGATCATCTTTTGGAACTGACGATTGCTGGCGCTGAACGCGAGCTTGATCGAGCGGTCCTCGGTGTTGAAACTGTAGATTTCACCTGTCAACTTCGTCGTGATCAACGCGTGCACCGTGTCGATAAGCACAAGCGAGGTGGGCTGGCGATAAGCTCCATCAGGAACGTACTCGGGATTGTACGTGCGTCCGGGTGCCGAAGTGCCGTTTCGATCACCACTTCGAACTAAGTCCGCATATTTGCCGGACGAGCCTGAATACGAAGCGTCTGAATAAGAGGAGCCCGAGTATTCCGGCTCACTGTTGGACGCGTAGCGCTGGGCCATCGCTGGTCCAGCCGCCAAGGCAGCAAGCGTGGCGGTGATGACGAAGGTTCGAAACAAGCTGGCACTTCCGTCTATGGCAGGAGAGGGAATTGGAGGGAATCTCGATTATACACCATCCGCGAGCCTTTTGGTCACGGTCGAAATGCGTCTAAGCGGATCGAAATGCCGAAGGAGTCAGCCCCGTCGCTCGCTTGAACGCGGCAGCCATGTATTCGGCGTATTCATACCCCGATCGTGTGGCAATCTCCTGGACCGACAGGTCAGTCTCTTTAAGCAGCACTTTGATTCGCTGAATTCGGACTCGCATGATCTCTTCGTGCGGCGTATGCCCAACGAGATTCGTAAATCGATGCTCCAGGGCTCGGCGAGAAAGCGTGGTTTGGGCGAGCACATCCGTGACGCGAATGTTTGCGAGTGCATGACGACGAATGTAGCTAAGTGCCTTGGCGATTTCGGCGTCGTCGATCGCAAGAGCATCGGTGGATTGCCGAATTTGCACGCCAAGTGGCTGAGTAATCAAACAATGCTGTGGCTCGATCGCCTCGCCGCTCATCATGCGGTCGAGCAACTCCGCCGCTTCGTATCCGGTCCCCCTCGTGTCCGGAATGATGCTCGAAAGACTCGGCTCGGCTAGTTCACAAATCAGCCGATCATCGTCGACACCGAGCACCGCAATTTCTTCTGGAACCGCAATCTCGAGACTGCGGCACACGTCGAGTACCTGCTGGGCTTGAAAGTCATAGCATGCCATGATCGCGACTGGCCGCGGCAGACTTTGCAGCCAGCCAGCGAGCCGCTGCTTCTCTTTGTCCCAGCTGAAACTCGGGTCATATCGCGGCGTCGTTTGGTGCTCATGAAAGGCACACTTCGACTTCTCCACCAGCAACTTGAAGTGATCGCGGCGTGTCTCGGACCACCGAAAACCTGGATCGCCACAGTACGCGAGTTGAGTGAATCCTCGTTCGGTGAAGTGCTCGACCGCCAGACGTGCGATCGCTTTGTCTTCGGTATCCGCCCAGGGGATTCCCTTGAGGTGACGGGCCGCACTGAGGTCCACGATCGGTAACCCGAATTTCTTCAGGCCCTGGCCGATCGCATCCGTCTCGATCCTCGCAATAATCCCGTCGCCTTGCCAGCTCGAAAGCCAAGCCGGAGGTGCGGCACCACGCTCTTGTTCCGTCAGGTGAATCGACCAATTTGCATTGCGTTTGGCGTAATCGATGATGCCTTCAAGCAACCCTCGGCAATACCCGTTGGACGTCTCAATCAGCAAAGCCACGGAGCGACGCACCATTCGTTAACTTTTTCCTAACTTGCGAAACTAATCCAGACAACCACACGGCATGTGAAATCTCTCTGGTGGATTGCGTAAAGTCTACTGGAAACACGCGGCCGTGGGCAGATAATGTCGCCTCTCATGTTAAATTCGTCAGACTCCTCAAGGCGCCCCCACGATGACCGCTTTTCCTGAAGTTAGCAAAATCAAGTACGAAGGTCCTGGCAGCGATAATCCGCTCGCATTCCGTTGGTACAACCCCGACGAAGTCGTTGCGGGAAAGACAATGAAGGATCACCTTCGCTTTACCGTCGTTTACTGGCACACGTTCCGTGGCACAGGCAGCGACCCGTTCGGCGGCGGAACAATGCTGCGTCCTTGGGACGATGGGAGCGAAAGCGTTGAGAACGCGTGCAATCGTGCTCGCGCCGCGTTCGAGTTCTTCGAAAAGTTGGATGCCCCCTTTTACGCGTTCCACGACCGCGACGTCGCCCCAGAAGGCAAGACACTCGCGGAGTCACACGCAAACTTCGATGCCGTTGCGAAGGTCCTCAAGGAAGAGCAACAACGGACTGGTGTGAAGTTGCTTTGGGGCACCGCGAACATGTTCAGTAACCCACGCTTCATGCATGGTGCGGCGACAACATGCAATGTCGAAGTCTTTGCGTACGCGGCCGCACAAGTAAAGAAGGCAATGGAAGTCACCAAGGAACTCGGCGGCGAGAACTATGTGTTCTGGGGCGGTCGGGAAGGCTACCAGTGTCTCTATAACACCGACATGAAGCGCGAGCTCGATCACTTGGGTCGCTTCTTTCACATGGCTGTGGACTATGCCAAGGAAATCGGATTCAAGGGACAATTCCTGATCGAGCCCAAGCCAAAGGAGCCGACGAAGCACCAGTACGACTCGGACGCAGCGGCTTGCTTGAATTTCCTTCGCTCGTATGGCTTAGAGAATCACTTCAAGCTCAACATCGAGACCAACCACGCAACGCTTGCGGGTCACGAAATGATGCACGAGCTCGAGTATGCCGGTATGCAGGGTGCGCTCGGTTCGATCGATGCAAACACAGGCGACTTGCTACTCGGTTGGGACACGGACCAATTCGCGACGAATTACTACCTCACGACGCAAATCATGTTGTCGCTGTTGAAGTATGGGCTTGCTCCCGGTGGGGTCAACTTCGACGCCAAGGTGCGTCGTGAAAGCTTCGAGCCGATCGATTTGTTCTACGCACACATCGGAAGCATGGACGCGTTTGCTCGCGGTTTGAAAGTCGCAGCAAAGATCATCGAGGACGGTGCGCTGAGCAAGATCGTGACGGAGCGTTACAGCAGCTGGGACAGCGATCTCGGTAAGAAGATCGAAGCGGGCAACGCCACGTTTGCTGAACTCGAGACCATGATGCTTGCCAAGGGCGAAGCAGCCACGAATTCCAGCGGCCGACAAGAGTTGCTCGAGAACATCGTTAACCGCTACCTCGATCGATCTTAGTTTTTCTCGTTGTAGTCGACTGCTGGTAGTCGTCAGACCTTGTCAAATGTCTGGACACGCAAATGTCGGCGAGCGGCGCCTCGACCGTGGAATCGGTCGAGGTCGCTGGGTCGGGCAAATCTCTCAACGCAATTCTACTGGCCACACTTCTACTGGTCACACTGCATCACCAATCACGGGGCCGATGGCATTGATTGATTTCCCTATGGCGATGCTGGTGAGCAAAAGGGGTTAACGCATGTTTGGCGAGTTGAAAATGTTATGTCTTGTGGGTTGACGCCCCCAATTCAATCGATATCATCGCACTTGTTCGTGGTGACTTGCAGCACTGCTGTGGTGCAAGTGAACAGGGAACTCCGGTGAAATTCCGGGACGGTCCAGCCGCTGTGAACTGCTTCCGACGTGAAAACGTTGGGTTCGATTTTCCTTCTACAAGAAGTGCCATTGCTTGGGAAACCAAGTGAGAAGGCCGTGAAAATTGTTATGGCAGTGAGTCAGAAGACCTACCACGAAATAGACGGTTTTGTGCCCTCTCGGATTGGGGTGATCGTTGCAGAATGCGTTTTAAATTGCACTCCGATAAGGTTCGCTGAGGTTTCGGCGCGCCTGAGCGTGAGTTGCTGCGTGTTCTGGAAGTGGTTTGATTCTCACGCGAGTTCCTGTCGGCGAGTCAGCTAAGCGTTCGCGCCTTTGCTCATCATTCAAAACGCGAAATACGTGTTTTGGAACGGATGAAGGTGCGCGCCGATGACGAGGCGTCGGTCACTCGTTGATTGAACATCGGAAGGTTCGTCACGTGTTGGCACGCAATCCCAGCCCCACGAGTCGTGGTGGTTTTACGCTCATTGAGTTATTGGTCGTGATCGCGATCATCGGAGTCTTGGTTGGGCTATTGTTGCCCGCCGTCCAGGCAGCTCGAGAAGCGGCTCGAAAGATCTCTTGCAAGAACAACTTGAAGCAAGTCGGGTTGGCTCTTCATGCCTACCACAACACGCATCGTTCGCTGCCCATTGGATGCTTTGAGTGGCGTGGTTTCCGAGCGCCGCCGACGCATCGCCAGTTCGCTTGGTCGGCGATGCTGTTGCCGTTTCTCGAGCAGCAGCCTCTGCACGGACAGATCAATTTCTCGATTCCGTTTGATGCTCCCGCGAACGCGAAGGCAGCTGAAACACGAGTTGCCGCTTATGAGTGCCCGTCGGCGTTGGAGCGCGATCTTGTTCGAGGCCAATCGGACTATGGAGGTTTGTTTGGAGAAACACTTCTCGATCGAAACCCAGCCACAGGGCTGTTCCTATACGAGCAATCCGTTCGCTTCCTTGAAATCACGGATGGCTTGTCATTCACGATAGCAGTTGCCGAAGACGTCGGCGGCCCTGATAGCGAATGGATCAACGGTCGCAATGTGTTTGTGCAAGCGCATGGCATCAACGACTCAGCCGCCTGGATCGGCGACAACGAAATTCGCAGTCTTCATACCAGCGGCGCGATGGTGCTTTACATCGACGGCCACGTGAAGTTCGTCACGGAATCCATCGACAAGCGACTGCTCGGTTCGCTGATCACACGCGCCGGTCGCGAAGTCATCCCAGCGGACGCGATTTGATCATCACCTTCGACACCATTACTCAACCTCCAACAAAATAAGAAAACCATGAATCACGCAACGCTCACTTTATCGCTCGTTTGTCTTTCCTTCTTCGCCGTTCATCCGCAGACGCTTCGAGCCGAGATCGTCATCGACTTTGAAGACCTCGGACTGGCGAGTTCAAGCTTCTACAACGGAAACACGGGTGTGACGAACAATGACGGCTGGTCGTCTGGCGGAGCGTTTTTCAATAACTCGTTCAACTCATCGTTCGGCGGATTTTGGTCTGGTTGGTCGTATTCCAACATCACCAACTCGACCACCACTGGCCCACAGAACCAATACGCTTCGTTTCCCGGTGGTGGCTCAGCCTTAGATGGTGGTGTCGATGTTGGAGGGACTTATGCGATCGGGTTTGGAGACGGCGCGTTCGTGAACTTGCCCGACAACACGCTTGCGAAATCGCTTCGCTTGAGCAACGCGACATACACTGCGCTTGCGATCCGTGATGGGATCGATACGAATAACGGTAGCATTGGATTTGTGACGGGTGCGTTCGGCAGTATGGCATCGATCGATTCGCCTGGTTATCAAGCAGCACTCGACCCCAACGGCAATGACTTTTACCGGATCACGATTACGGGGAAAGATGCGTTGAACGGACTCGGCTCGGACACTGGCTCCGTGACGCGTTATCTCGCAGACTATCGCGACGACAAGTCCGACAACGTGGACGCGGGGCTGTTTAGTGGTGCTGACTACGTGCTCAATCAATGGCTCGACGTCGACTTGCGCCTGCTGGGTACCGCGAGGTCCTTCTCGATTGGTTTGGAAACGACCGATATTGGTACGTTCGGTCCCAATACACCCAGCTTTTTCGCTGTCGATAACCTGGTGCTTTCCACCGCATCCGCCGTCCCCGAGCCTAGCAGTCTTGCGCTGGTCACTGTCGCCGGAGTAACGATCGCGTGGCGACGACGACGACGGCAGAACACCAGCCCGAAATGCTAGCTTGGCAGCTCGTCCGAAGGATCAAGTATTGAGGTGGATTTTTAGATTGCAAAGCGATTACGCTTGCGCCGCGTTTCGTTGTTAGACCCGAGCAGATTTCGCTCATTTTTCGCTAGTTCACCATCATGAAAATTGCATTGGCTTTTTCCGGCGGCGGAGTTCGTGCGACAGTATTTCATCTCGGTGTGCTTGCGAGATTAGCACGCGAAGACTTGCTGGGGCGTGTGAAGATAATCTCCAGTGTCTCCGGCGGCAGCTTGGCTGCGGGGCTTGTCTTTGCGTCAACCGGCAACCGCTGGCCAGGCAGTGCCGAGTATTTGCACGACGTGGTGCCACAGATTCATCGATTGTTGACTTCAACAAACTTGCAATGGTCGTATGCGCTCAAGTCTCTCATGTTTCCGTGGCGACTGGTGTCGGGGCGGGCGAGCGTTTTGGGAGATGCAATGGAACAGCAATGGCGCATCAATGGAACGCTCGCTGACCTTCCGATCGCACCTCGCTGGATCATCAACGCAACTTGCTACGAGACTGGAAAGAACTGGCGATTCCAACGCGACCTGATGGGCGATTACCAAACCAAATACATCCCCGACCCTGATTTTCGTCTGTCACATGCGTTGGCTGCTTCTGCTGCGGTGCCCGGCTTGATCGGCCCGCTTATCGTGAAAACCAAGCACTACAAGTGGAGTGAGTTCCGCGATGATGAATGGCAAGCGATCGCGCCGAAGTACAATAGATTGCACCTGTGGGATGGTGGCGTGTACGACAATCTCGGTGTCGAGGCATTGTTCAAACCAGGCGACGGCCTGCGCGAAGACACTGATTTTCTAATCGTGTGCGATGCTTCGCGAGCCTTGACGAGTGAATCACGCGAGAAGCGATGGCGGCCAGGTTTCCTGGATGCGTCAATTCGACTCGTTGATGTTGCGACAGACCAAGTCCGCAGTCTGCGTGCGAGAATGCTGATGGATTACTTCAAACAGAACCCAGGCACTGGTGCCTACCTGAAAATGGGCTTGAGAAGGAAACGCATTCACTTGCACACTCATTCCGGTGACCAACCCGCATTGACGGACGCGGAAGTCCAACAAGCGTCCCAGCTCGAGACAACACTTCGCCGCCTGACGCATGGCGAATTCAGCCTGCTTTTTCGACACGGTTTCGAAGTCGCCGAAGCGACACTGACAACGTACTGCAACGACGCCCTCGAGCGTGCCCCGCGTACTCACGTGACGTTCAAAGCCGCTTAGGACGTGAGCGGGTGGTCCACAATACCGCCTTCGCAAATTGACGTGCAAATTGACATGCGAAGTGAAAGCAGGTGCTTATCGGCCAAAGCCGCACATCTTTTCCCCACGGCAAGGTTTGACTCACCGTGGCATTCGGAGCGGGAAAACACGAACTCTGGCATCTGCGGAGTGTGAAGACTTCACGAAGGTACCCTTCATCAGCTAGCGTACGCATCGTTGATTGGAGCCTTTTTTTGACGCACACTTTCCCGCGCGACGGATGCCGATGAGCTTTGAAGAATCTTACGAATCGCCTTTAGAAACCAACGAAGTCTACGAGAATGTCGATGATTACGAGCCAGAGATGAGTCGTGACACCGACGTCGCCAGTGACGAATTTACCGAAGAGGCTGCGGACGACACCTCGACGATCGTCGAAGAAGACGTTGTTGCAGCGAAACAAGCTTGGGACGGCCCCGAAGTCGTCTCGGGCGAGTATGCCGACGTCGCTGTCGACGATGACGAGCAAGCGATCCAAATTGCTGAGCCGTTCGTTGGCCAGTGGAACCAGTTGATCAGTACCACGAACTGGGAAAAGGGTCGCATCATCAGCGACTGGCGGGCAGCAGCGGTCGAAGCTGGTTCGGGCTCAACGACGTATTCCGACGACGCATGGGCACGCCGTGTTGGTGGCGTCACCGCGCCTCACGTCGGTCGACTGCGTCGCGTTTATGATCGGTTCGGTTCGACATACGAAACGTATAACGGGATCTACTGGTCACACTTCCTCGCCGCGTTGGATTGGGAGGACGCACCGCTTTGGCTCGAAGGCGCCACGCAAGAATCTTGGAGCGTATCCCAGATGCGTGAGAAGCGATGGCAAGCTCACGGCAGCGTGGATTCACAACGTCCAACGAACAGCCAAGTGATCGAAGTTGATCTCGACGAAGACGTCACGTTGCCGGCGCAAGGCGGTGGACGAACGAAGTCGTACGACGATGATCCAAGCGGTGTTGCGACTGGACCACGTTCGGAGGAACCCGACTTTGGCGACGAGCCATTGACGACGTTCGACGCGAACAAGCCCGCAGGACCACGAGCGGAAGAAGATCCAAGCGATGCGCCCAAGCCCATCGTAACACCGTTTGCGAATTTGCCTGAGCTTCCGCCAGATTTGTCTGAGGCCGTCGAATCGTTCAAGCTCGCCGTCTTACGACACAAAACAAGCGGCTGGGAAAAAGTCTCCGCCGAAACCGTCAACCGCTATCTCGATGCACTCGCTGTGCTCTTAATGGCATAGCCTCAAGAAACCATTCGCCCCGGCTGTGTTCCGCTGGAGCCAGCCGCTGGCGATGGTTGCGATGGTTCAAAATAGGCTCGGCACGGAATTCATATCGAATTGACGATGCAAGTCGACATGCATGCGATCTCTCGCGATGTTTTCGATAGCGAACATCGACTCCTTCTCGCCCTCAGTCGCCAGCAAGTCCGCGTACAATCCGAAGATCACCGCCAACGCGTCTGACGCGTTCGCAAATCCGTTTCCATCCACATCGTAAAATGCTTCACCGGGCTCCCGGTTGATTGTGAGATCCACACGATTGGACCCAGCAGCATTTTGGCTGAGTAAATTGATGATCGCCAACGCGTCGAGGGCTGTGGTTTGGCCGTCACCGTTAACGTCAGTGGTGACGTTTGGATTTTGCCACTCAAATGGGGTTGATCTCAAGGCCGCATCCACATTCAAGTGAATCGGTTGGGTATCGAGGTGGAGCGATGGAGTCATCCCAGTCCTCGAATCAATATTGCTGTCGATTAGCTCGCTTTCACCAGCGTTCATTTTACCGAAATCAAGTTCACGCGGCAGGTCACGAAACTGAATCGACGTCAGGTCCTCGCCGAGATTGTAGAACGAATAGAACCCATTTGCATCGCTCGCGGCTGACGCCAATTCCGTCGCGCCATCCATTTGCGTGACGCGAATCCCCGCCACACCAACTTCGCTAGGCTGTCTTGTGCCATTGTCATTCACGTCATGAAAAATGCGTCCCGAAACAAACGGCTTGGATGCATCGGGGAACTCAACACCTACGGGGATCGCGCCAGTGACCTGGACTGGCGATACCGTTGTCTCGACTCTTCCGGCGGCCGTAAATGTTGTTGTTGACTGGCCTATGACTTCGCGAGTGTCGAAAACGACAGTAAGCTCAGCAACGATTGTAAAGGTCCCGGAGACTGGGCCGAATTCCGAGCTCGCGTCGAATGTTCCAAACTGTGTGAGCACAAAATCAATGGTGTGTGCTAACGGATTGACTTGTATCGGTATGTCGGGATGGTTCGGCGATTCGATCGGGTTGGTTATGAATGCCCCGGATAGAACGACTCCATCGACCGGTCCTGAGAAAGTACCTGCGCCAGAAAACTCGTATCCAGTCAAACTGACGTCCGAGACGTCGTCCGCTCGTGGATCCAAAACCATTGCACTGAGCTTAATCACGGCACTACCATCCACGAACAAGTCTCCGTCTGCCTCGGTCGTCATGAGTGGAATACTCAAGTCAAGCGGGATTAAGCCTCCAACCAAAAGGCACCGCCTTTCCAACTGCTCAAAGTATCGAAGTTTGCTGCGTCTCATTGTGTTGCATTTCATTGAGCTTTGTCTCCCGATCCAGCCAATTCGCGTCGCGAGACAAAAGTCGCACAAACCAAGGTGACCAGTGTGGATGTGACGGAAAACCATTCGCCGTAACGCGTATAAAAAGTCAACTCTTGAACCAGCGGAACTTGCGCCAAGAGCACGCCGTTTTCACCAATCGGAAGACTCTCCGCGATTGATCCGTCGGGCTGAACCAGGCACGTCACGCCAGTCGCTGCGCACCGAATGAGCGCTCGTCGATTCTCGATCGTCCGTAGCTGAGCCAGTTTCAAGTGTTGACGCAGCGTATCGGGGTCCTTGAATGCAGACCCATTTGCCAAAGCGACCAAGCAATCGGCGCCCTCACGGACACTCGACGACGCGTTCGCCGCAACCATGTCTTCATAACACACGAGCATCCCGACACTCGCGCCACTGGATAACAACAAAGGCGAATCGCTCTCGCCACGAATCAGCTCCGTGTTCAGAGCAGCCCATTGCCGAAGTCGAGGGAACCACTTCTCACCGGGAACATACTCACCGATTGGCATTAACGAGCGTTTGACATAGCGGCCGACGATTTGATTTCGCTTGTCAATAAGAAAAGCAGTGTTTTTGTAGGGGCCACTGTCGCGATCACCCTCGTAAGTTTTACCTCCCGCAAGCAGATCGCAGTGGATTGTCGGATACGGGGCAATCGCAGGGTTTGGCATTTCAGAGTTCGCGATCGTGTGATCCGGGTCACGGAAATGCTCAAGGGCGACGTGGTAGCTCCCAAGTGTTGATTCAGGCCACAGAACAAGATCAGCTTGAGTCGCTACCGAGTCCGAAAGCTCTTGCATCTGCGTAAGTGATTCAACGAAGGTTGGATCCACTTGTACGGCCGCAACTTGGATCGACGTGCACGAAGCAATTCGTCGCTCCCAGACCCTTTGCGAATAGCTGCCCCACCCGCAAGCGAAAGCAATCGCAAGCAAGACGATCGCTGATTCGATCACTGCACGCCGGTTGGTCCTATCAAGCCATAAACGGGCAATGGCGACTGAGGCTAACACAACACATGCAGTAACGCCTGCGGTGCCGGCGAATTCAGCGAGTTGTAAAACAGGAGGAAACCCGATGTAGGCGTGTGCTGTCGCCCAGTTGAAAACTCGAGGCCAATGCGACTCGATCGTTACCCAAACTGGCACCAGAATCCACAACCACGCCTGCCCTCGTCTCGCGGTGAGACTCGCAGCTAGGCCAAACAAACCGAAGGCGATTGCTTCCCAAAGAACGAGACCTAGAAAAACGCAGACCGAGAGAGCGTAACTCAGGTTCGTTGTGCCGAAAATCGAATTAGCAGCCCAGTGGAAGGCGATGCCCAGTGCAATCGCGCCACAGACAAACGACTCGAAAAACGCTTGTCGAGGACGTACGGAAACCGCCCTGACAATCAGCAAACAATAGCCGAGTAATCCGAAACCGTAGCACGATGTAAACAACCATGGCAAGCCAATGAGAATCCCGGTGCCAATGATCGTCACTGGTTGAAGCAATGAGACAGGCCGCGCAACGGTCGTTGTACTAGTTCGGCTCGGTGTGAGTGCGGCTTCGGACATACGCTTCAATTGTGAAAAGAATGTTACGAAAAAAGTGGCCAGCCGCGCCGAGAAGCATCTCCACGCGACTGGCCCACATACTCATTTCATGCACATCGCGAGGTCAAACTACGGAAGCGTAACCGTTGTGGTTTTTCCAGCTGTCAAAGATTGTGCTGCGACGGTAAACAATGCAGGTGCGGGGGCCGGTGCGTTTAACGCAACCCGAGCAAATGCGTAAGTTTGAACGCCAGCCTTTAGCTTCGAAAAGCTAACGCTGCTCACACCATTGATTGCTTTACCGCCACGAGCAACAAAATTTGCTTGAGTTGTCGTCGCCAAAGTATCAGCGTTTGCAACGATCACGTAGACTGTGTCTGTCGCTTTTGTATTCTTGAACGTCAACGTGGACGTGGCTTTGGTGTTGTCACCACCAGCAGTCGCAACCGAAGGGACAACTAACGCCAACAACATAGCCATGCAAAACTTGTTCATCTTATTCTTCCTAAACATGTGAAGCGAAACGGGAAACTTACTTTTTCAAACTGGGTCAAAGCTGCGTCACCTGGTGATTTGGTTTGCGACTCCTTTTTCTAGAGGACTGGGTAAGGGACGGACTCATCTTTCTCGTCTGCAGACAATTACGATGAAGTTTGTTGGTGCGTTGCGGGAAACGCATGTTGCATTTTCAGTTTTTGAAGAACGAGTTCAGTTCTTCGCGACCATCACGCGAGCAAAGGGCCCCGATAATTTCGTTCGGAGTCGACTCGCTGAGAAAACGAATCGCGCCATCGGACATCGCGACAAAGGCGCCACCAGGGTGTCGGCTATAAATTCCATCGCTGCCTTCCACGTTGATACCGCCGTTGTCATGGGAGGTCACGTTCGCACCGTCCGCCCATAATCCCGACTGAATCTCGTCTCGGTCCGCAACTTCGGCAACGAACATGGTTTGGCTGGTGCCATCAAAAATTTCGCTGAGCGTCACCGGATGCTTGCGCAGCGCAGAGGTCGTGATCAACACACCGTTGTTCAGCCCGTGTGCTTGTACGCTGTTGAAATCAGCCAGCAAGCTGCCATTCATCCCGGCGTAATCGATGTCGCCGGGGTAATCGATGATGGAAGATGGGCAGCGATACGTTGGGATCACTGATTTTGACAAGGCAGCATTTCGGGTGAAGTCATTCCACGCGACTTTGCGATCGTATTGCTCCGCGATCGCAGTTTGCTCGAGTTGCGCTAGAATCGCTGAAGACCATGCCTGACTGCGACCGTGCTCTCGATCGTTTCCGAGCGGTAGTTTGCCATACGTCGCATGAAATGAATGAAGAGCGAGCGCCTGCTGCTTCAAATTATTGGAGCACTAGATCCGCCGTGCTGCTTCCCTCGCCGATTGGACACCATGCAGTGTTAGTGAAACCAGAACGCCGATAATCGAGATCACGACAAGCAACTCCACCAACGTAAAGCCTGTCACGTGGGGCGGACGCCCCATTTGCCTTGAATCAAATCGATCAACTCGATTTGCGTCATATGTCGTGCCGATGATTTTTTTTTGTGATTCCGACATGGCAACCTGAATCTCTCAGCACCGGTCCAAACTAAGAAATCAACGCAATTAAATACCTTTGCAAGGGGTGGCTGCGTAGTCCGATAGATGCTCCTCCCTGTGGAGGAGAGAGTTTTATTGTCCCATTTGGTTTGCGTCAACAAGATTGCGAAAAAAAAGTTTTTTTTCTTCTGGGGAGGTGAGGAGGATAAGGGGAGCGGAATGTTCAGTATGGAGTTGATAAAGGTCAGTTAAGGCTCGTTAAAGTTTCGTTGGGCGATCGGTGGCAAGTGTGCTTGCTAGCCAGCCGAAATCGCCGGAATACCCCGTGTGGAGAATGGTTATTTCTATGAGACCCGCCCATGTGGTGTTTGGTTGTGTGTTTTCGAGGCGGTAAATGCCACGCAAACACGGAGCGTTTTGCCCAGTCGGTTGCATGCCCGCTGCAGTGCTGGAGTGCGGATTCGATGGAAACTCCGCGATATCGGCCGCACTGGCAAAGCGACTTGGGATGGGGCGATACCTCGATAAATTCCTCAAAGCCACCTGCGATTTGGGGCAAAATCGTCGCAAGTGTCGTTGCAATCGGTTACCGTAGACTCAGAGGAAGCTCGGAAATCGCCTGAGTTGCGTCGAGTTGAGCTTGTTGACGCATGAGTCGAATTGCTAGTTTCCACAATCGAGATTGAAGCGGCTTTCCCATGCCTCCTTCATAACACACCCGCCTGAATTTTCCTGCCGAATACCCACCTGAGTCCTGAGGTGTCGCTCGCTTCATTTGCCGCGACCCTTGCTGAAAAACAATTGAGTTGCGCCTCGCGTGTCTCGATTGTTTTCGACTCGCGATGACCCTTCATGGAGCGAGAGAAGATGTCGAGAAGTATCGCAAGTACGGCATTGCATCTTATTCGAACGGATCAATCCATTGCACCAAGCACTGCAAGCCCCGTGTATTGCTTCGTTGTGCTAGCTATTTCTCTGATTGGCATGCCGGCTCAAGCCGAAATGGTGACACGATGTGTTGGGCTAAATTTTTATTCGCATGACCAATCGGTGATGGTGACCAGCGAGTTCCCGGGTGGTCGCATGAACCAATGCATCGAGCTAGGCGAAGATGAGTTTGCCATCACGATCAAACCTGAAATTGACGCGGTTAATAATAGCGCGTGGTATGCATTTCAAGTCAAGTCATCCCGCCCGCGTATTATCTCACTGCGATTGAGATACGAAGGCGGCTCTCATCGCTACTTGCCGAAGACTAGTCGCGATGGCCAGTCGTGGCAAACAGCGGAGCAAATGGTTGTCAATCAACATCCTTTCGGCAATGAAACGGTGTTGCGGGTTCCGGTTGACAACCAATTGTTGTGGATTGCTGGCCAGGAAATGTTGAGCACCGAGGAGGTAACGAGTTGGACCGATGAGCTAAGCCAGAAGCCGTTTATCACCAAGACGGTTATCGGTAAGTCCGTTGAAGGACGTCCCCTTCATCGGCTTGAGATAAGCGAAGCTTTCGCACCTGACACCGTCTTCATTGTTGCACGCCAGCATCCGCCGGAAGTGAGCGGCGCCATCGGCATGATGCATTTCGTCAATTGCATCGCCAGCGATGAAGAGCTGAGTCGCCAATTTCGCAAGCGATACGCAGCGATTGTTGTACCGACCATGAACCCAGACGGAGTCGCGCATGGCCACTGGCGATCCAATGCTGCGGGTGTGGATTTGAACCGAGATTGGTCTCATTTTACTCAACCGGAAACCAAAGCCGTGCGCGACCAAGTCCTTGCTTGCCGAGGTAGCATTGACAAAAAGCTGTGCTTGTTTCTCGACTTTCACAGCACATTTGAAGACGTATTTTACATTCCGCCAAGAAACAGTCCGCTGTTCCCGAAAGGGTTCACCCACCAATGGTTGTCGGCGATCCAAAATCGTTTCCCGGACTATCCGGTGGTGGTCGATGATTCACACAATGCTCACCGCTCGACCAGCAAATCTTGGATCGCGAATAACTTGGGCGTAACAGCGATCACGTATGAGTTTGGTGACGAAACCGATCGCGAGACGATTCGTTCGATTGCGACGGGTTCTGCTCAAGAGATGATGCGTTTGCTGCTTGAGCTGCCTGTTTCGAATTCGGAACAGCAACTTGCATCGACGACGGAAAATGTGCAAGTTCGATAGCTCGAACGAGTGACTTCGCCGTCGATCTCCTGGCTAAGCGCAAATTTCGGTAGGATAGTATTCGGTGAGACGGCTTCGTCTAGCCACACGATCGCCTCGTCTGAAATTCGTGCTTGATGGCCAATCGGTTATATCTGTCAGTTGCAATTGTTTTCGCGACTTTATCGAGTCATTCAGTGTTATGCGCTGACGGCTGGCCTTACATACGCGGCGAGTCCTACGACGGCGTGTCAACCGAGACGGGACTCGCCAATAAGTGGCCTGTGCAAGGTCCGCCCGTCTTGTGGGTGAAGGAACTTGGTCAAGGCTATTCTTCGATAGTCGTTCGCAACGATCGGGCTTACACACAGTACCAAACGATTGCGGGCCAGTTCGTGTTGTGCATGGACGCAGCAACTGGCGAGACCGTTTGGAGCTATCGCTACGACTGGCCGTTTGAGATGACTGGTTTGTATCCAGGACCTTTCAGTACGCCGACTTTGTTCGAAGATCATGTGTACTTCACCACTCCAGCTGGCGATGTTGGTTGCTTGACACTCACCGGGAAGCTGGTGTGGTCACGGGAGCTAAAGAAAGAGTTCGATGGCCAAGGCACGGATTTTGGGTACGCGTGTTCCCCGACAGTGGTCGATGGCAAAGTCATCCTGCCTGTGGGCGGGCGCGGTGCGAGTATCGTCGCGCTCGACGCGAAGTCTGGTGAGGTCGTTTGGAAAAGCGGCGATGAGCCAGCCAGCTATACTCCGATTTTACCGATCACGATCGAGGGACAACGCCAAGTGGTTGGCTACCTCGAGCATGACATGGTTGGCTGTGATCTGGCGACGGGCAAACAACTTTGGAAGAAGACGCTTTCACGTGGCTACGACGAACATTCGGCGTGGCCGATCTACCGCGAACCGATGCTATGGACGTCTGCTCCGTTTCAGGCTGGGTCGCATCTTTGGAAATTGACGACGGATGGCGGTTCATCGTGCCAAGAAGTTTGGCAAATTGACTTGATGTCGAACGATGTGTCGTCGAGCGTGCTTGTTGATGGAACGATTTACGGTTTCGATCTCGCCGAGGCACAATCCAAAGCACATCGACCCTCGCGAGGTGCTTTTCGAGCCATTGATTTTTTGACTGGTGAACAGCGATGGGCAAACGGTGACGCGGAGGTTCGAAGGTCAGCGGACTTTACGGAAAACAAGGCTTCACAGGTGGTGGGCCACGCGAGTGTCATTGCCGCTGACGGCAAACTGTTTCTGCTCAATGACCTCGGTGACCTAATCCTCGCAGAAGCGAATCCGAATCAGTATGTCGAGCTGGCACGAGCCCGCGTGCTCGGCGGCGAAATCGGTTGGGCAACGCCTGCGATCGACCATGGCCGCTTGTTCGTTCGCAATCGCTCTCGAGCGGTTTGTCTCTATGTCGGAACCGGCAATCTAACCGAGGGTGTTGAGGCCTTGGCGGTTTCGGATTTACCGCAGGGAGCTGTCCGCGATTACTCACGCTTGCTCGGTGTTGAGCCTGAATATGCAATGGACGCTCCGACGAAACGTTGGCTTTTGAATTGGTATCTCGTCGGAGTAGCGATATTGTCTGTTGCCGGGCTTGCTGTTTTGCTCGCACGCATCGCGGCACCTCAGATGCTTGTGACGAACCAGGCCCGAAGTCTTTTTGTGGTGATCACATTCGTGCTTGGAATTGTTGTAGGCCCGCCAGCAAGTTTACTGACACAAGACTTTGTCTTCACGTGGCCGGTGTCTTTGTTCATTGTTTTCGCCGCAGCAGTTCACCGCAGCGATTTGCGTCGGTCTTCGACAGCGAAGTCGCTTACTGACGCCAGGCGAAGTCGCATGGTTGCGATTTTGTTTTTGCTGACGTGTGCCGTGTACTTTGTTGTGTGCCGAAGGCTCAGTCTGGTTACCCAGTGGACTTTCCTCTGTGGATTCCCAGCGGCCATTGCGGGGCTGTTGCTAGATCGCTACGCGAGAGCACGGACCGTTGATGCGTCACGCAACTCAGTTGCGAGTTTGGTACTGAGTTGGGTTTTGACGCAACTGGCGTTCGCGATGTACTTTGCCCTCACCGCGGGGCTCTTGGCGATGAAGTACGATTTGTCGGATCGTTAGACGAGTGTTGGAGTTACGAGCAAGACTCAAGATCAACGGTCGGACGGGGATACTCGTCGTATGGAACTGGCCTATGGTGCTCTGCAAAGTGTGCCCCTTGGACAATCCAAGCGAAAAAAACTACGCTCTTCGTGCTGCCTGATTCGCAAGATAACGCTTTCGGCACAATAGGCTTTCGGCACAATAGGTTTGCTCGCTTGTGGTTTGGGTGCGGTATGCCCCCAAAAGCGTGCGGACGTGGAATCGTTCTCTCAAGGAGATCAATGATGGAAGTGATTGATGTTGTCTCGCGAATTGTTCACGTGTCCACAGCGATTGTGTTGGTTGGGGGCGTTGTGTTTAGCTTGATGGTGCTAACTCCAGCAGCATCTTCGCTCGGTGAAGAACCTCGAGCCGAGTTGATGCGCGGTGTGATCGGACGTTGGAAGAAGTTTGTTCATGGCGGGATTTTACTGTTCTTGCTCAGCGGATTTTACAATTACGCCCAAGCGATGAAGTTGCACAAAGGCGACGGGCTTTACCACGGCTTGGTGGGAACGAAGATGATTCTCGCGTTTGTGGTCTTCTTCATTGCTGCGGCGTTGGTGGGACGCAGTCCCGCGCTTGAAAGATTTCGCCAAAATCGAGTGTTTTGGACTCGCGTTATCGTTATCTTGGCAGTCGTGATCGTCGCGATCAGTGGATTTGTGAAGGTGCGCGGCGCGATGTAGTTGTCACAGATGCTCCGGAGCGAGACGATGGACCAAGACGAAGCGAGGCAACCGCAGGACATTAATCCCTACGCGCCGACGCTCCACGCGGCTGAATCAGAAATCGATGTCCATGATGAGGAGTCGATACGTCGCAAGTACATCAACCACGAAACGAACATCAAGTCGATTGGCAGCCTGTTCGTTTTATTCTCGATTGTGATTTTCATAGTCGCCTTAGTTACCGAGTCTGTCGCATCGCCGCGTGCCGCGAGTTTTAGCCCGCTTTATATCGCTTTCTGGACGACGTTAGCGACTGCCCAGCTTATTGCTGCTTTCGGGCTGTATCGATTCCAGTCTTGGGCGCGGATGTTGGCGATACCTATCTCCATCGTCTGGCTAGCGGGGATTGGGCTCGGAACGCTCTTGGGACTGTTCTTCTTGTATCTACTCTTGTCACGCAAGGGGGCTTACGTTTTCTCGGACGAATATAAATCGATCCGTAAAGCGACGCCTCAAGTGAAGTACAAGATGTCCGCGATATCAATGATGATCGTCGTTGGACTGTTGCTTATCATCGTCGCGTTCATCGTTTGGAATTCCAGCCGATTCTGAACAAGCCCGTGCTTAGCGGTTTGGATTTTCTGTGCTATTCACGTTGGCAACGCGGAGCCAATCTTGCTGGAAGGTTTGTGCACTTGCCCACCATCGCTGGATCACGGCCACAGTGCGCGAGATCTGGTAACTAGTCAATTGATCGACAGGTGCTGCTTCCGTTGCTTCGGCCCTCGCTAGAAGCTGGCGTGATGCGGCTGGTTTCGCGGGGATTTCCGGCCAAACGCTCGCGATCAATCGAGTCGCTTTTGATGTCACGCGACTGCCATGATTGGCTAACCATGCAATGTTGGATCCTAGACTTTTGGGTGACATCGCTTGTCGAAGCGAAGAACCCGACTCTAGTGATTGTTCAACGTTCCAGATCCACTCATCGAGAAGGCAATCTGCTGAGGCCTGTTGCAGTTCACTTGGCTTTGCTACTTCGACTTCGATGTGTTCGGTCCACATCGGATCCGATTCGGGACTATTCGATTGCAGCCGCAAGCAGAACGGCTTGATCGCAAGTGATGTCGGTAACCACGGACGCAGGTCTCGCTGTGCGAGATCGTACGGCAAATAGGCTTCGTCAAGCGTCACGATAATTGGCGATGCACCGACGACGCGATCCTTCGGGATGACTGTTGACGGGAACGGTTTGGCAAAGATGCGATTCAGTTCATCGTTCACGTTCGCATCGATCGGTTCTTCTTGTGCGACAAGATCCAGCTTTCGACGAAGTAGATCTGTGGCCCCAATGACATTGAAACCGTCATCATCAAACTCTTGCCAGTCGGGTGTGCGAATCTCGTTGGCAGGTGACGAGTGTGCTAGCTTTCCGTCGAAATCCACGAACGGTACATACGCAGCCGATGTATGAGCGGCGTTCGTTGCGACGATGGAAAAACTGTCGTCGTCATGTGAGTCGGACAACTCAGCAGCGGTTTTGTCCACGGAATTCGTGGCGACTTCCCACCATTCTTGGAACTCGTTGATCTTGTCCAAGGAGTCGGATTGGTGGCTTCCGACCATCGCAAACGGCTCGATGATCTGTTCAAACGAGAACCCGACTTTTGCAGTCGCTGCGGCAGCAAATGCAGCGAGCGACTGTTCGAATCCTGACGCAGTGCGCGAAGATGGGCGTAACGTGGTTTCCACAGGCGGCTTAACCGCTGCTGCAATAATCGGCATCGAGTCATGCGTTCCCCAACCACACCAGTCTGCGAAAGCGGCTATCGCTCCGCTGTCGCCGTCCAACTCTTGTGCATGAGTAACAGCGACAGGATTCGTCGATCCAACAACGATCAATCCGAGGAGTGCGAGGCGTCGGAGATGTCGTGAAAAGCGAGACTTCATGGATAGGATCCTATTAGAAACCAGCAGCCACGTCGTTGACAGCGATCAATCAAGTCGCATTCACGTGGCGCGAAGTGAAGGAGGTAGGTGGGTACTGGGTGATGTTTTGCAAGACCGCTCCGATGCCGATTGGGCACAAGTCCTGAGCGGTTTGGGACAGAAGAGGCTATCGGACTCTGTGACGGTCAGGCTTGCCTTAGCGTCTAGGAAAGCCGAGTCGAAAGCCAATGAAGGGTGCGATCGTAGCGGATCGAACGTCTATCGCTTCGAAGCGAAATCGCCCAATGTTTTTGAGTCTGACTCGAGTGTCGCCGTGCGGCTACGTCAGCGCCGTTAACAGGAACTCCATCGCGCGATCGTGAATGCC
Source organism: Pirellulaceae bacterium (assembly GCA_041749955.1). Lineage (GTDB taxonomy): Bacteria > Planctomycetota > Planctomycetia > Pirellulales > Pirellulaceae > JBBSJZ01. Next base: position 11,949 of record JBGTAI010000268.1, on the reverse strand, counting down.
AGGATGGCTGCTTTCACGTGGGCCCGCAACATTCAGAATGAGTGGCTTGGTCTCCGAAAGCCACTCGGCAATTCGATCCGGCGTCTCTCGCGTGATGTTCACCACCAAGAAAATAACGTCGTGCTCGATACAGAATCGACGCGTGAGTGCCGTTCCCGAACGAAGTTGGCTCTCGATCAAGATCAACGTCGCGTCACTTTCGACAACGTTCTTTTCTGTACGCACACGATAGTCGCGTTCGCGGATCTCAATCAATTCATAACGGCTTGGGATTGTGCCGTCCTCGGACATGCGATCTTTCGGGCACCAACCCCCATGCTCAATCCCCATCGCAATTGCAACATCAAGCCCCGCTCGATCGACACCGGTTTGTCCGCCAGAAATAATTTTCTGGGGCACAAACACGTTGCTCGAACGAACAGGCATGGATCTGCCGCTCGCTTCCGCTGGCTTCGGTTGTTTGGAGCGTTTTGCCAACGGGTGTCAGCCACAAAGAGGGACAAAATGCGGAATCTTCAACATCTCACATAACTCAGATGACACGTCCGCAGGCACAGACAACTCCGACGCCGCGGCCTTCCAGACTCGTGGCGGTTGGACGCCAAAGGCCATCGCATGTTGGAGCGTCGGATGAGTAATTTGCAGCCGCCAACTGTGCAGAGCAACCCCAGGAACACCAGAAACGGCTGGACCGAATTCAGTTTTCGCGCCGTATTTCCGATCACCCAGCAGCGGATGTCCGATTTGTGCGAATTGCAAGCGAATTTGATGCTTGCGTCCGGTCATCAAACGAACCGCTACGAGTGTCGCAGAAGCACTTCGACGAAGCGTCACGTAGGCCAGCTCCGCTAATTTCGAGCCATCGTGCTTGGCGGATGTTGCGACTCGCATGCGGTGGGCCGCGTCGTCTTTATAAACATGATGAGACAGCGTACCCCCGTCGTCGTTCAACTGGCCTTCGACGATGGCCAGATACACCTTCGTCGCAGCAACACCGGAGGCCTTCGCGAACTGGGGCACCAAACGCGAGGCCGCCTTGCTGGTTCGTGCCAGGACGATCACGCCACTTGTCACGGTATCGAGACGGCTGACAACGCCAACATAAACGTTACCAGGCTTGTTGTACTTGTGTCGCAGGTAATCGCATGCGAGCGAGTGCAACGTCGCCGAATCCACCGTGCCCATCGTGGCAATGCCGGCTGGCTTATTGGCGACGAGCAAATGATTGTCTTCGAACAGTATTTCTAAACGCGTCACAGCGAGCGGCTTCATGGAGTTTGCCAGACCAGGTCACTAGAATTCGTTCGATTCTAGCATGATCGGCCCCGTTGTGCTCACAGGATGCTCCCCGAACGTCGCCTCGTTAAGCGGCGAGTGCCCCACGATTCCTGACGCTTCGTCCGCGATCATCAAATTCGCCATGTGCAGCAACGTCCCCTTCTCGAACTGGACGTTCTTGGTAGCGATGTTGTACTCGACGAGCGACGCGAAATATCGACTTTGGGCTTCACTGACTCGGCGCTGCGCATCAAGCAACTGCTCAAAGTTAACTACCAATCCAGCTTCCTGGTTCGCATCGAGAACTTCCAATGCGTCACTGGCCGCGAGATAGCGATTCATGTTCGTTTGCATCTGTGCAAATGCTCGATCGCACTCAGCAACCACCGCGGTGAGATCGTGCAGGATTTGACGTTCTTGCTCTTTGAGCACCGCGCGTTCGCGAGAAATTTGCAGTCGCGCGTGTCGGACGGCAGCGTGACCCTGGCGAAATCCAACGGGCAGCCGCAGTTCAAGGCTTGCTTCATATTCTTGGTAATCGAGCGTGCCCAGCTCTTCAAAAGCACTGTCATTCCCAGCAAGTCCCTTGCCAAGTCCTCGCAAGCGATAGATCGTCACCATATCCAGCGATGGCATGAGGTAATTCTTGGCAGCAAGCAATTCCATCTCTCGGCGTTTGAGCACATAGCGTTGTTGCTGCAACTCGCTTCGTAGTTGAATCGCCTCGGCAGAGATCGAGTCCCAGTCGAATATCATCGGGGCTTGGTTAGGCTCATCGGCTGGTCGAAGCAGTACACCGTCACTAATTGGCATACCGATCAACAGTCTCAAGCGACGCTCGGCGGCTTGCACTCCGTTAAGTCCAGCGAACGTGCCGCCGGAAGTTGAGTTATTGACTTGCGTTCGTTGGACGAGTTTCCCAGCGACGGCGTCTTGCAGTTCTGATTCGAATCGATAGTACTGTTCGCGAGCGAGGGCTTCAGCAGCTCCCGCTTTGCGATTGCTTGTTTTCTGGGCTTGGTATTTCTGCCAAGTGTCGCGGCTTCGCTCAAGCGCATCGCGTTTCGCATCGAGATCGCGATACGCGAAATACAGATCCCAATAGGCGTTGATGACGTTGCTAACAAAATCGCGCGTTTGCTGGCGGAATTTCGCAGTCGAGATGTCGTTGTTGACTTTCGCAATGAGAACGCCGTTGTACACGCCAGGTTGCGAGCTCGGCCCAGCGATCCGATTGAAGGTCAAGCCGCCGCCTTGCAAAAGAGGCTGGCGCATTTCAGCATGAAATTGCGTTTGCCAAGCACTCGGCAGCAAGTTTCCGGTGGCGTTGTTGGCGTCATAATCCGTGACGCTGCGCACGGCGAATTGGGCGCCGGTGGCTGTGCGTTTGGAGAGTTGTGCGACGTAATCGTGGGTGTCTTGTTGGAAAGCGTTGGCACCACCGCCGAAAAACCGGTTGTTGAATCGGCGGTCGTTATTTTGCCATTTTCCAAAGGCATAGAACTGGGCATCGTACGCCGACAACGCTGCTTCGACGCTGGCTTGCGGGTCAGTTTCAACAAGCCCCTTGAACTCGTTGGTCGGGATGAGCTGGGGCGATCGAAGTACAGTCGCTCCGAGATCACGCAGCACGTCAGAGTTCATCAACGCGATCTCGATGGATTCGTTGAGACCCAGATCACGGAACACAGCATTGTTGAAGTCTTCGGGACTTCTCAGCGTCAGCGGTGCGGTGGCGTACTCAATCGCATCGCGTGGCGGAGCGCCTGCATCGACGTCTCGCATGATCGCGTCGATGCACGCTGTGTCGTTGAAGATTGTCTCAGGCACATTCCTGTACGAGCGACAACCAGGTGTCGTGGCGACCGTGCTCACGACGGCAAGAAGTGCGCATGTGACTCGACGCGCCAAAGTTTGGCGAGTGGAGGGGCGTTCAACGGCAACACGTTGGGTCTGCACCGCGAGTTCACATACAAAGGAAACGTTGTGGCGCAATGCCCTACAATCGGCACGACGCGCAATGTAGTAGTAATTCGTACAATCGGACCCCTCGTATCCACTCAATCCGCTAGAAAACCTGCCCCCCGCCGCCGGACGTCGTGAAACACTCGCGAAAGAGCAAGAGAAAATCGCTGCTTTGGCTAGAATATGAGCTCCATGCTCGACATTGTTTCTTTTAGCCTCCTAGCTGTTTTCTTTGATGACCGCCATTGAACCTGCTGCCGAACGACTTGCGAGCGACACCAGTGCTCGTGGGGACGCGGTTGCGCTTTCGCAGGAGATTCAGCATCGTGATGCGATTCTTGCACGCTTGCATCGAGGCGGCACGGTTGCTGACTCGTTCGCCACCATCGCATCCACGATTGCTAGCGAGATCGAGGTGGATCGCGTCAGTCTACTGAGGGTGCATTCGTCGGAGTGTGTTCTCGTCGCTACATCGACCCAGCCGCAAGTGGATCGCAGAACGCGCCAAGCTCGATTGCTGGAACGATTGAGCGCACAAGTCCTGGCGAGCAACTTAGCACTGACTTATGAACTGGGATCTGGTTCAACGACGCCGTTTTCGGCTTCTGAACTTGAAGCCTACCTGGGCGAGTCAGGCGTCCGCGAGTTGCATATCGAACGGGTCGAGAATCCAGAATCTCGCGACCCGATCGCGATCGTCATCCTCGAACGTTTTCGCGTTGACGAGAATCCAAAGACGCCAATTCACACCCTGCTTGGAACATTACGCGATCCACTCGCGCAAGCAACGTCCAACGCGCTCGCTCGCGATCAGGGTGCTTGGAATGTGCTTGTAAACCAGTGGATGCACGCGACAACTTCGGCGAGGATGAAGATTGCCGTTTCGATGTTGGCGTTGTTCGTGGTAGCGGGCGTGTTGGTTCCGATGGATCTTGAGATTCCGGTCGAAGGTACAATCACGGCGACCCAGAAACGTCATGTGTTTGCGCCGCACGACGGTGTCGTTTCGAGCGTCCTTGTCAACGGCGGCGATGATGTCATTGTGGGCCAGCCCCTCGTAACGATCCGCAGTCCAGAATTTGAGCTGCTTGAACAATCCGTTCAAGCGAGTTTGGCGACTGCGCAAGCACGTCTCGATGCATTGCTGTCGCTGCGTGGGCGAGATCGCGAGTCGAGTTTGTCGGTTGATGAACAATCGCTTCGGGCCGAAATCGCGGGGCTGGAGGCACAAACAGCACTCTTGCTCACCGAGCGTGATGCCTTGCTGGTGAAGAGCCCAATCGCAGGTCGAGTTGATGGGTGGGAATTGCAACAAGCGTTTGAGTCGCGGCCGGTCTCGAGAGGCCAGTTCCTGATGGATGTTGTAACGCCAAACGCAGGCTGGACGGTGGAACTCGACATTCCGGACCAACAGATGGGATACGTCCTTGCGGCCCAAGCGACAACGCCATGCTCATGTCGCGTGAGACTTCGTTCCGACGCCACTGCAACCTACACCGGAAATTTGGAACAAATCGACAATGTCGCTCATCTGAATGCGAAGGGCGAATCCGTTGTCCGTGCAACCTTCACACTGCCACCGAGTGAACCGCAAACGATCCGAAGCGGAGCCACCGTGATTGCCAAGGTCAACTGCGGCAAACACTCACTGGGGTTCGTATGCTTTCGTGGCGTGTCCAATGGTGGCGAGGCTTGAGTTGGTAATGAATATGCAACCTACCGCAACACAAAAAAACGATCGCTGCAGACTTCCCCTGTCGCCGTTTGCAGTTCTGTTTTTTTTATGGATGCCGCTTCTGAGCGAAGGGGCCTCAAGTGCTGACGAGTCACTTGTTGTCAACGAGTTGATCGTGACGCTGATCGATAGCGTGGAGGTTCCGTCCTCAGAGACTGGAATCGTGGCCGAGTTGCTTGTCCACGAAGGCCACTCCGTTACCAATGGACAAGCGATCGCGAGGCTCGATGATCGACAAGCGAAAATCGAACAGTCTTTGACGACAACCCAATTAGAAATTGCTCGCTGGCGATCGCAGAATGATCGCACCGTCGACTTGGCGGAAAAGAAGTTGGCGGAGGAACAGCAACGCGCGAAGCAGCAATTGGTTTTGCTCGAGGTTGCGAAACGTAAAGGCGAGAATGGCGTGCGTGTGGAGGCGTCCTCGAAAGCCGAAGCCGTTGCAAAAAACGAATTGGACCGGGCGATCCAAGCAAGGCTTCAGTTCGTTGATAGCGTCTCGAAGTCGGAGATTGACGGCTTGCGTTTGTCGCATGAGAAATCGCGTCTTGAGACCAAGCAAGCGGCGTTCGAACGTGATCTAGATGTCCTTAACGCGAAGGCAGAAGCTGAGGCTGCGAGTGGCTTGGCACTGGCTATCGATCGGTTTCAAATCGAAGTCGCACAAGCGGAGGCTGACCGAAAACTATCTGAGCTCCAAGTGTTGTTGCACCAACATCAAGCGTCTCTAGCGGAGCTGACCGTTTCGAAACTTCGCGTCGAATCACCGCTGGATGGAATTGTCGTCGAGTTGTACCGAAAGACTGGCGATTGGGTGACGGCTGGTGAACCGATCGCTCGTGTGATCCGCGTCAATCGACTTCGAGCGGAGGGCTTTGTACCGCTGAGTAAGCTGCAAGGTCTACGCGACAATCGCGACGTGACACTTTCTATCGCCACGGGGCAAGAGGATTCGTCGACAATTGAACGTGACGGGAGAATCGTCTTCATTCATCCAGAGGTCGATCCCGTGAACGGCGAGGTCGCGTTCTGGGTCGAGTTCGACAATCCGAACGTCGACGTGCTTCCTGGGATGCGACTGAGTTTGAAATCGAAAGTGTCTGCGGAACCGAAGCCGTGAGTCTGCCGAACCAGAAGCTTTGGCTGCGTCCGGACTTAGTGCAACGCGAGGTTTGTCTCGGCAACGATCGCATGTGGGTCGTGAAAGACCCGTTGTCGCGAGAGTTCCTGTATTTCAATCAACAAGAACACGTGATGCTGTCGCTCGCCAATGGCAAACGCTCGTTGGCTGAGATCTCGCAAGAGTGTTCGAAGCGGTTCGCTCCCGAGTACTTTTCAAGTGACGCGGTTCTCCGCTTCTTTGCGGGTGTGCGAGACAAAGGACTGTTGGTTGCCGGTGAGTTCGGGGGTCGAAAATCGAAGTCCGCTTCATGTGTGGCTGGTTGGTGGCGTAATCCTCTTGCCATTCGGTTGCCTGGGTTTCACCCCGATCGATTGTTGGCTTTGTTGGAGCCAATATGCCGTCCGCTGCTCTCGCGTTTGGCGATGGGGTTGGCGGTGATCCTGGTTATCGTTGCAGCCGTGCTGGCTGTCGTGCATTTTGCTGAACTTGCCTCGCATTTTTCAATCGCAATTTCGCGAGTTGGATTGGGACAAGCCGGCGTAATGCTTCTTGTGATTGGCGTGACCAAAGTTGTGCACGAACTCGCCCACGCGATCGCCTGTCGACATTTCGGCGGTGAGTGCCGCGAGATGGGAGTGATGCTTCTTGTTGGTGTACCGTGCCTGTACTGTGACGTGTCGGACGTATGGACAATGCGTGAACGATGGAAGCGAGTCGTTGTGTCTGGCGCGGGGATCATGGCGGAAGTCGTCATTGCCTCCGCGGCACTGTTTGTCTGGCTTGCGACGATCGATGGGCCACTTCGAGATCTTTGCGTCATCGTGATCGCGGTCTGTTCCGTCTCTACGATATTGCTCAACGGAAATCCCTTATTGAGATATGACGGCTACTACATCGCTTCTGATCTGCTCGGAATCCCGAATTTGGCTGCGGAGTCCAGCCACATGGTCAAAACAATGACACGTCGTTTCCTGTGGGGGATACCTGTTGTCGCACCATCAGGTGAAAGCAAAAGGACACTTCGAAGTGGGATGCTTTTTGCCTATTGGATCGCAAGCATGGCTTATCGTTGGACGCTTTATACGGCGATTCTCTGGATGGTATATCTCGCGGCAGAGAGAAATGAGATGGGCGTAATGGCGGGTGTGATGCTGCTTGGGATTGTTGCAATGGTTGCCTATCGAGGTGTTCGCAATGTGCTAACGCCACCGAGTCGCAGTGCTCGTCAATCAAGTCTGGCGCCACAACGTCCACGCATGGCGGTTCTTGGAATTGCTGTGTTTGTTTTAGTACTTGCAAGTATTCCATTGCCGCACCACGTCACGGCACCGATGTCGATTGAGGCCGGCAAGGCTGTGACCGTTGTAACGCCATTCGCTTCGCACATTGAATACGCTGTCGAGAGTGGCTCCAACGTTCGTCGCGGCGATGTCGTAGCCAAGCTTCAAAGCTTTTCAATCGAGCGGGATGTCTTGACGATCCGCAGTGAATGTGAGCGACTCGAGAGCCAGCTTGAATCGGTGCGACGCCAACGAACGGCTGATGCAAGCCTCTCAAGCAAATTGCCAATGCTGGAGAAGATGCTTGAAGAAGCCCAGCGGCGAAAACAGCTGCGGGAAGCGGAGGCAGCGGAACTGACGATTCTCGCTCCGATTGACGGTGTTGTTTTTTCGCCACCCACCACGTCCGCATCGCCGATGGATGTGCGGCTGGTACGCTCGTGGTCAGGCACTCCGCTCGACGCGGCAAACCAGGGAGCTTGGTTGGCAAGCGGAACCGAGATTTGCGTTATCGGAGATCCGACTCGACGCGAAGCCATGGTGTTGGTGCGAGAACACGACGTTGAGCTCGTGCGGATTGGACAGGAAGTCAGCTTGCTCGTTGAAGGCTGGCCGGGAGGATCAATTACTGGCACGGTTTCGGCGGTAGCAGACTCGCCCGTTGATCGCGTGGCCGACCAGATCTCGAGCTTTGAAGCACGGAACACGGCGCCAGTGAATGACACGCGGCCGTTGCCTCGCTACTTGGTTCGCGTCGAGCTCGACTCAACGGGTGATGGACTTCCCGTTCGACTTGTCGCTCGAGCAATAATCCAAGTCGATTCAACGTCAATCTTCAACCGTGCCGCTCGCTTTCTGAGAGAATCGTTGAAGTTGTAGATTCTCAAAACAACTCACCTTGCGAAGTCCTTCTCGTCGTTGAGCTTCTTCTCAAAGAACATAGCCTGGCCCATTTTCGGATCCAGTTCGTAGGCGGCGAAACCAAACTTCCTGTAGATGCGCTGTGCGATGTGATTGCCCTCCAGCACTTCGAGAGTGAGTTTACAGCACTTTCGTTCCACGGCGACGGATTCGATTTCCTCGAGCATCGCCACGGACAAGCCTTGGCCGCGAAATTTCGGAGCAACCACAAAGTCGTGGATATTGAGCGTTGGTTTGCACGCGAACGTTGAGAAGCCTTCGAAGCAGATTGCGAGCCCCGCTGGTTCCTCGTTCTTCCACGCCAAGATGACACAACAATCGGGTCGCCGTCGAAGCTCAGTGATGAGATTTGTTTTTGTGTAGACCGATAATTCGTTACCGCCACCCATGATGTCCTTGGCGTATGTATCCAGTAACGCCATGACGGCATGTGCGTGTTCGGGCAAGGCTAGATCGGCGACAGAAATTTCAGTCATAGGACAATTGGCTCATTCGGCTATTCGGCGGCCAACGCGAATTGAGAGTTTTTGCGGAAGCGGGATTTGCGAGCTGGCCCCATCAAGCGAGTACATAGCTGAGAGCAGGTCCGAAAAGAGGGCTGGCCCTCTCCGTCAAGGCCCCAGAGTGCCTCGACGATGCGTAACTCCTCGAATACAAGAAGGTTGCGAAGATCAGATAAGTCGATGCTCATTGCAATTTTCGCCTGAGGGCACACAACGGAAGGCTTTTACGACACCGCCCTGAACGAAGCGAGCGATGCCGGAACTACGAGAAATTGTACCAAGGCCAGCCAGCGTTGACAAAGATGGAAGGTGTGCCGAAGGCCTAGCGTAAAAACCATGTTAGGCGACCCGGTGCTATCGGGTTTCGGCCAGGACGCCAGAGCCATCCGGTTCCAAGTCCCAGCATTCGATAACGCAATTGGGTAATTGTGATTTCAATTCGTCGACGCCATCGAGAGTGATGGCATTTTCGATTTCAACGTCGAGCGCAACGAGCGATTGCAGCGATGCGAGTTGTTGCAGTCCGTCATCCGTGACGGCAGTTTGTTGTATCTCCAAGCGTTCCAGATGCTGCATTGATCCGAGGTGGGGCATGCCATCATCTGTCACGAGTGTTCCAGCAAGATTCAAGTACTTGAGGTTTAGCATCTTTGAAACGATACCGATAGCGTTATTGCCGATCTTTGTATCACGCATGCGAAGCCATTCAAGACCAGTTAATGATTCTAGATGGCGAAAGCCATCATCCGAGATCGCGTGACCATCAAGTTGGAGCGATCGCAGAGATGACATTTTCGAGATCGCTGGAAGAGATTTATCGGTAATCGAAGTCTGTAGAATCTTGAGTTGCTCAAGGTTCGTGAGGTTCTCCAGTGATTGAAAACCATCATCAGTCACGGCGTTAGCCGTGAATATGTCGAGTTGTCGAAGACGTTTGATCGACCCCAAGGGTTTGATGCCAGCATCGGTGACCGAAGAGCGAATAATTTGCAGATACTGAAGGTTGGGGAAAGAGGGCAGCGTCTGTAGGTGAGCATCGCTCACCCTTGCGCCGTAGAGAGTGAGGTGCTGAAGTGTCGGTGAAGCGGATAATTGAGCGAGTCCGTCGGGGCTGATTGACGTGTCAGATAGATTCAAACTACGGAGCTTGCGGACACGCAGCAAGTCGTCAATGCATTCATCCGTGATCTCAGCGCCGCGTATCGACACATCAAGCAGATTTTCAAGTCGGTGCAGGTCTTTGATGTCGCGGTCGGATGCGGGATTATTGAAAAAGACGACGTTAACCGTCGCGTAGATATCGTCTCCAAGGACGGCACGAACAACCTTTGCGCCCGATGGCGGCTTGGATGGGTCAACGAAGCCAAAGCCGAGTTGGTTGTCGTAGTACGCGTTGCCCCCTGCTGCTTGGATTTTCGCGACAACGGGCCTTTCGGTGCGACTCCGAATGACCTGTTTCCCAAGCCACGCGAAAAGTCCAGCCACAATCAGCATGGCAATAAGCTGCGTGCGGATGCTGAACGTCAACCATCTGCGACGGGAACGAGCGTCTGGTTGTGGAGAATCAGCTTCGCGCATCGGTCAGCGAGGGTCGCCCAACGGAAGGTTTTTGCAACACCGCCCTGAACAAAGCGAGTGATGCCTGAACTACGAAAGATTGTACCAGGCCAGCCAGCGTTAACAAAGATGGAAGGTGTGCCGAAGGCCAAGCGTAAAAACTATGTTAGGCGACCGACCGCGTTAGTAAGACCGTGTGAACCAACCTTGCTGGTCGGACGCAGCATGGAAAATGCCGAGTATCGCGACAGAGTCGGCCTGGTCCTCAAAGATCAAAACGTATGGGAAGCGATCGACCAACGCGGCCCGCATTTGATCGTGGATGATTGCAAATGATTCAGGCCGAGCAGAGACAGCACGTAGTCGATTGCGAACAGAATCGCGAAAGCGGTTCCCCAACTCGCCAGAGATTCCGTCATAGTACTCAGTCGCAGACGAAAGGTCATTTGCGACAAGAGGATGGTAGCGACGTTTCTTAGCCATCAACCCGACGCCAGAGTTCGTCATCATCAATTGCGAGCGTAGGGTCTGCTGCTATCTCTGCGGATCGGCGAGAAGCCTCGCGGATCACTTCCGGCGGTACCACGATCGGCTCGGATGATGAAGCGATTTCGTCCCAAAGCTGTGTTACGAGTCGAAGTTTGTCAGCGACGGGCATGTCGCGAAAGTCTGTAGTATTCATGTGGCTATTATACCAGCTTAGGTCGCCCAACGGAAGGTTTTTACGACACCGGCGTTACCGAAGCGGTGGAGTTTGAATCAGAAAAGATTGTACCAATGCCAGCGCCCGTTGCCTACCAACGAAGGTGTGCCGAAGGCCTAGCGTAAAAACCATGTTGTCCGCCGCTACGCGCTGGGGCGAGACCATGCGATCACATCACTGCTTGTGGCGATGACCAACGAAAGCCCGGTGGTGGAAAAACCAAAAGCTCGCAACTCCGATTCGGCGCCCAGTTTCCAGAGTTGGCCATTGATGTTGTATGGCCATGAAAACGGGCCATTGAGAAGCAATGTGTGGTGCGGCCATTCGAGTGTAAAGTCATCGACAGTCCAGCCGTCCGAAGTACCGCCGGACAGGCCACCGCCATTGAGGCCAGCCATAGGAACAGAGATGCCGTTTAGTGGGCCGATTCCATCGGCCAGCATACGCGACGCATCATGGAAGTCTGTTTCAACGTCACCATCGCGGGCAACGCGTTCACCGGTTGTGCAGTCAAAGACGCCACGGCCTTGCGATGAGACGACGAGCAGCAATTCGGTGTCGGGGCCGAAGCCGACGTCGGTTAGCCCGCCAATGCCAGATTGCACAGTGAGACGCCACGGTGACGGTGGAGCAGAAACAGGCAACGCCTCAATGCGTTTGACTACGGGAATCAAGTGCTCCGGTAAAGCCATGAGTGATCTGCGGCGGACAACGGTAGTGCGTCATCCAGTCTTAATTTGGGGGTAGAGACGCTTTAGCTTTGTGCGAGCGTCGTCGATCTTGAATTGCCAGTCGACGCCGCGTTGCTTTTCGTTGGTGCGTTTGGCCCACGCAGCGATTTCACTTTGCAATTCAGTCAGTTCACCGATCCGGCGACCAGTCAG
>JBGTAI010000267.1:0-9615 GCA_041749955.1 Pirellulaceae bacterium | reverse complement strand
GCCGATTCGCTCGACATTGATGGTGACAGTTCGATCAACTCGTTGACCGATACTCGCTTGGTTCAGTTGTCCGCGCTTGACTACTCCGCCGAAGAATTCGTGGAAGGCAATTTCATTCCAAGTGCTGCACTGCGAAATGGTGCGGATGTGGTATCGCGACTCGAAGGACTGTTCGTTCAAGCGACGCCGTTGTCTCCAGCTTCAGCGCTGGTGGGCGAGGGCGAAGAGGTCATGGGGCCAGCTCAAGTCTTGACGTTGAAGTCATCCGGCGGTGGAACATCCCAGACGATCACGGTCGAGTACCAGACCGTCGATGTGAATAACCTACCGACGAATCTGGATTCCCAGGGCATTACATTCTCGCTCTTTTTTGACAGCACTAAGCTGACGCCAGATGCCGCTGCGTCCATGGTGTTTGCCGCTCCGACCAATGGCACGCTGCGGAACGGACTGACTCGGATTCGCACGGATTCAGCGACCAACGGTGGTGCTGACAATGACCCGACCACCGATCGCCGCATGGATTTCCAGTGGATCGCTGACACCGAGGAAGAAAACTTCCCGAGAAAGGCGACCACGGCCCCAGCGGTCTTGCTCACCTTGGCCGCGACGATCACTGAAGCGACTTCGATAAACTTGGTCCTTGGCGACGGTGACAGCGACTTCATGCAGCGTTCTGTCGGTGCGCCCTTGGCACTCACCACCACGGTTGCCGCAGTTCCCGAAGTTTCGGTCGCAGTCGCTCCCGCAAGTGTCAACGAAGACGGCACCGGCGCGCTCGTCTACACATTCACTCGAACGGGCGCAACCACCAACGCACTTGCGGTGACGTACACGGTCAGCGGCACAGCAACATCGGGAACCGACTTCACGGCGCTCTCGGGAACCGTGACGATTCCCGCGGGTCAAGCGTCTGCGACAGTGAGCGTCAACCCCACCGACGACACAACCGTTGAGCCCAATGAAACGATCATTCTCACTGTCACTGATGCGGCTGCATACGACGTTGGAACGCCCGCGGCTGCGACAGGCACAATCACCAATGATGATGCAACCGCTGGAACGCCCACCGTTTCAGTCGCAGTTGCTCCTGCGGCCGTAAACGAAGACGGCACCGGCGCGCTCGTGTATACGTTCACACGAACGGGCGCGACCACTGCCGCTCTTGCGGTCACATACACGGTCAGCGGCACAGCAACATCTGGAACCGACTTCACGGCGCTCTCGGGAACCGTGACGATTCCCGCGGGTCAAGCTTCAGTAACAGTGAGTGTCAACCCGACCGACGATACGACCGTTGAGCCCAACGAGACGATCATTCTCACGGTGACTGATGCGGCTACGTACGACGTTGGCACACCTGCGACAGCCACTGGGACGATCACCAACGATGATACGGCCGTTGTAACGCCGACTGTGTCCGTTGCAGTTGCTCCGGCGGCCGTGAATGAAGACGGCACCGGCGCGCTCGTGTATACGTTCACTCGAACAGGCGCGACCACTGCCGCTCTCGCAGTCACATACACAGTCACCGGCACAGCAACATCTGGAACTGACTTTACGGCGCTCTCGGGAACCGTGACGATTCCGGCGGGTCAAGCTTCAGTAACAGTGAGCGTGAACCCGACCGATGACACGACCATTGAGCCTAACGAAACCATTATTCTTACGGTGACTGATGCCGCCGCATATGACGTTGGGACACCTGCGACTGCGACTGGCACAATCACCAATGACGACACCGGTCCAGTCGTGAATTTCTCTACAGCGAGTCAATCTGTGAGTGAAGCCGGTCAGTCGGTGACGATCACTGTTCGACTTTCGCGAGCTTCCAATCAGGAGGTTTCTATTCCGTTCACTGTTGGTGGTACAGCGTCAAGAAACAGTGACTATTCGATCAACGCTAGCCCGCTTGTATTTGCGGCTGGTCAAACCGAAGCGAACATTACAGTCACGCCAATCAATGACGTGATCCGAGAAGGAACGGAACAAGTGATCGTTTCACTCGATCAACCGTCGGGCGCAACGCTAGGCACCTTAGTCTCGCACACCCTTTCGATTCTCGATGATGAATCCGTCGAGTCACGAATCATTACCCCAAGCCTTGTTGCACGTCCACATGCAATCCCCGCCAACAGTCTCCCAACCGCTATCATCTTCCAAGCGGTAACCTCCTCGACAGTCACCGTCTTTCCAATTGGATCGGTGTCGGGCGTGGAGTCCATCCGGATTCTTGATGGCGATCTCGGTGATATTAGCTTCGTCAGCCAAGGGTTGACGACCGCAAACGTCGAGGCTGGAAAAATTTACGCCATTCTGTTTGGTTCCCAGGCAACGGAACAACTCTACACGGTGCGTTCGTCCGCAGGCAGCAGTGCACTTGCTCATGCCCCGACCAACATTCTTGAACCAACGGACGTTTCCGCGGACGGTCAAACGACGGCGCTTGATGCGTTACAAATCATCAATCAGATGAACATCATGAGTGCCGCCGAAGGTGAGCAAGGTTCCGGAAATCCCGTGTCCGAAAATCTCGCTTATCTGGATGTCAATCGCGACGGACGCGTTTCCGCACAAGACGCTTTGGAGGTCATCTATAAATTGAATCGTCAAAGCGCTCTATCGCTCGTGCACGGTGAGGAGATGATCCCACGGGCAGTCAATGCGTCACAACTTGAAACCAACGACGCACCCATCGAGACCCTGGAATCTGCCTTGCCCCTTGCAGCCAAAACGGTTTTATTCGGCGCCACAAGTGACCAACAGCCAACCCAATTGACATCGATACACGATTCGACGGACGCTTCGCTCCAATACCAATCGGACGTTGACTCAGTGATGTCCTCCGTCGGCGATTTTATCGAACTGTTGACTTGATTCGTATCGCACGCCTGTCGTGGTGTTGACTAGGCGATAATAGTGCGCATTCTTGCCGTCCATGCATTTGGTACATTGCGAACAACCGGAAACTTTGGAAGAGTTTGCTTCATGGTTAAAGTTTGTGGGCTAAAGTTTCCCAGTCGCTGACTGGGATGTGCTGGCACGCCCTGCGCGATGTGAGTGAACATTTGCACGGGGAACGAGATGGCTGGTACACGCCCAGAACGATCAATTTTTAGCTTTGCGGCCACAACATTGTTGGGCGCATTTCTGGTTTTTCAAGTTCAACCGGTGATCAGCAAATGTGTGCTTCCGTGGTTCGGTGGCACGCCCGCAGTGTGGACCACGTGCATGCTGTTTTTTCAACTGCTGTTGTTCGGCGGTTATCTCTATGCGCACTTGTTGAGAACTCTGTTTCGTCCTGCGATCCAAGGTTCATTGCATTTGTTGCTGCTGGGAAGCGCAGCATTGATGCTGCCGATTGAACCGAGTGATGCGTGGAAACCTGCTGGTGACGAATCGCCGACTTTGTATTTGATGTGGCTGCTGGCCGCTCACGTCGGATTGCCCTACTTTGTGCTGTCGAGCACCGGGCCGCTGATTCAAGCGTGGTTCAGCTATCAAGACAACAGCGATCGCGTTTATCGACTCTATGCGTTGTCCAACGCAGGCTCATTGTTCGCTTTGTTGAGTTATCCGTTCATCTTCGAACCGGTGCTCTCGGTGACTGACCAAAGCGTTGTCTGGTCGCTGATGTTTTGCCTGTTTGTACTGGTTCAAGGCTTTGTCGCGATCAGTCTGTTCCGTGTAGCAGCACCAACCGCTGAACCAATCCTCGACCACAAGACGGACTCACTCGTAGCCAACAGCACGCCAACGTGGTCAACGATTGCGGCCTGGGTCACGTTGCCTGCGTTTGCGTCATCGATGCTGTTGATCGTGACCAATCACGTTTGCCAAGACGTTGCTGTCGTGCCGTTTCTGTGGGTGCTGCCGCTGAGTCTTTATCTCATCAGCTTCATCGTGTGTTTTGATTCGCCCCAGTGGTACCGACCCAAGCTGATTGCAACCGTCACGATTGCGGCGATCGCAGTCATCCAGCTACGCGGATCGCTTCCGCTCAACATGCAATTGGTGTTGGTGGTGTCGAGCTTCATGATGGTCTTGCTCGGTGTTTGCTTGATGTGCCACGGTGAAGTCGCAAGATTAAAACCGCGAGCCGATCGATTGACCCAGTACTATGCATTGCTTTCACTAGGCGGCGCCCTCGGCGGAATGTTGGTCGCGGTCGTGTGCCCGCTATTGTTCAACAGCTTCGCTGAATTGCCCTTCTCGCTGATCGCTGTTCAAGTGATGACGCTCGTACTGTTCATGGCTTGCCGTGGTTGGAAAACGACTGAGTATGATTGGTCAGCCGCGTACCGGCTCCGCTATGTCGCTGGCTTGATGATCATCGTGCCGACGATTTGCTTAGCATGGCAGGTCGATAAGGCGACTGTTGCTTCCGAACGCAACTTCTTCGGCGTCTTGCGCGTCATTGAAGTTGATGGTGGCTTGCGACTCGTTCACGGCACGACAATCCATGGAATGCAGTTCCAAGGTGAACGCTCACGGACACCAACGACCTATTACCATCGAGGAAGCGGCGTTGGGCTGACGATTCTCGAATTGCAAAAAGATCATCCATCGCTTCGTGTCGGTGTGATCGGGTTGGGTTGCGGAGTCTTGGCGTGCTATGGTCGCGCCGAAGACGAGTTTGATGCTGTCGAGATCAACCCCGCGGTCGTAGACATCGCACGTCAGCACTTTACGTTTCTGAAGGAGTGCCCATGCCCAGTGAACGTGCATCTTGGCGATGGCCGATTGGTACTGGAGCGAATGCAGGACAAGAAGTTTGACTTGCTTGTTTTGGATGCGTTTAGCAGCGATGCGATCCCAGCACACATGCTCACTAGCGAAGCGTTTGAGTTGTATCAATCCCGACTCGCTGACGGCGGCGTGTTAGCTTTCCATGTTTCCAATACGCACCTCGACCTGGCGCCACTTGTTCACCGACTCAGTCACAACGCGGGCTTGGAAAGCCGTCTGATGTGTACTGAAGCGAACGACGACGCGGGTGCCAACAAAGCAAACTGGATGATCGTGGCCGCTCCCAATCATGAAATCTTTGCGAGCGAGGCGTTGGCAATCGGCAAGCCGGCCACAGCAAAGCAACTCGCCGAAGCGCCCCTGTGGACTGATCAACACCACAATCTCCTCAGTGTGCTTAGAATCTGGTAGTTGTTAACGCGGTTGTCGCTCTTGACGGCCCGACCGTACACCGCCGCAGCAGAGTTGACATACAATGACATTTCGTTGTTGGTTGACTCTCAGTGAAAGCGGACTCATGCATCGTTTCTCGGTACTCGCGGCACTCCTTGTCTTGGGAGCAATGGTTCCATTTGTGGAAACGGTTCAGGCAGAGACTGCCACGACGATCGGCACCTATGATCGTGCTGGCAACGCGAAGCAATCTCGCAGCGTGACTTATGCCGTCAATGGCATGGCTGCGACGAGCGATTTGCGATCGACACAGGCCGCCGTGGATATCCTGCGCGCGGGCGGTTCGGCGGTGGATGCTGCGATTGCCGCGAATGCAGTCATGGGTGTTGTTGAACCCATGAGCTGTGGGATCGGCGGGGATCTGTTTGCGATGTGTTGGTCACCCGCGGACGGCAAGTTGATTGGGTTGAACGCAAGCGGACGTGCGCCACAACTTGCAACGCTAGCGGAAATGAAACGGCGCGAGTTGACCCAGATTCCAATTGACGGAGCGTTGTCTTGGTCGGTTCCGGGTTGCGTTGCGGGTTGGAAAGACTTGCATGCGAAGCAGGGAAAGCTTCCGTGGAAGGATTTGTTCGAACCAGCGATTCGGTTGGCCGAAGACGGTTTCCCTGTTGCACCAGTCATCGCGGGGTATTGGAAATCCGCCGAGGATCGCCTGAAGGAAACTCCTGAGGCGTCATTGACGTTCTTGATCGATGGGAAATCGCCCGTTGAAGGTCAAGTGTTTCGCAACCCTCGGCTGGCGAGAACGTATCGCCTGATTGCGGAGCTAGGTGCTGACGTTTTTTATCACGGCGAGATCGCACGCGAAATCGATCGATATAGCCAGTCACGAGAGGACGGTTTGTTGCGTTACACGGATCTCCAATCGCATACGAACGAGTGGGTGGAGCCTGTGAGTACAAACTACCGTGGCTATGACATCTGGGAATTGCCCCCCAATGGCCAAGGCATCGCGGCTCTTCAGATCCTCAACTTGATCGAGCCCCATGACGTAGCAAAAATGGGCTGGGGATCACCGGAGTATGTGCACTTGTTTGTGGAAGCTAAGAAACTAGCCTTCGCAGATCGTGCCAAGTTTTATGCAGACATGTCGATGGCGGATGTTCCTGTCAAAGAGCTGATTTCGAAACCCTACGCACTTGAGCGACTCAAACAGTTTGATCCGAGCAAGGCTCTCGTGGACGTTCCAGCGGGCGATCCGAAATTGGTTCATGGCGATACGATCTATCTCTGTGTCGTCGACAAGGATCGCAATTCCTGCTCGCTCATTCAAAGTAATTACTACGGCTTTGGCAGCCAGCTGGTACCTGGTGAGCTTGGCTTCGCGTTACAGAATCGTGGTGCGTTATTCTCATTGGAAGAAGGGCATCGCAATTGTATCGCTCCAGGCAAACGGCCCTTCCATACCATCATTCCTGCGATGGCGACCAAGAACGGACGCCCCGAGTTGGTCTTCGGCGTCATGGGTGGCGACATGCAACCGCAAGGTCACGCGCAAGTCATTATCAACTGGCTCGACTTCGGCATGAATATCCAAATGGCAGGTGATGCCGCTCGCGTTCGGCATGACGGCAGCGCGACGCCGACTGGAGTTGCGGAGGAAGCGGGCGGCGGAACCGTGCTCACCGAATCGGGTATCCCAGAGGCAACCGTCAAGGCGTTGGAAGCGAAGGGCCATAACCTGAGTACCGGAGGCAGCTTCGGCGGCTATCAAGCGATTCGCATCGACTGGGAACGCGGCGTCCTCGAAGGAGCCACGGAAGCACGCAAAGACGGTGCCGCGCTAGGGTACTAGTCGATTGACGTAGGAAGTTTTCGTTGTTCTTCTTCGTCGCAGGCGTCTGAAGCAAGTTGCGTTGAGCCTTGAATGCAGTGCAACTCGCTTTTTCAAATTGGGCCGTTGTCTTTTGTAGAGTGCCGTGCTTGCACGCACCAGACTCAGCAAAAGGTGCTACGTTTCGCAGTTTGAAAAACTGATTGCCCTGGGCTTGGACGCAACTTTTTTCTCATTGGACAAGGCGAATTTCTCAGGGCGAGGCGTCCGGCTTAAGGTTGCACTGGCTCACGTTTGACTTCGTATTGGTAGTTCTGTTTCGTGCCTTTGCTCACAGCAAATCCAGGACACTTGGCGAATTCCTGATGCACGACGGTGGCTTTGTCTTGATCGTACGCTCCACGATGGGCGTGGAGTAAGTAACGAAGCGTCAACGCGGTGTTTTTATCCAGCGTCATGCCTTGCTCCAAGTTGACTGCCGCGCCCATCCAGCCGTCATCTCTCACGTGCCACGGCGTTGGGTAACTGCGGTTGCTCGGGTGATCAAAGAACGTGATGCCTTCGATAGTTGAAGTCCGAGTCGGTCCTTCACCAACGGCAACGGGGCCGCTGTAGTCCATCCACCGCGCAGACTTGGCGAAGATTTCTTTCTCGCCAATTTGTCCCTCGCTGTTACTCAGTACGCCGCGGCCGAAGCGGGCGGAGATGGTTTTGGCGACACGAACCGCGAGAAAAGCGAAGTTCGTCTTCTCGAGTTCAACTTGTGATTGAGATCCCGTCGGGCTAGCAGTGAATTGGATTTCCAACGCGTGTTCGCCATCATCCATCGGAACGATCGCCGCGACTAATTCCTGTTGCATGATCGCTTTGCCTTCCGGATCCATCCAATCCAACACACATGCCATGATGGCTTCGTCGTCGCCATCTTCGTACGCGAACCATTGTCGTTGGCGAATTGTGGTGTGCTTGCTGTTCCCCCAAAAGTCGAGTCCGTTGACTTTGTTGTTGGCGAACCAGATGGATTGATGGTGATCGTGGTCGGGTGCTCCCGGATGTCCCATGCGAGTCAGCATCGCGCCAGACGGACCAAGAAACGGATAGAAGAAAGGGCGTGGATATGCATCACCAAAGTTCCAGCGAAACTTTTCAGCGCCATCAAGTTGAAAGCTCACTTGGTGATCTGCGATCGGAATCACTTCACACCGTTGTGCTTTTGATGTGTCCGGTACCGCTTGAGCCAACCCCAACGACGCACCGCTAAGGCAAGCCACTAGAATGTAGTGTCTAAGATTCATGACGTTCCGCCGTGCATTTTGGTGAGGTGCAATTAAGCGTCTTCAAGGCACGGATTGTATCTGATTACGAAGCTGGAGAGCTGGAATAGGATTCATTCTCACGCCTGGCCAAGAAAAAGACGCCCGTTCGGCTTACCAAACGGACGTCTTCGTGGTGTTAAGAATTTCTCGCGTTCTGCTAACGCGACAAGTCGACTAGTTGCAACCTCCGCTGCAATTGCTCACGACAGGAGCCGCTTGACCGCAGCCGGTGTTGCACCCGCCGCATGAGCTGGCGGTACCAGCCGAGCAACCCGACGCGACAGGAACTTCGACAGTCTGTGCAACCATGATGGTTCGGCAAACGTTGACTTCCTTTTGCACCTGAGTTGGAACGCAAACGGTGTAGCTTTCCGTTTTGGTTTCAGGAACTTGGTCCATCACGGTAACGGTGTAAGGCACTTCCTCTTGAACTTGATCGTACTCGGTGACCGTGTATTCACGCGTCTTCTCTTGTGGCACCATGTCGGTGACCGTGCGTTGACGCGTTTCAGTGGTCATCGTGGTTTGAGGAACCATGCGAGTGCGGGTTTCGCTGGCCATACTACAAACTTGCTTGCTGCGAGTGCGAGCCTCGGTGTTGTAGCTTGTACGCGACTCGGTGCGAGTACGTTGCTCAGTACGCATCCTGGTGACTTGGTAGTCTTGCGTGCGTTGTTCTTGACGGCACTTTTGAATTGGCACTTGACGGCTACGAGTTTCCATGCGAGTCCGAGTCACAGGCACGCTGCGGCTCTGTGTTTCGGTGCGGTACTTGTTGACCGATACCATTCGCGTGCGAGTCTCGGTGTTGTAACGAGTCACAGGAACGCTGCGAGTACGTGTTTCGCAGCGATTCTTGGTTACGGTGTACGTGTAAGGTTGCTGAATCTGCTGAGTCGTGTAGCTCGTGTAAGGGATTTGCTCGCTAACAATGTTAGGAACCCATACCTTCTTGCTAATCGTTTGTGAATATCCGCCACCACAAGCTGATCCGCCACAAGCTGATCCGCACGAGCTGCCACATGCCGAGCCACAGCCATTGCTGCATCCGCCGCACGCGCTGCCGCATCCGCCACAGGAACTGGCCGGAGCTACTTGCTCTGTTACGCACTGGTAGCTGCCCATGTCTTTACTCACCGTGCGATATTGTACAACCGGAACTCGTTGGCAAACGGTCTTATACCTCACTCGGATAGCAATGGCACATTCTGGAATGTCTGGAAATTGAGGGTCAGCAAGGACGCGATCGCAGGTTTATGAGTGGTACTGAGTTCGTCGAGGCAGGTGTCAATCGCTGCCTGAAAGTCGGCGTAGTTC
>JBGTAI010000266.1:0-13729 GCA_041749955.1 Pirellulaceae bacterium | reverse complement strand
AAGTCGTGGCGATGCACCTTCATCGACTGGGCGCTGCTGAGGCTCTAAGCGTGACGTTTGTTGCCGACGGTGCTCCATGGATTTGGGATCGGATCGACCGCATCATTGAACTGGCAGGTTTGCGGAAAGTGGCAACCTATCGCGTGCTTGACTGCTGCCATGCGGTGCATCATGTGTCCCAGGCACTGACTGCACTGGGTCTGGATCGTGAGGCACGCAATCCACTGTATCGACAACTCCGTAGCCAGTTACGAAACGGGCAATGGCAACAAGTGGTTGAATCGCTGGTTGAGTTGCAAGACCACGAGAAGCCGATCGCTGAATTGGCAACGGAGATCTCGTATCTTCGTCGTCACGGGGAAGCGGGGCACTTAAGCTATGTGAGATTCCGCCAACTGGGGCTTCCGTGCGGTAGTGGTGCGATCGAAAGTGGAATCCGAGGCGTGATCAACTTACGTCTGAAAAGCAATGCGATGTTTTGGAAGATCGAGCACGCGGAGTCGATGCTGCAAGTGCGTAGCCAAGTGGTGCCCGATCAGTGGGACAGCGCCATGTCGGAGCTCGCAGAATTTCGTCGAACTGAGGCCTACGATGGCTGGCAATGGGAACCCCAAAGCATGAGCATCAAAAATGAAAGTTCTCCTACCTTGGCAACGTAACCCCGTAAATCACGGCGTTTCTGAATCTCCTTTGTTGGAATGCGCACTCGACGCTGACTTCAGCCAGCGATGTTCTGCGTTTCAGCGTCCCTTTTGAATACGGACGTTTGCAGACGCAACGGAGAGTCTTAGTCTAACTGATCGGGATCATGAAGTAACTTCGGTCGTTTCGTCCACTGCTAGTTGAGAACCAATCAAGATGCCGGTTCCTCGGAGTTTCCAGAGGAAGAAGGCAGCTCCGGCGGCCATCAGGATGCTGCTGACGTAGAAGATCGCTTGCGGCTGGTTGCCGAAGTAGGGGCGAATGGCCCAGTAGATCAGTGCGGCGAACGTCATGAACGCGAACGAGACCGCGTTGGCTGTGCCGAGAAAACGGCCGCGACCATCGTCGGGGGACATCTTTTGAAGCAATGACTGCAGCGGAATGATGTAGAACCCGGCGAAGAATCCAGCACCGAGTATGAAGAACGAGACGTTACTCAGCGCCACTCGCACCATGGGTGCCATGTCTGGCAGCGATGGAGGCACAGCGGCCAATAGAGCGAAGAAGACGATCAGCCCAGCAGCGCCAATCGGAATCAGCCGCGGCTCGATACGGTGGCCTGAAATCAATCCGGCAACCGCACATCCGATCCCGATCGCGATCCCCAACACCCCCATCAACACACTCGCCTCCGCACGATTGATGCCAAGGACAACCGTGTACTCCGGCACGATGAACAGTGCGATGCCGGCAAGTAAATAGAAATAACCCCACGCCATCATCACCGTTAGCAAACGTGTCTTGGACATCTCACGAATGGTTTCGATGTACGTCGAGAGCGGATTGAAGTTGTATTTCAAGTCTCGGTCGCCAGCCGCCAGCGGCTGCATAGCCAGCGAAGCGACAAGGCCCAACACGGCCAGCAAGACCATCACAAGCCCGGGCATCCACAGCAGACCATCGCCATCAGCTAGCGGGTTGTAGAGGTCGCTGGCAAAACCAGCCGTTAGCGTCCCGACAATCACAGAAAGATTGGTCATCATGTTGATACTTCCGTTCGCTCGACTGAGGTCCGACTCCGGAACCAGCTCAGGAATCATCCCGTACTTTGCCGGACCAAAAAATGAACTTTGGCACGTCATCGCAATGAGCGCAAACAACGTGATCCACAAGTTACCGACATAGAAACCAACCCCAGCAACGATCGCGATGGGGACTTCCGCAATCTTGACCCACTTGGTGACCGAGCGTTTCGAATGCTTGTCAGCTACCTGACCAGCGAAACCAGAAAGCAGAATAAAGGGAACGGTAAAACAAATCCCAACGAGCCCCTGGCCACCAGCTCCGAGAGTTCCCGCCCAGGCTCCATCAATCACCATGAATGTCAGAATGCCCTTAAAGACATTGTCATTCATCGCGCCAAAAAACTGTGTGGCGATAAGGCTCAAGAAGCCGCGTTTTAGAAGATTGCTTGCCACGACGTTCCGTCTCGCGTTTGGGTGTGATACTCGCTGCCAAAGTCTATCAGAAAGCTAGAGCCTTCGAACGCGATGTACGCAGCGCTACCCTTGTCGATATTTCTCGATTATTTCAGGAAGCGGGTATGCCGTGACGTCGCGAGACGTATCGTCGGCTCCAGCAATTTCGAGCAAACGCTCATAACCTCGCGTTACCAGTTGCACTCGCCCAGCCACAAAGTCCGGATCCAGTTCCGCAGCACCGAATGGCCCAAGCACCGTCACTGGCTCAAATTGCTCATGGACAATGAACTGGGACAGCGTCGGATTGCACCGCAAATGACGCTCCAGCGCCGTATGCAACACTTCGGGGTCAAGTTCACCGATCACGAAACGCAAATACAGATCACTCTCGACAATGCTCTCCACATCCTCGCCACAAACTTCGCACGGATACCCTTCGTCACACTTGGCCATTCTGGTCTATCGACAGTTGGAGATCACGACAAACCCAGCACGTCAAACATGTTGTACATCCCGGCAGGTTGCTTGAGAACAAACTTGGCGGCAGACAAGGCACCCGTTGCGTAACAATCCCGGTTACTTGCGGCGACATTCAACTCGATCCGCTCGCCGAGCATACCAAACACGATGGTATGCTCGCCTGGGTTATCTCCAACACGTATCGCGTGGTAACCAATCTCGTTGCGAGTTCGTTCGCCCGTGTGTCCCTCGCGACCGTGAACGTGCTTGATTTCGCCAGGCAACATGTCGGCAATGAGCTCACCGAACTTCAACGCAGTTCCGCTTGGCGCATCAGCTTTAAAGCGATGATGGCGTTCAAGAATCTCAATGTCGATGCCGCCGCTGACGTCATGCAGTTTACTGGCAACCTGCTGAGCCAACTTCATGGTCAAGTTCACTGCCAACGACATGCTCGGCGCCCAAACGATTGGAATCGTCTTGGAAGCATCATGCAGCAATTGCTTTTGCGAGTCATCCAAACCAGTGGTCGCCACAACCAGCGGAATCTTGCGATCAAGACAAGCTTGCACACATCCAGCGACCGCAGTTGGCAGCGAAAAGTCGATAACGACATCCGCGGTCGATGGCCAATCGCCGGACAGTGCGACACCCTGATGCGAAACGCCAGCAAGATCACCAGCATCCTGGCCAATCAGTCGACTGGAAGGGTGATCGATCGCGGCAGCGACCTTGAAGGCGGAGTCTTCGGCGGCAAGAGCGACAACGCGACGGCCCATACGGCCCGCGGCGCCGTGAACGGCAAGTTGGATTGGTGTATTCATGCCCAAAATCTAACCAAGATCCCCAAAACAGCCCAGGGCAGAGAATCACGGGGCGGGGCGGTACGCAAAAAACTTGCTGGGAGTAAAGCTGGATCGCCTTGGTGATATCGTCCAGGCCGTTCGGGAATCGTAAATCTTCGGGTTCTTTAACTCGCCAAACCTCCGGTTCTGTGACAACAACCGAGCCAACACCCCATCTATTGCTGGCCGAAGGACAAGATGCCTTGGGTTTCGCATCAAAGTAAATGTGAACAACTCAAGCGGGTACTTCTCCAATCCTTCCCCGAGCAGTCGCAGGAACACCTCGCAGTCCGCTGGTTTGTAAAATAAATCTGCGAGTCGATTTCCACGGTTCATCGCGTGGTAAATCAACCCCGCTTCGCCCGCTCGTTTTGATCGAGCCATTGGCAATAGCTCAGAGAATTAACCGCGATTCAATGGCCTTATCAGTCCATTGGAGCAGGAACGACCCCAACTCACGCGGGAGACGACTTCAGGTGACTTGCCCAAAATGTTGCTTTCGCGATCTACGTGCTACGTGCAATTGGTGTGCTGTTGCATGTCCGGATACAACGTAAATAATCAACTACCAAAAGTAGGTGAGACCGTGAACGACGTACCTTCCAATACTGGTTTCTTCATGGACGCACAGCACCCATTGTCCCAGAGACATGCCATCCTTCACGACGATGGCACCTCGGCATGGCTTTACCTCACCAAGCCCAATACCGAGAAACCATCCGCAGATGCATGGGTGCACAATCGCGTACCCGCGATATCAAAAGAGGAGGTCAAAGCCTACCGCGGTGGTCCGCCTCCTGCAGCAATTGGCTATGCGAGTGACACGGCGATTTGCGAGTCACCGGAAAACCATGAATGGGAGTTCATCTGGGCTGGGGATGGAAATTCAGTAGCCATCACAAAGGATGGGGAGCCTGTTGCATGCATCATCGGCGACCCCAAGGGCAGCTACAGTCGCGAATTGGTCAAAGACGGCCCGTGGGGCAGTGTGTGGTGTGAAACCGAATTCAACCGAGTATTTTGAACCGGAGCAAGCTCAAGCTTAAGGTGTGCATTTCTCAGATGACGATTGATCAAGCGGTGAGTCCTGGTAGTAGACTCGAGCCGCGACCACAGCCTGGCACGTTGAGCAATGAGCAGCGATTCTTTTGCCGTAAGATGCGGCTCCGTAACGAATGCCACCGGTGCTCCAGACCGAGCGTTCCGAGTTACATCTGGTGCATTGGATCATCCATCGTTCGGATGATTCACGGACTCGCGCGAACCAAGACGCGGGCAGCACGAACTGGGAAATACGTTGTATGCTCGACATCGCTCTACCGAATGAAAAAGACAGGCTTTGGAGAATGAATCGATTGCATTGACGCGTCCACTTGAGGTGCCCACATCTCTACGTCTTCGTTGAAGTGTTTCGCGTACGCTCGCATCGCGGCTTCGACAGCCAGCATGTGGCGAATCAGGCTTTCGGATTTCGTGTACTCGCGAACGAGCGCTAGATCGTCTTCACGTGACATCGGACACATCCATTCGTTGAAGGCTACGAACCAAAATTGTAGCACGACGACCTATCGTGGCGCGGTCGCGACAACAGGGCAAGGAGATCGTTTTGATCATCCCGAGTGGCCTGGCATTCAAGTCGAACGTCAATCTGTCGAAACTGCAGTGTCGAAATTCGTGCTGATGTGCATTGGCACAGGTCAGAGAATCATGGGGCAGGGCAGGGCGGGACGCAAGAAACTTGCTACGAGTAGAGCTGGATCGCTTTGATGATATCGTCCAGGTCATTCGGGACCGCGACGGCACGATTGGCAAAACTGGCTTTCGTCACGCCGCGGCTGCCTAGAACCTTGTTGAAGACTTCTTGGTCCGTTGTGTGATAGGCGACCGTTGCCGTGGGGTCTTTTAGCTCGTGACCGGTGAGGATACAGACGACTTGGTCGCTCGGTGCAATGACGCCTTC
Organism: Pirellulaceae bacterium; assembly: GCA_041749955.1. GTDB lineage: Bacteria > Planctomycetota > Planctomycetia > Pirellulales > Pirellulaceae > JBBSJZ01. Next base: position 8,342 of record JBGTAI010000266.1, on the reverse strand, counting down.
ACGACGTAGCAACTTGGCTCCCGCGACGCTGGCTGCGGATGCTGGTTCACAACCGAAGCCACCGGCACCGACTTTGGCTTTGGCGTCCAAGATTTCTTGGTCGGATACTTGGCGAACGACGCCGTCCATGAAGTCGAGTGCTCGCAAACACTTCTTGAGATTGACTGGGCGATTAATTTCGATCGCACTGGCGATGGTGTCTGCCTTGAGATTCTCTCGATCCATCTTGTCGTTGTATGCTCGGATCGGATCCATATCGACGCGACCACCGTTCCAACGGACGCCGCCACGCTCGTACAGTTCATAGAGAGTGTCGGCGCCGGAAGCATTGATGACCGCAAGTCGTGGAACGCGTTGAATCAGACCATGTTGCTTCAACTCCATGAATGCTTTGCCAAAAGCACTGCTGTTACCGAGGTTACCGCCGGGGACAACGATCCAATCAGGAACCTGCCAATTGAGCGCTTCGAGAACACGATACATCACCGTTTTCTGGCCTTCGAGGCGGAACGGATTGACGCTGTTGACGAGATAGATACCTAGCTCTTGTGAAACTTGCTTCACTCGCATCATCGCATCGTCAAAGTCGCCAGCGATCTGGATCGTCAACGCTCCATAGTCGAGTGCTTGGCTCAACTTGCCGTACGAGATTTTGCCGCTACCGATGAAGATCACGGCCTTCATCAGCCGCGTGGCGCTGCAATAGAGAGCCAACGATGCACTCGTGTTCCCGGTACTCGCACAGGCAGCACGTTTTGCACCCATCATGCGAGCGTGGGTAAAAGCGGCGCACATGCCGTTGTCCTTGAAGCTGCCGGAAGGGTTCATGCCTTCGTATTGCAAGTGCAAGCGACCGGAATTCATGCCGACGAATTCGCCGACGCTGTCGGTTTGCTGAAGCAGTGTTTGGCCTTCGCCGACGGTGATGATCTCGTCCTGGCGACAGAATGGTAGTAGCTCGTGAAACCGCCACACGCCGCTGAAGCGAACCGGGTTGGTGCGTTGGCTCCACATCGCTTCGAATTCATTGAGCTTTTTGGGCACCGCGAGCCGGTCCCACTCGTAATCGATATCGAGCAATTCACCGCAACGGTCACAGGACGTACGGACACTGCGAGCTTCGTAGGTTGCACCACAGGCTGGGTTGATACAGCGTTGAAAGGCGAGTTCCGTCTGCATGGCGTTGCTTTTTTGGGCCGAGAGCAGCATGGCGGTCGTAGGTGGCTGGGTGGAGCTTGATGAATGGGGAAAGTCGAAACTGTCACCAAAGTAGATCGGCAGAATCGGCTTGTCGCTAGATTCCGAGGATTCTCTATCCCGAAAATGTACGGAAGTTAACGACTAGGGCAACAATCTAGCTACTTTCGGCCAAATCCGCCTGGGCAATTTAGGCGATCCGCCTTAACGTGACAGTTCATAGGCAAACCAATCCCCGAATTGCATCTCGCTTTTTCACCATGGACGGAAACACCCACTCTTCAGCCGCGAATTCGCCAAATCGGCTGCCGCTCGACCGAATTACCGCGTTTCTTGTGATTCTAGTCACCGGCGGAGTTCTGGATCTGTGGAGCAAGTCAGCGATTTTCGCGTGGCGAGGGATGCCTGGCCAAAAGGACATCTGGTGGCTGGTCGACGGCTACTTTGGGATTGAAACCGCTATCAATCTGGGTGCAGTGTTCGGCATCGGCCAAGGCAAAGGGCTGGTTTTTGCTGGGCTGTCGGTGGTAGCAGCGATCGGGATCCTGGTGTGGCTGTTTCGCTTCGGCGCGATCAACTCCTGGTGGCTGACGGTCGCCTTGGGCTGTGTTTCCGGGGGGATCGTGGGGAATCTCTACGATCGTCTCGGAATGTGGTGGGATGATCGATTTTTGGAGATGGGATATCCGATTGAGTATAAGAGTGGTGTTCGCGACTGGGTTTTGTGGCAAGTCAACGACAATTGGAAATGGCCCAATTTCAACATCGCTGACTCGTTGCTGGTGGTCGGAGCCTGCATGTTGATGTACCAATCACTGTTTCCTGACGAATTACCTCCCGCTGGCGCGTCCGCTCAGGATGCTCAACCAAGAACAACAACCGATGACGCACTCAAATCCTGACCAGTGGCAAGCAGAACACGACGGGCGACTCGCAGCGATGGTCACGATTGCTGAAGAAGCAGGGCGATCAACGCTTCGTTACTTTGGCGACAGCGATCTCACCGTCGAAGCCAAAGAAGACGCATCACCGGTGACTGTTGCTGACCGCGAAGCCGAGCAACTCGTTCGTTCGCTCGTTTCGGACCGATTCGCATTCGACACCCTCGAAGGCGAAGAGTTCGCGGCCCAGCGTGGCACCAGCCCGTATCGCTGGATTGTCGACCCGATCGACGGAACCAAGAGTTTCGTGTGTGGCGTGCCGCTTTATTCAACGCTATTAGCCTTGGAGTTCGAAGAAAAACCGCTTGGCGGTGTGATCTTCATCCCAGCACTTGGTGAGATGATTGTCGCCGCGATCGGTCACGGATGCTGGCATCGTCGTAACGCAGCCATACCATGGACTCGTGCCCAGGTTTCGAAGAAAGCCGAGTTCGCTGGCAGCGTATTTCTTACCAGCCAAGTTGACTCGTTCAGGAAACGTGGTGCCTTTGCCGCGTACGAGAAACTCGAGCACGACGCGTGGCTGACGCGAACATGGGGGGACGGTTACGGCTATTTGATGGTGGCCACGGGTCGGGCCGACTTCATGGTCGATCCGATTTGCAGTGCCTGGGACATCGCGGCGATCCAGCCGATCATCACTGAAGCGGGCGGTCGTTTCACGGACTGGAAAGGCGTCGAAACGACCCGATCTGGCGAAGGCATCGGCTCCAACGGCCTCGTCCACAACGAAGTTCTACGTCGCTTGGAAGGCTGAACCGTTATCAACGTCCCACAAACGGGTACAATGAGGGCTTGAGGACGACTGTCGTTTCTCGCTTTCCCGTTTAAGGCTTCGTTCGATGAAACTTTTTTATAGCTCGCTTATGCTGTTGCTAGTCACGTCCATGACTGGATGTTTCAATGCACCTACTCCATCCGCTCAATCGGGTGCGTCCTCGTCTGGCGTGACTGCGGAGGAAGCGACGCCTCGCGAGACCATTGGCAAGACCACTCAAAATGTGCTTGCACTCGACCAAGCGCTCGCCGATGGTGGTGTCCTCGCGAGCACGAAAGTGGAAGCCACGAATCCGCTGACCCAGAGCGCCGATGTCTATCGCACACAAGTCGCCAAACTCGGAGGAATGGGTGTTGAGCATGCGATTCAATTGCGAAACGCATCGAGCATCAATGATCCGAAACCACTGTCGTATGACGAATTCATGAAAGAGATCATCCAACCTGGCCAGCCCAACGGGATTCAACTTCCGATGCTGCCGTATTATCAGGAATACGCCTGGGATGAAAAAGCTCAAAAGCTGATCGCCGTTGATTTCCCCGCCCGCCAAGCGGAACGCGATAAGCAACGCGACGCAAACTGATTGACGAATACAAGTGATCATGAAGCCAAACGCAATGCGTTTGGCAAAGCAGAGGAAGTAGTCATGTGGAATACGACATTGGGCTGTCGCGTTTTAAAGGGCGATGAAGCTCGCTTGGTTGGCAATGCAACGTTGCGATTGATCGACGACATTCGCAATTTCATTCCTCACAACGAGAACCAAAGTTGGCGTCCTCAATTTGAGATTCCGATCTTTGACCAACTGTCGCCTGAGCAACAGATCGTCATGCTCGATACGGTGATCGGATATTTGCTGGATCCTGATCTTGCTCCACCGAGACCGAGCGCATTGCTTGATGCCACAGTCGCGGCCATTTATGCCAAGGCATTTTGTGAGATTGAGGTCGAACTCGACTCACAACGATTGGCATACAAAGCCGAAGACGGCGATACAGACGTTCGCATTTCTGTCGTAGCTGCCTTGATGCAACCCATCGATGAGATGGACGAAGTGCGGACAAACTGCCCCGATCCGGAATGCTGTGATGCTGAGACATGGCTGAGTTGCATCGAAAGCTTGCGAGAACAAGTTCTGGCCGACGAAGACTGGCTCATGGGTGAACTCACCATGGATTTACCCGTCGATACGAGTGACGGTATCAAGCAAGCCATGGGAATCGACCGCGACTACTTTGTCGCGGTTCCGCCGGACCCGACGATTGCGGAGACTCGCCAAGCCTGGGCCGACGTGAATTTCAAAATCTCGGGGAAAAAGGTTTCTCCGTGGCGGTTTGGTGATCAACCGATTGTGCTGGTCAAGCTTTCCGAGATCGTTGACGCATTGGATATGGAATTGGATGACTGGTGCTCGTATGTCAACAAGCGAACGGGAAACGTCGTCTCGGTGCCTTTGGACAGCATTGAATACTACGAAACTTGTGGCCCGGAGGAGGGTGAAGATTACACAGGCGATGGCGACGACGAGATGCTCGAAGAAGCTCGGCAGATCGTCGAAGAGGACCATCACGTCCCGCTGCCCAGCAAATTCGACCTCAACGACTGGGAAGTCATGCGAGATTTTTGTGTTTCACGCGTGAAACCTGAAGAACGCGAACCGTTGCTCGAATCGATTCATGGAAGTGGCGCCTTTCGATTTTTTCGGTCCACGATCGACAGATTGGGGCTTCACAAAGAGTGGTTTCGTTTTCGCGACGCAGCCAGGGAAGCGATGGCGATGGACTGGGCTGATGCCAATGGGATCGCATGGGTGTCGGACGCGGACTACCGATATATTTTCGGAGTTTCACCGGACATCTCGACCGACTTTGAATCTGATTTCTAACGAGTCCACCGGCGTGACAACGACAGACAACACGACGGGGCAGGGCAGTGGTCACAAGGTAGGGAACGCAAATGAGGAGACCTGGGAACTCCGCTGAATAATTCGTTCTGGACGTCGAAGTAGGAACTTAGGTAACGTCCGCGTTGATTGTTAAGCAGTAAACGCAGACGCAGGACCGTCCATGCAATTCTTCATGCGCTACCGAGATTTGGTGCTACCGCTAGGTATCATCCTGTGCTTGGTCGTGATCCTGGTGCCGCTGCCGCCATTGTTGATGGACATGATGTTGGCTGCCAATATCGCCATCGGCATCATCGTGTTGCTAACGACAATCTATGTTTCGACACCGCTTGAATTCAGCGTCTTCCCTACGCTACTGCTCGCAACGACCCTCGCACGACTTGTGCTCAACATCGCCACCACGCGACTGATTCTCACGGGTGCTGGCACGAACAAAATGGAAGCTGCCGGGGGCGTGATCCAAGGGTTCGGCGAGTTTGTGGCGGGAGACCGGATCGAAATCGGAATCATCATTTTCGTGATCATTGTCTTGATTCAATTCATCGTGATCACCAAGGGTGCCACGCGGATCAGTGAAGTCGCTGCACGATTCGCCTTGGACGGGATGCCAGGTCGTCAAATGGCAATCGATGCCGACCTCAACGCAGGCTTGATCGACGAGCGAGTCGCCCAGAAACGTCGCGCCGAGATCGCGGCGCAAGCTGACTTTTACGGTGCGATGGACGGTGCCAGTAAGTTTGTCCGCGGTGACTCGATCGCTGGCATCATCATCACGATGGTGAACGTGGTCGGCGGCTTGTATATCGGTGTGGTGCGATACGGGATGACGTTCACCGAGGCTGGTGAGTTGTTCACGAAGCTGACGATCGGTGACGGGTTGGTCAGCCAGGTTCCGGCACTGTTGATATCGCTAGCCGCTGGTTTGCTGGTCACGCGAAGTGCTGAGAAATCGAACTTGCCGCACCAGTTTCTGCAGCAGCTCTTTGGCAATCCGAAAGCACTCGCCGTCGCTGGCGTGTTTCTCGGGTTGATGATCATCACGAACTTACCAGCACTTCCGATGGCCACTCTTGGTGGCGGATGCATCGGATTGGCGGTGATGATGAATCGACAAAACGTGAAGCGAGCTGGTCAAGAAGCTGACACCGAAGAATCTGACCGCGTCAAAGCGAACGCACCGCCCGAGAAACGCGTCGAAGACTTCCTCACCGTTGATCCGCTTGAGATCTCGATTGGTTTGGGACTATTGAGTTTGGCGGATCCATCTCGCGGCGGCGACTTGATGCAGCGAATTACCGGTGTCCGCAATTCGATCGCGATGGACCTTGGCATCGTCTTGCCAAAAGTTCGTGTGCGAGACGAAACGTCGCTGGGCCAATACGAATATGAAATTCGCATCGCGGGTGACCCGATCGCTCGTGCGTCGGTACTCCCAGGCATGTTGCTAGCGATCGACAGTGGACAAACCACGGGTGTGATCGAAGGCGAGCCAACGCGTGACCCAACATTTGGCGAACCAGCGGTTTGGATCGACCCGATGCGTCGCGAACAGGCGGCGATTTACGGGTACACGACTGTCGAGCCAGGCGCCGTGTTGGCGACGCACTTGCAAGAAGTTGCGAAGCGACACGCCGACGAATTGCTTTCGCGTGACGCGACGAAGCACTTGATCGATGAAATGAAAACGGTCTCGCCAGCGGTTGTGGATGAGCTGATTCCGGGACTACTCAAGGTCAGCGAAGTTCAACAGGTGTTGCATCTCTTGCTGCGTGAAGACGTACCGATTCGCCAGTTGAGCATCATTCTCGAAACGCTTGGTGACTATGCAGGCCGTACAAAAGACTCGGTTTGGTTGTGCGAATATGTCCGGCACCGTTTAGCGAGAACGATCAGCACACGCTATCGAGATGACTCAGGACGTTTGCACGTGATTGCATTGGATCCAGCCATGGAAGATCGAATCGCGGCGGGCATCGAACACGGCGAACGCGGGTTGTTTGTTCGAATGAGCCCACAAGCTGTAGACATCACTTGCGAAAAAATCGCTGGCGCGGTTAAGAAGTTAATTACAGCAGGCTTGCCGCCGATCGTGTTGGTCAGTCCACGCGTTCGCCCCGGTATGCGACAAATCCTTTCGTCGAGCTTGCCGCACGTTCGAGTGCTGTCGTACAACGAAATCACCCAAGACACAAAGATTGAGTCACACGGAGTGGCCAGCGACAAATAGCTTCCTAGGACCGACAAGACCGACGACTTAGAAACCTTTTGTTTCACTCACTCTGATTACTTACTGTTTGCTTCATGCATATCCGAACTTTCCGAGCCGCCAATCTGCAAGCCGCGCTAGCGGAGATTCGTGACCAAATGGGTCCGGACGCTTCAGTACTACACACGCGCCAGGTTCGCGATGGCTGGATGGGTTGGCTCGGACGCACTGCCGTAGAAGTCACCGCTGGTCTTCGCGACATGTCCGATGCACCCGTGACGATTCCCATGCATCGAGCTTCACGTGCCGAAATGGACGCACGTTCGCTTGGCAGTAGCTGGAATTCGGGCACCCACGGTGACTTCACTCGAGGAACATCTGGCACTACGCTACCCGAGGGCTTGCAGCCGTATTATTCGAGTCTGATTGCGGCTGGCGTGGCTGTGGACACCGTCAATCGGTGGCTGGAAACGACCACCAGCTTTGCGCTGAACCTTGGTGAACCAAGCGGTGTACCGAACTGGCACGAACATCTCCAACGCAGCATCGCACGGGAAGTTCGCTTGGGTGGACCAATTCGTACTCAGCCCGGTGAACGGCACATTGTCGCTTTGGTGGGTCCAACAGGTGTGGGCAAGACGACGACTGTTGCGAAACTTGCGGCTGGTTTTCGCATCGAAGCCCGACGACGAGTGGGGCTTTTAACCATCGATACTTTCAGAATCGCGGCAGTCCAACAGCTCCGGGCCTATGCCGAGATCATGGACTTGCCGATGGAAGTCGTTGAAAATGTCCAGCAAATGCGTCCCGCCTTGGACCGCTTAGGGGAAGTCGATCTGGTGTTGATTGACACCGCCGGCCGCAGTCCTCGCAGCGACGCGAGACTCGAACAACTTGTTGAGCTTCTGAGCGAGGCACAGCCAGATGAAACCCATCTGGTGATGAGCGCCACCCATAGCACCTCGAGCATCCATTCCGTGCTCCAGGGCTTCGCACCAGTCCAACCCACGGCGGTCATTCTGACCAAACTCGACGAGGCCCCGCATACCGCGGGGGCGATCTCTGCCTTGGCTGAATCACGGCTGCCCAACGTGCCACTCAGCTACGTCACAACAGGCCAGCAAGTGCCTGATGATATTGAAGTGGCTAGTGTCGATCGTTTATTCACTCGTTTGTTACCCACCGACGCCGCGATCACAACTCACGAAGCCGCCTAATAAGAAGTGAATGGGCAGCACCGTCAGTGATGCAACTAGGCTCTTAACAAAATTCATTATTTAGATTCATGTGTGGCAAGCCGCCTTGCCGATACGA
>JBGTAI010000265.1:0-45359 GCA_041749955.1 Pirellulaceae bacterium | reverse complement strand
CAACAATCTAGCCAACCCCGTTTAGCTAAAAAAGCGTTTAGGTAAGAAAAGCATGAGTCTTGAGAACACAAGAAACATTGGTATCAGCGCCCACATTGACTCGGGCAAGACCACGCTGAGCGAACGGGTTTTGTTCTATACCGGTCGAATCCACAAGATCGAAGAAGTCAAAGGCGGCGGTGACGGCGCCACGATGGACCATATGGAGCTCGAAAAAGAGCGTGGAATCACCATCACCAGCGCCGCCACAAGCGTCGAGTGGAATAACAAGCAGCTCGGCAAGAACTACAAGATCAACTTGATCGACACGCCCGGCCACGTGGACTTCACCGTTGAAGTCGAACGTTCGCTTCGCGTTCTTGATGCGGCTGTGCTCGTGCTTTGCAGCGTCGGTGGTGTGCAAAGCCAGTCGATCACGGTCGACCGTCAAATGAAGCGGTACCAAATTCCTCGCCTCGCGTTCATCAATAAAATGGACCGAACGGGTGCGAACCCAACTCGCGTGGTTCAACAACTTCGTGACAAACTCGGTGCCGAAGCGTTCTTGATGCAGATTCCGATCGGCATTGAAGACAACTTCCGTGGCGTTGTTGACTTGATCGAGATGAAAGCACTTACGTTCACTGGTAATGACGGCGAAATCGTCGAAGAAAACGAGATCCCAGCTGACTTGCAAGACGAGGCAGTCGAAGCTCGCGCCGCGATGCTCGAAGCGTTGTCGATGTACAGCGACACGATGATGGAGTTGCTGCTCAGCGAAGAAGAAGTTCCGAAAGAGATGATCTACAAGGTCACTCGTGATGCGGTGCTCGCCGGAGCAACACCCGTTTATCTTGGCAGTGCGTTTAAAGATAAGGGCGTGCAGCCACTGTTGGATGCAGTCACACGTTACTTGCCCAGTCCGCTGGATCGTGAAATTCGCGGCAGTGATCCGAAAGACGAAACGAAAAAGATCGCGTTGCATCCTGATGCGACATTGCCGTTTGTTGGTATGGCCTTCAAAATCGTCGAAGATCCGTTCGGCCAGTTGACGTTCATGCGAATTTACCAAGGCACGATCTCTAAGGGCGAGACCTACGTCAATCAACGAACCGGACGCAAGGAGCGATTCAGCCGTATCGTGCGGATGCACTCAAACAAACGCGATGAAATCGATACCGCATCAGCTGGTGATATCGTTGCGATCATGGGGATCGATTCGGCAAGCGGTGACACCTACGCCGCTGAGCGCGACTACGCAACGCTCGAATCGATGTTCATTGCTGAGCCTGTGATCAAGGTCTCCGTCACGCCTGCTAGCCGTGCTGACGCTGATAAAATGGGCAAAGCACTTCAGCGATTCCGCAAGGAAGACCCAACGTTCCGCGTTGTGACCGACGAAGAGACCAGCGAAGTGCTTATAAGCGGTATGGGTGAGTTGCACTTGGACGTGTATGTCGAACGCATGCGTCGCGAGTACGGCGTTGAGGTGATCGTCGGTGCTCCGAAGGTGAGCTATCGTGAAAGCCCAACCAAAACGGTTGAGTTTGATTACAAGCACAAGAAACAGTCAGGTGGTTCGGGCCAATTCGCGCATATCAAGGGTCGGTTGTCACCGATTGAGAACGCCAGCGAAGACAGCTTCGAATTCGAGGAAAAGGTCGTCGGTGGTCGTATTCCAAAGCAGTTCATTCCGCCCGTCGAAAAGGGTTTCCGCGATAGCCTGGCTAAGGGCCCTGTCGCTGAGTACCCAGTGGTGGGAACACGAATTGAATTGATCGACGGAAGCTACCACGACGTCGACTCGAGCGAGCGTGCGTTCTATATCTGTGCTCAAGGATGTTTCCGCGAGTACTTCAAGCAAGCCAGTCCAGTGCTTCTTGAGCCGATCATGAACGTGGAAATCGAATGCCCAGAATCCTATCAAGGTACTGTCGTGGGTGACGTGATTAGCCGTCGAGGTTTGATCACGAACACGGATATCCTTGACTCGATCAGCGTGATCAAGGCGGAAGTACCGTTGTCCGAAACGTTCGGCTATGCAACGGACCTCCGCAGCATGACGCAAGGCCAAGGGACATTCACGATGGAGTTGTTGAAGTACAGCCAAACTCCACCACACATCCAAGAAAAGATCATCGAAGACAAGAAGAAGCAACAGCTCGTCGGAGCCAAGTAGTCTTTCTCTTTCGAGACGCACAATTTGCGAAACCGGCGAGTGCAATACGCTCGCCGGTTTTTCTTTGCGCTGACAGACACAGTTCCGTAGCCAGCAAGCCAGGCATTTGGTTTGCAGGCATGCTACGCTTTTGAGATTGTCTTTTCGTGTCTCAGTCTATTCCTGTCTTCTCGATGCGAGCTGCGTTTGATGCAATCGTCCCAGTTTTGGAATGACTTGGTCCCGAGCGACCCGCAATTCGCTGTCGCTTTTATCGACCGGATGCTGTCGCTCGCCATTGCTCAAAAAGCCAGCGACATCCATCTGCAGCCAAGAGCCTCGACATGGGAGATTCAATTTCGGCTTGATGGTGTCTTACTGCCTATCGGTGAGATGCCACGCAGCGAGCTGACCGATCCGGTCGCGAGACTGATGGTGATGGCGGGGCTGCCGAGTTACCGAGCGAGCCAACCACAAGAAGGTCGATTGTCTGGTTCGCCAGATGGCGTCGACATGCGACTGGGGACGTTTCCCACGGTGCATGGCCAGCGAGCGGTGGTGCGTTTGTTTGGGACCACGTTGCCGCTGGAATCGATAGGTGAGCTTTCGTTGAGCGAAGATGTGGCATCGGATTTGATGCAGTTGTGTGATCGCCGCGATGGTGTTGTTTTATTGGCGGGACCGGCTGGCAGCGGGAAAACGACAACGCTGTATGCTTGCTTGCGTTACATCGCGGGCGCCACGTTCAAACGCAGCGTGCTGACGATCGAAGACCCGATTGAATCGCTGCTTGAAGGGATCAGCCAGAGCCAGTTGAATCCGGCAACCGGAATGACACTTGGCGCTGCGCTTCGAAGTGCGGTTCGGCAAGACCCCGAGGTGTTGTTGGTGAGTGAGATTCGTGACGAAGAGACGGCGGATGCTGTGCTCGTTTCCTCGCTGACGGGGCATCTGTGCTTTTCCTCAATCCATGCCAGTCACTGTGCGGGGGCGCTGCGACGGCTGGTGCAGATGGAGTTGCCGACGTATTTGCTTCGCAGCGGGCTGCTCGCGATTTGCAGCCAGCGGTTGCTTCGACGGTTGTGCCCTGAGTGTGGCCGCGGAGCAGGCCCATCAGTCGCTGGTTGTGACGTTTGCGGCGGCGCCGGATATCACGGCCGAATCGCGATTGCAGAATGCGTTCGCTTTGACACAGGCGAAATCGGCGAAGCGGTGATGCGATGTTTGGGCAGCGACCAGTCTGCCGACCAGATCCATGCGGCTGCTGTAGAGGCTGGGATGATCGATCTGAAAAGCCGAGCTTGGAAATTGGTGGAGGATCGACAGACGGATGCCGCGGAGGTTTATCGTGTTCTTGGTCGACAAGCTGGCGGCGGGTGAATCGCGTATACTGTGGTTCTCATCGCAGTGACTTTGAAAGAAACGTTGAAATTCAGATTTTCGTAGATAAGCAAATCGTTTCCATGCGTCTTCTCAAATAGGCGTCCTCGTTGCTCAGCACTCGAACCATTTGTCACTGGCGTCGAGCCTTTTGTCACTGGCGTGCCATTTCACTCAAGCGGTGCCGGTGATGCGTTTCAAACCTATCTCCTTCGAAACAACATGCCGCTGACTTCCAATCATCTCGCGATGCTGCTCGAAGAGGTCTCGGCCATGGTGTCCGCAGATCGGCCGATCGTAGCGGGGTTGCTGGAGCTTGGAGATCGCTCTCTCGGTCGGCTGGGGCGAGTCGCGAAACGCATCGCGTCGAAACTCGAATCGGGCGAGTCGCCGGATACTGCCTTTGCAAGTGTCAGCGGTAAGTCGTCCGCTGAAGTTGCTGCGGCATTTCGCATGTTGGAAACGCTTGGAACGGCGGCGCCGATTCGATGCATCGCTCGTTCGATCCAGAATCGCAACGAATCTCGCATGCAGCTCCTCATCGCGTTGGTTTATCCCGTGATCACGTTGATGGTTGCGTACCTTGTCATCGCTTTTGTTCTGCCATGGTTCTTCACGTCCAATCCGAACGAGTCTTTTGGGGCTCCAGGGATTGACCGCCGCGTGATGTCAGCCTTGATGTGGTTGCGATCGAACTTTTGGATACCACCAGTGATCATTGCAGCAGTCGGCATCATTTGGTTTTGCTTTATTCGCCCTGCATCTGGTTGGTTCGGGAGAGCAAAGCTGGATCAACAATGGGCGTTGTTTTGTGACTTATTGGCGATTGAAGTTGATGCCGGCATCGAAACGAAACAAGCGATCGCGATCGCTGCTGAAGCGGCTGGTGATGTTCCGTTTCGCGACCGGGCCATCTCGGCTGCCGAGTCATTGGCGTCGGGCAGTGCAGAGCCCGTCGATTCGCCAGCAAGCGGATTTTTGCCACCGCTGCTGCGATGGTCGTTGTCGCGAGTGATGCGCGGGGCGGGAATCGACCATGCGTTGGAGTTGCGATTGTTGGCGGATTGGTATCGCGATCAAGCGGCTCATCGCAATCGGTTTTGGATTCATTGGTTCCCTGTGCTGACGACTGTCGTCGTGATAACCGTCGTGATCATTGTTGTCTTGATGGTGATGCTAATTCCACTTTATCGATACTTGGTTTGAAGTCGCATGCAAAGCTCGCTTACAGTCGAACCATCGATCGAAGGCGTCTTGGCGCTGATCGCGTCACGCGACGATGCGACCACCGGCTTACGTGCGCTCGCTCAAGAAACGGGCGGTAGAACGGGACGGCGCTACCGAGTGATTGCTGATCGAATCGAACGCGGCGAATTGCCAGACCTCATGAGTGATGCGTCAACGGCGACGAACTCCGTTGCCTCGCTGACGCGATTCGCGTTACTGCAGCGCAGCCGAAGTGAAACGCGAGGCCAAGTGATTGTTGTGAGTGTGTTGGGTTGGTTCTATCTGCTTTGCTCCTTTGCTGTGGGGCTGTTCCTGCTCAGCACGGCCGCTCCGTTTGCGAGCACGCTGATCGCTGGCTTGGGATTGGATGAACGCGACAGCAATGAAGTTGCGACTGCGATTCGCTTTTACATGGGGCTGTATTGGTTTGGAATCGCTATCACGGTTGTGATGGGGGGGCTGTTCTTGATTCGATTGCTTCCGCGATCGCCGGTGTGGAATGAATGGATTTGGGATTATGTTCCAATGATCGGACCCACATTGCGTGCGATCGATCTGGCTGAAATGGCCGAGTCGTTCTATCTGTCGTTAGTCGCCGGCCAGGATTATGCGATGGCGTTCGGATCCGCCAGCCAGACATCGCAATCCACGCGATTGAGTCGTTGGTTGGTACGTTCTAAGCAGCGTATTGAGGCTGGCGAAACGATGCACGGTGTCGCGAGAGATTTGCCGATCAAGGGCGAGTTCATTAGTGGCGTCTTCGGATCGCTGGCGAGTATCCACACGGCATCGAGTGTGGTTGAGATGTGGCGGGAAACGTCACTTCGCATGCATTCGATGATGCTCCGACGCGGCGTTCGTGTGAGGACGGTGCTGGCGCCGATTCTTGTGGTCGTGTCGATGTTGATTGCCTGTTCCTCGCTCATGCTTTCGATCGGGGCGCTTTATCGCGTGATCCAGTTTATTTCCTATCTCACATAGTTCCAGTTTCCATAGCAGTAATATCCGTTTTATGACATTGCAAGCACTACAGCCGTTCGCTTCGGGACTATTCACGCTAGCGTGCATTGCGATGGTGTTGGTGACGATTGACATCATCGTTTACGAACTCCAACGCCGATCGCCAGACGCGGTTCCACGCGGATGGATCACGCTGTTCATGGTAGTGCGAGTGATTGTCTGTGTTGGCTTGTTCGTCACGCTCGCATGGTTGTTTCTGAATTCAATCGGCATCGTCGTCGTTTTGTTGGCAGCCGGTCTATACGTTCGAGCTATATTCGCACGACGACGTGATGAGACCGAATCGGTGAACCAGTTGATCCGTTTGGTGGCCGATCATGGCGGGTCCCTGCCCGACGCTATCGAAACGTTTTCGCCGTCATGTTCTAGCGTGGTGCATCGTCGCGCACGTGACTTCTCGTACCGACTGAGGTGCGGCATGGATCTGGAGTCGTCCGCTCGCAAGAGTCGCTTGTCGTTGATGCCGGACACGGTCATCGCGGTACAGCTTGCTGCTAATACATCGCCGGAGCATCGCAGTGCGAGCAACTTGCGTGAAAGCGAAATGGATGATCGCTCGCTGGTTTCTGAATTGCGCTGGCTGACTTGGCCAGCCAGTGGACAATTGCTGTACCTTCTCTTGCTGGCCATTTTTAGTGCGGTGGTCGGATCGTTCTTGGTGACGTTTATCCATCCAACTCTCGAGAAAATGTCAGAAGAATTCGGCTATGGGATTCTCGATTCGGGGTACTGGTTGCGGTTGGTGAAGCGGAATTGGTATACGGGAGTTTCGATTGTATTAGCGATCGCATTGTGTTGGCTGGCACTCGTTGTGCTCACAGCGATCCGCCCGAGTCCGCTGATGACTCGAGTCACGCCCTGGTTCGGCAATTGGGTTCGCCAACGAAATCGCTGGACTGGATTGCGTTCACTCGCCGCAGGTCTTCGGCGCGGCGAACCCTTATCGGCTGTACTTGACGCAGGCACCAAGACGCCTCGTTCTCGTTGGATTCGGTGGCGATCAGAGGATGCGTTGACTCGAATTCAACGTGGTGAGCCTTCCGCTGGTGCGTTGCATCATGGTGGATGGATCAACCGTGCTGAGGCTCGTTGGTTGAGTGCTGCCGAAGCCAATGGTGCGTTGCCCCAGGCGATGGAGAGCTTGGCGATACAAATCCGGCGACGTTACGACATGTTGTGGCAGTTGCGTTTGGCTTGGCTCGTCCCCGTCGTGACGGTCGCCGTGGCATCGCTCGTATTCCTTCAAGCGATCGTCGTGTTCTTGTTCATGATTGAGATGATCTATGGTCTCACTTAACTGTCGAAAATCCATTCGGTCCAAGCGATCATCGGGGATGACGCTCGTCGAGATCACCGTCACTTTGGCGATGGTCGCATTGGCTGCTGGCGCGGTGACGAAGCTTGCCGCAATGCAGTCAATTTTGAATCGCCAGCACGAGATGCGACTTGTCGCCACGCTCCAGTCACAAAACGCGGCAGAGCGATTGCGGAGCGTGGCATACGACGAGTTCCCCGGCGCCGTAAGTGAACTTGCGAAAGGCAGTGTATACGAAGGCCTTCGTTTCGATCTGAGTCCCTTTGAAACCGATGATGTGAGCGGATTGCATTTGCAGATCGACGCCGTGGATCCCAACGACTCGACACGCGTATTGGCGAGTGAGCATTTGTGGCGGATCCAAGGTGCCGAAGGAGTCTCCAATGCGAGCGAGTAAGCGAAAAGCCTTTACGCTGATCGAAATGGTCGTGGTTATCTCGACGCTCTGTGTCCTCGCTTCGACTTCGCTAGTGGTGCTGAATGCACTGGAGCGACTCCGTCGCGCGAGTGTCGCACAAACATCCAGTGTCCGCGAAACCCAGCGGTTTGCGGATGCACTGCGTTATGTCGCTCGGTCCGCATCGGAGGCTGAAATTGATGCGGCAACCCATTCAATTTTGCTGACGGATTCGCTCTACGAGCACCGCTTCACGGAGTCCGGTGGCGGTAGATTTATCGACTACGTGGGGACACCGCGTTCAGGCGATTCCAAGCTGCGACATGACCGTTTCATGATAGGCTTGCATTCGAAGCTAGAGTTCAGTCGCCTCGACCAGCTTCCGTTGATTTCGGTGAGATGGGAACGCGAAATCGGCGCCTCGACAGATCTTCGAATCGAAGCCGTCTTGGGTGAGTCATCGCAGGTTGAGGGAGAATCACGATGAAATTGCAGTACGCAAAACGCCGACGTTCTGGAACGATCACTTTGCTGTTGGCTCTTGTGTTGATGCTTGCCGTTATGGCAACCATGGCCGTAGCAACACGCAACGAGGTTGCGACGCGGCGAAGTCAAATGGAACGCGCGAGCATCTCGCAACTCGAGGCGGCGATCGACTCTGTTGCTTTAGCGAGCTTCAAAACGCCGTCGTCGATTCGGTTGCCAATCGATTCATCGATCGACCACTGGATTGAAGTCCAAGTGATCGATCCGGCTGAAGCACCAGAGACACCAAACACCGAACAAACCATCGAATCCCTTTGGTTCAAGGCGACGGAGTTACGCGGCGAGCGGACTCTTCGCAGCATCGAACGTCGCATCAACAAGGCTACGAAATGAGCACACTTTCAAGTTTTGATTCTTCTGTTCCATCAGGTTTGCGTCGACTGGTTCGACAGCCCCGTGGATTCACTTTGGTCGAATTGCTAGTCGTGATGGCAATCATTGGTGTGCTTGTCGGGCTGCTGATTCCTTCGGTACAAGCTATGCGTGAGGTGTCGCGACGATCTGCTTGTCAACATAACTTGGTCGAGTTGAGCCTAGCGATCATGTCCTATCACGATCGGCAAAATCACTATCCGATCGGTACGCTCGATGCGACTGGGCCCATCCGCAGTCTGCCTGAAGGCTATCATCACAATTGGCTGGCGGCACTCCTGCCGCACATGGATGAGAATGTGATCGCAGATCACATCGATACGCGAGTGAGCGTCTATGCTCCAGAAAACAAAGTAGCTCGAAGCGTCGCCATCCCCAGATTGCGTTGCCCCTCGGCGACAGGCGTGCAGACCTTTACAAGTTGTTACGCGGCGATTCACGGTAGTGTCGAAACGCCAATCGATACGACGAATAATGGTGTCTTCATGCTCAATCTTCCGACTCGCCAGGACGACATCTCCGATGGCTTGGCGTACACGTTGTTTCTGGGTGAAAAGTTGTCTCATCCGCAAGATGATCTTGGTTGGATGAGCGGTACACGATCGACGCTACGGAATGTTGGAGGTGGGTTGAGTGCTCAGGATATTAACTTGTCGGGGACGGTCGATTTGAGTGGTGTTCCTTCGGGTACGGATCCGTCGCTCTATGTCGGTTCGCTTCAAAGCCATCACCCGGAAGGCGTCCATTTACTCATGGGCGGTGGCGAGGTCGCGTTCCGCTCAACATCAATGGACGCGGAGTTGCTGGCGCATATGGCCAACAAAAGTGACGAAGCGATTCCACCGGGTCTGGTCTCAGACGTTGATCCTGTGGAAGCGTTTGTGCCGAACTCTCGCTGAGTAAGCAGGCATGAGCGAGCGGACACATGAATGAGCGATCACTTCGGTTACCTGGATCAGCGACTTTGCTCGTTGTGATGTGGTCCAGCTTCGAGCTGCTTGTGTGCTGTGTCGGCTTGGACTCGTATTTGAATGCGGGTGCAGCGATTGGATGGTTTCTGGTCCCCTTCTGTTTGGTTGGGCTCTTTTCAGGGTGGTTATTCGTCGTGACATGGTTGTTGCTTGGGGCACGACCAACCGCGAATTCCATGGTTCCCGTGATTGCGGCGACCGAGTTCAAGGCTCTCTTGATTCGGGATCGCTGGTTTCGGTTGGCAATACTAAGTGTTGTCGCGGCGCAGATGATGTCGCTTGTGATCTCGACGCAAAACGGCCGCTGGTGTGTTGGATTGTTGATTGCCGGTGCGCTCCCGTGCTTGGCTTGGCCGATGGTTTATCGCCAGATCACTGGACGTCGGATCGGGAGGTACGCACCCCAAGTCGCGGCTTCGCTTGATATCCGTGGCATCATGTTGGTGACCGTCGTGATTGCGGTCGCCAGCAGTGTTTGTCGCAGCACAGAAGATTTTGAGGCCGAGGCGTTGGCTTTAGCCGTGGCGTTCGGTGCTGCGGTTGGATTGATGTGGCTGAGCGTCATGTTGTGGATGCTTCACCGCAGACGCCGCTGGTTTTTGCTGAGTCTGCTCGGCGCTTTGCTTCCGATCGGGATTGTTGCCCAGGCGATGCTGATGAGGCGATCGCTGGGGCCAGATTTAGTGGACCAAGCGGTCTTGGGCTCGTTCGCTTTGTACGTTCACTCGGTGGTCTATTTCGGAACGCTTCGCGCCTCGGACTATCGGCTTGGTCTCGACACGTCGCCATCGAACTTGCGATAGCTGGTGGTAGTGCCCACCAAGTTCATTCGGAAACGACGTGTGAAACAACACCGACTGCTCGCCGCCGCCCTGGGGCTGTTTTTACTCGGCTCGCCGGAGGGCGTGCGAAGCCAGGATAGTGCGCCGTCGGTGGAGAACTCCCAGCCGCTGGCGTTGACCGCCGACCAGGCTCGCGACTCGGTGCAGTGGCTCGTGGATTTAGCGCTTCGCCAGTTGCCGCGAACGTTTGATGGCGACGATGACTGGGGCAGCACCAAAAAAGTCTGGGCCGGGGTGCACGTCAAACGAGAAGGTTTGGAGCTGAAAACCCATCGCCGTTTCAAGGAAGTTCGGCACGGCCGCTGGGTCAAATACGAAATAAATCTTCCGGAAGAGTTTGCTGTGGGGACGTCGGCCGACGCAGCAAATCCGGTCCAGATCGACCGCGTCGAGCTCACCTCAGACAACCGCTGGCAAGTGACTGGGACCGTCCTGGCACCGCTTGAATTCAAGTGCCGCGTCGAACGCTGGAACCTCGGTTTCCAATGGTACAGCGTCAGTATTGAGGGGGATCTGCGGGTGAAAATGAGCTTTTCCGCGTCTTTAGCCATGCACGCGGATTACTCGGAAGTGCCCCCGGCCGTTGTGGTGGATCCGCGGATCGACGCCGCAGAACTGAATTTGGAGCACTTCGAAGTCGACCGAATTAGCAAGATAGGCGGAGACGTTGCCGAGGAACTGGGCGAAGTGATCGAAAAGATCCTACGAGACAAGTGGCTTCAAAAGGAGAATGCCCGGTTGCCCGATCGGCTCAATAAGGCGATCAGTAAGAAACAGGACAAATTGCGGTTTTCGTGGACGACCTGGTTCGCCAGGTGGCAATAATCGACTGTAGAAGTGCTCTCAATGCTCATCAAATTTTGATAGAAAAGAACTATCGTCCACCCGCCAGCGTAAGTTATGCTCGGGGGTACGCGAAGGGTAAAGGCGATCTTCACCCGTCTGATTTGCGGTTTTTAGGGACCAGGCAAGTGCAACATTGGGTCGCACGACTGACGCTCGTCGCCTACCTCATTGGTGGGTGGATCGTTCCGTCCATTCATAATCATGCATCGCATGGGCATGGGGCGCATCTAGTCGGTTCGCATGGTACTCATGCTGCGTGCGCGGCGACCAATCAAGTCGCCAAGGCTACCGCTGCTGAAGCCTCCGATCATGGTTGCTCCTGTGAGCACCTTCATGTTTCGTCAACCAAACAGAGCGACGAGTCGGTTTCACTAATCTCAATCGAATCGAGCTCCAGCGAGCATTCTGATTGTTTCGGCTTGTGTGCGGTCTGTTCGGCTAGGAGTTTGACGACGCACCGGATTGTTGATCCGCTACCTTCGATTTTGGTGTTGGTGGTCGCATCGGTTCGCATTCAAGACTCGGTATTTGCCGACATCGATCGTGTCGGTATCTCTTTATCGCGTGGTCCTCCCACGTTTGTTTGATCTCTGGCGGTAGCTTTCCAGCTGCTGTTGTGAGAATTCAGTGCCTTCCTTTTCGGCTGTCATTTTCACAGCTGAATGTTGTCACGGCTGAATCAACTCGCATCACCACCCAGTTCGTGTGATGCCATTCTCCACATCAAACATTATTCTTGAGATACCACCAATATGTCTTTATTTTCTATCAATCCAGCGAAGCGTCGCGCTGTTAGTTCACGACGAGATGCCTTTACGCTCGTTGAATTGCTTGTCGTGATCGCGATCATCGGCGTTTTAGTTGCGTTGCTTTTGCCAGCGGTCCAAGCCGCACGCGAAGCGGCGCGACGTATGTCATGTCAAAACAATCTGCACCAAATTGGTCTGTCGCTTCACAACTACCACGGATTGTTCAATCAGCTGCCAAGCGGATGGGTCGCTAGCGATACCGACCATCATGAGCCCGGATGGGGTTGGGCATCAGCGATCTTGCCACAAATGGAACAGTCTGCGGTCTACGAGAAAATTAACTTCAGCCTCGCTATAGAAGAGGCGGCGCATGACGAAGTTCGAACATCTGTCGTCTCCGCATTCATTTGTCCAAGTGATGTGTTGGAACCCTTGTTCTTTATCGCTGAGGGAGAAGAAGGGCACGACGACCATGACGATCACGGCGATGATGATGACCATGGGCACGAACACGACACGGAGAATGGTGAGAACGTCGATGAAGGTCCCGATTTTCTTTTCCAGATCGCCAAGAGCAATTACGTCGGTGTCTATGGAACAGTCGACGTTCACGAAGATCTCTACAAAGGCGACGGGCTGTTTTTCGGCAACAGCCGGATGCGATTCCGAGATGTGCTCGATGGGCTGAGCCAAACCGTGATGGTGGGTGAACGAAACAGTCGCCTTGGCGGTTCGATTTGGCACGGTGTCATTCACGATGCCAATGCGGCTGCGGAGCGAATTGTTGGCTCAGCTGACCATACACCTAATAGTCCCGTCGGTCACTTCGAGGACTTCAGCAGCCACCATGCTGCTGGTGCATTATTTATTCTGTCCGACGGAAGCGTTCGGATGTTGAGCCAGTTCATTGACCTTGATGTCTACCACGCGCTCGTCACTCGAGCGCAATTCGAAGTCATCCAGAACGGTGACTTTTAAGCATGCAGCATGCTCAGCAGCACGAGCTCATCGTCAACTAGGCCCTAGTCGACTAAGCCATAGTCAATCGCGAGGTTGGCTTGAGGCTGCGGCACTTGGCTTGACGTAAGGGTGATCGTGGTTGTGTCCTGGCAAGCTTTCGATCGCGATGGCAAGCGCGACGCCTACCAGGAGTGATGATGTCAGTTTCAGTCGATCGTGATCATGGAACGCGACTTCGGGTAGCAAATCCGATAGTGAGATGCAGACGAAGAAACCTGCCGAAATCGCTAGACCCCAGCCGAGGAGCTCCGAGCTTCCGGTGACCACGTTCGCGCTCAGGTAGAACATGGCGGCGCCGACGGGGCACGCTAGCGAAAAAAGGAAGTTGGCAAAGCTTCGTCCGCTTGCCGACCAACCGCCTTTTTGCATCACCGAGCTTATCGCGAATGCATCGAGTGGTTTGTGAAGTGCAACGGCGAGAAAGGTTCCGAGTCCCGCTAAGCCCAGCCAAGATCCATGCCGTGCATCGGTAACGACACTTGCCGCCAAGGCGACGCCATCCACGAGAGTGTGCAAGCCTAGGCCGAACATCATCCCCGCCCAGCCTACGTTCTTGCCAGGCTTGGCGTGGCTGTGACCGTGGTTATGAGGGGCATGTGAATGGTGGTGATCATGATCATGTACGTGATCATGATGATGGTTATGGTCGTGATGGTGGTCATGGCGATGTTCGCCATGATGATTAGACGCTGCGATGGCTTTTGTTAACCGATGGCTTTCGGCATCCGGAGCAATGGCAACGTTGTGGTCGTGGGCATGGAACAGTCGCATCAGCAAGAACATCGCAATCACGCCGCCCAATGCGGCGGCGCCAGCTTTGGAAGCGGAACCGAGCGCGTCGGTCGCGTGTGGCAGCAAGTGCAACATCGCGATGCCAAGCATCAATCCGGCGACGAAGCTCATCAAGAGCTGTGTCCTCAAGTGAGTCATCCGAATCAACATGGGGAGCCAACCCCCAGCCATCGATGCCACCACGATCAGGATGCAATAGAGCACCAACAACATCTCGCTAGGCATGGTTCGATCGAGCTCGGACACGTGTGACTTAAAAAATCCCCAACTTCGTGGCACAGATTACGCTATTTGCAATCGGGTTGCAAATAGGGTCGCGTATTGCCCTTCAGGTACACTTGCAAGGTCATGCGGTCGCCGTAAACTTGAACGTGTTGAAGTTTTTCCGGCTGGAGCCATTCTCCCTTTGAATAGACCGATGCCTCGATTTGCCAGGCCGTCGCCGAAATTGGATCGTCCAGAGTCCCAGGAAGCTCGATGAGTAAATCGCCATCTTTATCACCGAGCGGTCTCGATGTCGTCCAAAATGACATCCGGCTTGCGGGGTTGCGTGCCACGCCGGCTCGCACAGCCACGTTGGTGATGTTGCGGGAATCGTCGTCACCGCTGACGCATTCGGATGTTGCCAAGCACTTAACGAAACTTGGTGTGGACAAGGCGACTGCGTTTCGCAACTTGAATGATATGGCGGATGCGGGGCTGCTTCGTCGTACCGAACTTGGCGATCACGTTTGGCGGTTTGAGGCGGTGGACACGTCCCACTCGGATGACTCCGGACATCCGCATTTTCTATGTGTCGATTGTGGAACGGTGACCTGTCTGAGCGACGTTCGTCTCACTGCGGGTAGCCAACGTCAAAGCGAAGTGGTCGGCGAAGTGACGGAGATTTTGCTCCGTGGTCATTGCAACGATTGCCGTTGAGTTGGTTACGGCAGCGACCATTGACGTCGCAGGATCCACTCGGATGTCATTGCTCCGGCGAACAACAAAAAAACAATCCAACCGCTGATCGGTCCATCGCCCAAACGCAATTTTTCCACGACAGGAACTTCGGCGCGTCGACGGCGCTTCGTGATTTCTTCGATGAGCAAGCTCATGTCGTTTGGTTCGAACGCCGCACCGCCATGCGAACTCGTGACCTCAGCCAATTGTCTCAGGTACACGGGATCGGCGAGTGGTTGTTCGAGTTCTCGACTTTGGTCAACGACTTGAAAACCGATCTCTGCGGGTGCGATCTTGCTGTTCGATGCGTTGTCGCTTACACGCAATCGGTACAGACCTGGAGCGATGCCAATGACTTTTCCATTCACTCGATTCCCACCGTCTTGGATCATTGTCTCAAGGCGTTTAGAAGCTCCCGCTTCGTCGATGACCTCTGCGGTCCATAGTACATCCGGTGTCGCTTCATCGGCGTACGGCAATGACGCTCGGAATTCGGGCGCAGCGCTCGTCGGAAAACGCCGAGTGTCCATCTGAAGTGCGATGGTGTCTTCGGCGGTGGTGTCTCGATTGAGTAGCCAAAGCATGAGCTGACGCCAAAAACGTCGATGGATTTCATTTTGACCAGCCGGCCACCATCGCCAAGTGGAGTCGAAAGCAATCGCCGCGGTGCGACCTCGGCCATACTCACCGATCACCAACAATGGATTCTTGTCCTGCGATTCGAGCAGCACCTCCACGCCTGGAGCAGTCTTCGGATTGGTAAAACGATTGGCGCCCAATTGGGGCGGCAGCGACGACCAAGTCGTCGCGTCATTGTCGCCGAGTAACCGAGTGAGCGGATGCGGTTGGGCGATTCGAATCGCAATGTCATCCGTGACTTGTCCAGGATTGGAGCTGCGTGCAGTAAGCGATTCGGAAACCACGACGGGTGCTCGTGGTATCGAAGTGTCGAGCTTGATTGGCAAAACTTCCGCCAGCGGTGACGTCGCATAGCCACCCGGCTCATAGGCATGGTATCCACCAAGCGTCACGAGCCCCGCACCTTCGGCCACACGTTCACTCAGCAGTTTCCACTGGGCTTCGTCGAGCGCCGACGCATCCAAATCACCAAGAATGAATGCATCGAAACGACCACGCTTGAGCAAGGGAGCAAAGTCAATTGGCCAACTCGGCGAGGTATCCTGGGGTATCCATTGATACGTGATATCGAGATCGGGGAACTGAGCAAGCGATCGTCGCAGGTACTTTTGCTCCAATCGCGGTTGACCCTCGAAGTAGAGGATCCGACCACCGCCTTCGCGCACATCCACAAAAGCAATTTGAAGATTGTTTGAAGTAATGAGTTCGCCGTTCTGGGATTCAGCTTCAACGACGAGTCGATAGCTGCCCGGCGGTGGCGTCGTTGTCGGGATCGACATGGCAACCGAATCGAGCGCCTTGTCTGGCGAAACATTGCGTTGTGCCGCAACGACTTTCTTGCCGTCTTGGGAGATCCATGTCAATTGAACGGGAACGGAAATGCCAGCCAATCCGCGGGTTGAAACGCTGAAGGGGATTTCGACTTGGTTCCCGGCGTACAACGAAAAACTCTCAGGCAGCGATTCGATGGCGACATCGCGTGACGCCGACACGTCGCCGGTTGGGCCGATCGGAATTGTCCAGAGCGGAATGCCAAGTGAGTTCAGTGTTTGGGCCACACCGAGTGGTCCGCTGCCTTGGACCGTTGCCGTTTGAGTCCCGTCGCCCATCATTACGATGCCGGCAATCGGTTGGCCACCAGCCGCTTCGATCGATGCGGTGGCGGCAACTTCGAGATCCGTCAGTTCACCATCAGGCACGATTCCCGTGAGCGATTCCGGTGACGGTGCCTCGATCAATCGCGTTTTCGAGTCGTAGGTAAGCACTTGGATGGACAGTGATTCGTCGAGTGAAATCAATCCCGAGATCAGATCGCTGTATGCTTCGCGTTGTTGACTCCAGCGATCACCGCCACGTCCGTCGGAGAGTGTCATGCTTCGCGACGAATCAATCGCGACAATGAGTGAAGCGTCAGCGGGACGTCGATCGCTGCGCACGAGCGTTGGGCGAAACGCGGCGACTAACAAAACCAGGGCTGCGACGGCGCGAAGTGCAAAGAGAATCCAACGTTGTTGAGGCGACGTTGTCGGTGGTGTGACAATCCAGAGCACGGCCAACACCGCGATGGCCGCAGCGATTGCGACCACGATGGAATCGAACATCGGCTCGAGCGACAGCGACGTCATGCGGGTGACATGCCTTTACGTGTCGAGCGAGCTGGCTTGGTCGTTGAAGATCGATAAAAGCGATTCGATAAGACTTGTTCGAGCAAGAATACGACCAAAGCGAACAGCATCGCGGGCGATTGCAACAGAATGCTTTGCGTTTGGCCGCCGCGAGTGAAATCGATTTCGCTCGCATTGTGTACGAGTGAATAATTGCCGGCCCCAAGCCATTCGTCGAGTTTGCTTGGCTCAACGCGTCTTGTGATGGCAGAGTCATCAGGCAAGTTAGCGGAGAATCCCGATGCCACGCCGTCTCCACGAAGCCAGTACGTGCCCCGATACGGTACTTCTGCGACAAGAACTTTATCCGAAGATCCATCCATATCGATGGGGACGGCTTGTTCACGTTGGGGCGAAAACAATTGAATTCGCTTTTGAATACGTTCGTTTTCGTTGTTTGCGTCCGTTGCGGCATCGGCGATGTCCAACGAGACGATATTTGGTTTTCCAACCGTCGTCGTCGTGGGATCAGAGTCTCGACCGGAAACATAGCCGACGACTTGTCGAACGAGTGCAAACGCGGGCCACGGGTCACTTCCAAATAACTGGTTCCATGTTTTTGCGGAACCGGCAAGTGCTGGCAATGGTGTTGACATGACGATGCAATGACCAAATGCGTTATCACCACTTTTTGCGGTGGTCAATTGCCGTTCAACGAGTGCGACATGGTTGGTGGATGCGTAGCGCATCAATACCAAATCGTTTTCCGCGACATCCAGTTGCCAATACTGGGTTACTGGAAATTGGTTCCATGGGACTCCACCCGTTACGATCTCCAGCGGTGATAGCACTGGGTGCGAAGAACGGACGGTTTGCAAAAAGGTGCCTGGTTCCGGTACTCGCCAGCGCCGAACGAGCTTTGGTACGAGCGTTGGTACGGGAGGTGAGTTTGTCGCGACGGGCTCACTGTCGGTTGTCTCGCTGATCGCTGGTCCAAGACACGCGAATACGCCGCCACCGCGTGCCACATACTCAAACAACATCGTCTCCGCGAGCAAATCCGCAGGCGGATCGAGTAGCACCACAGCCGCATATTCGTCGAGTCGGGTCGCAAGAAAGTCTTGATCGGAGATTTGGTCAATCTCGAATTCTGCGTTCGTGTCATCCCAGGCAAATGGTGCCGCAACCGTGCTTGCGATCCAGAACGCTTCATCCGGAATGGCACCAACGATCAGCAGCGTTGTCGGGCGTCGAACGTTGACTGTGAAATAGCGTTCATTGTCGGTTGCGAGTGCATCGTCACCAATCATTCGGATGAATCCATGGTGTGTCCCTTCATCCAGTGGTGGGATTCTCAGCACGATTTCTGATGACTGGCCGGGGAGCAATCGAACGCTTGTGCGGTCGACGCTCTTTGTTTTGGGAAGCGTTAGTTCGCCGTTGCGTATGACGGGTAACGACGAGTCGGTTTCGTAGATCACCATCTCCACGGTCACGGATGTTTCAGCTACGGGCGTTTCAGCTACGGACGTTTCTGTGGGCTGTGACAATTTCCGTGATGGGTCTTCATCGCCAACAGAATCCACGGAGACAATAATCGATACGGGGGTCGGAGTTTGACGAGGTGGTGTTTGGTCTGAGACTCGCGGGACACCGAGACGTCGATTCAAGCCACGAAACGCGAGCGGATCAACGACCGTCATTGCGACAGGAGACTCATCGCCCGCGAGTGCACTTTGCAGCGAACCAGACTCTGCTCCCCAGGTGGATTCGGCGAGGTCCGTCACGACGAACACTTGGCGATTTTCTAATTCGCTTGTTCGTACCAGCCGGATGGCAGCGTCCAAACGCGAGACGATTGGTGTCGCGACATCGCGCGGCGCAAGTGACTCGACTTTGGCAATCGCACCTGATAAGTCGATCGAAAATGATGCTGGTTCAGGACCACGGTCGATGATCGCAACTCGGCTGGAAGGTGCGAGTCGCGAAAGTAACTCGACTGCGATCGTCTTGTGTCGTTGAAGCAGGCTCTGCGTGTCTTGTTCCCAGGCGGATGTTGGGCTGTTGTCGATCACGATCGCGATTGCTGCGGGCGCTTGCGCGTCCAGGTTGAGTGTTGGACCTCGTGCGGCGGTGACTCCTCCCCATCCAAGTGAAACGATAAACGCTGCGATCGACGAAGCGAGTAAACCCAACGAGAGTTTCTTGGATTGGCCGGTGGAGTACGTGACCGCCGCCATGACCAAGAGTGCAACGGCGAGCGTGGCAACGATGCCAATTGATAACCACGTCGTGGAAAGGTTTCGTGCGATGGCTGGACGCGCAAGCGTCACAGCGACGGCGGCGATCGCCAGCATTCGCATAGCGAGCAGCCACCATCGGCGGACCTGCAATCGGCTGCGATTGGACTGGTAGCTTGACGTGAGAAAACGCACCGCCGGAAACGGCATGCTTTTCGGTTCGCGTTTGGAGATGAGGTGCAGCACCAGCGGGATGGCCGCAGCCACCAAGCCGAACATCAGTGTTGCATTTAAAAACGACATGTTGGACTAAAACCGATTTTGCCGCTGGATCAAGTATTCCGTCAGTGCGGTGTCGAACGCCATGCTGGGGTCGAGCGGCACGTAGTCGATCCGCAATCGGTTGCATCCGTCTCGATACGCTTCGCGAAACGCCGCGACCTGAGCGAGATAGTCATCCCGAAAGCCTGCCGCGTCGACTGAAACCGCCGTGCCAGTCTCTGGGTCTTCGAAGCGCACGTTGCCTGTGTACGGAAAATGAACTTCGGCTTCATCCATAACATGGAACAAGATGACGTCGTGGCCGCCGTGGCGAAGTCGGGCCAGCGAAGCAATGACTTCGTCGGGATCAGTCAACAAGTCCGAGAAGATCATCACCAATGAATGATGACGAAGCATCGAAGCGATCTGCGTGATGCACTTGCCGATGTTCGCCGTGCCTTCCGGTTTCAGTTTTGAAAGACCGGCCAGCACGTCACCGAGTTGCCCACGTCGACTGCGTGCCGGCAGGATCGCTTGTAACTTCTCTGTGAACGTCATCAACCCGACCGGGTCTTGCTGCATCGTCATCAAGTATGTCAGCGACGCGGCCAAGCAAGTTGCGTATTCGAACTTGGTCATCGTTTGGCGATGCGTGAACCCCATCGAACCGCTGAGGTCCATCACGAGATAACCCGTGAGATTCGTTTCGGATTCGAACCGCTTGATGTAGTACTTGTCGGTCTTGGCGTACACGAGCCAATCGATCAGCTTCGGATCGTCGCCGCGGTTGTACCGGCGATGCTCACTGAACTGGACCGAGAATCCTTGGTAGGGACTCGCATGCAACCCTTGCAAAAAACCACGCACGACCATCCGAGCTCGAAGGTCGAGCCGTTTGATCTGCTGGAGCGATTCGGGCGAGAGCGAGTTGACCATTTCGGTTGACGTCAGCAGCAATTACGCGCGAGTTCGCTTCTCGGGTTCAGGAACGGGGATATCTTTCAATAGCTTTGCGATGATCGCGTCCGTATCCATGCCCTCCGCTTGCGCCTGGAAATTGGTCGCGATGCGATGGCGAAGGACTGGCGCCGCGATGCGTTGAATGTCCGCAGCATCGATTGCGAACCGACCGTCCATCGCCGCAATGGCTTTGGCGCCCGCAATTAAGTTTTGGCCTGCGCGCGGACCCGCTCCCCAATCGACCAGCTCACGCACATATTCGGGTGCAGACTCATCAGCGGGACGAGTCGCACGGACCAATTTGGATGCGTATTTGATGACGAACGGATTGACTGCGATGCTCGAGACGAGCCGATGCACATTCAAGATCGCTTTGGCTGAAAGTACCTTGTTGACTGTTTGAGTCTCACCGCGAGTGGTCTTGGTTAGGATTTCTTCTTCTTCGGCGGCGCTCGGATAGCCGATGCGGATATTGAACATGAAGCGGTCGAGTTGCGCTTCGGGAAGCGGGTAAGTCCCTTCTTGCTCGATCGGGTTTTGCGTCGCGATCGTGAAGAAAGGGTCGGGCAGCGAGTACGTTTCGCGACCGACGGTGACCTGTCGTTCTTGCATCGCCTCCAGCAGCGCTGCTTGTGTCTTGGGCGGAGTACGGTTGATTTCGTCAGCGAGCAGGATGTTGGTGAAGATGGGGCCTTCGACGAATCGGAAATTACGGCGGCCGTGTTCATCCTCTTCGAGAACTTGAGTGCCTGTGATATCCGAGGGCATCAAGTCGGGAGTGAACTGAATTCGCTTGAAAGAAACGTCCAGAATGTTCGCAAGCGTGCTGACCAGCAAGGTCTTGGCCAGTCCCGGGACGCCTTCGAGTAAACAGTGGCCGCGAGTGAAGATTGCGGCTAACAGCTGTTCAATCGTCTCGTCCTGACCGACAATGACTTTACCCAACTCAGCTCGCATGGTTTGCTGGTGGTCAGCAAACTCGCGCAAGAACTCGCCTAGATTGCGTGCTTTACCAGCAGCGGCTGCGTTTGCGGCCGATTGAGCAGTGGGTTGGGGCGGCGCGACAGGCGGCACAGAACCGGAAACGTTCGTTTTCGGGGATGATCCCGGTGGAGGAGGAGGACCAGACATGATCGAGACGCGACATTCCTTTGCGAGCAGACAACAGAACGTGTTGGAATCCAGACGGCGATCGTCAGAATCTCGTAGCCTCTATCTTACGCTGAGTTGGCCAATTGCGAGACCGGGCATCGTGACAATGCTGGTGCTCACCCTCTTGGTGAGTGTTGCTCGGCCTGTGCGAGCGGAGGTCGACGCATCTGCCGTTCAGCGGTCGATTGATCGCGGCGTCGCGTATCTGAAAAAATCGCAAACCAAGCGAGGCGGCTGGCCAGAGCACGGAAGCCAATCGTGTGGATTGTCGGCGCTCTGTGTGCTGGCTCTGTTGACTTCGGGCGTTCCAGCGGAAGATCCTCAGATTGTGTCGGCGATGCGATACCTTCGAGACATCGAACCGACACAGACCTACTCGGTAGCACTTCAAACGCTGGTGTATTGTCAACTCGGCGCAGCTCGCGATCTGGGTGCGATTCGCCGAAACGTTGAATGGCTCGTGCGACAACAGATACAAACGGGATCTCCAGAGAGAATCGGCGCATGGAGTTACGGGCAGGGCGGCGGATCGGGCGATCCGTCCAACGCCCAGTTCGCCATCCTCGCGCTCGGCGCGGCTGAGGAGCGTGCTGTTGACGTTCCGCAAAAAACATTCGAACGGGCCTTGGACTATTGGTATCGCCGCCAAAAGCCAGACGGCAGCTGGACCTATAGCGAACTGAGCGGCAACCCAACGGGAAGTATGACCGCGGCTGGGATCGCTTCGATCATTATTGCGAGAGGCCGACTTAGCGAAGAAAAAACTGATGCCAATGGTGAGACACTTTCGTGTTGCGGTGCCGCCGAAGAGGGTGTCGACCGTGTTGCACTTGCGCTCGACTGGATGGCCCGATCGTTTACGTTGCAGACGAATCCGGGCGGCGACTCGATGACGTTCTTCTACTATCTCTATGCGCTCGAGCGAGTCGGGCGATTGTCTGGGCGAAGGTTCATTGGCGAGCACGATTGGTACCGTGAGGGCGCCGAGCGAATTTTGTCGCTGCAGGATGACTTTCAAGGCTTCTGGGTTGGCAGCGGCATGGCCGAAGACAATCGCGACGTGGCGACTTCGTTTGCACTTTTGTTTCTCAGCAAAGGGAAACGCCAAGTTGTCATTGGCAAGCTGGATTATGGTGCTGGCAAGACGACACAGTGGAATCGGCACCCCGATGCGCTCCGGCAATTAGTGCGGCACGTGGAACGAGACTGGGGACGCGACTTAACTTGGCAAACGGTGGATGCCCAGCAAGCGTCCGTCGAGGATCTGTTGCAAACACCGGTACTGGTCATCGGCGGTAGCGAACCGCTTCGGTTTTCCGAAGAGCTATCGACTCGCTTAGGTAGCTATCTTGATCAGGGTGGATGCATTCTGTTCGACGGTGACGCTGGCGACGGATGCGGCAATTCGGCTGCTTATCGAGCAAGCGTCGAGGCGTTGTGCCGGCAATGGTTCCCCGATTCGCGGCTGGAGGCGTTGCCGCCGGATCACCCGGTCTGGTTCGCCCAACATGCGGTTGACCCCAATTCACTGGGTGAAAAGAACTGGATCGAAGGGGTTCAGGCCTGTTGTCGAACGCCAGTGTTTTATTCACCCAGGAGTTTGTCGTGTCGCTGGAACCACGGCGATCGATTGTTTCGTCGGGGCGATGAGTCCGCGAGCGTGAAGAATGAAATCGAAGGTGGCATCCGTCTGGGTGAGAATATCGTTGCGTATGCGACCGGACGAGAGCTCAAGGACAAGCTCGAGCGTCGCACGCTCATCGGTGCGAGTGTGTTGGAAGGTGCGGAGCGTGGCGTTTTAAGATTGGGCAGTTTGTCGTTTGATGCCAGTGGCGATCAAGCCAAACGGGCATTGCCCAACGCAACGACATTGATTCGCCAACGCGTGCCGATGCGAGTTTCTTCGACTTCGGAAAATCTTGCACTCAACGAAGACTCGCTACGCGATGTCGGAGTATTGTGGATTCACGGTCGCGAATCGTTCGCACTCGATGCCCAGCAACGAGCGGTGCTCCGCCAGTACATCGAACGAGGCGGGGTCG
Organism: Pirellulaceae bacterium; assembly: GCA_041749955.1. Lineage (GTDB taxonomy): Bacteria > Planctomycetota > Planctomycetia > Pirellulales > Pirellulaceae > JBBSJZ01. Next base: position 21,905 of record JBGTAI010000265.1, on the reverse strand, counting down.
TGCTGGCTAATTCGATTTGTGCGAGTGACGCGTTCGCGGAATCGTTTCGGGCCGAAATCCAACGCTTGTTGCCTGAATCGCAGCTTGAAGTCATGCCGCCAGAACATCCGGCGTGGACAACTTCGTTCGGCGGTTACGATCTATCCCTGGTGACGATTCGAGTGCCCGAGCGTGGAACGGTTGGGCAAGCGATTCGACGCCAGACCGCTCCGCCGAGAATCGAAGTCGGCGTGGTGAATGAGTTCGCGAGTGTGTTCTTTTCACCGCTTGATCTGAGTTGTGCACTGGAAAGTCAAAACTCGATTCAATGCGAAGGCTACAGCACTGATGACGCGGTGAAGATCATCGCAAACTTATTGCTGTACTCGCTCAATCATTAGCCAAAAGGTTGCACACTGCCCGCACTCATGCTGGAAATTCCAAGAGAAGCCGCGTTTTTAAATCGATGAACGATGAGCCTGAGGCGCTAGCCGATTTTCGACTAAACGATTCCTGAGATCGGCTAGCGCCTCAGGCTCAACGTTGCCTGCTATTAATGACGCAATGCGAGTTTGTTTGTCACCGGTGCTGGCGTTCAAGGGGAAGCGTCAAAGGTTGTGACAATAGAAAAACTCGATGCGTTGAAACACATCGAGTTGGCGAATTCATTTGAGATCACTGGTCATCGCAGCGGTCAAGCCATTGCGATGCAAGGACTATTCCTTTGGAAGCAGAACGTGATCGATCACGTGGATGATTCCATTGCTGCACATGATGTCAGTCTTGACGACCTTGGCGTTGTTGATCATGACGGCGCCATCTTTTTGTGTGATGGTCACGTCGGTGCCTTGAAGGGTCTTGGCCGAGTCCAATTGCAGTACCTTTGCGGCAGGAACTTTGCCTGAGACGACGTGGTACTTCAAGATTGCGACAAGCTTGTCCTTGTTGCCTGGCTCGAGCAAGCTCTCGACGGTGCCCTTCGGAAGAGCTGCGAAAGCCTCATCTGTTGGTGCTAGCACAGTGAATGGGCCTTCACCGCTGAGGACGTCGGCCAAGCCAGCGGCTTTGACGGCGGCGACGAGCGTGTTGAACTTTCCGGCACCAATGGCGGTTTCAACGATGGTCTTCTCTGCGGTTGCTGCTGGCTCATCGGCCATGACAACGGCTGGTACAAAAAACAGGGCTGAGAGGGACAGAATCAAAGTCTTCATCGGGTTTGCTCCAAATGCACGTTCTAAGCCGTGCAAACGCGTTAAATTGCCCAGGTGACGTCGGAAAGCGAAACGTCGCTTTGCATCGTCTGGGCGGGTGAAATGTTTCAGTGATCGCACTGTAGGGCCCCGACAAGAACGGCAAGTGGAAAATCTTTTGGATGATAATTTAGAACGGCGAAACTCCCTGCCTGTGGAAGGGTTTATATTTACGTTGCGCCTAGCCCATTTACGCGAAAACTTTTCCTCAGAAGTGAATTTCATGAAACGATTCAGTCCTCTTCAAATGTCCCTTTCGTTGGCACTGGTCGCAGTCCTTGCGGCCGGAGTGATGGCTCAAGACACAGGTGGTCGTCGTGGCGGTCCAGGCGGAGGCCCTGGCGGACCCGGCGGCGGACGCCCTGGCGGCGGTGGTTTCGGCGGTGGTGGGGACCCGATTATCGGTCTGCTGATGTCGGAGGAAGTTCGCGAAGAAATTGAACTAATGCCCGACCAAGAAGAGGCCCTTACCAAGTTGCGAGAGTCGGCTTCGAGTGGCTTTGATCGAAGCGTCGACATCCGCTCGATGAGCGAGGAAGATCGCGCAAAATTCTTCGCTGAAGCTCAAGAAAAGCGAAAGAAAATGGAAACGGAAATGCGTGAAAAGCTCGAGGAAGTGCTACTTCCTGAGCAGTTGGAACGCCTTGAGCAAATCTCAATTCAGGTTCGCGGAGCAGGTGCGTTAGCTGATCCTGAATTGGCAGCAAAGCTGAAGGTGACTGAAGATCAAAAAACGAAAATGGAAGAAGTTCGCACCAAGAGCGGCGAACGTATGCGAGAAGTTTTCTCCTCAGGAGGCGGTGATCGGGAAAAAATGCGAGAAGCCTTTGCCAAGATGCGAAAAGAAATCGACGACGAAGTTCTCGCAGTTTTAAGTGCAGATCAGCGTAAAGAATTCGAAGAAATGAAGGGCAAGCCGTTCGAATTGCCTGAGGGTGGCCTCGGTGGTCGAGGCGGATTTGGTGGTGGCCCCGGAGGTCCTGGCGGTTTCGGAGGCGGTCGACCTGGTGGCGACACAGGCGGAGACCGCCCTCGACGACGTCCGACCGGCGAGTAGGGCTGCTGTCAAATCCAATGAATGCTTGACCGCAGTGAAACTTTGAATAGCGGTTCTTGCCGATTGTGCAGCGGAACCCTGGCATTCGGCCAGCGACGAAAGCGCTCTGTCGCACCGATAGGGGCGAGTCTCGAAAGGGTCTCGCCCCGTTTTTTTTGCATCGCATTTTTGCGCACTGCTCCCGCTCCAGGAGGCTCTATTGACTTCGGTCCTGGATTGATTCATCGAGTGAGCAAGTTGTAACATGTGGCGATCCCTAATTCTTGCCAGCGGTTTGGCGTTCCAGTCGAGCTTGGCTTTCCCATGGGTTGGCGATGAGTCTCTTGCTGAGGAACCAATCAGTCAGGGGTCATTAACTCAACTGTCGACGGAGTCCGTACCGGTGATTGAAGCACCTTGGAATGTCCCGCTCAAGACTGCAGGTGGCACCCAACTTTGGACCGATCACGTTTGGCGACAAGGTCATCGAGTTCAGCGCAACGCTCTCACAGGCCACTGGCGACTGATTGATGCTGATGACATTCGACGAGCCTGGGGAACTCGCGAGCACTGTCAAAGGACGCTCGACGAACGGGTGCCACTATCCCCAGATACTGCGCCAAAGCACTACGTTATTTTGCTGCACGGGCTGATGCGAACGAGTCATTCGATGAGCAGCCTTGCCGAATCGCTCCAGGCCGCGGGCGACTTCGAAGCTGTTTCACTGACCTATGCCAGTACTCGCGAGTCCATTGCCAGTCATGCGGCTGCGGTTCGTGAAGTGATGGAAGGCTTACCAGCCAACTCGTCATTCAGTTTCGTCGGTCACAGCATGGGGAACATCGTCACCCGATGTTTGATTGGTGATTTGGAGCGAGACGGAGATCCACAAAACATCCTTCCGCGATGTCGGTCGATGGTGATGCTTGGTCCGCCAAACCAAGGTGCGTCCATTGCGAGATGTTTAGCTCCAACGAAAGTATTCGGTTGGGTAACTGGTCCTGGCGGCATGGAGCTTGGCGCGAATTGGGATTCGATTTCCGAACGACTTGCGACGCCGCCATTCCCGTTCATTATCGTCGCCGGCGAAACCCAGGTCGCTGGGATCGATAATCCACTTGTCGAGGGCAAGGGCGATTTCGTGGTCTCTCTCGATGAAGCCAGGCTCGACGGAGCTGAACGCATCGAGACGGTACCCGTTCTGCACTCGTTCTTGATGCAAGACCCGGTCTGTGTCGCGAAATCCGTCGAGTACATCAGCTCGAAAAAGTAGTCGACGATGAAGACTGGTTTTGTTTCGGACATCTATCTCGGCCAAAATCTTTAGGCCGGAATTGTCAGCTTGATCGAATACAATGAGGTTCCCCAATAATCGAATAAGCGAGCAAATCGATGAAAGAGCAATTAACCAAGCTGCTGATGGCGACGCCGTTTCAGCCATTCACCATCAAGATGAGTAACGGTGATAGCTGGGAGGTGCGGCATCCCGAGAACCTAGCTGTGGGTAAGCACTTCATGGTATTGATCGAACCCGAAACGGACAGGACCCACGACCTTTATTTGCTTCACGTCACCGCTTTTGAGCGCAACCCCAATGTGCCTTCCTCGTCCAGCTAATTAGCACGGTTGCCAAGAGCATCACAAACGGCGGTGTAACCGAGCACGTCGCCATGCGTTTTGCAATAAGCGAGTACCTTCTCGTAGGCCGCCTTATGTTGCGGTGCGGTCACGTGGCTGGCAAGCTCGATGAGCAGCGGCACGATTCGTTGCGACGGAACGTCGCTCGGTACGAGGTCGATCGTGGCGTCGATTGCCTCACTCGGATGACCTGTGCGGTCAAGTAAGTCGACATAGGTTTCGATCGCGGAGGTACCGTGCTCATTCGTATCGACGCTCTTGGCACGGCGTTCAAAAAACTTTAATCCTGCGTCCACTTCTCGGCCAAGCAGTGTCGCGTAGTACGTCGCGTAAGCTGGATAAAAATCGACAAACGGTTCATCGCCAGGGTACTGGAATTGATGCGATAGTCGGCGGCCGTACTGAGTAAGCTCCCACGCCTTTTGCAGGAGTTGTGGGTCGTCGAGCACTGACGCGATACGCACGGTGGAAGCCAAGTGGGTCGTGTCGAGATGGTAACCGCCTTCTTGCAAGATCCAACGTCGGCTTTCGATCATGTCGGAAATGGTTTCGCTCTCGGCCGCAGGAGCTTCACGACGAGTGATGTCGCTGCGGATCATGCTGTCGAGTTCACCGTAGAGATGTTCGAGCAGCACACGAGCCGCCGCCTTTCGATCGTTACGACTTCGGGTCGCAATCGATTGTTCAAAGATGGTAATGCTGTTGCAAGTTCCTTGGTAATCGACGATCGCTTGATAGCCGCGACCGACATCAATGCCTTCGTGCAAGAGCACTTGGACCATGTCATCATAGTTATCGTCGTTGATCGTGATGTCGGCGAGCAATCGTTTCGCCAGGCTGTTGTCGCCGGTTGGACGTAGATACATCCATCCTTCGCGAATGTTTCCATCTTGGATCAGCATCGTACCGGCTTCACGACAGGCATTCAGCAGGCCCTCTTCGAGTTGCCGGTCAATGTCTTCTTGGCGAAGTTCATCGGTTTCGCTCGCCAATAGCGGCAACCCCAATCGATGTCGCACTTGCATCTTCAGCGACTCGAACAACTCCATCGGTCGACGATGCTCGCGGAAGTGATCGATCATCGAAGCAAGCATTACTGCGGTATTGCCTTGGTGCTCGGCAAGCATTTCGAACAGTGGCAAGTCAGTTTCAGGCATGTTGGTCGTTGTTGAGTCAGTCACGAGCAATTCGATGGGATGGAAGGATCAAGTAGACGCACTGTCGGGAGTGGATGGTGTCTCGGACGGTGACAATTCGGCATAATCACGAAGTTTATCGACGAGCCCACCAAGCTCACGTGCAGCTTCGGGTAGGATTGTTTGACAGTGTTCGGACATGTCGGCTAGTGGCCCCAATAAATCATCGCATTGCTGGGCCACTGCAATGAGCCACTTTTTGCACAACCGCTCTTTTTCTTGGCAAAGTTGAAGTCGGAGTTTCGCTTTTGCCACACGTTGCTTGGCTTCGGTCGCTGGGGCCGCTTGCCCAGGCCGAATTTCGGCCGTGAGTCGTGACAAGACATCTTTCGCCTCCGACAGATGTCGCTCGGCCAGTTGGGTTTCGCGTCTCCAGTACGCTGGGCGGTCATCGTGGAAGTAGGCGTTGACACGGTGAATGGCTGTGCGGATTTCTTGCGTCGAGTTGTCCCAGTCCGCAGCCAGTTTTACCAAGCCAATCTTGAAACTTGCAAGGCATTCGATGTCTCTTACGTTGCTCGTGGGCACGCTATTCACCGTCCAAGGTATGCATCGATCTGTTCCGCCTTGCGCATCAAGTAAGGTATGTGCGTTTCGGTGGTCTGGACTAATCGTGAGAGTTGTCGCATTTGCTCCGTAAACTCTTGAGCGAATTTGCGTTGTTGTTCGTCACGCCATGTTTGCTCAAGTTGATTCATTTGAGCCCCCAAGGCAGTGCTGCGAGTTTTCATTTCTTCGACAAAGCGGTGGAGATGTCCAGCGAATTGACGCAATTGTTCGGGATCGACGACAGCTTGGCTCATGATGGTTTGCTCAATTCTTGTTCGGCAAAAGTGAGGTGTTGTCGGTAACGTTGAAGTGTCACAGTTGTGCCCAGCCGTTCCGCGATCTCGCATAAGAGCCGCAGCGCGATGACCCGAATTCGAATCGGCGCGGGAACCGCTCGGCGGATCGACGCAGCTCGAAGTACTGGCATCGCTTCCATGTCTTTGCCCATCGCCAACAACGATCGCCCCATCAGCAGGTTTGCTTGGGGAGCGAGCTCGTCAATCGCAACGATCTTCTCCAATTCCTCGATCGTCGCTTCAAACATGCCGGAGTCGAATAGCGCTTCGGCCAGGATAAGATGCAGTTGTTTCTGGTGAGGATCACGAGCGAGTCGGGCCCGGCAAACATCCATACGACGACATGCCCAATCCGTCTGGCTACGCTTGAGCGCTTGAGTGACTTCGGGAGTGTTGAGTCGCGAAGCAAGCTCAGTGACTTCACGGAGTTGTTGGCGTGATCTCGCGAGTGTCGCTTCCTCCATCTCAATCGTCAGTCGCTCTTCCTTGGGGAAGACTTGGATGGCTTGTTGCAAAACGCGCTTCGCTTCGATCGGGCGGTCTTCGCTTCGATAAATACGGGCGAGTTCAAGGAACGCATCGAGGTCAGTGGGCCGCAGTTTGAGATGCTGTTCTAGTTCCTGGCGCCGTTGCAATTGGACTTTCGGCGGCTCGGGCGTTTGGTCCGCCGACGCGGGCGCAACGTTTTTGCGAAGCAGTTCATCTGGCCGAACGGGACGCCATCGGCCTCCATCCATCGGTCCAAGAGACTCTGTCTCTTCGGAGAGTTCACCTGAGGTAATCGTGTGCATTCCATGCCGACTCTCCAACTCGCTCGGCGGCGGGATCGGTGATTCGGAAGCGGATTCCATCAATGTGGCTCTTGGAACGACTCGAATAGCAATGGACTTAGAGAAACGATAGTTTACTCGAAGTTCGGCACATGTGCTGAGAGCGAGTGATCGCGGAGCTAGGCAACCGCCCGGTAGAGCTGGCGGGTTAATTCTTCGTTCAGTGGCACGGGGTTGAATGTGCCAGTCCATTGGGAAAGTGCGTCTTTGGCGAGCGTTTCGATTTCGTTGCTGGGGACGGATAATTCACTAAGTGACGTCGCTAGATTTGCTTGCCGTAGCCACTTCAGTACGTGATTCGCCAATTCGTCCGGCGCCGAATCTGCTCGAGCGGCGGGATCGATTTCCCGGAGTAGCTCCGCGTACCATTCGCCATGCACTTGGCCGTTCATCCGAATCACAGCAGGCAACATCATGCCCACAGCTTGGCCGTGAACGACATCGTATCTCGCGGTCAGCGGATTCGCCGTCGCGTGTGCTGCACCGAGCATTGACGTCTCGATCGCCATACCAGCCAAACATGAACCAAGCTGCATGTTCGATCTTGCTTCGAGATCGTTCGGGTTCTCAAAAACACTTGCGAACCCCCGAGCGAGCATCCCGAAAGCCTGTCGGCTGTACGTCATGCTCATCGGGTTACGACGTTTGCTGACATAGGTTTCAATCGCATGCGAAATCGCGTCGATGCCTGTGAGAGCTGTCACCCTTCGTGGCTGGGTCATAGTCAAGTTCGGATCAAGGATTGCAACTCGACACGCTGCTCGCGGATCACCGCACGCCATCTTCACATGCGTCTTGGTGTCACTGATCAAAGCGAATGACTGGGCTTCGCTACCCGTCCCGGCTGTCGTTGGAATGGCGATCATCGGCAACAAGTCGGCGGTCGCTTTACCGACGCCATGGTAGTCGTGAATGGTTCCGCCGCAGGAATACACAAAGTTGATCCCCTTACAGCAGTCCATACTGCTTCCGCCACCAAGCCCAATTAGCAAGTCTGGTTTCACTTGTGCGGCCACTCGGACACCTGCGTCGACCATGTCCGAGGTCGGGTTTTCGCCGAACTCATGAAACGCAGCCACTTCGATCCCGGCGCTGGCGAGCACGCCTTCGGCCACACCGAAATGGCCGGCTTCGATCAACCCATGATCGCTGACCACGAGGGCACGTTTGGGGCGAAACTCGGAAGCGATTTCCCCCAGTCGTTGAATCGAACCTTCGCCGAAAACAAACCGAGTCCGGCATTGAAAATCAAACGGCTGCATGCGTCACGTATTCAGGGTACGGAGCCTCGAAGAATCGAGGCGGGGTGGGACAACAAACTCAAGCTTGCAAAGGTGGGATACCTCGCCTAACACGATAAGCCGATGTCCCTTGCGGGTACAACCACAGTTCCGAAAAGGTAACGAATTCTGTCGTTCGCAAGAGTTTTTCGAACAATTCGCCTAGGCAAACTCACCGGCGAGCTGGCTGCGATCGCCTTCGGCAGCAGTCGATTCGTCTTCGAAGTGAAGCTTGAGTTCTTGGGCCAGTTTCGGCAAATGCGCATCATAACGGCGGCTGAAACAGAGGACGCAGCTTGCACCATCGGAGTCCGCTACTTCAACGCGATGCATCACCCAACCGCGGTAGAGTTTCGGTAGCGTCTTGGGGGCGACGATATGCGATTGCTGTCGCCTCCACCAATTCGCTTCGCTCAACTCCCAGCCATCGCCGTCCGATTGGCGCACAAGTTTTAACCGACTCTTTGCTGCGAACGGACCAAATCCTTCCTTCGGAAAGACAATCAACTCCGGCCGTTTTGGCGTTCCAAAATCTTGCCAGAATCGAGCCAAGATCGGATCAAGCACCATCGTTCGATAGAACCTCACGCGGCGGCTGATCCATCGCAGCACCACCGCAGCGACAAGCAGCAAAAGCAGATTGATAAACGTTGCGAGTGTCGGGCTAAACGCATAGATCGCCATCAAGCCAGCACACAGCGTCTTGTTGAGAACTTCGAAACAGGCGTCGAGAAACGGAATCGGCGTGAGCCATACCAAAAACTCAAAGAAGAACTTCACGCTGTTGATCACCAATATATTGATCACCATCGCGATCGCGAGCAGCGTATCCACGGAAAAGCTAACCACCCCGAGTTGGACCACTGGCATTTGCGCCAAAGCGATTTGAGTCACGCCGCCATCATCTGCGTTCATGGATGGCATGATCTTCACCACCAGCAAGATGATGATAACGCTGTAGGTTTCCAGTCGATCGACTGCTTGCGCAAACGGTTTGCTGACTTTGGTGAAGCGAGGAACGCTTGTCAGGACAGTGAGCCCCAGAAACGCATAGAACAGCATCGGATTTTTTAGCGGCCCCGCAGCCCCGAGTACTGCGTTGTCCGTGATCCAGTCCGGTCCCCAAAGGGCCAACCCGGACAGACACGTGATTCCGAAAAACGGTGACAAGGCGACTGGCGCGAGCGGCCCCAGCCAATCGGTCAGATGAGCGGACTCAACCCATCCACTCGTGGCGAGGATGTCTTTGGTGTCGAACGACTCTGTCTCGAGGGCTTTCGTTATTCGATCGGCCTTTTCAGGGTCGAGCGAATCGGGCTCCACCGAAGAGTCCGTGAGCGAACCGTCTGACTGGCGAGTCATGTTGCCACTCGCTTGCATGCCCGACTGCATGCTCGACGCACTTGGCATCGAGCAAGCAAGTAGGATTACGAGTACTGCCCAACTGAATCGTGGACCGGTCATCAAGCGAACCCTTGTCTCAAGGTCACGTTTCACCACGCTGGCCATCTCAGAGCCAGCGAAAACTATGAATCAATTTCGACTATGAATCAATTTCGACGCGCTCGCCACGGCTATCACTGCAGTCCATTTCTAGATGCTCTGGGAATAGCCCTTCGCTACCGAGAATCTGGACGGTCATTTTTCCGGTGTCTTCCATTTCCATGACATCGCGGCGTTTTTTGTTATTCAAGAACGCGGCGACGGTGTCGTTCACCCGCACGGTGACTCGCTCGATGTGCTCGTTCTTGACCGCGAGCGCCAACATGCGAACGACTTCGATCGACATGCTCTCGGCGGTTTTTACGAGCCCTCGGCCTTCACAGCACGGACAATCGGTGTAGATGCTGCGTTTCAAACTCGGGCGAATTCGCTGGCGAGTCATCTCGATCAGCCCAAACGGGCTGGTTCTTAAAATTTTGGTCCTCGCACGGTCCTTGGCCATCGCGTCGCGGAGTGCACGTTCGACTTTGCGACGGTGAGTTTCCTTTCGCATGTCGATAAAGTCATTCACGATCACGCCACCGAGGTCACGCAGTCTCAGCTGGCGGGCAATTTCTTTGGCTGCCACCATGTTCAATCGGAATGCGTTTTCTTCGGCAGAGTCGTTGCCGCGGAACGAACCGCTGTTGACGTCAATCGCAACGAGTGCCTCGGTCGGGTCAATCACGATCGAGCCGCCACCGGCAAGCGGAACATGCCGCTGGTTGATGCGCACGATCTCTTCTTCGAGGTGGTACTTGTGGAACAGTGGCTCGCCGCCGTCGTAGTACTTCAAGCGATCCACGACGTTCGGCATCACCATCTTGAGGAACTCGCGAGCCTTCTCGAATGCTTGTTTTTCGTCAATCAGGATCTGGTCGATGTCATCACTGTAAATATCGCGAATCGTTCGGATGATGATGTCGCTTTCTTCGTAAAGCTCACCCGGCTCGGACTGGGTCTTCACGCGGCGAACGATCGCTTTCCAAAGACGCAGCAAGTACTCCATATCGCGTTGCAGTTCGCTTTCGCTCAGTCCGGCACCCGCAGTTCGGACAATGAAGCCGAGGCCTTTGGGCGGATTGCATGACAACAGGCAGCGACGCAGTCGTTTGCGATCGTCATCGTCTTCGATTTTGCGACTGACTCCGACGCGTCCCAAGGCGGGCATGAGTACGAGGTAACGTCCAGGAATCGAGATGTACGTGCTCAGCGTCGGGCCCTTGTTGCCGATGCCTTCTTTGATGACTTGGACGAGGACTTCATCGCCACGGCGAAGAATGTCTTGGATCGGTGGTTTGATGCGAGGACGGCCACCTTTGAAGGCGCGTTTGTTGCCGCGGCCCGTGTCGCGAGCGCGTTGAGCAGCAGCTTCCGCTTGCTCGTCGCTCTCACGCATGATTTCTTCGGGGTCGTAGCCGCCTGCGCGGAAGTATTGCGGCTCAATATCGCTGACGTGCAAGAATCCATTTCGGCCTACGCCAAAGTCGACAAATGCCGCTTGGATGCTCGGCTCAAGATTGACGATGCGGCCACGATAGATGTTGCCTGCGTAGGCTTCGACGCTTTTGCGTTCGATGTAAAGTTCTTCGAGTTTGTTGTCTTCTAATACAGCGATGCGGCTCTCTTCGGGCTGCAGCACGTTGATCAACATTTCACGTTTCATTGGATGAGCACCTTGTGCGGTGGTGAGGCCAGCGGTCGAGGTCATGGTTTCCATAGGATTTCGCCGTCTAGCAGTTTGTGGGTGTTGTAATTTTCGTGACCCGCTATTGAGAGCAGGTCTACGAACTGTCTTGTTGTGAAGTGATGCCACCTGTCGAGTGGGCAAGATCGCTTCGTAAATGGACTCGAGTTCGAGTGATCGTGGCGCCTTGTAATGGCCAATCGCTCAATCCGAGTAACTCCAGTAAATCGTCAGGGCGAATCGAAGCCGCGTCGCGAGCGACGAGCGTGAATCGCAATTGTGAGTGGTCGACTTCGAGCGTCGGAATCTCCGCTCGAATGTCGGTCGAAATCGTCTTCTTCTTGCGTTCAAACGTCACGATGTTTTGGTGTTTCAAACGCTCGATGCTGGCTTGAGCATCTGCAACGTCGATGCCTGCTGGCACGTCAACGACATAGTCGCTGCGGTCCAGATGCGCTTTCGGCTCGGTCTCGGCAAGTTTTCGAACGCTCGTGAATGTCAGTCCGGGTTGGTCATCAGCCACGAGCCGCTCGTGCAACTCCTCGGTACTCAAGTCTTCGCTCAACTCGAGCTCAGCAACTTCATCAAGCCCGACGATTCCCAAGGCGAGCGCCGATGGAAATGCCATTCGTGGTCGACGATGAAAGCCTTGGCTCATCGACAGCGGTAACTGTGATCGCCGCGCCATGCGTTCCCACAAACGAATCAAGTCCGTGTGGCCGATCCAACGCAGCAAGTCTGTTTTCGCAAACCGAATGCGATAGCGAACCCTCAGCGAGGATGGGCTCGCGGAAGTCGTTTCGGGTTCGGTTAACAGTTCGGTCACGAGTGGAGACTTAGTTGACAATCAATTCGGGGACAAGATCGCCGAGGCGGTCCAGCAAATACAAATCGACATCGCGAGCAGCTTCGAGTTTCATCACGCGTTCAGCAATCTCTTGGCATTCGGTGATCGTGACGCTGCGGATCGCTTTTTTAATTCTTGGCAGTGACGACGGCGGTACGCTGAGGTGTCGCACGCCAAGCCCAAGCAGCAGCAATGCTCTTGCCGGATTGCTGCTCATTTCACCGCACACGGCAATCGGTGTGTTGTTTGCATCAGCAACATGTACGCTTTGTCGAATCAACCGCAACACCGCTGGGTCACAGGATTGATACAAGTCCGCGACGTACTCGTTGCTGCGGTCAACCGCGAGCGTGTACTGAGCTAGATCGTTCGTGCCGATGCTCAAGAAATCAACTTCGCGAACGAAGTGATCGAGCATCACCACAGCGGCTGGGACTTCGACCATCATGCCGACAGGAATATCACTGCGACAGGGAATTCCAGCTTCACGTAGGTCTTCCGCGACGACGTTGAGCAACATCCGAGCTTGTCGCAGCTCGGCTATCGTGGTGATGAGCGGGAACATCACGCGGACGTCGCCGTGAACGGCAGCCCGCAAGATGGCTCGCAACTGGGGCCGAAACAGATCCAAGTTACGCAGCGACAAACGGATGCTTCTCAGTCCCAAAAACGGATTGTGCTCGTTCTCGGCGAGCGGGCGATGTCCCATCTTGTCCGCACCAAGATCGAGCGTGCGAATCACAACGGGGCGACCGCCCATTTCTCGGACCACTTGGCTGTACGCTTCGTAGTGATCCTCTTCGCTCGGTTCTTCTTCACTCGAAAGGTAAAGGAACTCTGTGCGATACAAGCCAATCCCATCGGCCCCGCGTTCCAAGCACGCGGTCGTTTCATGAGGGAATTCAATGTTGGCACTCAAACGAATCCGAACACCATCCGCTGTTTCTGCGGGCAGGTCGCGAAGCCCGGCGAGTCGTTCCGCGAGCGAGTTTCGTCTGGCGAGTCGCTCTTCGTAGCTGCGGATCGTTTCTTCATCGGGGTTAATGATCACACGGCCGCGATCACCATCGACAATCACCACGGCTGAGCTCGTGATGTTGTCCATGAACGGACCAATGCCAACCACGGCTGGCAATTCGAGCCCCTTGGCAACGATCGCCGTGTGTCCGCCCGCGCCGCCGGTTTCCGTGCAAAACGCACGCACATGTCGGCGATCCAGGTTGGCTGTCTCGCTCGGAGTCAGCATATGTGAAACGATAATCACGGGTTCGGACAAGTCCGACAGTGACTTGCGGGTCACGGCACCAAGTTGCAGCAACAGTTGCTTTTCAATGTCGATCACGTCTTCAGCACGATCCGCCAGCAACGGGTTGTCAAGCTTTCGAAGTGCCGACGCGTATTGATGCAAAACTTGGCTAACCGCGTACGCAGCGGACTGGTGTTGGTGGTGAATGCGACGACCCAATTCCGCATGTAGCCGTGGGTCATGCAGCATTTGCAGCTGTGCAGCGAAGATGTCGCCGGTGTGTTCCCCGGCAACGGCGGTGGTCGATAGCCGACTGGTTTCGAGACTTTGCGAGACCGCGTCGACGGCTTTGCGTAGACGAGCGAACTCCCCAGCGGATTCACTCGCGGGAACTTGGCATCGGGGAATGCGATATCCATCGGCGTCCAGCACCAGGGCTGGACCGATCGCGACTCCCGGAGAGACAGGTATACCTTGCAGTTCGACCATCGTTGGCCGACGCACCTGACCTTACGTTGTTACTGGGTCAACCGCTGAGCAAAAGCAGTATCGGGTCCAGCAAGCGACATCAGCGATTTCGAGAAACGTTTTCATGGAAAGCTGCTATCAGAGTTCTGGACCAAAATCAGCCATTTGATCGACGGCATTGCGGGCTATGTTCGTCCGTGCCAGCTCGACGTAAAGGGATCCATCGGTAGTAGTTCGTTGTTTTGGGGGTGGTTATCGATCGACGATCGGGTTCGCCGTGTCTTCGATCTCGTTCATTTCGTGAAAGCCCGCCTCGAAAAGTGCACAGACCGCAGCCAATGCGTTTTCCGCGTCACTGCCTTCGGCTGAAACTTCAAGCTGGGTGCCTTGGGTAGCACCAAGCGTCAACAGCGACAGGATGCTATTGCAATCCATCCATTGGCCGTCCTTGGAGATTCTCAGCGTCGACTCGAATTGGGTTGCCAATCGCACCAGCATGTCGGCTGGCCGCAAATGCAATCCTTGCGGATTGCGAACGGTCACCATTCGATTGGAGGGGGCGTTACTCATTAGCCAGAAACAAATTGGTTGTCGTCGGCTTCTTGCAAAAGTTGTTGAACGTCATCAGCCGTCTTGCTCTGTTTGAGGAAGCGACAGAACGTCTCGTCACGCAATTGGCGTGAAATGTTTTCCAGAGCACGCAGGTGATCGCCGGGCCGCTCTGGGGGGCTGATCAACAAAAAGAACAATTGAACTCGTTCGCCATCGAGCGAATCAAAGTCCACGCCAGACTCGCTCACGCCAACCGTGCCCACGAGCTTTTGAACGCTCGGGTGCTTGGTGTGAGGTACGGCGACACCGCGACCGATCCCGGTGCTTCCGAGTTCTTCGCGTTTCATGATCGCAGCAACGATATCTTCGCGTTGCTCAGCATCAATTTGGCCAGCATCCAGGAGCGATTGGACTAGCTCTTCGATCACGCCCTCTTTGGACGTGGCCTGTAAACTAGCCTGAATGGCACCCGTTTGGATGAAATCAGCAAACTTCATTTTTATGCGGTTCCTTGTCTGTAAAAAGGCACTCGCCAGCGTTTTGGTGTGGGAAGGACGCCGTCATCGGCTCATGAAAATCAGACTCAGTGCAGCGGCAGGCTGGGGAAAAAACTCCAGGTTCACTCAACTACGCGGCCCAAATTGTTCGCGAGACTCGTCGACATTGGCTGGATCAGTCCTCGTCCGCGACTGCCGGAGAATCAATGTGTTTATGTCCAGTGGCACGATGGCCGGTTTTCTTTTCTTTGAGTCGACGTAACTGCTGTTCGATCTTGGGGATCGTCAAGTCAAGAGCTGCAATCACGGTGGTTGCGCTTGTTTTAGCAACGCTGTCTTCAGCGTGCTCAGCCGAAACGCAAATTTCGACAGTGGGGTGATCTATGGGTTCAAGATCAATCGTGACCGTGATGGCGTTAATACGGTCATAAAGTCGACGTAGTTTCTCGACTTTTTGCTCGACCAACTCGTGATCGCCGTTTTGAAGGCTGCCATGACGCGCCGAAACACTCACCTGCATTGCTGTGACTCTCGCTCCAGATATCGGATCAGTCGTTACCTTGTCAGTCCGCTACTCAATCTTAGCCCCAAAACGGAGGATAACCCAACCGTATCGTGCAAAAATGAGCTGGTTAGCGACCTACTCAACCAGCCAGCATACGCGAGAAACCAATTCGCGAATAGCGATCCTTTTCACGATCTCTTCAGCATCGGCTCAGAAGTCCGTCGAATGGACTCGCACAGAAGCATTGTATTCGGGATCTGAGGCGTCGTCGCACTGGGCACTTGGCTGGGCACTTGGTTGCGTGCTAGGGGCGTACCGTGGCGAAAACGGCGTACCTGTGATACTCTACGAAGTCTCAAGGTCCCAAAACAATTCAATCACAATTTAACCCCCCCAAGCGTTTATGGCCCGGAAGGTCGTCAGTCGTAAGGCAAAGGCCGCGGAAATCGAAGCCGCGGAAAAGCAAAGTGCCGCAAAGCCCAAGAAAAAGGCCGCCAAACGAAAGACCAAGAAAGCCGCCGCTGATGTGCGGATGAAGCTCTACTGGGGCGTTTTTAGCCAAAATCTCAAACGCGTCGCCGTGTTCGAGTTCGATCAAAAAACGGAAGCTGAAAAGCGAGCGGAAGAACTCGGCAAAGGTGGAAAATCGCCTCACTTTGTCCAAAAAGTCAAGGAAGAACTCAAGCTCGAGTGATCGGGTTCAACGATTTTCATCGGCGATTGTCGTAGGTTCGTCTGACTCCTCAACTTCTCGTGGAAATCTTTTGTGATCTCAGCTCCATTCGATTGCCAACTTCGATGGTTGGTAATGTTCTCAGTGATGGTCGTTGCAATGGCAAAGCCTTCAATTGGCCAGGAGTCTGACGCAGAGGCACTGAACTCGGCCCAGCAAACAAGCACGCCAAACCAATTACGGGCTCTGTTCGAGAAACGAGTGTTTCCGAGCCAGGACGGTGGTCAGACGCCAGACCTCAACTATCGACTGTTTCGGCCCGCAGCAATCAATTCGAGCCAGAAATATCCGCTGGTCGTTTTTTTGCACGGTGCTGGTGAGCGTGGCGGCGACAACGAAGCTCAATTGGTGCATAGCGTTCACGAATTCGCTCGACCTGATCGCCAAGAACAGTACCCCGCGTTTGTGATCGCGCCCCAGTGCCCCAAAGATCATAAATGGGTCGAGATCGACTGGAGTAAGAAAAGTGGTGAGGGCAGTTTTGATGAGGCTGCGTCGCCAATAATTGATTCAGTGATGCAATTGGTCGAAACGATGCTCGACTCCGAGCCGATCGACGCATCGCGAATCTATTTCACCGGATTGTCGATGGGCGGCTACGGCAGCTGGTACGCGAGTGCCAAGTGGGCGGACAAGGTTGCTGCTGTGATTCCAGTGTGCGGCGGCGGTGATCCGGCTTGGGCAGCTCGCTATAACGGCGTCGCTATCTGGGCTCTGCATGGGCAAAATGATTCCGCAGTCCCAATCGGTCGCAGCCGCGAAATGGTCGCAGCCATCGCAAGCGTCGGCCATGCTCCAGAAGTTCGCTACACCGAATATCCCGGCGTCAATCATGACAGCTGGACACGCTCTTTCACTCGCGACGATCTGTTTGCGTGGCTCTTTGCCCAAAAGAAATAGCAGCTTCTTCGTGTCTTTTTTTTTCTGCCTTGACCTCGAGCGTTTCCATGACATCAGCCAAGGCCTCCAGCGATTCAATGTTGTTGCGAGTTCCCGCGGAATGGGAGCAACAAGCCGCTGTCTGGCTGACGTGGCCACACAACCACGACACCTGGCCCGGTCGCTTCGAATTGATCCCGCCCGTTTACGCCACGTGGGCGCGCTCGATCGCTGAATCGACACCCGTTCGGATACTCGCTTCGCATGACGACGGGTTGCGGGCCGAGAAGTTCATCGGTCCAAACGCGAACGTGACGACGATTGAAATCCCAACGAATGACAGTTGGATTCGCGACTATGGCCCGACGTTTGTTCGTGATCTTGGCAATGGGAAAATCCATGGCGTTGATTGGCGATTCAACGCTTGGGGCGGTAAGTATCCGCCCTGGGACGATGACAACGCAGCTGCGAGAAAAATGTGTGACTGGGCAGGCATCGAGTGCATTTCCGATTCACTTTGCCTCGAAGGCGGCGCTCTCGAAACTGATGGCCTCGGCCGTTTGCTGACAACACCGGATTGCTTGGTCACCGAGACGCGTAACCCAGGCATGACGGTCGACGAGATCTCGGAGCGTCTTCACCAACGGCTGGGCATCACCGAGATCGTATGGCTCGACGGCGGTGGACTCGAGGGCGACGATACCGACGGTCACATCGACCAACTCGCTCGGTTCATTGACCCCGAGAACGTCATGGTTGCGGTGTGCGATGATCCCTACGACCCGAACCATGAACCGCTCGAAGAAAACTATCGCCAACTCAAGCTGTGGGGCGCATCGACCAAGCCACGGGTCAACGTGCACCGCTTGCCGATCCCGCCGGTCCGCAAAGTTGGCGACCAGCGTGTGCCAGAAAGCTACTGTAACTTCTTGATGCTCGGCAGCTCACGAATCCTGGTGCCGACATTCGGTGCCCCAACACACGATGACCATGCGATCGGACTGCTGCGGGAGCTCCGCACGGGCGCCGAAGTCACTGCAATCGATTGCCGAGAGCTGATTTGGGGCTTGGGGGCACTGCACTGTGCCAGCCGCGACCAACCCGCGTAGGCTCGCCGGCTTCTCTCTCGGTCGACTTTGCTCGCATCTTGAATCCTTTTTTGCAAATGCTCTTGATTCGCAGTGGCCGAACTTCCTAGTGTCCAACGCGAGCGAGTCGGAATTCGCTCCAGACGCGGAATGTTCCACGTCAAAATGGTTTCGCAAGGATTTTCGCGGATGTCGGTACCAGCACACACGATTACCCAGCTTCGAGCGACGGCATGCTTGCCGGCACTTGCTTGCTTGGTATTGGCGGGCTGTAGCCAAAATCCGTACTACGCCGCGCCCGGTGGTGCCGCTTGGCAAATGCCGACTGCGTCCACGGTCGCACCGGCGGATGCCCAACTGGCTGAATTGCGCCG
This sequence comes from Pirellulaceae bacterium, assembly GCA_041749955.1. Lineage (GTDB taxonomy): Bacteria > Planctomycetota > Planctomycetia > Pirellulales > Pirellulaceae > JBBSJZ01. The sequence goes on along the minus strand of JBGTAI010000265.1, from coordinate 3,493 downwards.
TCGTGTTCAGTTGCTTGACGACAACAATCGCCAACTCCACACACAACTCGCTCAAAGCGAACAGCAAGCCCAAGTCTACCGAGACGAACTAGGCCTCGTTCGTCAACAGCTTGCTGATACGTCGGGCAGACTCGAATCCGCCTCAGTCGCTGCTCGCGAAGCCGAGTCGCGTGTGAAGGGTTTCCAAGCCTCAACGCAACTTCGCGGCAATGCGTCAATCACACCCAATACAAACCTCAGCCAGTTAGCTTCGCGATTGAACCTCAACGGTGTTCCCGTCCAGCAAGATGGCGACGTCCTTCGCATCATCGTGCCTGCGGACCAGTTGTTCCAGCAAGGCACCGCTCAAATGCAACCGCAAGCTGCATTGGTGCTCGATCCGATCGCAGCACAACTTCGCAGTGTCTTTCCTCGCCAGCGAATGGCGATCGAAGGCTACACTGACAACTCGCCCATGTACGGTGGCCAAGTCTCAACCAGCCACCAGCTCGCTTCCGCACAAGCCGCTGCCGTGCTGGACTTGCTCGTTCGCCGAGCTGGCATGCCACCCCAACAACTCTTCACGGTTGCTCAAGGCACGAACAATCCTCGTGCCACCAACGACACGCCGGCTGGCCGATCCACCAACCGCCGAATCGAATTGGTGATCTACCCCGACACGTTCTAGCGATCAACATCTACCGTTGATTTCTTCAGCCCCGGCCAAGTGTCGGGGATTTCTTTGGAGCGTGGAACATCCGGGCCAGGAACTTCAAAGCGTTCGTCGGTATCAAGATTGACAAGCGATTGACCGTCCTCGGACCACGCAAACTTTTCTGCTTTCTCGAATGCTCGCATCAAACCAGAACCGTCTTGCCATGCCAACCAAACACTGGATTGGTAGTTCATATTCATGCTTTCAAAGCTCCTCTCGCTAGAAACCTGGCGCCAGGCGACCCAGTTTCCATCAGGAGAAAAGGTTGGCTGAATGCCTCCAGACACAAACACTCGTTTAGTTTTGGTATCCGCGTGGTACAGCCCCGAGGGACTGATGTGCGTCAACACTCGCTCTTTCGTGTTCCAGACACCGATGCGTCCATAAACGGGAATTCCTTCCATCCAATAGATTCCTTCCATCGAATAGATTCCTTTCACAGTCTCAGTTGACACGGCGACGTATCGCCCGTCCAGCGACCACGACGCGCCTACCCCGTCGATCTGTGTCTCATCGATCTTTCCCGATTCAATATCAACGATCACAAGCGGATAGGACGCAGCGAATCCAGTAGCATTCCCGATTGCAATGTATTTGGAGTCCGGTGACCAAGCTGGACTCGTCTGCAAATCATTCTCGATGAACTGAGTCACATCCGTGGTGGTGCGATCAAAGACAAACAATCCGCTGGTCGTTTTCTTGTCTGCATTCACGGTGTGTCCCGTAAACGCTATGCGAAGTCCGTCGGGCGATTCAGCTTTGTAATTTAAGGTTGTTGTCGTGGGAAGTTGTATCTCTCGAAGTTGCTCTTTCGTCCACAGGCGTCTGGCACCTGCCATTCGCTGTTTGGCGATTGCCATGGACATTTCCACTACCTCGAACAATTCGGCAGAGGCTGTGACAGGACCGCCCCCGGCGCCAAAGCCTCCCCCAATTCCGTTTACCGAACGACTTGTGCTGGTCGTCGAGTCTTGGGGCGGATGGACACGTGAAAGCAGATTTAAGGCGAATTCTGGGTCCGACGTATGCTCGACGGCTTTCGGTAAGACCGATTTCCATAGCGTTTCGTTGGCAACCAACAGCAACGTCGTATCAACAACGCTTGATCCCGTCGGTCCGGTGCTTGCGAGCCAAAGCAGGGCCTCGTCGGAGTAGGTAACTGGTTCCGCTCCTAGCATCCTTTCGAAATGATCATTGCGTTGATCGCGATAACGGAAGTCCATTGTATAAGAACGCCCCAAGCCAAGTAGCGAAGGAACGGTAAGACTGGCATCCATCTCAATCCCCAATTTTATGGCGGCAACGGTTTCACTGGGACTAAAATGGGAGACGTACTTGATGAGAAGTCGATGTTGAGGATCAGCGAGCAGTTTCTTCATTGACGCCAGGCGTTGAGCACAAGTTTGACCGTTCGCGTCGCTGTGTACTTTGGCGAACGTGTTGAAAGATTCAACAAGTCCCGGTTCGTCCTCCAGTGATGAATCCAGTTCGATTGCCAAGCTAAGCGAAACATCGCGAAGTGCGGATGTGCTTCGACCATCTTGTACGTCACTGGATTGCATGACTTTGACGATCTCAAGGTGCAGTTCGTTAGCGAGCTTTCGATTTCCTGGTGATCGCACCCATTCGATTAGCGAGTCATTGTTTCCGGGTGCATGGTCAAAGTTCAGTAACATCCACGAACACGCGGCAAGGCTATTCTTGTTGCTGATCGGCAATTCTCGTGTGATGGCCTCGATCCCAGGACTGGGCAACAATTTGGCGAAGGGAGCGTTGAACCGACTCATGAATTGACCGGACGAGTCATCTGTGCCCGCAGTCCAACCGCCGAAACGTCTCGCGGTCACCAAAATCGCATGTGCCGCGTCGACATCTTCCGCATCCGCTAAATTGGCGATGGCGTCCATCGCATCGCCAAGCGTTGAGGTATCGCGTTCGACGCTGATGAGATGTACCCAGTGCGAAAGAGATTCGCCTTTGAAGAGATTCGTTTTGGGAGCTGTCTCTGTCGTGCCTGAACTGGCGATCGTATCACTTTTTGATTCTTGTTCGCGAACCGTCACGACCGCTTCATCGCCGCGCATGATCGCGATTTTCTCGTCGCTCAATTGGATTCCATCCGACTCGCTCGAAAGTCGAACGGTGTATCGGCCGCTGCGAAGCGTCGTTTGCGTTTTTCCTGTAGCGACAGCGAGCGACTGGACGGAATCGTCACCTTGCAGTATCTCGACTTGTAAATCGTCACGAGGACTTTCAATCACCAGCGTGCCGCGGTCCGTTTGTACGTACAGCGAGATTGCGCCGAGAGCAATCGCAGCGAAACCGCCTAGTAGCCAGTTCCGTAGATTGCTTCTGCTGTCCACGGGCGGCTTCTCGCTGGCATACACGATCGACGCAGCTTCGGTAGTTGCCTCCTCATGCTCACCAGCACGCAGGGCTCGACGCACCAGCGACTTGAGCGAAGCACTTTTCGCAAACGGCTCTAGCTCTTTGGCAACATCGATCGCTCGTTGGAGACGATTGGCGGGATCTCGCTCAAGTAACTTCGCTACGAGCAAATTGAGTTCAGCAGGAATGTCCGAGCGAATGCTTTGCATGGTTCTCGCTCGTTGCCCCGTTTTCTCGATTACCAGGGGACCGATGCCATGGTTGGTTTGGTGCGAGGGTTCACCGGTGATCAGTTGAAAAAGTGTCGCACCGACGCCGTACAAATCCGCTCGTGCATCGACGGTTGTGCGATTGGAAAGTTGCTCGGGGGCTGCAAACGCAAGCGTACCCAGCACGTGTCCCACGGTGGTC
>JBGTAI010000264.1:0-53401 GCA_041749955.1 Pirellulaceae bacterium | reverse complement strand
CACTCACCTCATGTGAGCAAAGAAGTCGGTGACAGTAAGCCAACACGCTACTGTCTACCAAATTTGCAGATTCAACTGCAAGTCGATCCCGGTTTGCAACAAGACTTGTTCACGGACTCGCTCAATCAAACGCAAGCATTGGTCGCTCGTCGCCCCAGTATGAGCGATCATGTAATGCGGCTGGCCCGAATCCAGTGACACGTCGCCCTCGCGAATCCCTGAAAGTCCCACTGTTTGGATCAATTCACGAGCTGACATCGAATCGGGGTCAATGAACGGCATCGCGATCCGCCGCTCGTCCGTGGGACGTGACGCATTCCGGCCAATCCACAGCTTCTGCATCCGCTTGGTGAGCGCAGCCGAGTCTCGCGGTTCCAATTCGAACGTGACCTTGGTTACGGCCAAGCCGCCCAGAGCGGACTTGCGATGGGAAAAACCAATTTCGTCCGCCGGGATCTCGCGGAAACTGGTCGGCGAATCGCTTTCAAGGTCGAGCACGGTGACGCTGTGAACGGTCGAGCCGATGTCACGTCCGCCACTGGAAACATTTCCGACCACGGCGCCACCGACTGTGCCGGGGATCCCGACCAAATGCTCCAAACCAGCCAAACCAGCTCCAACGGCCTTAATGACAGCATGCGAAAGCTTCGCGCCAGCACCAGCGGTTAGGCGGTTTCCAGCGATTTCAAGTTGGGATGTTGCTGGAGCGGCAAGGCTGATCACCAAACCGTCGAACCCAGCCTCTCGCACGAGTACGTTGCTGCCATCACCAAGAATTCGAATGGCGATCTTCGCAGCCGTCGCAGCTCGAAAAATCTGAACTAGCTCGGATTCTTCGAGCGGCTCGGCGTAAAAACGAGCAGGTCCACCGATGCCGAGCCAAACGAGAGGCCCAAGCGGCTCATCGGCGCGGACCAAGTGCTGCAACTGATCCGGAAAACTCATCGCCTCACCAACACCCTTCATACTGCCTTCGACCGACAAAAAAGCGTTGGCCGTTTCTGTTCGATAGAACACGACCAACGCTAGCGTTTTTTCTGTCGGATCCACCCTTATAAGTCAAGGGGACCAACGAACTTACAGGCCATAGGATTCAGCTCAGCCATTGGAAATCTCCGATTTCCAAATCTCTGATTTTCCCGGCGACTTGAATCCTGGGCTCCTAGCCTCTTCCCAACGACATTGCTGAGCGAATCAAAGATCGAACAGGCTGGGTAGGCTGGAAACCCATCAGCTTGCTTCGCTTCCATCGCCCCGTGTCGCTTTGTGAAAACACGATAATTTGTGGAACCATCCTCTCGCCCGCCATGAGTTGCTTTGCTAACTCAGGCTCAGCATCTTTATCAACGACTGCAACGCTGACGCTATCAAGTTCTCCGCTTTCCTGCAGAGACTTGATCGTGGTGTCTTTCAGAACAGTACACGCAGGACAGTAGTCCGCGCTAACGACGACAACCAAAGGCTTGTTCTCTAAAATCGACTTCTGGTACGCAACCGCGTACGTCTGCTTCGCTTCGTGCTCGCTAGTGACAAAAGATAAGACTACCGCGAAAAGCACTGAAACCATTCCAAGCTCCCTCATTTGAAGGTTAATCGTTCCAGATGGGGCCGACACGACGTCGGACGAAAACGGAAGCCTCCAGCAAAACGCTGAACACAAAGCTCCCGCCTCGAACATGAATCAACCACCTGGCATCGATCCTTGCGTCGCTTGAACACGGGACAGTTTCCAGTTCAAGATTTTCGAGAGCGCCGAATCAACACTTGATCACAACTCCCTCGCGACGCTGTCGCTCTGGTAAGCTCTTGATCCGAGACTCACCCGACTCCCGTTGGGGTCGCGATCAGATCACCCGCATCCAAGCTCGCCCCCGACTGACAAGGAGAGCTAGCGAGACGCTAACAATCAGCCAGAGCGGGTGAACTGGGCGGAGTATACGGCTGGGTAGGACGGTCACAAGGGTTGCGTCTAAGAATTTTGGAAATTGCTCTTGCGGGATTTCCGCCCGTTTGCCGCCTTTACGAGATTCTCGTTCCGCTAGCACGACGCTAAACTGTTGTGAGTTCACAACTTGAGACACCCCTCGAATGGCTGTTCATTTTGAGACAATTTCAAGCGATGTCCGACGGGCTCGCCAACTTTTCTTCGCGTTTTGCTGAGCACCGAACCTTATGAAATTGCGAATCGGTCTGATTGGGCTCGGCGATGCATGGCAGCATCGGCATCGGCCAGCCCTGCGAGTTTTGGGTGACCGATTCGATGTGCGAGCCGTTTATTGCCCCGTTGCAAAACTAGCGGAAAGCTGTGCGGCTGAGTTCCAAGCGGACCCCGTCGATGGCTATCGGGCGCTTGTCGATCGTTGTGATATCGATGCAGTCATGGTGCTGCAAAAATCTTGGCTCGGATGGCTTCCGATTCTTGCTGCGTGCGAGGCCGGTAAGTCGATCTACTGGGCCGGTGATTTAGATTTCGATCCGGTGGGTGACGCACACGTTCGTGAAGCGATCGAGCAGTCCGGCGTCGCATTCATGACGGAGTTCCCCCGTCGTTTTTCGCCAGCAACGTTGAGACTCAAAGAACTGATTGCAACGCGACTGGGTAAACCGCGATTGCTCTTTTGCCATCGCCGCATGAAAGATGACGAAGCGAATCCAAAGAACGAAGGCAGCAGCAACCCACAACGGCGCGAGCTGGTGGAATTGATTGACTGGGCCAGATACGTCGTCGGTCGCGAACCAACGAATGTCACCTCCATGGGACATTCGGGTGGCGACAACCCAGACTACCGCTGCATCAGCCTCCAGTTCGCTGCGGTTGCGGCAACGGAGAAAGACCGGGGGGCGCCAGCAGTCACAGCTCAGATTAGTTGCGGTAGCTACATCCCCGGCACCTGGCACGAAGCCGTCGGGTTTCGACCACCGTCGGCGATGCAGATCTGTTGCGAGCGAGGCGTGGCGTTTGTCGACTTGCCCAGCACACTTGTCTGGTTCGATGATGCCGGACGTAATCTCGAATCGCTCGAAACGGAACTGCCCGTCGGCGAACAATTGCTGACACAATTCCATCGCGCTGTCACAAGCCTGGTTCGTAAACTCGGTGATCTTAACGACGCTTATCGAGCCGCATCGATTCTGGCTGCGGCAGAACAAAGCGAAATCGAAGGCCGCCGCGTTGATGTTTAACGAATCAGTTTCAAGAACTCGTCGGCATTGCGAGTGTTAGCGACATCACTTGCTGCCAGCCCACCGCGTCGAGCCTGTTTGATTCCGTAACGCATGACGTTCATGCCGTCGGTGCTGTGCGCATCCGTGCTAATCACAATCGGAATTCCGTGACGACGCGCCGCCGCTAAGTGAACATCGTTGAGATCCAATCTGGCGGGATTCGCATTGAGTTCCAACAGAGTCCCGTTGGCCGCTGCCGCTTGCATGACGGCCTCCATATCAACGTCGTAGGGCGGACGCCGATTGATTAACCGGCCAGTCGGATGCGCAACGCAAGTGACATGAGGATTCTCGATCGCACCTAAAATCCTCTCAGTAATTTGGTCGCGAGGTTGCTTTTGCCCGTAATGGACGCTGGCAAGCACCCAGTCGGCTTCGCCAAGGCAATCATCGGGCAAATCCATTCCGCCAGCTTCAAGAATGTCGCATTCGATGCCTTTCAAGATCACCAGACGGCCTTCGTACTCCGGACGAATGTCATCGATCATTTTCCATTGCTGGCGAAGTCGTTCTGGGGTCAATCCGTTTGCCATCGAGACGCGTTGGCTGTGGTCCGTGATCGCGATATAGGACATGCCTCGCTCGATCGCCGCATCCGCCATCTCACGAATGCTCGCGCTCCCGTCCGTCGCATGCGTGTGCATGTGCAGGTCACCGCGAACATCCGACAACTCAATGAGCTTGGGAAGCTTCGCGTTGACTGCCAAATCGAACTCTTGCCGATCCTCACGCAACTCAGGCTCAATCCAAGGCAGTCCGATCGACGCGTAAACGTCTTCTTCGGTCGCACCAGCGACGCGTGACTCGTCCCCGAGCTTGAAGACTCCATATTCGTTGATCTTCAGCCCGCGATCTTTCGCTAATCGGCGAACATGAATGTTGTGTGCCTGTGACCCAGTGAAATACTGAATCGCGGCGCCGAATTGGTCCGCCGCAACCACTCGCATGTCGACTTGGAAACTCTTGCCGATCCGAATCGAAACCTTGGTGTCGCCGCGTCCGATCGTTTGGGTGCGGCCCGGATAGGCTTCGAAGTGATCCATCGCCGCCGATGCGTCGGTGGAAACCACAACGATATCCAAGTCGCCGATCGTCTCGCGACCACGACGATAGCTGCCTGCGAATTCCAACTGGCTGATCATTGGGCAAGCCCGCATGTGATCGCCTAGCGAGCGAGCAAGATCGTCACCAGATGCCCACGAGATTCGTTCATTGGCGGCTTCAGCGATCGAGAGCCCGTCGAGAATCGATTGCTCCGTTTTCTTGCCGAAACCCTTGAGCACCGCCACGCGACCTTCGTTGCACGCATGCCGCAGCTCATCAAGCGACTGGATCCTGAGCTCTTCGTGCAACCGAGCCGCTTTCTTGGCACCGAGACCTGGAATGCGAGACATGTCGATGACAACATCGGGAACGGCGGCGCGCAGCTCGATGAGCTGTGCAAGCGAGCCCGTTCGCAACAATTCTTCTGTCTTCTCAGCCAGCGTTTTCCCGATACCCGAAAGGTCCGCAAGATTACGGTCAGGGTCATTAACGATCGCGGCAACTGGCTCGTCTAAGTCACGGATCGCGTGGGCTCCACCACGATACGCGCGAATGCGGAAGGGATTCTCGCCACGAAACTCGAGCAGATCAGCGAGTTCGTCGAAAACGTCAGCGATCGACGCGTTGTCCAAGATGCAAGTCCATGAAAGAGAAAGTTCGTGCGAAAGCCTTCTCTGTGCATGATGCCAGTGCGTCCAATCAGGTCAAGCGGCGAACATGCTAATCCGCAAACAAAAATCTACGAATCATGCACAAGCGACGGTCGAGCAAATGACGTTCTAGGGAATCGCCCGCCAACCCGTTTCAGTGGCTGGCTTTTGCAGCGGCACGAAGTCCGCTGTTACTCGCGCCGCTTCGATACGCTGTGATTGCTGAGGCAACGAAGCTTCTCGAGCAAGCGTACGAACGGGAGCCGATTGCTTGCTGGTTGGACGCGTCGAAGGCGGCAAGAAAGTCGCTGAGGGGAAATTCGGCAGCTCGTTTCGATAATCGTTCGATGGCGGAATCGTTGCTGGCGGAAGCGGTGGAGCCTCCAACGTGAACGTTCGATCTGCCGACTTCTGCGATGACGGATTCCAATCGCTTTCGGGCTGTCGCACAGCCGAAGTACTTGGACGTTCGGTCGTCACGGGCAATGGAGTATCTAGCGACCAATTGCGAGTATCTTCAACGCGATAGTTATCTGGAGCGGGAATCGGTCGCAACGAGGTGGAGCGATTTGGCGTCGAACTACCGTCTCGCGATTGAGTGTTCCAAGGCGACTCGACTTGATAGGTCGACTCGCGTTGCCAACTCAGTTCGTTTTGCTGAGGCGCTTCAAGGGATGGTGAATCGAGCGAAGGAGCTTCAAGCGAAGGCGATGTCCTGCTTCGATAATACTGATCTCGCTCCGCATCGTAGCTGTCGTCCATGGTCGATGGACGAGCCGATTCGAGCCGAGGCTGCTGGACCGCGGATTGATCGCCGCCGTTACTCGTTAACGGTGAGACACTAGGCGAATACGACGGTGCCGGTGCGAAACTCGGTGCGGGCGCGTAACTCGGTGCCGGTGCGTAGCTAGGTGCTGGCTCATAACTTGGTGCGGGACTGTAGCTATTGGAAGCTCCGTATTGTGGCGACTGGATCGTGGGGATCGGCACGACGCTCGAATCGTTCGGAGCACCATAACCGCTCACCGGCGCGACATTCGACGGACCATAAGCACCGCCTTGCAGCGGCGCGAGTGGCTGACCGTAAGGCGAGACGTTGTATCCGGGCGTGCTGCATGTTGGTGACGAACAACTCGGGGCGATTGTTGAGGGTGCATACGTCGGCATGGGTGTCTGTGCATACAGACTCGAGTACGGCGTACGTTGCAGTTGCTGAACGTACGAGTCGCAAGGCTGCTGGACAGTAACCGTTGTTCCTGTCACGGGATCGATCGAAGTCACGGGGCGATAGTAAGTGATCGGTGCTCGATAATACGAGCTGTTGTAATTGGTTCCGAACAACGAACCAAAGAACCGAGCGAGTCCACCTTGTTGTGGTGGAGGTGCATTGGGGAAAAGTGGCACGGCGGACGTTGCCGGCAGTGCTGTCGCTGGCAGTGCTGTCGCGGGCAATGTCGTCACAGTTCCGCCGCTTACTCCAATCGCAGGTGCGTAACCCGCTTGATAGTTCGGACTGCTGTAAGTGTTCGGATACACATTCCCAACACCATAGAACGAACCGGATGGCGTCTCGTTGCCTCGCAGCGTCGCGGTCAACGGAACAGACGCGTTGGGTGAAAGGCTTGAGAACGGGTTGCTACTGAGTGAGGGTCGAAATGCGGTCGCCAGGGGAACCGTGCCATAAGGCTGGCCGGCTAAGACAGGCTGGCCGGCTAAAACAGGTTGCCCGGTGTAAACCGATGGATTGTTGTAAACCCCGACATTGCTGAAGGAGCCGACTTGTGTGGTGCCATAAGCTGGCATCTGGACGGCGCTCGCGGTGCCTGCGTAAACCGGCGGTGCGTAACCGGCTGAATAACCCGGGCTGACGGCGTACGCCGGACCGTACGGTGTGTAGCCAGCTGCATAAGGTGCCGCTGTTGTGGTCACAGGCACATAACCCGCAGCATAGGTTGGCGATGTCCGCCCGAACAGCCAATCGCAAAGCTGGCCGGCATTCGCCGAACCTTCGCTCGAGGCGCAACCCACCGCAAGGACGCTGGCAAGCGAACTTGCGAGGAAGCGGCGTTTGGCGGACAGCCGACTCACGGTGTGAGCTGGGGGCTGATTTGGACTTTCCGACGATTTGATTCGGATTGACATACACGAACCTGAGCGTGCGAGCAATTTGGAGACGAAGGCCCGAGAGTGGACCCGAACCAAGTGGACGTCTTAGGTTGCGTTTGGTCAACGTTTCATGAGGCAAAGTTGCGGAAGTGAAACCCATTTCGTGGCCGCAGATGACGGTGGTAACACGTGAAACAAATGTTCCGAACCCCGCCGGACAGTTCAAGACTTCAAAAATTCCTGCGGGGCTAGATTCCGGTAGGGCTCCGAGCACCTCCCCTCCAGACAACACCAACATCTCCAAGCTCGTCACGAATCCTCCAGGCGAACCTCACAATCCTCCAGGCAAATAATCCCCCAGACTAACCTCCCTCCGCCCAAGACGGCTCCTGCCACGCTGGCATGAGATCTCAGAATCCTTTCCCAATCCAGCCGGCCCTATTTTTCGCAAATCGCTACACAGCAACAACTTGCAACCCAATCCGAAAGACTCGGCACAGTGGTTGCTCTAAGGGCCGATCAGCCGTGTGGACCTGCCACCGGTACAGACACAGACACGACAAGAAACCAACTCACCCCCTCACGGGGTGTCAGGCCGTGATTTTGAGTTCGGAGGCGAATTGCCGATCGAGCCAGGGTCCGAGTGCTCGATCGCCCGTGAATTCACAATTGACGATTTTCTAGAGGAGACAAACGACGTGGCAAAGCAAATCGTTTTCGACGACGACGCACGCGGCCCACTTTTGGCTGGTGTCAGCAAGCTGGCACGTGCCGTTCGCAGCACGCTCGGACCGCGCGGCCGCAACGCCGTTCTCGACAAAGGCTGGGGATCACCTAAGGTCACCAAAGACGGTGTGACCGTGGCCGAAGATATCGAACTGGACGACCCGTTCGAGAATCTTGGTGCTCAACTCGTGAAAGAAGCTGCGAGCAAGACCAATGACGTTGCCGGTGACGGCACTACGACGTCAACGGTTCTAAGCGAATCAATCTTCCGCGAAGGCCTCAAAATGGTTGCCACGGGTGCTGACCCGATGCAACTGACACGCGGCATCAACAAAGCTGTTGCTGTTGCGTGCGAGCAAATCAAGAAACTTGCGACTCCGATCAACGAGAAGAGCAAGTCAGAAATCCGCCAAGTCGCAACCATCGCTGGCAACAACGATCCGGAAATCGGAAACGTGCTTGCTGATGCGTTCACCAAAGTTGGCAAGAACGGCGTGATCACTGTCGAAGAAGGCCGTTCGCACGACACGACTGTCGATGTTGTCGAAGGCATGCAATTCGATCGCGGATTCCTGTCGCCACACTTCGTGACCAACCAAGACGAAGTCGCTGTCGAACTCGACGATTGCTACGTGTTACTGTTCGAAGAAAAGATCAGCGCCAACAAGAAACTCATTCCATTGCTTGAAGCAACAAGCAAAGCGAAGAAGCCATTGTTGATTATCGCCGAAGACGTCGAAGGTGAAGCCTTGGCGACACTCGTTGTGAACAAGATGCGTGGCATCCTTTCAGTATGTGCTGTGAAGGCTCCTGGATACGGCGACCGTCGCAAGGCAATCCTTGGTGATATCGCTGTACTGTCTGGCGGCAAGGCGATTTTCAAGGATCTTGGAATCGATCTCGAGAGCGTCAAGCTTTCTGACCTCGGCCGTATCAAGAAGATCCGAATCACGAGCGAAGCGACCACCATGGTCGGCGGTGCTGGTAAGAAAGCTGAGATCGATGGTCGCGTCGAACAAATTCGTCGTGAGATCGAAAACACTGACAGCGATTACGACAAGGAAAAGCTTCAAGAGCGTTTGGCCAAGTTGGCTGGCGGCGTAGCTCAAATCAGTGTCGGTGCTGCGACTGAAACTGAGATGAAAGAACGCAAGGCATTGCTAGACGATGCTCGTGCCGCAACCCAAGCTGCTTTGGAAGAAGGCATCGTCCCCGGTGGTGGAACCGCACTTCTGCGTTGCCGTCCAGCAATCGAAAAGCTCGAAAAGGCAACCGAAGGCGATGAGAAGCTTGGCGTTCGCATCATCCGCAACGTGCTTGACCAACCCATGCGAGCGATCGCAAACAACGCTGGTCTTGATGGTGCCGTGGTCGTCAATCGCGTCAACCAAATGAAGGGCAAGTCCGATGGCTACGATGCGAATGCTGAACAGTACTGTGACCTTGTCGCAGCCGGCATTGTTGACCCAGCCAAGGTGGTTCGCACTTCGCTGACAAACGCAGCCAGCGTCGCTTGCTTGCTTTTGACAACTCAGTCGCTCGTCGTTGATATCCCCGTCGAAGAAGAAGGCGGCGGTGGCGATCACCACCATGACCACGGAATGGGTGGCATGGGCGGAATGGGTGGCGGCATGGGAGGAATGGGTGGCATGGGCGGCATGATGTAAGGAGTCGCTTGATCCAAGCGGAATCTCGAAACCTGTTACCTAGAAACCTGTCTCGTTCTCAAACACACAATTACTTACACGGAAAATATCCATCATGGCAAAATTGAACCTACGTCCTCTCGATGATCGCGTTGTTGTGAAGCCGACTGAAGCTGAATCAACAACAGCTGGCGGTATCGTCCTTCCTGATTCGGCCAAGGAAAAGCCGCAACGCGGCACGATCGTCGCCGTTGGTCCTGGCAAGTTGCTCGATAGCGGCAGCCGTGGCGAATTGAGCGTCAAGGTCGGCGACCTTGTGATCTATGGCCGATACGGCGGAAGCGACATCGAAGTCGATGGCGAAGAGATGAAGATCCTTCGTGAAAGCGACATCCTGGCAAAGGTCCTCTAGGACCAAGAGTTAGATAGGACGTCAAAGTCCCCTCTCCGCCACTTCGCGGAGAGGATTAGGTGAGGGGGCCAAGAGTTGGAATCCGCTCTCCTTCAAAGTCCCCGTCAAACAAATCAAACGTTAGGAATTCAACCATGGCAAAACAATTACTTTTTGAAGATCACGCGCGTGCTCGCATGCTCGCTGGCGTGGAAAAGTTGGCCAACGCTGTTGCGGTGACGATGGGCCCAACCGGCCGCAACGTCATCATCGACAAGTCGTTTGGCGGACCGACCGTTACCAAAGACGGCGTGACCGTCGCTAAAGAAATCGAACTCGAAGACCGCTTTGAGAACATGGGCGCCAAGCTCGTCATCGAAGTCGCCCAAAAGACAAGCGACCTTGCTGGTGACGGCACCACCACCGCAACCGTGCTTGCTCGAGCCATCTTCAAAGAAGGCCTTCGCAACATCGTTGCTGGAAGCAACCCATCGGCGATTCGCCGCGGTATTGAAAAGGCTGTTGCCGCTGCGACTGAGAAGCTGATCTCGATGGGCCGCCCCGTCAGTGGAAAGCAAGAAGTCGCCAACGTTGGAGCGATCTCAGCAAACAACGATCATTCGATCGGAAACATGCTGGCTGACGCTCTCGAACGAGTTGGCAAAGACGGCGTCATCACCGTCGAAGAAGGCAAGAGTCGTGGCACCGAAGTCGAGTATGTCGACGGCATGCAGTTCGATAAGGGCTACGTCTCGCCGTACTTCATCAACGATCCAGGCAGCATGGAAGCCAACTTGGAAAACGCGTTGGTGCTGCTTTACGAAAAGAAGATCAGCAACATCCGCGACTTGGTGCCGCTGCTCGAAAAGACAGCGCAAACTGGCCAACCACTGTTGATCATCGCCGAAGATGTTGATGCGGAAGCATTGACCTTGTTGGTTGTCAACAAGCTTCGCGGAACGCTCAACGTGTGCGCCGTGAAGGCTCCTGGTTTCGGCGATCGTCGCAAGGCCATGCTCGGCGATATTGCTGTACTGACTGGCGGAACGCTTATCAGTGAAGACCTCGGCATTCAACTTGAGAACGTCACGCTTGAGCAACTTGGTCGTGCCAAGAAGATCACCGTCGACAAGAACACCACGACGATTGTCGAAGGTGCTGGCGATCGCAAGGATATTGACAAGCGAGTTTCTCAAATCCGCGCTCAGATCGAGCAAACGGACAGCGACTCCGACAAGGAAAAGTACCAAGAGCGTTTGGCGAAGCTCGCTGGTGGTGTTGCTGTGATTAGCGTCGGTGCGGAAACCGAAGCTGAGATGAAGCAAACCAAGGCGCGCTTGGAAGATGCTTTGCACGCGACCCGTGCTGCGATCGAAGAAGGCATTCTCCCTGGTGGTGGTGTCGCACTGGTTCGTTGCTACGAAGCTGTTGAAGAAGCCAAGAAGAAGGCCAAGGGCGACGAGAAAGTCGGTATCGATATCGTCTTGAACTCGCTCGATGCTCCAATGCGTCAAATCGCTGACAACGGCGGCATCGATGGTGCTGTGGTTGTTGACGAAGTGCGTCAAAAGGCGATCAATATCGGTTTCAACGCGAACACTGGCGAGTACGTCGATATGTACAAAGCTGGCGTGATCGATCCTGTGAAGGTCGTTCGCACAGCATTGGCAAACGCTGGCAGTATTGCTGGACTGTTGCTAACGACCGAAGCCCTTGTCACGAACTATGACCAAGACGACAAAGACAAGCGACCTGTAGAAGGCGTCATTGCTTAGCGATCGTTTTCCGTCGAAACGTGGTCGAACCACGCCGCGACGGGCCTAGCTAAGACCAGTAGTTGATTTTCGACGGGTCGTTCGCCACGCGTGTGCGAGCGACCCGTTTTTAGTATTTGGTGAGCCGACGACTCAAACGACATTCTTGGTGCCATGTCAGCAAAACGCTGTTACTACGAAGTGCTGGTGGTCCAGCGGACTGCCACCAAACCGGAGATTGATCGCGCTTATCGCAAGCTGGCGATCAAGTTTCACCCGGACAGCAACCGAGATGACGAGAACGCTGTCACCAAGTTCAAAGAAGCGACCGAAGCTTACGAGATTCTGAGCGACACCGAAAAACGCAAACGTTACGACCAGCACGGTCATGCGGGCGTCGAAGGGGCCGCGCATCAATTTCATGACGTCGAAGACATTTTTGGTGCTTTCGGCGATCTTTTTGGTGGCAGCTTCGCCGACTTTTTTGGCGGACGAAGCGGCGGTGGTGGCGGAGGCCGTCGACGCCAATCTCGACGCGGTGCGGATATCCGTTGTGACGTCTCGCTATCGCTTGAAGAGGCCGCACGCGGTACTCGCAAAGACGTGTCGTTCCGGCGACGTGTGCCTTGCGATACATGCGACGGAAACGGTGCTGCTCCTGGAAGCAAACCAGAAACCTGTGCGACCTGTGGCGGTCACGGCCAAGTGATTCAATCCGCAGGGATCCTGCGAGTCCAAACATCCTGTCCCAATTGCCGAGGCGCCGGGCAAACGATCAGCCAGCCGTGTACGACGTGCCGCGGCAGTGGACTGCAAAACGAAAAAGCTGAGCTGAGCGTCGAGATCCCGGCCGGTGTCGATGACGGCATGCGAGTTCGTTTGCAGGGCGAGGGCGAAGCGAGTCCAGATGGCGGCCCAGCTGGCGATTGCTATTGCTTCATCACGGTTCGTGCACACGAGCTATTTAAACGCGATGGCACGCACCTGATTTTGCAACTGCCTGTCTCGTACAGCCAAGCGGCACTCGGCGCCGACATCGAAGTGCCAACTCTCGATGGAGCAAGAAATCTTCGCGTTGAAGCCGGAACCCAGAACGGCGAAGTCTTTACGATTCGTGGCTCGGGTGTTGCTGACCCTCGAAGCGGTCGCGCCGGCGACTTGCTGGTGCAAGTGTTTATCGAAGTCCCCAAGAAACTGAATACGCAACAGGAACAACTGCTTCGACAACTCGCTGAACTCGACCACGAGTCCGTGTTGCCTCAGCGAAAATCGTTTCTGGCAAAACTCAAGACATTTTTTGAACCTGATCCAAATCCCCATTCGCAAGAGGAAGCATCCTCGTGAACGATAACGATAGACAAACGGACGAGTTGGACCTTGATTCGGACCAAGCTCAAGACGCGACACTCGATTTTGATGCCGCACACGCTTCCACAGAACCGCTGACTCGGGACGACGAGATGGACGCACTGCGCCGCGAAACCGAAGAAGCGAACAAACGAGTGCTGCTTGCTCAAGCGGAAAGTGAAAACTTTCGCAAACGCATGCGTCGCGACTACGAAGACCAACTGAAGTACGCCGCGATGCCGATTGTCAATGACATCCTGCAAGTGCGAGACAACTTACAGCGGGCGCTGAGTGCGGCAGGTTCGGCTAGCGAAGTCCAGTCGTTGAGCGAAGGCGTCGCGATGGTGGTCAAGCAGTTGGACGACGCGCTCGCCAAACATGGTGTGACGCCGATCGACAACTCAGGCGTATTTGACCCCAACGTGCATGAAGCGATTTCGCAAATGCCTAGCCCAGACCACGAAGCAGGCACGATCGCCCACGTCGCCGCCACAGGCTTCATGATGCACGATCGCGTCGTTCGTCCGAGCCAAGTCGTCGTGAGTACTGGCACTGGCTGATAACGCGACTGCGAACCGCTGCCCCGAATCGTCAAGAACACATAGAAACCGTAGCGAAGGTCCAACCTCAATGCCAACATATGATTACGAATGCGACGCCTGTGGTCACAAAATGGAGATCTTCCAGGGCATCAACGATGCCGTCGTAAAGAAGTGTCCCGAATGCAAGAAGAACAAGTTTCGGCGTCTGTTCGGCAGTGGCGCTGCGATCGTGTTCAAAGGCAGCGGTTTCTATCAAACTGACTATCGAAGCGAGAGTTACAAGAAGTCAGCGGCAGCCGACAAGACCTCCGGTGAATCCAAGTCATCGAGCGAGTCGAAATCGAGTGAGTCGAAATCAAGCGAATCCAAATCGGAATCCAAACCCAAGGCTGAGTCGAAGCCCAAGAAATCAAAGGGTGATAGCTAGCCATGCCGCACGTCCGCTCGCCCCAACGACTCGATTGCGATCGCAGCGGTTTGCTAGTGATCGACGTGCAAGAGAAATTGCTTCCAGTCATCCCATCGGGGCAAGCTGTCGTTCGCCAAGTCCACCGCCTACTGGATGCGGCAGAGATCCTCAACGTCCCGATTGCCGCAACCGTCCAATATCCACAAGGACTTGGACCACTCGATAGCTCGTTGGCTGAGCGAATTCCAAGTGTGCAATCCAAGACGGCCTTCTCCGCGGCTGTCTGTCGCGAAGCGATTGAAGAATGGCTGAGCCAAGGCCGAGATCAAATTGTTGTCACGGGTATCGAGACACCGATCTGTGTGATGCAGACGGTCCTGGACTTACTTGCCGAAGGCGTGGAAGTTTTCATTGCCGCTGAAGCTGTTGCCGCTCGAGATGGACGAGCTCATGAGATGTCGCTCGATCGAATGCGAGACAGCGGAGCGACCGTGCTGCCCGTTGAATCGGTGATGTTCGAATGGTGCAGCGACGCAGCAAGACCAGAGTTCAAAGCCATCAGCTCGCTGGTCAAGAAACATAAATAACGGGTCGTGCTAGAGCCCGTTCAGGAATCGCGTGAGTCGTTTGCTCATCTCGTACGCGTCGCAACCGAAGATCTGTTCAAAGTCCTTTATTTTCTGGCTGCGAGCGTATTCAATGAATGGCGGACGTGTTGAAGTGTGATTCAGCACACCGGCAAAAGCATCCGTTTGGCGATGAGCCGCGTAGAACATCATCGCCCATGCGACTGCGTACGCCGTTTCTATTTCTGACTCGTTGCTAAACATTGAGTCAACGAGCACCAATCGTTCGATTGTCGAAGCGAGTGACATGGGGTCATTCAAGTTGTACTTTATGCGAAGCAGTTCGAGACTCTCGCGGTTGATCGTGTCTTGAATGGAATTCGATGTGCGCACGTCACTCATCGCTGCTGGTTCGAACATTTGACCGACACCCTCCGTGATCCACTTGGGCGTATCGTTAACTCGACTGTGGACACCTGAATTGAAGGCCGACTGGTGTGCGGCCTCATGACGCACGGTCGCTGCGATAAACTCTCGCTGACCGCCGTCTTGGGTAATCACTCGGTTACTCCCGTTGGCGTAGACGCCTGAGACCCGCGACATATCGATTTTAAGTTTCTTGAATTCGGCGTACATCGACTTTTCGTCTGGAAAAACGACCGCCACCATCGGGAACCGACCTTCGAGAACCTCAACGCCACGGCGACGCATGAACGTCAGGAACGCGCGGTGCGACTGCTCAAACATGTTGGGCCACTGATCGCCGCGACCGAGGGGCTGGACAACCAGAAAATTCTTCGTCGCTAGTACCTCAAAGTCCCGTCCAAATTCAGCTCGTAATTCATTCCGCAATTGAGCAGCCGGTATCGGTTCGTACTCGCCGGAAACTGGACGGATATCTGCACTCGGTTTGAGCGTATGCAACCATCCGTCGCGACCGATAACTACCGTTTCCTGGGTGAACTCAACCAGTTTCAGCCCTCGCTGAAGCTTTCCGGACACGGAGAACTCAACGAGCGCCGGCATCGATTGCGAGAACGCAACCGAACAATGCACCAGCCACAATACGACAGTGACGAGAATTCTTGAGGCTTTCGAGCTTACGGCCATGGCGAGGTTCTACATTTCAGGTCAATACGAAGCGTCCGATACAACGCTACGTTAGAATCAGGAGCTGTAAGCCCGAACTTGCTGGCACTTCGTCCACCTCGGTAGTAATAAAAGATGATGAAGTTGACGGTCCTAACGATCCTGTCGAATACGCACCTCACGTCATTCGCTCAACGTTTCCTGTTGATGGTGATGCTTGCTGGGACAGTAAGCGTTGCGAGGTCCCAAGACACCAACAAAGCCTTGCGTGATGACGTCCTGGAATGGGTTGATCAACTCGACGCGCCGACGATCGTGCTGCGCCAGTCCGCAGAACAGCAACTCATCGATGCAGGCCCAGAAGCCTTGGACTATCTGCCGGAAGCGAACGACCAGATGTCCGCCGAAGCAAAAACACGCTTGGCGAAAGTTCGCGAGCTGTTAACTCAGCAGCGAACCGCGAACGAGTCCAAAGCGATTTCCATCCGGCTCAACCAAGCCAAAACGGTCGGCGAGGCGCTCGAAGCCATCAGCCGCGATAGTGGAGTCGAGTTTGAAACTCGAAGTGACACGAGCGCCGTGTTCACGCCCGTCGAAACGCCTTTATCGTTTTGGCATGCGATCGACTTGGTGCTCGACCATGCGGACCTCGATATCGACTTTTATGCGAGTGACCGCGAAACACTCACGCTGGTCCCACGAGGCGAAGAGAGAGTTTCGCGAGTTGATTCTGCGGCCTATGCAGGCGTGTATCGAATTGAGCCTGTCTCGGTAACAGCGAGACGAAATCACCGGCAACCTAGCTTGAATGCTCTGAACGTCTCGATCGAGATCGCTTGGGAACCACGACTCACGCCCATCGGCTTGACCATTCCCATTGCGGAGCTCGCCGGTCGCTACGACGACGGACAAAAACTACTTCCGCAAACATCGGGTGAGTTCATTGATATCGGCACCTCCGCAGACGTCTGCTTCAGCGAATTCTATTTGCCGCTCCAGCTGCCCGACGGTGGGCCTGAAAAGATCTCATCACTGCGCGGCAAGATCCAAGCATTGCTGCCTGGTCGCCGTGAAGTATTCGAAGTCTCCCTCGTCAAAGAACCTCGCGAAAAATCGATTGACGCGATGACCGTCCGCATTGACGACGTTCGCAAGAATGGGGCGTTACATGAGGTTCGCGTGAACGTGGACCTCAAGAATGCCTCACGTGCGTTGGAAAGCCATCGTCAATGGATCTTTGAGAACCCGGTCCATCTCCGGCTTGCCGATGGTTCAACCGCCGAGCATCTGGGGATGGAAGTGTTTCGCCAGACAGCCGAAGGCGTCGGCGTGAGTTACCTGTTTGATATTCCCGACGACCTGCAAGACACGACCCTGATCTATGAGTCGCCCACCGCAGTCGCCGAGAACGAAGTTCAGTTCCTCATCGAAGACATCGTATTGCCATGACTCATCGACACTTGATTCAGCTCGCTGCACGCTGGGTGATTACAGTCTTGGCCATAGCACCTAGTGCCGTCTCAACCTCGCTTGCCGATGACGTCAAAGACTCGTCGCAAGCCATCTTAAGAATCGACGATACCGATTTGGAAGAAGGCGAGCTGAGGCTCCTGCTTCAAGACAGCGGTTTTGCGGAAGGAGCAACACTCGCTCCGCGACAAGCTTCTGCTGCGGTCTTAGTTCGCCAGCACTTGGCGATGAAGTCGCTACTCAGCCTCGGCGGTAAACCGATCCAGGCCATCATTGATCGTGAGTTGAATCTGGTCAGTAAGCAATTAGAGTCTTCCGGTAGCTCTTTCGCAAAAGCAGCAAGCGATCGCGGGGTTTCACCACGAGCGTACCAACGTCATCTAACTTGGCAAATTGCGTGGCGTGAGTACTTGAAAAGTCGAGTCACTGACACAGCCTTGAAGTCCTACTTCGAGAGCCACCAAGATCAATACGGAGGACGTGAGTATCTCGTTTCGCAGATCTTTATTCGCAATGAGCCGACTAACAAATCCGACAAAGACTCGGCTGTATCGACTCTCGAGGACATCGCAAAGTCTGTTCGTCGGTCGCTTGATGTGGCGAGTGATTTCGCTCTAGCAGCGAGACAACATTCGGATGCTGCCTCCGCGAATCAAGGTGGCGACATCGGATGGGTCCGTCTTGATGGCGACTTGCCTGGCACTGTGATGATCGCGGTTCGCAAGGCGATGATTGGTGAGGTGGTTGGTCCCATTAGCTCACCGCTTGGAAAGCACTTGATCCTTGTCCGCGAGCATCGCGATTCGGAGATAACTTGGAATTCGGTCACTGACCAATCACAACTTCGTCGAGACTTTGCCCGCGACCTGTTTCTGGACCTCGTCCGCCGACAGAACTCAACGGAAGTCCGCTACTTGGACGAGACTTTGCAACCAAAGTTTCGATGAGCGCAAAAAAAGAGGCGTTCGAAGCATTGGGGCAAAACACTTCGAACGCCGACCAATGAGACCGAAGCCTCAAGGCTAGATGAAAGATACTCCAAGAGATGTCTTCTGGCGATAGGTCGAAACCGATTTCTTCGCACGGTCGGCAATTGAACTTTTTTGAAAAAATTCGCGTTATTCGTGTCCCGTAATGAGCCGCGATGGCAAATGCGTAACGGAATTAAACCAGTCGAATTGCCAGTTTTTTCCATCAAAATTAACCTTGGTAATCCCCGTATTTCGCATGGGCCCAAGTTGATGGGCATCGATGAATCCCCTGAATAATTCAGCTAGCAACCACCGCTTGAATTCGGCGTGAACGACCGCAACGACGACTTTGCCGGTCGCACCAAAGGTTTCAGTCAGGCGATTAGCGACAACCTGGGCTCGAGCTTCAACTTCGTGATCCTGCTCACGCGGGCGGCTACCCCACCAACCGGATTCCTCGATACTCGAATCGACGATGCAATGCTGAGGGTTGCTCGTCGCATGACGTAGAATGTCCGTCCTCCCGAGCCCTGGTCCGCCTTCCATGGCGTGTGGTCCAAAACCGCGATAGCATCCGCCACGTTCGAATACGTCGTGCCATACCTGAACTTCCTGGGGCGTAGCGTCAACGATTGCCCGAGTCGTCTGGAGCGTCCTCAAAAATGGGCTCGTGATGAGCGTGTCGATTCGCATCGTGCGAGTCCACTTCGCGAGATGATCGGCTTGCATGCGTCCCACCGCCGTGATCGCTGGATCTTCAACACGCTGGTGCAGCGGTCGCGCGTTATTCTCGCTCTCGGCATGCCGAATCAAAAAGAGTTGCATAGTGAAAGGGTCGCAATTTGCGAAAGTGGGAATCGATCAATGGTGGCGTTTCGAAAACCGCGTCCGCACATAATCGATCATCATCCACTGGGCGACAACCAGGGCAACAGGCATCGAAAACAACACGAATTGGCTGAAGCCTTCTTCTTGAACCAAGCTCAAGCCTGATTTTTCGAGCACTTCCAATATCGCCAAAACGAGCGATCCATTAATGAACAGCAACCCACATGTCAAAACGGCTGAAGCGAGCGCAGCCAGACATCCAAACGTGATCGCAGCTTGCCCTTCCGTTCGTGATGGAGCAATGGAACTGGTTGAGTTCGCGTCTTTCAAATTCTCGTGGCCGGTCACAGTGCAACTCGCATCGGCAAGATTTGGCTAAACAAAATCGTGAATAGCAACGACGTGATCGAAAGCACCGCAAGCAGCGGCGTCCAACTTCGAAGCGACTCACTCTCCGTCAATCCACCCATCTTGGTAAACACCCAAAAGCCGCTATCGTTCATCCAACTACCCATCAGTGATCCGGCGCCCACAGCGGTGGCAACATACACGAGATTAAACTCTGGCTTTTCGCCACCCATAATCGCACTGATCATGCCCGCGCCGATAATCATCGCGACGGTGCTGCTCCCTTGCGCGACTTTCAACACAGCCGCGATCGACCAACCAAGCACAAGCAGTGCAATACCGGAGGCAGCTTGCCCCTGAAACATTTGCTGGATCGTCGTGCTAATGTTGGTCTGTGTCAGCATCGCACCAAATGCACCACCGGCCGCCGTAATGAGGATGATCACACCACCACTCATGAGCGCCTCTTCAACGTCCGTTCCGAGCGATTTCCAAGACAACGTTCGCACATACTTCAAAGTCAACATCGCAGCAATAGCCGCCAACATCAAGGCAAAGTTTGGATTGCTCCATAAACTCAAACTGTTCGATATCTTTCGACTCGGTGAATCCCACTGATGTTTGGCCACCAAATTCGGATACGTGTCTTCGAGCAACGAACGATTCATGCGTCGTCGGTCAACTGGCTTCATACGAAGCTGGTCCGCCTTCAGTTTGCTCTTCGTCAAATCGGAAAGCGGCACGCCGAGAAACGCGGACTCTTCATAAATTTTGGGATCAGAGATCACACGATTGAGCACGTCGACGACTGCCTGCTTATCGGATTCCGTTGTCGCTGGGGTGCTCAATCGTGAGAGGAATTCTGGCGAATCACTAAACACCGACGACTGTGAAATTTTCGACGCGGGTGAATTTGGTTCTGGGTTCTCAAAGACAGCCGCAAGTGCTGGGTAATCCAGGATGTCCGCAGGCTGGATCGTCGCTAGGTCCTCCTTGTCAGCAATAGTTGTCGCGAGCGTTCCAGCTCCAATCAAAACCACTGGCAACAATACTGGCAACAGCGAAACCCACAAACCGGGAAGCTTGTTCTCTGGAAGCGGTTCGTGTTTCTCCTCTCCAGCACCGAGCGGACGCATCGGAATCGACATGCGACTATCGATAATGAACGAAAACCCTAACCCTATACAAGCTGTGGGAAAGGCAACAAGAGCTCCAATCATCATCATCATGCCCACGTCGACCCCGAGAATCGCAGCGACGAGCAATGGACCTGGTGTCGGAGGAACCAACGTGTGAGTAATCGCGCCGCCGGTCGCGATCGCCATCAAGTATCGCAAATAGTTCTTTTGAGTGCGCTTGTAGAGGCTCCGAGCGAGCGGCACCAGCAAATAGAACACCGTATCAAAGAACACAGGGATCGCGAGCACAAAGCCGCTGAGCATTAGTCCGATCGACGCTTTCTTCTCTCCCGTCAGCCCCACCGCACTTCGCACAATCCGATCGGCTGATCCGCTATCGAGCATGCATTTGCCAATAATAGCCGCCATCGCAATCACGATCCCAATGCCGCCAGCCGACGAGCCAAACGCACTGACCACAGCTTCCATCCGACTGCCCGCGTCGCCGCCAATCAGCAAACTGACGATGAGTGCGGAAATAATCAGGGCCAAGAACGCATTGAGCTTTAACGCGATGATCATCCCAAGCACGCTGCCGATGCCGATCGCAAGCAACCAAATCGGCCGCGTATCGATGCCACCCGACTCAGCGACTCCCTGCGCCATCACCGGAGACTGGGCCAAAACCAGGAAAAAACAGATGAGGACGAAACCAAGAAACCGTGAAAATCGCATCGTGCTGCTGGGGATGAGAGCCGGAAAAAGGTGGGAGGACGTGATGCAAGATTCTAGTCTCTCGGAGCCTCGAATTGTGGCCCGCACGCCCACTCCTGCAAGCATTGCCTCAACCTTTATGATGTAGGGCTTATCGAGCGTACCGCAGACTCGTTTTCGCGTGCCCTCGTTTCACCCGCCCCTGCCTCCACGACACATTAGTAAACGCAATGACTGAATTTCGCACTGAACATGACTCGATGGGCGACGTCCGTGTCCCAGCCAACGCGTATTACGGTGCCCAAACTCAACGCGCCGTCGAAAATTTCCCCATCAGCGGCTGGCGTTTGCCTCCGGCGATGATCTCAGCCATGGGGCTCGTCAAATACGCCTGTGGTATCGCCAATCGCGACCTCGGCAAATTGACCGGCAGCGGCAAGAACCCGCTCACCGACTCGCAAGTCGCCGCCATGCTTCAAGCCGCTGAAGAAATTTCCGAAGGCGCATTACCTGACCAATTTCCAATCGACGTGTTCCAAACGGGATCTGGGACCAGCAGCAACATGAACGTCAACGAAGTGATCAGTAACCGCGCGATCGAGATCACTGGCGGTGACCGATTCGCCGTCGAGAAGACGATTCATCCGAATGACCACGTCAACATGGGCCAAAGCACCAACGACACGTTCCCCACCGCGATTCACGTCGCTGTCGCCGTCCAAGTTCAAACCTCGTTGCTTCCCGCACTTGAGCGAATGCGAGCTGCCCTGCGAGAGAAGGCGACCGCTTGGGACAAGGTCATCAAGATCGGCCGCACACACCTGATGGATGCCACGCCGCTTCGACTGGGTCAAGAATTTGGCGGCTTCGCCCGACAACTCGAACTGTCGATCACACGTGCGATCGCCGCGCGGGACGCAGTCCTCGAGTTGCCTGTCGGTGGCACCGCGGTCGGCAGCGGCATCAACACGCACCCAGAATTCGGATCCCGCGTCGCCGCCGCCGTCACTGAAAAAACGGGCATCCCGTTCATCGAAGCCGTCGACCACTTCGAAGCCAACGCACAACGCGATGCGATTGTGCAATCACACGGCGACCTGAAGTGCATCGCCCAAACACTGTTCAACGTTTCCAACAACATCCGTTGGCTCGGAAGCGGTCCGCGTTGTGGGTTCTTCGAAGTCATCTTGCCTGATCGTCAACCGGGCAGCTCGATCATGCCCGGCAAAGTCAACCCAGTGATGTGCGAGTCGATGATGCAAGCTATGTCACGCGTCATCGGCAATGATACTAGCGTCACGATGTGCGGCGCGACCGGTGGCAACTTCCAACTCAACATCATGATGCCAGTGATGGGGCACACGATCCTTGAGTCGATCGAGTTGATCGCACGGAGCTGCAACGCGTTCGTCGAATTCTGTCTCGATGGCCTCGAAGCTAACGAACAAACTTGCGAAGCCGGTGTCGAGAAGAGCTTGTCGATGTGCACCAGCTTGAACCCGCTGATCGGTTACGAGAAAGCGGCCAAGCTCGCCAAAGAAGCCTTCGCTGAGAACCGCACGATCCGTGAACTGTGTCGTGAGAAGGGCATCTTGCCCGAAGACACACTCACCGAAGCACTCGACCCCTGGAAAATGACCGAGCCACAGGCTTAGGAGAAGTTGGCAGTGGACAGTTGTCAGTGGACAGCAAGAAGTTCTCCGACACTTCATGGATCATGGCACTGCATTGACTGAGAACTCTTCGTTTCGATCCTTAACATTGACAATTGCCATGCATGCTTCCTCGACCGTCCAACACGTCTTTTTTTGTGCCGTGTTTTGGTTGATGCTGAACATCACTAGCGCCGCGACAGCCCAAGACTGGCCTCGATTACTCGGGGCCGAGTACGACGGTGTCGCGCCAGCTAGCGAGCTAAACATCGATTGGGAACAAGCTCCCAAGCATGTCTGGACGATTGGCGTTGGTGATGGCTACGGTCTCGGAAGCGTCGTCGATGGCAACTATTTCCAAATGGATGCTCAACCAGCCGCCAATGGCATTCAAGAGCGCATTCGATGCTTCGACCTGGACTCCGGCAAGTTACGTTGGGAGCAATCACAACCGGTCCAGTATCGGGACTTGTACGGATACGAATCTGGACCACGCGGAACACCCGCAATCAACGGTGACAAAGTCGTTACCTTTGGCGTCGCAGGCCAGTTGCGCTGTCGAAGCATCTCCGACGGTTCGCTGTTATGGAATGTCGATACGAATAAGCAATACGGCGTCGTCCAAAACTTTTTTGGTGTCGGCTCCTCACCACTCATTCTCGACGACCAAGTCATCGTGATGGTCGGGGGCAGCCCTGCTGAAGACGCACGGATCGCCCCCGGCCGACTCGATCGTGTCTCACCCAACGGTACTGCACTCGTGTCGTTCAATCTTGACGATGGCAAGGAAAGATGGCGGTCTGGTGATGACCTTGCCAGCTACTCGAGTCCTCGCCCAATGAAGATCGATGGCAAAACCGTTGTACTCGCATTCGCAAGAACCAGCCTACTTGCGATTGACGCCGCCGATGGCAAGCTGCTTTGGAAGTACGACCATCGAGCTGAGATACTCGAAAGCGTCAATGCGATGGTCCCTGTCGTTTCGGGCAATCAAGTCTTCATCAGCGAGTGCTACGACGTTGGCAGTGTCTTACTTGAAGTCTCACTCGACCAAGCCAAAGTGGTCTGGTCCGACCCGCCCAGCAACCGACGACTGCAATCGATGCGAGTCCACTGGTCAACACCGATTCTGATTGACGGATTCCTCTACGGTTGCAGCGGTCGCAATGCACCCGACAGCGACTTTCGCTGCATTGAGTTCGCGACCGGCAAAGTCATGTGGTCTGACGATCGCCGAACCCGCTCGTCGATCACTCGCGTCGGCGACATCCTCGTGCTTCTCGAAGAACGCGGGGAACTTCAATTCATTCGCCCCAATCCAGAAAAGCTGGAAGTCTTAGCAACGATCAATCTCGCCACCGCCAGCAACCCCCGCTCATCCATCAGCTATCCCTGCTGGGCCGCCCCCATCATCGTTGGCGACAAGCTCATCGTCCGCGGTGACCAGAAAGTCATTTGCATGAGCCTTGAAACCAAGTAACCTCTGAACACTTCAGCTATGACCACCAAGATCGAAGCATATCCGGCTTACGATCGCAGGTCGATCAGAAATACGTTTATAGCGTGTTCTATCTTGATGGCTTTATCTGTCGCATATGTCGGTTACATGCGACCACTTCACACTGCCCCATTTACGCTAAGCGTCTGGTCGATCCCTGGTATCGCGGTGCTTTCATTGACTCTGAGTGCATCGCTCTATTTTCTAAGCTGCACCACACGACGCCCAAGGCCCGATATCGTTGAACTTGAGGACAACAAGATTGTACTTTATCGTCGCAGCCCCCGTTTCGCGTGGCTTCTTGTTGAGAATTGGGAGCGTCGCTTGACCATGTGGGATGGCGATGAATTCTCCGCCTCTTTCGATTTCGCCATGCGAGCATCACGCACCATCATCGAACGCAGCGAGATCGTTCGTTTTCATGGCAGGATATATGGGGAAGGCGTGATGGCGAGATTGATCACAACGACAGGTTCACTCGATATCTTTCCGTGGGCACGCGAACAAGATTTGATTCAAGTTTGCCAAGCGATCTCGATGTGGCATTCCAGACAACCGTGGTCAGACATCGCTCGAGATATCGCACGTGAACTGACACCAACACCGTTTGTCGACCTATCTTCAGGCCCACCATCCACACTAGTCCAACGAAGCAAACTCGCCCTCTTCGTGCTGACCTCGCTCACCGTGTTTTTGGTCGGCGGTTTCTGGATAGCGGAAGGAATCTCTTTCGGCTGGCCATTAACCTCGCTTATTTCCGCCATCACCCTTGCATTTTGGCTCGGCTCTTTTTGTCTGCTTCGCAGCCCAGAAATACTGCAACTGCAAAACGGGTCAGTGCTTATCGATCAACCGTGGGGATGGACGAGAAAGAAAACTCGGATTCCAGCGTCGATTATCAACTGCGTGCGGCAACAAATCATCGATGGATCAAGCGACGATCCAACCTTGTGGCGGACCGAACTCAAAACACAGTCGGGTTCAACCGTGGTGCGTTCCC
The DNA here is from genome assembly GCA_041749955.1 of Pirellulaceae bacterium. GTDB lineage: Bacteria > Planctomycetota > Planctomycetia > Pirellulales > Pirellulaceae > JBBSJZ01. Next base: position 28,307 of record JBGTAI010000264.1, on the reverse strand, counting down.
ATGCCTTGCTTGATGAGAGCACCGCTTTCGCACAAGAATTGGCTATTCACCTAGCCGTTCCGTTTTATCCAACGGCTCGAACACATCCAGGTAGTACACGCACATGGACATGGACAGATCCAAGCGCGAGCAGCGAGAACCTAAGCTGAGATAAACGACGCCGCTTCACTCAGCTGCGGATAAAAAACTAGGCGCAAGAAATCTAGGCTACTTCCCGGCACGCGTTTCCGCGGCGTGGTAGATCATTGAGAGCGGGATGAGGAGTTGCTCGAGACGGTGTTGGTACTCGTCGGCGGGGAGTTTAGGTTTCTGGCGACGGAGGTCGTCGAGCTGGGCTTCGATGATGACTCGTTGCTGCGATTCTTCGGGAGTGAGCTTTAGAGTGTCTTTGGCTGGGACCAGCACGGTGCGGGCGGCGGCTCTTCCGTCGGCTTGTTTGGTGACGTCCTTGGGGGACTTGGCGTAGACGCCGTCGAACATCGCAGCCGGTGTGCCGAGCCCGTCAGCGTTGTCATCTAGGAGTGAATTCTCGGTGCTGATGCGGCCTTCGTCGGTGTAAAACGATTGAGTTTTACTCGACGCGAGTAGGAACGCTTCCAACAACGACACTTCGTCGTCATGGTCCAAATCAGCGTCGAGCGATGTCATCGCTTGGGCGAAATAACCGGAGAATCTCGCGTAGTTATCTTCGGTGCCGCTCTTGGTCGCGGTCAGCACGATTCGATTTTTTGCGGAGAGTTGGTTGATGAATGGTCCGCTTGCGGATGCGCCATTGACGATCACGAGTGGCTTCACAACGGGCTTGAGCCATTGGTCCAGCTCCTTGGCGGACACGTCCATGCCTCGCAAGTTGAATTTCGCGTCGTCTTTCAAGAACGTTCCGTGGCCGATCATCACAAGCCACAATGACGAAGCTTCCGATTGCGACAATTGCGAAATCGTTTGTTGCAGTTTAGCGTGGTCAGAAAGGTTGTCGTTGCTCGTGGTTTCACCTATCACTCCGATGGTCGTTAGGTCCGCTTCGGCTTTACCAGCGATCTCTTTCCACTTCGCCGCCCAATCTTGGAAAGCTTGGCCGAACTGTGCTTCTCCCTCAGCACCGACAACGACAATGAGGTGAGGTTTGGCGTGCAAAGTCGTTGGCGCAACAATCCACGAACACACCACCCAACAGATCACCAAGCTGAGTAGTCGAAATTGCCGAAGTATCATGCGAGCCCTTTCCAACGGCGTAGTCCCCATTCAGCACACAAGCACACCAGCGCGAGTAACATCACCCATGGCCGATGCCAAATTGGATAGACCCAGACTTGCGAAACAGGAACTTTCTGGCGCGGGAGTTCGGCGGCGAATGCATCCAACTCATCATCCATCACGACACGTCCGCCCGATTGCTCAGCCATTTGTTCCAGTAGAGCTCGATTCGTTTGCAGTTGCTCAAACTCAGCTGCACTCGGTTCGCTGACCCAGCCCGTCGTGTCCTCGGGCAACTCGGCTCCGTCGCTCGATTTGACTTTTGCCGCAACTCGGAATGCATCGGTTTGCTTGGTCCAGTAGTCGGCGACATAGTAGCCAGCTCGATTCGGATCGGCAGTGGCTTTGATCGTTGTCAGCTCACCCGACAGCGGTTGAATCTCCAGTTGAACGTCCGCATTGTCCATCGGTAGAAACATTTCGTCACGAACGATAACGGAGATCGCCGTTGGTTTTGATGCGTCACGACTCGCGTCGACAGTCACTTCGGTGCGCTTGGGAACTTCCCCCACCAGCCACCGCATCCATTGTCGCCATGCTTGCTCGGGATCTTCACGATCTTCCTGATTGCGGCGCATCGACCAACGCCACAGATCGCCCAAAGGCACAGCCACTGTGCGACCATTTCCGAATCGCTGGACGACAAGAGCTGGTACGGATTGTCCATCTTCGGCGGTCGCGCGAGCAAGAATCGAGGCCCCGGGCTTCACTCCGCCGACAGTGCTCGCGGTCCGGAGCGGCGCGATCGATTTCAAACGCGTTGACTCAGCCGACTCGGTCTCTCGGAGTCGTGCCCAAGCCTGCAACATCCCTTCGCGTGTGAGCTCAAATCGCAACGCTTCCTCACCCGAACGACCATCACGTGGTGCCGTGTAGACGGGCGAGAGATCACCCAAGGGCGAGTTCGCGAAATCGTCACCGCGAAACGATTCCTGACCTCCCAGCATCAACATTCCGCCACCGCGTTCCGCCACAAAACGCCTGAGCAACAACATTTGATCTTGAGTAAAGAACTCTGTCTCGATGTCGTCGAGAATCACACCGTGATAAGCAAACAACTCGTCGGCTGTGGTTGGAAACCCCTTGCTCAGCTCTTCCGATTCTTGAATGCCAAGTCGCAAGATAACTGGTTCGTCGTATTGCTCAGCGGCCTCTTCTTCGTCACCCAATCCAGCAAACAGCGGGTTGGTGGAATTCACCGTCGAATCGCGGAACGAGAACTTAGGCTCTTTGTTGGCGATGCGAAGTAAACCGACGAGTTGAATTTCTTCGTCGGCATCCAATGCACGACGAATGAACTTGTATTCCCAGTTGGGTCGACCCGCGACATAGAGAATTCGGTAAGGACCGTGGTTCTTTCGCACAGCCAACAATCGCTCATTATTGATCCGTGTGGCTTCGACCTGGCTGGATTTGTCATCATCCGAGTCAGCCTCGTCCGTGATTCTCATTCGATAGAAGCTTACGTTGCCACTTTCCGGCCGAAAGCGAAAGCGGACGGGTGTTGGTGCTTCGCCAGCGGAGATGGATACCGTTTGTTGTTCAACGACCTTGTTGGTCACGATATCACGAATCTCAATTCTCGCCTTTCCTGACTCCATGCCGACCGCCTTGACCGCCGCGTCGATCGTCACCGGCGCCGATTCGAAATCAGATTGACTGACGCTGATCGAGTCGAAACTCAAATCCGCCAGTTCACGTTCGTCCGACGCGATCACCGGATAGATCGGACAACCGAATTGTGACCAATCGCTCGGGAACTCGTCTAAGTCGGTCGCGATGCCGTCCGAGAACACCATCACGCCAGCGATCGGACGACCTGCGAGGCGTTGGGACAATCCTTTCAAACTCGTCGCCAGCAACGATGAATCACCATCACTCGTCAAGACTTCGTCATCGTTGGTGCTGTCCAGTCGCGAATCAAAGCGATACGAGCGCATCTCGAACAACTTGCCGAGTTCCTCACGCCATGCGTTGTCTTGCTGCAGTAGGTGGCTGACACGAGTCACTCGGGACTCGCCGCCAGCTTTTGGCGACACGTTCATACTCGCGCTCGTGTCGGTGAGGATCGCGAGAATGTTGGACATCGGCTCGGGCCGTGTGCCGCTTCGCATCGGCTGGAGCAAACAAATCGCAAGCAACCCAACGGCGGCGAGCTTGAGCGTGATCCCCAGCCCCCGAACCCACGTTGGGACTGGCCGAACAAAGTAACTCCAGACGACGAACAGAGCCACAACGATCAATACGACGATCGTGGGCGCAAGCCACTGTGACGCGCCCCAAACCAATTCGCCGTCGAGCGCGGAATCAGAGAGTGCGTTGGATTGAATCAACGATGGGATCAACAAGGGGATCAACAAGGGGATCAACGATCGCTCCCTAGACTCTCGTAGTAGCCTTTCACAGCCTCGGTAAATTCGTCCGGTACGGGATCACGATCGATGGGGACGGGTGCCATTTTCGAAGCGCTGCGTCGCATCAATTCTTCAGTGACGTCAGCTTTCAATTCACGCAGCGGCTTAGCGATCATGTCCTCAACCAAATCCCACTCAGGTTCTTTCGAGTGACGGCGAAGGTCCATGCGAACGTCTCGTGCACGATCTCGAATCTGAGCGACTCGTGATTTGAGCTCGGGTTGCTCGAGCATCTCTTCGATCTCGCGAAGTCCATCCGTCCACTCGCGGAAACCGTCTCCGGCAATCGGTGCTGCCGATGGGCTCGACGGCGAAAACTGCTGCATCCCGCCGCCCGATTCGCCTCGCAAACCAGCGGCACTGCGAGGTTGATTCCCCGATCCGGGTCGCGGTGAATTACCAGGCTGCTGGGACTCGCCCGGTTGTTGTGACTCGCCCGGCTGCTGCCCACTACCAGGCTGTTGCGACTCGCCAGGTTCAGGCGACTGGCCGGGCTGTTGTGATTCACTCGGCTGGCCACTGCCAGGAGTCCCCGACTCTTGTGGCTCACCCTGTTGCGGTTGCTCTCCGCCAGGTGATTGCTGTTCCGATGATTGCGGTTGGCCTTCGCCGGGCGACGCTTCACCTCGTTCGGACTGGCGTGCGGGATCGCGTTCATCCAATTCCGCATCGAGATCACGCGTCAATTGATCCAGTTCACCGAGTGCACGTTCCAGCGACTTTGTCGGATCACCCAGCACCGATTGCGCCGCATCCTCCAGCCCCTCTCGCAGCTTTGTGATCCCCTCATTCGCTTCTTCTCCGAACGCTTGTGCCTGGGGCGTCATCCCACGGCGTTGTAGTTCGGCGATGCTCGACAATTGGCGATCGATCCCGCGTTGTTGGGCTTCTCGGTGGCTCTCGTAAAGCTTCTCCGCCAAGAGCGGCTCGGACGACTCAGCCTGCTCGACGGTTTCTTGCATTTGTTCCAACAGCTCCCCGAGTCGTTGCTGTTGTTCCTCGATCAACTGTTCCGGTGTTTCACCATCAGAAGTTTCTTTCCTCAATCCAACACCGGGAGCGGATTCATTCTCAGCGAGCTTTTCGTTGAGTTCGTCCTGCTTGGATTCGAGTTCTTGAGCAGCCTCACGCATTTGCTTGACCACGTCTTCGAACTCAGAAGCCGCTTGCTTGCGAAAATCGTCACGCAGCGATTCGAATTGCTGTTCCGCTCGTGTGCCCGCGGCGAGCGCCGTCGCGGCATCGTCTTTGCGAAGCGCCTCGGTGGCCTGTTGGACATTGCTTCTCGCTTGCTCGAGTTGCTCCATCGCATCCGCTGTATCCTGCGGCCGACTTTCACTCTCTGTTGACGACTCGCTCGACTGAGCCGCCTCAGACTGTTGCATGCGTTCGTTCAACTCGTCCGTTTCTCGCAGCAGCTCTTCTTGTTGTTCCCGCAGCCGTTCCAAGCGGCGTTTGATTTCTTCTTCCTCTTTCTCGTCGTCCGCTTGCTCGAGCGCCGATTGCAATTGTGCGAGCTGTTCGTTCAAGTCAGATTGCCGACGCGCGAGATCCTTCAAGCGATTAAGTATCTGGCGAGTTTCAGCCGCTTGCGATTCCTCGGGGCTTTCGCTCGCTTGAGATTGTGTTTCGTAACGATTCTCGTCGTTCTCGAGTTCCAGCTCGTTGAGTTTCTCTTGTTTGCGGGCCTGGGAAGCACTGCCAGGAGGCGATTGAGACTGCTGGCTCTTCGCAACCTCAAACTCTCTTGCACGCAGTTTCAACAAGGCCTGATACGCAGCCTGTTCCGACACGAGCGCCTGCTGAAGCTTTTCTCGCGCCGCTGATGAAACGGTCTCGGCGAGCCGCTCGGATGCTGTGGTCATCGACGTTAACGCTAACTCAGCAAACTCGCGAGAAGCACCGTCACCGATCTCTTGCATCAACTCATTGAGCTGTTCCGCTGCATCGAGTTGCGATTGTTGGATCACCTCGACGTCAGCCATCTTCGCTATCGAAAGCTCGGCGGCATGGTGGCTGCGAAGCACATTCCACGTTGCCGTAACGATTTGCTTTTGAAGCTCCATGAGCTCTTCGGCTTGTTGAGCATTTTCGCTGGGTGGTGGTGGTTCGCCACCGGGAGGCGCTTCACCCTGGCGAAAAATTTCTTCGAAGGGTCGTACATCCGCAAAGTAGAGTTCCGTCATCGTGCGACGCAGCTCGCCACCCGCGTCCATGTCTTCGGCCCAGAAGTAATACGCCATCAACTGGTCCGGCACGGCGTGCAACTTCTCGAAGTCAACGAGTTGATCAATGCGGTGTTTTTTCGTTGCAGCAAGTTTCTCGGTCAAAACGATTTCCGTTTCCCCGAGGTCGCCAAACGTGTACGACAGACCGCTGCGAACAATCCCAAAATCATCTTGGACGTCAGCCGCCAGCGGCAACTCTTGCAGTGGCGAAACCGTCGCGTCGCTAACACCAACCAGCTTGATTTGGGGTGGCTTGTTCGGCGTCGCACGAGCGGACAGCTTGATGGGGAACTTATTGCGACGTCCCTTATCATCCGTCAGCTCAAGACTCCACTTCCGATTGGCTACGAACTCGAACGTCGAGTCCCATTGGTTGGTGTCCGCGTCGCTCATTGACATCTCAGTACGGTTGTCTTCTTCGTCGACCAGAACGGCCTGGCTAATTGCCTTGTTCACAAAGCAACGCCAAGTCAACTTGCTGCCTTCGACCGCAGTGACTCGAACGGTATCTTCGACAACTCGGTCGCCCATTTCCGTGTATTTCGGGAACTCCAAAAACGCGTCGCTGCGAACGAGCTCGGGGAAATCAAAAACTTCGACGTGGTATCGTTCACTCTTCCAAAGGGCGCTTTCGATTTCGTAATCGAACGACAGCTTTGTATCGGTCACGAACACACCGAACAGCGGGTCATCCAGGCTTCGTGTCATCGACGACCGACGCTCCGCTCCAGATTCGTCCAGTGCAACGAACTCGACGCTGGCAGGGATATCGCGAGCGAACCTCGCCGTCACCGCGAGTCCGCTGCCGCGTTCGATCTCGATATTGCCGGGCTCGACGACGACGTTACGTGTTGGAGTCTGTCTCAACAGAGCCGTTGTGCTTCCGCCTGGATCCGCAGCCACCAACAACGCCATCACGACGCCGAGCATCGACGTCGAAACGAGACTGCCCAATTTTCCGTAACGCAAACCACTCGAGGAAACCGTCTCAGTCCACGCATTCTTTTGTGAGTGATCGCGAGCTTCTTGGATCACGCGTGACTGCAAGTAGCCAAGCTGCGGCCGATCTGGCGTCACTTGGTTGCTGAGCAGTGACATGGACGTGAGCAAACGCTGGCTCAGACTCGGAAACGCAGATTCGATTTGATTCGCGATCCAGCGAGTGTTGCGAAAGCTCAGTTGGGCGACTACCCAATCAAACGCAAACAACACGCAAGCGGCAATCGCTAAAGCAGTCGCCGCATAATCACCTCGCACTTGTCCCCGCCACGCCGCATTCAAGAGCACGACACCACTGAGAACCAACAAGCACGCGAGAATCCCCCACGTCGTCCAAAGACGCCGTTGGCGAAAGCGTGTCGCGACATCGCGAAGTTGTTGAGTCAAAGTTTCTTGCATGGCATTTAACCTAATTGACGTCGACTCTTGAAACCTGAGACCAATGTTTCGATCCCGATTAACCCCAGAACACTCGCAAGCGCCCATTGCCACAAACCTTGCCGCCGCTCGAGTTCGGCATCTTGGATGTGTCGCTCGCGAGACGCTGTTTGGGCACGTGATTCCAGAACGCCCACGGTCACACCAAGACGCTCTAACGATTCGATCGGTAGCGGATCCGTTTCGCTCTCACTCGGCATCACGTTCACAGCAAACTCGCGATCGCCGCTGCGATAGACGCCGGGCGACGCAAACCGTCCGTCCACTGTCATCCATTCAGCATCGCTTGTGGATGTTGCAACATTTGGCAACAAGTCTTCGGGCACCGGATCACCAGCGAAATATTCTGTTTGGTCATTGCGGCGAGCATCACGCGAACGCACCATGCCGACGACGATCGGAATGAACTTCGTCGACAATGCCAACTGGCTCGATTGCGGTTGCCATCCCATTGTCATCAACCACAATCGCCCATCGCCCATCGTGACTTCGACCAGCGCCGCATCACCGGAGTCGAAACTCACGAGCGGCTTCCATGATTCGGGGTAGCCCGCAACGCGACGATACGACCACGTTCGGATCTTGGAAAAGTCGTTAAAGCGGGGATCAGCCAGTGGCAAAAACAACTCATGCTTGAAATCAATTTTTGAAAACAAGGCATAGTCCGCAACAGTAGCTTCGGTGATCTCAAGCGAGGCAACGCCTGTCAGCTGCTGTAACGACGCTGCTGATTCAGTCACTGATTTCGCATCATCAAGCACCCACAGCACACGTCCACCACGCTCGACATAGTCCGTGATCTGTTTCACTCGATCCGCAGGAACCGGCTCACCGACAATCACGAGCGGAACGGTCTCGGGATCAAGCGATTCGACCAACGAATCCACGTCTCGGCGTTCCAAGGTAATCTCATGGTTACGGCTGCTCAGCGGCAACTTCTTGGCATAGTAGAACAAGCTTTCACGTTGCGCTTCGATCGTCTTGCCCAAGTAAACGACGGTCGATTTCCGCGGAGACGGAGGAACGATGAACCATTCGTTGTCAAACCCATGATCGTCGCCGACGAGGCGTAACGAACGCGTCTCAGTAGCCGGTTCAGGCATTCGCACCACACGGGACTCGCCCGGTGGAACTTGCGTCGAAAGGTTCGCATTTGCTTGAGCATTGCCCAGCGAACTCCACGTTAACGAGAACGTGGAGTTGGAACTGCTTGCCGTGTTGGCAACTCGCACACGAATGCCCCTTTCACTCGACTCAGCGGATTCCGATGCCGAGGCTTTGCCGAGCACAACGAGCGATGCATTGGTTCGAACCGCCGTCTCCACTCGATGAACTTCCAACTGCGAATCATCTGGCCACGTGTAGGACTGGAGCGACGAAATGTCACTTCCCGATTGCATGTCACTGACGACAAACACAGCCGTCGGGATCGCGGCGCTCGCGTCCGGGTGTTCAGTACTCGGCAGGTCGTTCTGCTGGCGGGCGTAATCACCAGCAAAGCTGATCGCGGCTCCCAAGTCACTCGCAAACCACGTCGGGCTGAGTGATTTCAAAACCGCGTCGACTTGTGCCATGCGATTCTCTTTCGACACTCGCACGGACTCATCAAAGCTCCACACCACTTTCGGCTGCGTATCGAAAGTCAACAGAGACACTGAATCATCCGATTCCAACCCAGCAACAATCTCCCGCGTTTTCTTCTGAGCGGCTTCCCATAAACCGTCACGTTTCATGCTGGCACTCGTGTCCACGAGCACGACCACTCGACGTCCCTCGGGGACACTCGCTGTTTCCGATGCGCCACGAAATAGCGGGCGAGCGAATGCGAGAGCTAGCAGCAATAACGCCAACACACGCAACAGCAGCAACGGTAAATTCTCGAGACGGCTGCGACGAGCAACCTTCGGCGGCGAAGGCTGCAGAAACATCAGCGAACTGAAGGGCATTTGCGTCTTGGGACGACGCCGAACCAAGTGCCAAAGGATTGGCGCGACAATGCCAAGACCACCCAACAGATACAACGGTGCAAGAAAACTCATTTCCCACCTCCGCCAGACAACGCACCACGATTCGCACCAGCCACCGCACCGGGCCGAACGGCGCTTCGCGACGAAAACTGGCGAGATCGGATGACACGCAGCAAGACGTTTTGAAGCGATTCATCGGTCAAGACTTCGGAGTAGTCAATCCCAAGAGCTTCACAGGTCGACCGAACTTGCGAAGCATGCTCTTCGAACCGCTTTGCGTACTCGCCGCGTGAAGATTCCGGATCAATAAAAATCTCTTTGCCAGTTTCCATATCGACAACCACGGTCGACTCACCCACCGACAATGTCTTCTCTGCGGGGTCAATCACTCGAAGCACGATGACTTCGTGCCCACGCGAACGCAGATACCCAAGCTTGATTCGCAAATTCTCGATATCCGCGAGCAAGTCTGAGATCAAGATAATCAAACCACGCTTGCGAACGAGCGCCGCGATCTGTTGAAGCGGCGCGTCCAGATCGGTCTCTTTCGCCGACGATTCACGCGACAAGCTCACCATGATCTGGCGCAAGTGGCCTGGCCGGTGCCGCGCCGGGATAAACTCTTGGACCGCATCATCGAACGTCAACAATCCGACACTGTCTCGTTGCAGCGACAAGAAATAGGCGAGAGTAGCGGCCATCGTCCGCGCGTACTCAATCTTTGGATACGCGATCGATCCGTAATGCATCGATCGGCTCTGGTCGAGTACGACAAAGCAACGACGATTCGTTTCGTCTTCGAATCGTTTGATGTAGTAGCGATCCGTGCGAGCGAACAGTTTCCAATCGAGACCGCGCGGGTCATCACCAATCGTGTACGGACGATACTCCGCAAACTCCACCGAGAAGCCGTGAAAGGGACTGCGATGCAGCCCGTTATAGAAACCTTCGACCACTGACTTGGCACGAAGTTGCAAATCTTTGACCGCCATGTACGCACCCGGGTCAATCGCCGCGCCCGCGGCAAGATCCGTTGTTCGTTGTGGTGGTGACGATGGAGGCATGAAGTGCTTCTAGAGATTCGACTACAACTTGGACGACTACAACTTGGACGACACTGTTTCGATAAGTTTCTCGATCACGTTCTCGATCGTGACGCCTTCCGCCTCGGCTTTGTAGCTGAGCAAGACACGGTGACGTAGCGTCGGATGCGCCAGAGCCTTGATGTCATCCAGGCTGACGTGTGCGTTACCACGAAGCAAAGCACGTGCTTTACCACCGAGCACTAGCGTTTGTGCTGCACGCAATCCCGCACCCCAGCTGACCCAGTGATTGATGAAGTCAGGCGTGCCATCTCGCCCTGGACGACTCGCGGCCACCAAGCTGACTGCATAGCGAGCGACTTCTTCTGCGATCGGAACCCGCCGCACCGTTTCGTGGAACTGTAAAACGTCATCGCCGCTGAATAGTGGCTCGATCGGTTCTGGTTTCGTTGAAGTCGTTTGCATCACGACCGCCAGTTCGTCTGCGGGTGGCAAGTAGTCGATCATCACGTTGAACATGAATCGATCTAACTGGGCTTCAGGCAACGGGTAGGTGCCTTCCATCTCGATCGGGTTTTGGGTCGCGAGCACAAAGAAAGGTTCTTCCAGTTCGTAACGATGCCCACCGGCAGTGACCTGGTGCTCTTGCATCGCCTCAAGCAGGGCAGCTTGAGTCTTGGGTGGCGTGCGGTTGATCTCGTCGGCAAGAATCACGTTGGCAAAAATCGGCCCTTTCACGAACTGCATCGAACGGTGGCCGTCGCCATGCTGTTCGAGGATCTCAGTTCCGGTGATGTCTGCGGGCATCAAGTCCGGTGTGAACTGGATGCGGCTGAAATTCAGGTGAAAGATTTGAGCGACGCTGCGAACCAGCAATGTCTTTGCCAGCCCCGGAGCCCCAGTGATCAAACAATGACCGCCGGAGAACAGGCAGATCAGAAGCTGTTCGATCACGTCATGCTGGCCGACGATCGTCTTGGCAAGTTCCTGCTTGATGCGTGCCCGACCTTCGCGGATCCGCTCGACAATTTCAGCTTCTTGTTGAATGGTAAGGGTCATGCAGATCGTCTTGATGATGGAAGTAAATTAACAAACAGCCGATTGCCAGTGCAGGCAAAAAACAAAAACTAGTGCGTCATCGCGTAGGTCACGATATTGATACCCATCGGGTACGCTTTCTTGACAGAAAATTCTTCGAAGTACCAACGATCCTCGCCTTCGCGTTCCCAACCGTCACCGAGATCCGTGTTGTGACAGATGAAGACCATGATACGGCCTTCGTCATCGAAGATCCCGCGGTAATGCGGGACACTATTATCCGATCCGTCGTACGTATCCTCCCAAGTCTGAACGACGCCGCCGTTGCTTCGGCCAGCACGATGGATCGAAGGGACTTGGGGTTTCTCTTTGAGAGGATAAACGCACTGAAAAATTTCGTGCTCGAGCGGAACCTCGATTGGTTTACGATCAGGGAACACGCGGTCCAGCTGTTCCGCCAAATTGTCATACTGGGCGTCGCCCCAGAAATCGTCCACCATCAGGAAGCCGCCGTTGAAGCAGTAACGACGCAACGCCTCGACTTCGGGCTCGCTGAAGATCAACGCGCCGGGCTCGATGATGTAGATGAACGGATAGTCGAAGAGCCGGTCATCGGTCAGCTCCAAGATAATCGGCTCTGGGTTGACCTTGAGCGTGGTTAGCTGCTGTAACCGCAGCGAGAAATTCAGGTCACTGTCGCGCCAATCGGTCGCCCATCCACCACCGCCACGACCGTATCCACCGTACGAGTCGTACTTAATACGAACAAACGTGAAGACGTCGCCGGGGAAGCCAGGTTCGATTTCCCAGTCAGGGACTCCGTTGCGTCCCGCATTCTCATAATCACCTCGATAACGACCTCGCTGGGCAATCGCAGCAGTAATCCCAGCGCCAACAAGGCACAGAGCACAAAGGGCAACGAGGCGTTTATTTTTCATCAGTGACATCACCGGTTAACTGATACAACAACCGATGAGCCGCTCGGTATCGCGGCGCATCGGCTAAAGCGCGAAGAACATGCATTTTTGCTTCCTCGGAACGGCCAAGCGTCGCCAACGCGTTAGCAAGCTGGTAATTCAGCCCCGCTTCATCGATCGGCTCCAGCTGCAACAGTGCCGACGTTCCACGAGCCACCCAATCGGCCCGATCGAGATTTTTGCCTGCTTCGGCGATCGCATGATGCCCGAGTGGACGTAGCGGGTGGATCGCAAGCACTTGCTCACCGAGCCTCGCAACTTCCGGCCAATCTTTTTGTTCACGAGCAAACTCAATCAATCGCTCCAGCGCCGGCAAAGCGTCGCTGCTAACTTCGACGACTTCGCGAAGCGTTTGCAATTCAGCATCCGTTTCGTCTAGCTTGCGGTAAACGTTCGCCAGCTGTTCCAAGACGCCGTCACGGCTGCCACCGACCACATCCATTTCAACGAGCCGCTCGAGCGACTGTTTCGCTTCAGTATATTTGCGACGTGCGATTTGCGACTTCGCAAGTTCCCACAAGACGTCGTAGTTCGTCGGGTAAGCGAGCGACCAACCTAGAAGCTCTTCGGCAGACGGCTTCTCCGAAAGTCGACTCGTCCAATCCGCTCGAGGCGCGAAACTAAGCGCAAGATTCCTGGCATACTCAGCAAACTCCACATCAAGTCGCTGCATCGATCCGATCGAGCTTTCGAATGCGGCCTCCGTTGGCAAGCCGTCCCCCAAAGCGTCGAGTATGTCCCTCAACCGATTGATGCCGTACTTGTCGATCAGAAACTCGACCACGAGCGAGGACTCGTAGTACGCAAACTGTAAATGCATCGGCGACGGCGGACTTAAGAAAGCACCACTCAGTTGACTGACTGGCGTGAGCTCTGGCCCCAAGATCATTTGTCGATAGCGTGGCGACATGTGTTCGCCCCAGGTCGGATTCCGCTGGCGTTCTTCGTAAACGGAAATGCCTTCGCTCAGCCAACGTGGCATCCGATTGAGTGTCTTCCCAAGCGTGACCACGTGACAAAACTCGTGCCACAGAACACTTTGCCAATTCGATGGTCGCGGGCCCTGGGAAGCTGGGCTGTTCGCCGTCACGACGCGTCCGAAACACACGCCGAGAAACCCATCGCCGCCTGGCAAGCCGAAGGTGCGAATCGCGAAGTCTTTTTGAGCCGGGAAAATCTCGACGTAAATCGGTTCGTTCGCTTCCAACGCATACTTTTCACACAACACTTGCTTGGCGTCGCAAAGCAGCTCGATGACTTGTTCACCGTAGACGGTCGCTTCCGTCGGATCCATTCGCAAGTAAATATCGTCTTGCGAAATGACACTGAATTTTTGCAGCTCATCATGCAACGTCACAAGGTTGTGTGCCACCACGTTGTAAGGATCGTCGCTCGAGACTTTATCCGCCAATTCCCAGCCCACATCGTCAAACCCGAGTCGCAGCAAATCTTGGGCGAGTTGGAAGCTGGCACGATGAAAATTCGGATTGAACGTGAGTGATTGACGTTGGTACTCGGCACCTTCGGCAAACCGGTACTTATCCGACAACTTGGTGCCAATCAGAAAGTCGACTCCGGGATTCTCTGCCCAAGTGCTCAGGGCCGCTGCTCGCATCAGCTTTTCGATCTCGAACTTGCCATCCAAGTGAGCGAGCACAGCGAGATAACACCAAGCTTCCCATTGGTGAGCATTGACGCCGAGAACTTGCGTGATGATCTCCCGAGCTTCATCGTACTGTTCGCGGTCGATCAGACGATCGATTTGCAAGAGCAAGCATGGGACGTGATTTGGATTGAGCTCAAGAGCCCGTTCTAATTCAACAGCAGCACGTTTGGAATCACTTGGCTGCCACGCTTGAAACGCGAGGTAAGCGATGTCAGGATTTTCTGGAGCCAACTTAGTCGCCGTTGCGAGCGTTTCGGCAGCAACCCGAAAGTCGCCTTTGCTCAGAGCCAGTTCCGCTGTCGCGATGTACGCATCGACAAAGTTCGGATCGACTTTGCGAACACGATCATAGAACAGCTCGAGGACTTGGCGAGCATCCTCACCTTGATCGGCAAAGTAACGTCCGGCCGCGACCATATTCTCGCGGCTGAGATAGCGTGTCGGTGAGCGTTGCAGCGTCTGCATGATCGACGCGGCTTCTTCGTTCGCTCGATCGTTCAACCCGTTCATCCGCAAGACTTCGCGACCGAGAAGACGCAGTGAGAGGCTGCTTGAGTAACGCGAGATTGCTTTCTCGTAGGTCGCGAGCGACTCGGGGTAAGCACCCCGGATCAATTGGCAACGAATCAGCAACTTGGACCACTGTTCGTTCCAGACGCCATTCTCGACTTCTTGAGCGGCGGTCTTCTCAGCCTCGGAGTAATCGCCCGCCAAGAACAACTTCTCGGCGGATGCAAAGTCGGCTGCGATAGCCAATGTCGGTTGAGACACCCCGATCGCAATCAATGCGATGATCGTCACGACATGAATACGAACTCGATCAAGGCAGACTCGACCGAGGCAAGATTTGGATCGCAGCACGAACAAAACCGTGGCAGGATGGTGGAAGGCAAAATCCAATCAACGTCTTTCCAAGGTAACAAGAACGGCTCAGTTTGTTCACGTCCATGTTGCTTGGTTGCGGCTCATTGTACCGGACGGGCCAAGCCGTCGTGTGGGCTGGTTTGTCCGCAAAGTCGATTTGATTTTAGGCAAGCCCACGAAAAAGTTGCCCAAACGAGCTGTCCGACGATATGTTGATGGCAGGTTTGACCGGTCGGAATTTGTTTTTTCGATCGAGATGCACGTCACCCCGAATTGGTCCGAGGAATTTACGATGGCGATGAAGAGATTTTTCCTGTTATTTGCGTCACTTGCCGTGGTCGCTGGCGCCCCGACGTTTGCCGCCGACCTGCAACCGGGACCTGTTGAGCTCCAATCGGCTGGGCCGTTAGCGATGACGGATTCAGGCGTGTTGCTCGTCGGCGATCCGATGGGAGCTGCGATTTATGCCATCGACACCGAAGAAGGCGACGCGACGCATGCTGGTTCCGGACCACAGATCGACGATCTCAACGCTGAACTCGCCAAATCGCTTGGAGTGGACGCAGGCCAAATCACGATCGGTGACATGACGGTGAATGAAGTCACCGGGAACGTGTTCCTATCGCTGGCCGTGGGCGACACAACGCACTTGGTTCGAATCAGCCCCAAAGGCGACATCACGAAACTGAATTTGGACAAAGTGGCTCATGCCAAGAAGTCGCTTCCCAACGCACCAGAGAACAAAGTCACTGGAGAAGGACGTCGACAAAAAAACCTCCGAGCTGAGTCGATTACGGACTTGTCGTTCTTCGATGGCAAGGTACTCGTATCAGGCTTGACGGCGACTGAGGCACCATCAAGCGTGATGGAGATTCCGTACCCGTTCTCCGAAGAAACGATCCTGACCAACGTCGAACTCTATCACGCCGCGCACGGTCGCGTCGAAAGTGATCCAGCGATCCGAGCATTCGTCACGATGACCATCGATGGACAACCAAGCGTACTCGCAGGCTTCACTTGCACTCCGCTCGTCGCGTTTCCGATCGCGAAGATGGGCCAACAAGAAAAGCTGAGAGGCACAACGCTTGCTGAACTAGGCAACCGCAATCAACCGCTCGACATGATCTCGTACGAACAAGGCACTGACAAGTTTCTATTGATCAGCAACAGTTCTCGCGGCGTGATGAAGGTCAGCCTCGCCGATGTCGAGAAGAACCCAGGTCTCACGCATCCCGTTGGTGGCGGAGGAACTGCGGGCCAGGCCTTCGAAACCATCGCGTCGCTCCAGGACGTCAAGCAAATGGCTCGCTATGACGAAAAGCACGCAGCAATCGTCACGCAGGCCGACGGCGGAAAAGCTCAACTCAAGACAGTTGAACTCCCTTAAAACGAACTTCCGCAGTCAACCCGCGATCTAAACGCGATGTTGTTTCCCGGCTGCCGTTTGGTAGCCGTGTGGGGACATTCTTGTGACAAATTTTGCTCCAAAAATCATTTCACGCTCCACCCGGATTTCCCGCCAGCGTGACGAAGAGCCCGAAAAACGAGGCAGATACGGCAAGTGCGGCCGATCGCCACGACAACGGCATCAGTGGATACCCTCCGGAAGCAAAAAGATTATCATGCCCGATGAGATGTGCGTATTAGCACGCAGCAATCGAGCGTGACAGCCTTGTCACTTTGACTTTTGGCGTCATTTGGAATGGTTCGCATCCGGCGAATTGCCTGACAAAGATTCCACCAAAGATTTTGTACGCCAGAGACATTGTTCTCAAAAAGCTCCGCTAGACACTACCGACTTAAGATCCAAGAGAAACGTCACGATGGCGACTGTTGTCACCGATTCCAATTCACCTCACTCCAGCAACGCACACGCGGATCACTCCAGTCCAGACTCTCCGGTCGACCGCTTCAGCTACGACGATACCATTGTGCGTTATTTTGCAACGGCAACACTCGTCTGGGGATTGCTCGCGACGCTCGTGGGCCTAGTCGCTGGGTTACTGTTGGTGCTTCCCAAGTTGTTTTTCGACCTCGGGCCGTACGCAGAATACGTCACGTTCGGTCGCTTGCGCCCCATCCACACCAACGTCGCCATTTTTGCATTCGCCGGCAACGCGATCTTCGCAGCGATTTACTACAGCACCCAGCGGCTGTGCAAAGCTCCAATGTGGAGCAGGACATTGAGCTGGTTGCACTTCTGTGGGTGGCAATTGATTATCGTTGCTGCCGCAGCCACGTTGCCGCTGGGGATCACGCAAGGTCGCGAGCTTGCGGAACTTGAATGGCCCATCGACCTTGCAATCGCAGTCGTCTGGATTCTGTTTTTTGGTATCAACTTTTTCATGACGTTGGCACACCGTCGTGAGCGTCATCTTTACGTCTCGTTGTGGTTCTATATCGCGACGATTGTTTCTGTCTCCGTGGTGCATGTGCTGAACAATCTTGTGTTCCCCATCAGCCCCGCGAAGAGCTACACGATTTATGCCGGTGTGCAAGACGCATTCATGCAGTGGTGGTACGGACACAACGCGATGGCGTTTCTGCTCACGGTGCCGTTTCTAGGCTTGATGTACTACTTTTTGCCCAAGGCGGCTGAGCGGCCGATTTACAGCTACAAGTTAGCGATCGTTCACTTTTGGGCGTTGGTGTTTCTCTTTGTCTTGGCTGGGCCACAGCATCTGCATTACACGAGTTTGCCGGAGTGGGCGAGCACGCTTGGAATGGTATTCGGCGTCATGCTTTGGATGCCCTTGTGGGGCGGTCTGCTGAACGGCTTTTTGACCTTGCGAGGTGCCTGGCACAAAGTCGGGACTGATCCGGTGCTGAAGTTCTTTGCGGTTGGCTTGGTGTTCTACGGGCTCAGTGCCCTGGAAGCGTCATTGTTCAGCATCAAGTCAGTCAACGGCTTGGGGCAATACACGGACTGGACGATCGCCCACGTGCATGCCGGAGCACTCGGTTGGAACGGCATGATGACGTTCGGGATGGTGTATTGGCTGGCACCACGGCTTTTTCAAACGAAGCTTTGGAGCCCCAAGTTGGCATCAGCCCATTTTTGGATTTCGACCATCGCTGTGTTGGCATCCATCCTTCCGCTCTACGTTGCTGGGATGATGCAAAGCACGATGCTGCTTGAGCTCGATGACACCGGTCGCCTTGCCTATCCAGAATTCATCGAAACGGTCAAGCCGCTCGCTCAATTCCGCTGGGCAAGTTTGGCTGGTGGAGTGCTATTCCTGTGCGGAATCGTCTTGATGGCGGCCAACTATTTGATGACTTGGATCACTCGACCGGCAACCTACGAAGTGCCTGTGTACTCAGCGCAACCGCTTCGAGCGATGCCAGAGCCGAGCGAGCCGACGGGTGCATCGACGCTTGAAACCGTTCCCGTATTGGAGGCGGCGAAGAAGCTGGACGTTTGGACCCAGCTGGGCTGGCACCGTCGCTGGGAGCGATTACCAGGCAAGTTCACGATGATCGTTCTTGCCGCTGTTATCGGCGGCAGTCTATTTGAAATCGTGCCGATGTTTTTGATCCGCGGCAACGTGCCGATGATCGCGAGCGTGACACCGTACACGCCGCTGGAGTTAGCGGGACGCGATATCTATATCAGCGAAGGCTGTTTCAATTGCCACAGCCAACAAGTGCGACCGATCCTTGCTGAGACCCAACGATACGGCGAATTCAGCCAGGCTGGCGAATTTGTTTACGACCATCCGACCCAGTGGGGCAGCCGTCGCATCGGACCGGACTTGGCTCGCGAAGGTGGCAAGCAAACGAGCATTTGGCATTGGCAGCACCTGGAGAGCCCCCAGACAACCACGCCCGGAAGCGTGATGCCAACGTTCGAACATTTACTGGTCACCGAACTTGACTTTGCCAAGGTCGAAGAACGCGTTCGAGTCGCGAAAACACTCGGTGCCGACTATGACTTTGAGTCCGAAGCGTCGGCTGACATCGCTCGCAAGCAAGCGGAAGAAGTCGCCGCCGAAATCGTTTCTCAGGGCGGGCCCGTTCTCGTCGCTCGAACTGGCGGCAAAGATCCATTGTTCGTGTTCGACACGCAAGCGGTTGCCTTAATCGCGTATTTGCAGCGACTCGGAGTCGATTTGTCGAAACCAGCCCCCAGCGAAGCGACGCCTGTTGCGGATCCAAACGCGCCGGCGGTTGACCAAGAGTCGACGTGATCGACCAACATCGACTCGTTTCGGCCCCAGAAATCCACCTTTCCTGATTTGTAGATCTCCATGTTCCTAAATGCACTTCACTCGATCGATTACAGCTTCTTTGCCGGTGTGGCACTGACGCTGTTTTGTATCGCGTTTGCTTTGATGAATTATGCTGTAGTTCGACTGATGCCAAGCAGCACACAACGATACGCTTCCATTGCCTTGTCGGATCATGTGGAGGACCCGCGAGATGAATAATTCTAACGCCCCCACCAGCGCACCTCCGACAGATGCCTTCGAAAGCAATGACGGCATCCGTGTAGACGACCATCCGATTCCAGGCGTTTGGAAGTGGATGTTTATTGCCACGATCTTATTCGCATTACCCTACTGGGCGTTCTATCATTTTGGTGCCGATGGACGCACGCTAGCGGACTTGCATGGCACCGCAGTTGCGAACAACGCGAGATTACAATTCGCGGAAATCGGTGAACTCAACGGGGACGAACAGACCCTCGTCAAGTTCTTGGCCGAGCCGAGTTGGTTACGTGTCGGACAGAGCGTCTTCAAAGCTAATTGCGTTTCGTGCCATGGACCGACCGGTGGCGGCATGGTGGGCCCGAACTTGACCGACGAAGCCTTCAAGAACGTTAAGTCGATCACTGATATCTACTCAATTGTGAATAACGGTGCTGCGGCAGGAGCCATGCCAGCTTGGAAGACGAAACTTCAGCAAAACGAACGCGTGCTTGTCGCAGCTTACGTGGCCAGTTTGCGGGGCAGCGATCCAGGCTCGTCATCCAAAGGGCCAGAAGGCCGCGAGATTCCATCTTGGCCCGCGTACATTCCGGAACCAGCAGAACCGGTAAACTCCAGCAAATCAAAGTGAACCTCGGCGAATGAGCAAGCGTCGTTGGATAAGGTTTGGTTCAAAGCACGTGTCTTGATCCAACAGACGCTACGCAGTCGACGAGAAAGCAAGGAAAGGTAAAGCGGATGTCCGGCCAAGATCTCTATGTCAATCCGCGATTAACCATCTTGGCTAGCGAATTGGAATTTTCTCAGGCTCGCAGCAGTGGCCCCGGCGGCCAGAACGTCAACAAAGTCAATTCGAAGGTGACACTACGTTGGTCGCCCGAGAAATGCGAAAAACTTCCTAACGATTGGCGTCGGCGACTGATGAGCCGATACGGAAACCGGGTCACGCGTGAAGGTGACCTAGTTCTGCAAAGCGATCGCTATCGAGATCGGCTGCGTAATTTAGCGGATGTGCGACAGCGCCTCGTCGACATGCTTCTGGATTGCCAATCACCGCCAACGCCTCGCAAGGCAACGAGACCATCCCTAGGCAGCAAGAAACGCCGCCTTGAGTCAAAGCACCAAACGTCTGAAAAGAAGGCGGGGCGAAAGCAATTGCGGCACGACGATTGAGGCTGGTAATTGACGGATGGAGCTCAAGTGTTCCGACTTGTCAACGCTTCTCTGTGGTTTTTTCGCTGCTATAGTTTGTATAGAAGTTGAGCGAAATCTGCTGTGCACTGGCGGCGCGTTACGTCTCATCAGTTATCGTGTAGTGATTGCCAGCGCAAACGCCCCTTTTCCTAACCTGAATTGCTGCCGAAACCGGATTGATGAAGCGACGATCGCATATCGACGACCTTCTGTCGAAATGGGCCTTTGATCCGACAACGCTGAACGTCCGCTTGGTCAAAGGCAAGGACGGCCGGGACGTGATTCAAATGCGCGTCGACATGGGCATATTGCAACTCGAGACGACGGGACGTCCGGACGGTGCCCAGATGGAGGGTTGCGAAACGTATTTGGAATACTTGCAACTTCAACATTTGGCTGACTCGGACCGCGAACTTTCTGAGGCGGAGTGTTCCGAGGTCGATCGAGAGTTCATGCAGTTCTACCATCGTCGGATTTGTTGGTTACGACTGCAGTACTACCATCGCGCCGTGATGGACGCGGATCACACGCTCAGGTTGATGGATCTCAGCAGCCAAATGAGCCCCGATGAAGAATGGGCGGGATCGCACGAACAGTATCGTCCGTTTGTATTGTTCCACCGAACTCAAGCCGCAGCGCTCGGCGAGCTCGAAGAGAATTCGGCCGAGCACGCAGTCCAAGCGATCAGTGCTGGCTTAGAAACGCTGCGAGATTTCTTTGTGAAGCATGATGCGATCGAGCATTTTGACGAAGACGAACTTGTTGTGCGTTTAATCGAATTGCGAGAGTCCCTGCGTAACGAATATGCAGTTGGGAGAACTCTGCCCGAGCGATTGGCGGAGGCCGTTGAGCAAGAGCAATACGAACTGGCTGCGAAACTTCGAGACGAGTTGACGCGCCGCGACTCTCACTAGGAACGTGTGTGTTCGCACCGCTCATCGCACCGGCACGACTTGGCTCCAGCACTTGGCTGTTGCACCTCCGATCCTTCGCGGTTGTTGGGCAATTGCTCACGATTCTGGCGGCAAGCTGGTTCGCTGATACGGACCTTCCGTTAGCTCCACTGCTAACACTTGTAAGCTTGACTGCACTCACCAACAGCGTCTACTGGTGGTGGCTTCGCCGAGTGAATTCACACGATGGTGAGCAGAATGCAGATGGTGATTTGCACTTACCAAAACCAGCGGTCGTGGATCGCCAGCACACGGTGGCTTTCGGCTTAATGGTGCTCGATTTAGGCACCCTCACCGCGATGCTCTTTTTCAGTGGCGGCGCCGACAATCCGTTCAGCTTCTTTTATTTCGTCAACTTGGCCGTTGGAGGCGTGATGCTCCGGCCTAAGTTCGCATGGTGGCTCGCGGGGCTGGCGATCATCGGATATGTGACGATTTTATTCGGAAGTATTCCCATTGAAGGCGTCACGCACCCTTGGCCTGACAGCGGCGTACCGCTCCGACGCATTGGATTGCTATTGGCGTTTTCAACTTGTAGCAGCGTTGTGACCTACTTCGTGACTCGAACGGCAGGCGA
This sequence comes from Pirellulaceae bacterium, assembly GCA_041749955.1. GTDB lineage: Bacteria > Planctomycetota > Planctomycetia > Pirellulales > Pirellulaceae > JBBSJZ01. Next base: position 6,265 of record JBGTAI010000264.1, on the reverse strand, counting down.
ACTGAAAGCCCGCGAGAGTCAACTGCTCAAGACCCAAGCGGCGCAAGCAGCAAGCGAACGTCTCGAAGGACTCACGACGCTCGCGGCCGGCGCGGCTCACGAGCTTGCGACACCTCTTTCGACCATTGACGTGATCGTAAAAGAGCTATCACGGCACTTAGAAGGATGCGAAAAACCAGCCTCCGTCGACACTGATCTGCGGCTGATCGATGGACAACTGGAAATGTGTCGCCAAATTCTCCAACGCATGCGATCGGCGGCTGGTGATTCAATGGCACAACGTTGGGACCGTACGACCGTGGGGGACTTGATCGATGCGACGCTTGATGGAATTCGCGATCCGCATCGGGTGGATGTGATCGATGGTCCCGAGGTCGTTGAAAACCAAACACTTTGGCTTCCCCAGGAGGCCGTCGCGCAAGCCGTTCGAAATCTGATTCATAACGGCCTCGATGCGAGCGGCGGCGATGGACGCGTGCGGTTGGAGTCGTTTGTTCAGGACGATCGTCTGCAATTAATCGTCACTGATTCAGGCCAAGGTATGACAGCGGATGTCCTTGGCCGGGCGGGCGAACCGTTCTTTACCACCAAAGAACCTGGACGCGGCATTGGACTCGGGCTGTTCCTGACCCGAAATGTTGTCTCCAAGTTGGGTGGCGATATCGACTTTCGCTCGGAACCCGGCCAAGGGACCCAGGCCATCGTGACGCTGCCTTTCGGAACGCCGCGAACTCGGGCTTGATGCAAGCAATGAAGGGAACCGACCGACTCCCTCCACGTTGCTAGCAATCGTGAGTTTTGGTTTCGTCTTGTCGTGTGACCAGCGGCTCGATAGTCTTGCCGATCGGAAGATGTTTCACGAGCCAGATACCAGGGAGGGAATCGACGTGCTCAGACGACGTTCCATTCGCACGAAGCTTTTTGTCGCACTGATGATGCTCTCAGCCATTGTGAGTGTGTTGGCAGCAAGCAGCTTCTGGGGGCTCTACCGGTACCAGACGGTAGCGGAAGCCGTCGGCCGCCGCGCTACCGAACTTCCGATGGCCAACGACTTGAACCGTTGGTCTTTGGCACTTCGAGACAGCCACATTCGCCTCACGGAGCTATTACAGCAGGAAGGCATGATCGAATCTTCGCTGCTCGAAGGCTCGCTAATCAAACACGAACGCGATGCTTTCGAAGAAGCCATTATCGAATGCGAAATCACACTCGACCGTTACATCACGACGGTCTCCGATGAGTCACAACGAACATCCGTTTTTGTCGACACACATCTGCGTCAAGAAAGTCTTGATCTCATTCACGAATCGCTTGGTGCAATCAGCCAGTCTCGCAACAAACCCACGCTGGGCGAACAAACCGGACAACAACAATTTCACGAGTTACTCGAAACTCTTGTCAGCCAAACCAGCGACCATTTGAATCTGATTCATGGTGGCATGTCGGAATTCAGTGGTGACGTGCGAGGCCAGTATGGCGTTTGGATCGCCATCGCATGGATTTCATTCGGCTTAGCTGTACTTCTTGTCGTTTCCTTGGTGTGGTTGTTCAGCTCCCTGATTGTGCAACCTTTCCGTACGCTACTGGACGGCTCCCGACTCGTTGCCGGCGGACAACTGGAACATCGCATTGACCTGGGAACCGGCGATGAGTTGTGCGAACTTGCTGAAGCGATGAACGACATGACCAATCGCTTTCAACACGCATACCAACAACTCAACGATGTCTGCAGCGATCTAGATCGACAGGTTCAACAACGCAGTCGCGAAGTCATTCAAAACGAACAACTGGCAAGTGTCGGATTTCTTGCCGCTGGCGTAGCACACGAGATCAACAACCCTTTGGCGACCATTGCGTGGAGCGCCGAATCGCTCGAGTCTCGGTTGGAGGATCTCTCCACCAGCGATGACGGGCAACCCAACGACGACTTGATTCTCGAGCTGCATACGAATCTGAAACGCATTCAAGACGAAGCGTTTCGGTGCAAAGGGATCACCGAACGACTGCTCGACTTCAGCCGACTGGGCGAGTTCAAACGCACTCCGACGAACCTTGCGACACTGGTCAGTGACGTTGTTGACATGGTCAGCAAAGTCGGCGAGTACCGCTGCAAGACCTTGCGAATGAACTGTGACGACGACACGATCGCCGATGTGAACCCACAAGAAATTCGACAGGTCGTACTCAACTTGCTTACGAACTCGCTCGAGTGCGTGGGCTGTGACGGGGCCGTCGATATCAGCGTCCAGCGTGCCGGTGCGCACGTGCTCATTGGTGTTCAAGATGATGGCTGTGGCATGACGTCCGAAGTGCTCCAGCATCTCTTTGAACCGTTCTTCACTCGCCGGATCAATGGCAGCGGAACCGGCCTCGGTTTGAGCATTTCCTATCGAATCGTGTCCCAACACGGCGGCACGTTAGTCCCCCACAGCGACGGACCGGGCAAAGGGTCTCGCATGGAGCTTTTGCTGCCGATCCACGCAAATACGTCCGACAAGAAAACAATTTCAATCGCCAGCCCCACGTGGAAACATGAGTCGTACCAAGCCGCTTAAAGCAACGTCGATGCACATCCTGTTCGCTGACGACGAAAAAAATCTGCAAGAACTCATGCGCACCGAGCTTCCACGCATGGGTTACTCCGTCACCGTGTGCCCTGATGGACTCACTGCGATCGCCGCCCTCGAACGCGAACCGTTCGATTGTCTGATTGTTGACATCGACATGCCCGGCAAGAACGGGATTGAAGTCATCCAGCGTGCCCGAGAGATCCGGCCTGAAGTGGAAGCCGTCGTGATGACTGGCAAGCCCAGTCAAGAAACCGCGATCGCCGCGCTTCGCGAACAAGCATTTGACTATCTGACCAAACCCTGCCGACTCGCCGACATCGCTGGGTTGCTCGGGCGTGTGGCTGAGCGACGCCAAACCAAACGGCAACTCGCGGCTTTGCAACATCGTTTGCGAATGGCCGAGGGTGACTCGCAACTCGTCGGCACAGGCACAGCGATGGACAGCGTCCGCAAGCTGATTGCCAAAGTGGCACCGACCGAAAGTAGCGTCCTCATCCGTGGCGAGACCGGATGCGGCAAAGAACTGGTGGCGCGTGCGGTACACGATTCGAGTATGCATGCGGACAAACCGCTTGTGGCGATCAATTGCGGAGCGCTGCCGGAGAATCTGATCGAAAGCGAACTGTTTGGTCATTGCCGAGGAGCATTTACGGGCGCCGACTCAGCTCGCGTCGGGCTTTTCGAAGTTGCTGACGGTGGCACCGTGTTTCTCGATGAGATTGGTGAACTTCCCCTCGCGATGCAAGCGAAACTACTGCGTGTTCTCGAAACTGGAGACATTCGTCGCGTGGGTGACAATCAAACCGTTCACGTTGATGTTCGCGTCATTTGCGCGACCCACCGCGACCTCGAAAAGATGGTCGAAGACGGCACATTCCGCGAAGACTTGATGTTTCGAATCAACACATTCGAAATCCACGTGCCGAGTTTGCGACAACGAGTCAGCGACATTGAACCGCTTGCGATTCACTTGCTTCGCCGTCACCGTAAAGATGGTGCGGACGACCAGCTGTTTAGCGAAGAAGCGATTGCGGAATTGAAGTCACATTCGTGGCCGGGAAATGTTCGCGAACTCGCGAATGTGGTTGAGCATGCGGCGATCCTTTGCGATTCGTTCCCGATTACTCCGGAGCACTTGCCACGTCACTTCGGTCGTCGACAACTTCGCAAGGCAATCCGTGAAGGCGAGCCGATGAGCCTTCGCGAACTGGAGTTGATGGCCATTGAGCGAGCGATCGCGCGTCACGATGGGAACAAACCAGCTGCGGCTGACGAGCTCGGCGTCAGCCTCAAGACGCTTTACAACAAACTCAACTCGGCGGACGAACGTCGCCAAGCGAGTTAGGCCGTTGAGAATAGAACGCTGAGTTAGACCTTCGTCCGGACAACACCGACGGCGACACCAATGACACCGGCGTCTTGTACGTAAATCGGTTGCATCTCTGAGTTGGCGGGTTGGAGCCGGATTCGGCCGTTTTCAGGAAACCAATACTTCAGCGTGGCTTCACCTTCAGGCGTCTGGGCCACGACCATTTGGCCATCATCGGCAGTCGTTTGACGTTGGACGATGACATAATCGCCATCCGCGATGTGGGCGTCGATCATTGAATCGCCAGAAACTCGAAGAATGAATCGTTCGTCACCGAACAGCAACTCGCTGAAGTCGACGCGATCGTTCTGCTCGAATGCCAACGTCGTTGGTCCCGCAGCGACCATTCCAGCCATTTGAAGGCTGTGCCCGTTTCGGTCGGCCGATTGAGTTAGCTCGATCGCTCGCGATTTATTCGGGCTGCGACGAATCATCCCTTTGCGTTCGAGAGCGCGGAGGTGACACATGACACCATTGGGGCTTTTGATACCGAAATGTTCACCAATTTCGCGCACCGTTGGGCCGTAACCACGATTAACGATCAGTGAGCGGATTAAGTCATAAACGTCTTGCTGACGTTCCGTGAGCTGGCCAAGGGTCATGGTTCCCATCCCTATAGAAGGATCAAATTGATGACGACATTGTACAAAAAACTAAACACTCGTCCACACTGATTTTGGGTGGTGGAGTGATTAATTGAACAGTCGGCTAAATCGGAGAGCCAATCGGAAAAATGGCAGAAAAACACCATTTCGACTGAAAGACTTGCTGAGAAGCTCACGTTCAGGGTGCTTTTTGACTACCGCCTCACTGAAATACACCAGCATCAATCGGAGCACAACTACAGGAAGTAAAGGTTGAACCAAAAGTAGAGTGACACAGAGGACACTTTGGTGCGATGAGCAGCTTCTTCCCAGAGCCGAGCGTTCACCATGATCCACCCCCTCGAGTCGGCTCTGAAAAAATGGGAACCAGCTCGCCGGTTTCGAAAGACAAAGCGGATTCTCGCGATCACACTTGGAACCGAGAGTGCCGTGCAACTGACCCTGGCGGTGCGTCCCAGCGATGCTCTATTACTGACGCTCTAGACCTAACGATTCGAGTTGAAATTGCGTTCGACTGGCTTGTCGCGGACCGCATTCAATTCCGCAGACCCGATTGACTGAATACCGATGCCGACGCCCGACGCTTATGCTCCACCAACCGACTTGAGCGATCCGAGCACAACGCAAACGACGATCTCGCCAAAGCCCAGTCTGGCTGGAGATGCAATCAACGTCGCGAGAGGCTTCATGATGGGTGCCGCGGATACGGTACCTGGAGTCAGCGGCGGGACGGTCGCGTTGATCCTCGGACACTACCAACGCCTGGTCACCGCGATCAGCCACATCGATTTCGAACTACTTTCGCTTGTTCGCCAGCGTCGTTTTCGTGACGCGGCCGAGCACGTCGATCTGAGGTTCCTCGTGGCGTTGGGGATTGGAATCGCGACCGGGATCGTCTCGCTCGCAGGACTGATGCATTGGTTGCTCGACCATCGGATGCCGGAGACTCTCTCAGTATTTCTTGGCTTGGTGTTGGCAAGCGTTTGGATTGTGCGACGGTACGTTGACCATTGGGGCGCCTCGCGAATCGTTGCGGCACTTTTTGGCGGGATCGTCGCAGCCGTAATTTGCATCTTGCCGATGTCGCAAGGCAGCACCAGTCTGCCGTTCTTGTTCGTCAGTGCATCGATCGCGATCTGTGCGATGATTTTGCCCGGCATCAGCGGTGCGTTTGTGTTGTTGCTGTTGGGCGTTTATCACCCGGTCACTGGGTTGATCAAAGAAGCGGCCAAGGGGCACATCACGGTTGATTCGGCGACACAGATCGTTGTCTTTGCGAGCGGATGTGCTTTCGGGTTGCTTGCGTTCTCACGCGTGCTGCGTTGGATGCTCGAACACCATGGCGGCGTCACAATGGCCGGGCTCGTGGGCCTGATGATTGGCAGCATCGGGCGATTGTGGCCGATGCAGGCACCGACAGCGGCTACAGCAGATCTGGAAATGAAATTTCGCGAAATGGAATACTTCTCGCCCGCGAGTTGGACTGGCACATCCGTCGTCATGCTAATCGGCATAGCGATCGCCGCAGGGATTGCTGTGATGGTGATTGAACGTGTTGCAGAGTCAAAAGCGTAACGCCCCCTGAGCAAAATCCTCTTGCGCAAAATCCTCTTGCGCAAAATCCTCTTGCGCAAAATCCTCTTGCGCAAAATCCTCTTGCGCAAAATCCTCTTGCGCAAAATCCTCTTGCGCAAAATCCTCTTGCGCAAAATCCTCTTGCG
>JBGTAI010000263.1:0-55289 GCA_041749955.1 Pirellulaceae bacterium | reverse complement strand
ACCACAGGCTTCGACGCCCCTCGTGTCGATTGCGTTGTCATGCTGCGCCCGACGATGTCGCCGGGGCTGCTTTATCAATGCGTTGGGCGTGGTTTTCGTCTGCACCCCGGTAAATTGAACTGCTTGGTCCTCGATTTTGGTAGGAACTTTAGGGCCACCCAAAGTCTATTGCCTAGCTGCGGGTGGGCAGGTATATTTCTGGGAGGTCCCTTTCACTGCGGAGTCGTTTAGATGCCTCGAAAACCTCGGTACGAAGTTGCTGATCCGGCGGAAGTCCAAGTCTTTCATGCGGTGCAGAGGTGCGTTCGACGCGCTTTTCTCTGTGGCGAAGATCGCTTTACTGGACAATCCTTCGAACATCGACGTGGTTGGATCCGTGATCGTTTGGAGTTTCTTGCCAGTGTCTTCGGGATCGATTGCTTGACGTACACGGTGCTCAGCAATCACCTGCATCTCGTCCTGCGCAGTCGGCCTGATGTGGTGGCGGCTTGGAGCGATGAGGAAGTGGCGCGGCGTTGGTTGAGGCTGTTTCCGGTGCGTCGGAAACTGGATGGGTCGCCGGAGACTCCAACCAAGCCTGAGATCGATATGATCGTCAATCAGCCTGAGGTGCTTGCGGAACGGCGTCGACGGCTCTCGGATGTGAGTTGGTGGATGCGTTGCACGGCGGAGAACATCGCTCGGAGGGCCAATCGTGAAGACGACTGCACCGGAAGATTTTGGGAGGGTAGATATCGCCTGCAATTACTTCTTGATGAAGCGAGTTTGTTGGCTTGTGCCGCGTATGTGGACTTGAATCCAATTCGGGCTGCGATCGCGAAGACACCTGAGACGAGTGAGTTCACGGGAGCCAAGGATCGTATTGATGATTTGGCGGAGCGAGAGGATCGGACTCGCGTGAGTACGCATGATTGGGAGCGGAGTCGTCGTCGCCGTCGCAGTGGCTGGATGAGTCCAATCGAAATCAACGAGAAGGACGATCCGGTAGGTCCGTGCTTGGATGAATCAGGTCGTCGCGCGAGCGTGAAGGGTTTCCTGGGTGTGTCGATGGGACGTTATCTGGAGTTGCTGGATTGGACTGGCCGGCAGTTGCGTCGCGACAAGGTGGGAGTGATCCCGGATCACTTGGCGCCAATCCTCAGTCGCATCGGTTTGGATGCGCGGGCTTGGTGTGATGTGGTGCAGAAGTTCGGACGCGTGTTCAAGCGCGCTGCTGGGACGCCGGAGAGCTTGGCTCAGGAGGCAATTCGCAGCGGCCAACGCTGGCTATGTGCGCGAGAGAACCCGCTGGGCATGTCGTCAGTCTAGTCTGCCGATCGCCCGAACCACTCTTTTGCAACTTCTGTGTTTTGTGCTGCGCTGGCACGTCAAGTTTGGGCGGTGCCGTGTCAATTTGAGGCTGGATCGATGAAGCGAAAAGCCTAGCCGAAGGCATGGCCCCTGTACCGAATGCAGCACAGTAAGCAGTTCGCAACGACAAGTTATGCCTGGGCTGGAGGTGGCCTTTGATTCGCTCGTCCCCGAACACGGTAGTGGCTTTATGGGGGGCCTACCTGCGGCAGGCTTACGACTTCGCTACTTGCGGCAGGTATCTTGATGGGTGGCTCTATGTGACGCCCGTTGATGGGTGGCCCTATGACGCCCTGCTATGACGCCCTGCCCTATGTGACGCCCTATGTGACGCCCTATGTGACTGCCCAATGGTGCGGACCGCCTCTCTGAGGTCACCACCCCTAAAACGAATTCTGCATAGCGATCGTTTCCCGACAAGCACTTGTGGCTGGCCCGAGTTGACCGGCTTGTGGCTGGCCCGAGTTGACCGGGAGTGATCCAATCCAACCAACTCGATGTTAGCACTCGCACCGAGAAAGTTTCAAATCGGTACGCACTGGTCATGACCAAGACCATGGAATCGTACGAGCGGTCGCTCAAGCAGCATCGCGCCGATATCAAACTTTTGGCTTCATTGGCGATCTCAAAAGCGCCGCCAGAACTGTTGTGATGCGACCTGTCAGGTCCGAGGTTCTTGCGTCACTCGCCTCTACTTTTCTGACAAAGTGACCAGTACATCGTTGGGGTTTTCTGTAAGCACTAGACTGCGGAAATGGTACTCTTGTGGTTGGCCGTTACTGTGCAGTTGTAGTCCGATGGGACAGGCCTTGAGCATTTCCGGTTTGTCGGTGAAATCAAAGATCTCATGGCCGTTGGCTGCGAAACGAATGCGATTGCCATTCACCAAGATCTCGATCTGGTTCCACTGGCCCTTCTTTTCAATTGTCGGGCCATCGCCAACGGGGACGACGCGATTTCGACGATGGGCGTCCCAGATGCCCCAGTCGTGACAGAACATGAGCAGTGGTCCTTTGAACCCAAATTTGTTGTCGCCCGCGTCAGTGAACGGTTCGCCGAGAGCGGCCACAGCGGAATGCATCGTGGAGTGTTTCTCGCTCAAAGTTTGTTTCACTTCGAGAAGGAGTCGAAAGTTCCAGTACTCCTTAGCGGTAAAGAGATAGGTGCTGCTTTCGACTTTGTCATTGTTGGCTCCGCGAATCATTCCGTTGGTTACTGACCAACGCGAAGTGTCGCCGTTCCAGCCGGACAGGTCTTTGCCATTGAACAAATGGGATATGGTCTCAGATTGAGGGATCATTGATTCAATGGCCAACGGTTCAGTGAAGTCGGTTTCAGACGACTCGAGGTTGAGTTCTTTGATCCAGGTGTTTCGGTACCGAACATCGTGCCCTTCGCACTGGAGCTTGATGCCGCCAGAGGTATCCGTGATTCCTTGGCCGCCGTCGTTACCACCATCAATCCCAGAGTTCGGTCCGCCCCAAACTTGGTTGATTTCGAAATTGGTGTGTACTTTTTGGCCGTTGAAATAAATTGTGGTTCGAGCTTCTTCGACTCGCTTGCCATCCTTGAAACGAGCGGCTCGGAAGACGATGTCGTACGCGTTCCAGCTTCCGAGCCCATTGTAGGCATAGTAGGGTGATTCGCTTTCGTTGATGATCGCAGCCATACCGTGTGGGGTGCGATCGCCGTCCAAGACTTGAATCTCATGGCGGTTTTGCAAATACACGCCACTGTTGCCTCTTGGATTCATGATGAGCAGCTCCACATGCAAGCGGAAGTCGCGATATTCCTTCTTAGTCACGATATCGGCGGTACCGAACCGACCACCGGCTGCGACTGGGTCATCGGTAATCACAGCGGTACCGCCGTCAACCGGATCCTCGACGATCTTCCATTTAATGGGCATGGATGATTTGAAGCCTGGGCCCTCCCAATACTTCCACTTCTGGTCCAGCATCTCGCGAGATCCGTCCAGTAGCATTTCTGCGCCGTCGATGGGCTTGGCTCCGACGCCAACATCCGCCAATACGGTTTGGTGGGAACAGGCAAGTACCAGGAGTAGCAAGGTGCATGTGCAAATTAGCGTCGAGGCCATTGAAGATTCTCCGGGCGGGGAAGAGCGGGCACGGTACTCCACGATTCTGGTCCGCCGATAACTCAACGACAATCCGTCGATTCATCGATCGACGTTAAATCAACCGTGTATCATTTGGATCGAAATGTACCATACTTACGTCTGGCTTATCCGTTCTTGTTTCTGGGCACGAATGATGAAGTGTTTTGGCTGTGCACGTTGACTTTCATCAGGGGACGTTGCGATTGCGAGGCTTGGATCGTGCGATGAGCCAGCGAATTCGTTCTCGGATTGAGATCATTGAGGATCCACGACAGGATTGCTGGCTGTGTGACGCCATGCATGCAGAGCCGCTCAGGCGATTGCTGCGTGAGGAGTCGGTTGAAGTTGCGGATGCGATCGAGTCTGGACTGGCGGAGTCGTCGTTGGCGATCCAGGCCAAGCGGCTTCCCCGGCTGAGAGAGGATCAACAGTCCGCGGTGGAAGCTTTTGAAGAGGGCGGACGCCGTGGTTTGATCGTGATGCCGACGGGGACGGGAAAGACGGTGGTTGCTTTGTCCATCGTCGCTCGGGCACAAACCAGTACGCTGGTGGTCGTTCCCGTGCGAGACTTGATGTACCAGTGGCATGCCAAAATTCTCGAGGCGTTTGGTATCGATGCGGGATTGATTGGCGACGGAGTTCATCGTGTCTCACCTATCAGTGTCACGACCTACGACTCCGCAGCTATCCACATGCCACGTATCGGGGATCGATTCAACTTGATCGTGTTCGACGAAGTCCATCATCTCGCTGGGCCATGGAGAAGCGACGCGGCGAGGATGTCGGTTGCGTCGGCACGATTGGGGCTGACGGCAACATTGCCAACGAATACCGAAAAACTAACTCAACTGAATCTGCTTGTCGGCAAGACGTTGTATCAGCAGTCGATTGACGAGGCATCGGGCAAGACGCTCGCCGATTATTCGATTCGTCGTATCGCGGTTCACATGGACGAATCTGAAACCCAGGCCTATCGCGGCTACGGCAAGACGATCCAGCAATTTGTTTCGAAGTGTCGTGAGGACAATCCGAAGTTCCAGTGGGACGAGACTTATAAGTTGGTTGCGGACGCGAAGTCGAATCCGCAACTGGCGATGGCTGCTGGCATGGCGCTCAAGGCGTTTCGAGCGAAACGGAAGATCGAGGAGCAAACGCGTGCGAAGTTTCGTGTCTTGGAGGACCTGTTTCGTTTGCACGCGGGCAGTCCCGTGTTGGTGTTTACCGGATCGAACGTGATGGCACGACAGATCTCCATTCGGTTCCTCGTTCCGTGTTTGCTTTCGCATTGTGCCAAGCGAGAGCGGCAAGATTTGTTGGAGGGATTCGGTTCGGGGCGATATCCGGTGCTGGTTGCCAATCGTGTTTTGGATGAAGGTGTCGACCTACCGATGGTGAAGGTTGCGATCGTGCTTGGTGGAATGGCGAGCACGCGTCAAGCGATCCAGCGATTGGGGCGGGTGCTGCGGCGCAGTCCTTCGGGTGAAGCGGCCCAGTTCTATGAGATCGTGACGGACGACAGCAACGAAGTCCAACGCAGTCGCGACCGTCGGCGAAACGCGGCTTACAAAGTCAGCAAGCGGCGGTCGGACTCATGATTCGAAGCGAGCACAACATCGTCAGCTATGACTTTGTCAAGCGAGAAGTGACGCCGGATCGTTTGATGCGGGTGCGCGACGCGGTCTACCTTGAAGCGGCACAGCAGTGCATTGAGGTCTATCGGCAAGGAGTGGGGCGTGTGCGTCAAGAGTTGCATCATGACGTTGAGGATTGCCTGGGGAGTATCGCTGGGTGCCCACCTCGCCGCATCGCTGCCTTTTGTAAATTGCTTGACGATGCGAGTGAGTTTGCGCAATCGGCTCGCAAAGCGGCAGCGTTTCGTAAGCGAGTGTTCGAACTTTCATCGCCCTTGCATCCGGTGGTCCAGCACCGCGAAGGCATCTTTGAACATGAGCAACAGGCGGTCCGGCAACATCTTGCGACCGAGTTGAAACTGACATGGGAACAAATCGAAGACCGGTTGTTTGACGATGTCATTGAATTACAGAAGCTGAAGCAATGTCCCGATGCACTGAGTCCAGAACTATTCTTAGCTCGTTATAACTTGGCGCAAACGCAAGCCGTTTTGTATCGAGCAACGCGAGTTCGCGTCGATGTGTTTGCCCACGCACCTTATGTCATTCGGCAAGCTAAGTTGGCTGGATTGATGCACCGTGTGACTCGGCGGGGTCAGGGCTATCGCATGATCTTGGATGGGCCAGCGTCGAGTTTGCGTGAAACGACTCGTTATGGAGTCGGTTATGCCAAGTTGTTGCCTGCATTGCTTACCTGCAGTGATTGGTTGCTCATGGCGGAAGTGCTTGGTCCTCAAAATCAAACCTTTTCAATGAAGGTGTCTCCGGAAGATCGGTTGAGCAGTGAAACGACGCCGCCGACGGAGTTCGATTCGGAACTTGAGCAGAAAGTTGCCGATCGGTGGCACCGTGATCCTGTCGCTGATTGGCGTTGGGAGCGAGACCGTGAGTTTCTTGTGCAAAACCAAGAGGTCTTTACCCCCGACTTTACCTTGACGCACGTTGATGGCACAAAGATCTACATTGAAGTCGTCGGCTATTGGACGCCAGAGTACCTGCAAGAAAAGCAGCAGCGTTTAGCCTGGTTTTCGACGACCGGCAATGAATCCGCGCGTTGGTTATTGATGCTGGATCGTCCGCCCAACGAGACGAAAAATGCTCTGCTTCAGTCGTTGAGGCTGCCGACGGTCGTGATTTCAAAGGGCAATGGTCCCGAGCAGTGGATTCGCACTGCTTTGGCAAAGGAACAGTCAGGAAGCGAATCTCTTTGAATGGACGGAGGCGATGTCGTCGATGCGGGGCGTCAACATGAACGGCTACACGCCAACATCAAGAGGCGCCGCCTCGTCGCTGGCGACTTGTCCGTCATCGTCCGTCTTGTTGGGGCCGACGCTATAAACCGTCCAGCCAGTATCGACCTTCTTGATGATAAGCGTGTCGCCTGAGAATGGGTCAGCGGTCGCCTCGGCGGGTAACCCCAGTTCATCGATGGTTGGCGTTTGTGTTTCGGAGTCGAGATTTTGAATCGCGTTCAAAACTCGCGCGCATCGATTTACAGTGATTGTCCGCACGTATGCTTCGCGTGCACTCGTCACAGCCGGTACCAACAAGTCGGTCATGCCGGATGTCTGGACTGTTTCGGTTTGTGTTTGTTGAAACGGCCAGTCGCTGCTGATGGTGATTTGTTCGTCCATGTACTCGACATAGTTTGAGACTTGCCCGGTGATCCAACCCCTACCAGGAAAATTCGGGAATCCGTTGAAACTCGAAATGCCGAAGGCTCGTTCGCTCTTGAGAGCTTGAGTAAACGCGGCAAGCGAGTCGTGATTCGAGAGTTCAGCCTCGATTGCTTGTTGAGTTTCTGGCTTTAGCTTGTGATGTCTGATCACTCTGCCGACTTCATCGAGTAGTGTGCCTCGACAGGCACTATTGACCATCGATGCGATCATGGTTGGGGTCTGGTCTTGCAACCGCACCAATCGTAATCCTTGTAAGCAAACAGCGGTCGCATTGTCGGGGTCGCCACCACCTGAGAGAGTGCGAGACTTAGCGACGTGAAAACGAGCCACATCACGAGTGCTTTGCGTGTTATTGAGGAGAGACTCCATAAACTTGCTGGGAGCATCCGCGTAGTTCAGTGGCCAGTGCAACGCCTTGCATTGAGACGCTCGCTGGATGGCTTCGTCGACCTTGGTGTGAGCAGCAAATAGTTTTTCGGATTCTGCTCGCTGCTGGTCCGTGAGGCCAGACTGTCTGTCGAACGCTTCTGGAAACACGAACGGGTAGATTTTGAAAACGAGTGTTTGGAGATCCTCGGTCACTGGCGTGAGATAAGTCGCGGCATTCTCTTCCGAAGCAACGTCTGTGGGGCGAAGGTCGGTGATCGAAACTGGATCACCTGCTTCACGAATCGAGGAAATCATCGCTTCGCGTTTCGCTGAGTCTCGCCAGATGATGACAGCTAGAATCGCTGAAAGAACGAGAGCCGAGATCGCGGCGAGTTTGGCTAGTTTTCGCAAGCGTTTCATCATGGGTTCCTATCGCAGATTTGGCGAGCCTGGATAGCCAAGGCACAATGACCAAAAGCGATAGGGCGCTAGAAAACTATTTTTTTACTTTTGGTTGGTTTTCCGGGGTAATCCCAAATCGCTCGAACCAACCTTCCGGCGCCGTGTTTTGCCCATACCAGGGATCACCCTCGACGACCGTCCCATCGGGTAACTCGTATCGTTCAACACCGTCGTCGCAATCCAAAGGCACTGGAACGCCCATCCGTTTGGACTCAGCAATCGCCCGCTCCGCGCCAGCGTTCATGATGACACTCATCTTTTCCGCATTGAAAAGCCTTTCGTTCATTCCTCTAGCAATCATGATCAAGCTCCGCGAGTCGAAAAAACAGGTTTCGGGGGCACGCATGGCGTCTTTCCCGAGTTCCAGCACACATTGTAAACGTCGTGAATCGTCGGCGAGAAGCATGGTTGGATCCGTCGCACTTGTCTGAATCGTCGTCGCGGGCTACCAATACTTCATGCCGATTCTGCCTAGCCACCGCCGATTTACTGAATACCGCCAAGAAGTTCGTGAGCGAAATGCCCGTTCGGACGTGACGGATCACCACGGGCGGAGTGAACGCAGTGCGAAGAAACTTGGGACGCGAGAACGCGGTTTCTTTGAGCTGTTTCGAGAGTTTTTGAGACTCGTGTCTGGTCATCGCTATGCGATTCTTGGAACACTGGCTCTGATGACCGTTGGCATCATGCTGCGTTTGGTGCCGCCACTGGGCACAAAGCTTGCTATTGATTCGGTTCTGACGAAGCCTCCCAAGCCGGTGCCGAGTTGGGTAACCGTCGTCTCCGTTCCCGAAGAACCGTTCCAGCGTTTGCTGTTGATCGCGGCGGTCGTCACGGTCGTCGCGCTCTTGTCGACGATCGTGAATCTATTCAGCCGCTGGATCGCGACTAAAACAGTCAACCAAACGCAGGTCGATATTCGGCGTCGAGTCTTTGAACATGCGATGCGGTTGCCACTGCATCGTGTCTACAACATGAAGAGTGGCGGCGTCGCGAGCCTGATTCGCGAAGATGCTGGCGGTGTGTCGGAGTTGATCTTCAGCATGTTGTACAATCCGTGGCGAGCGATCGTCCAGTTCATCGGCAGCCTCGTGATCTTGATGTTGGTGGATTGGAAGCTGATGGTTGGCGGCTTGTTGCTCTTGCCAGTCGTCTGGTTGACACATCGCACGTGGATCAATCGCATTCGTCCCCTGTACCGCGACATTCGCAAACAGCGTCAACGTATCGACAGCGGAGCCACAGAAACATTCGGCGGGATTCGAGTCGTACGCACGTTCTCGCGAGACCGAAGTGAGTCATCACGTTTTGTTCGAGAAGGAGACTTTCTCGTTCGCCAGCAACTGTTCACGTGGTGGTGGACGCGGATCATCGAGACGATTTGGGAAGTGGTTATACCGCTCGCTTCGACGGGCTTACTGCTGTACGGCGGTTACCAAATCATCCAGGGCGAGTTGACGCTTGGCGATTTGATGATGTTCTTGGTGTACCTGACGATGCTGTTGGATCCGCTGGCAACGATCGCGGCGAGTGCAGTGACCTTTCAAAACAACCTTGCGGGACTGGATCGCGTGTTGGATGTGTTGGAAATCGAAGAAGAGTTACCCAGTCGCCCAGGAGCAAAGGTCGTTCGTGAATCCGAAGTCGCTGGGGCGATCACGTTTCAAGGCGTGACGTTTGCCTATCCGGATACAGAGACAGCCGTCTTGAAAGACATCACGCTCGAGGTTCGACCCGGTCAAACGGTGGCACTTGTTGGGCGCAGTGGCGCAGGCAAAACGACGCTCACGAATTTGATCGCTAGGTTTTATGATCCGCTCGAAGGAAGTCTGCTGCTCGATGGTCGTGACTTGCGCGACATCGACTTGGCGAGCTATCGAAAGTTGCTGGGGATCGTCGAACAAGATGTGTTCCTGTTCGATGGCACGATCCGTGAAAATATCGCCTACGCCCGACGCCGTACAAGCGAAGCACAGATCATTCATGCGGCCCGGTCGGCTGCGGCCGACGAGTTCATCGAGCGGTTACCCGAGGGTTACGACACGCTGATTGGTGAGCGAGGTGTGAAATTGTCGGGTGGTCAGCGTCAGCGGTTGGCGATCGCACGAGCCATTCTCGCGGATCCACGAATCCTGATTCTTGACGAAGCGACCAGTAATCTGGACAGCGAAAGTGAACGGTTGATCCAAAAGAGTCTGGCAGATTTGATGGTTGGACGGACGTCGTTTGTGATTGCCCACCGGCTGAGCACCATCACTGGAGCCGATAAAATCGTGGTTCTCGAGGATGGTCGCATCGTCGAAACGGGCACGCATGAGGAATTGCTCCAGCGTGGGGGTCGATACCGCGAAATGATTCAGTTGCAAACCAACCAGCCGCTCGCGGAATTGAGAGGATCCGTGCTATAATTCGATGCCAATGACTTAACCCGCTCCCACCTCAGTCGCTCTCTCGACAGAAAATCAGTATGAAAACTCAATGGCGTTGCCTGGCTATTGTTGCCGCCTGTTTCGCGTTTACCTCCATGGGCGAATCTGTTTTGGCGGATTGGCCCCAGTGGCGCGGTCCCCATCGAGATGGCCACGCCGCGCCTCAGTCATTGCTTCAGAAATGGCCCGAGGGTGGACCCAAGCTGAAATGGCAATACACGGAGACTGGGCGTGGATACTCAGCCGTCTCCGTTGTCGGTAACACGCTGTTCACGATGGGCTCAAGCGAGACGGATTGCTCAGCGATCTGTATCGATTTGGCGAACGGAACGAAGTTGTGGGAGACCGTTGTCTCGCGTGCCAGCAAATCCGACGATTACAACCACGGTTGGGGCGGCGGTCCTCGCTCGACACCCACGGTCGATGGAGATCAGGTGTTCGTGCTCAGCGATGTTGGTGTGCTCGCGGCGCTTGGTAAGTCCAACGGTGAGCTGCAGTGGTCTGTTGATTTGGTGAAAGACTATGGCGGGGCGATCCCTGTGTGGGGTTACAGCGAATCGCCACTCGTGGACGGCGACCGAGTGGTGATCACTCCGGGTAACTCACAGTTCATGATCGCGGTCGATCGCAAGACAGGTGAGAAAGTTTGGGAGAGTCAGAACACTGACGCTCCGGCTCAATATGTTTCGATCATTCGCGGCACCATCGGCGACAAGAGTTTCTATGTCACCGCGAGCAAGCCGGGTCTATTCGCCTTTGATGTGCAAAGCGGTGCTCCATTATTCAGTGACACGGCGACAGGGAACGGGGTTGCGGTTATCCCAACTCCGGTCCTCATTGGTGACAAGCTCTACCACACGAGTGACTATGGTGCTGGGAACACGCTGTTGAAACTTACTGCGGGTGACAGCGGTATCAATTCCGAAAGTGTGTACGCCCTCAATGACAAAACGATGCAGAACCACCACGGTGGCGTCGTGCATGTCGACGGCGTGATCTACGGTTGCAGCAAAGTCAATGGCGGCGTGTGGATGGCCCAAGACTTAGAGACCGGCAACACGCTCTGGGAAGAACGCCTCAAGGGAAGCGGTTCGATTTGCTTTGGCGATGGTCGATTGTATTGCTATGACGACAAAAAAGGTTCAGTCGTCTTGGCGGAGCCGAATCGAGAAGGATGGCGACCGCACGGTACGCTCGTTTTGCCTCGTCAAACTGAACTGGCTCGCGATAAGGGAGCCATCTGGGCGCACCCGGTCATTGCGAATCAAACGTTGATCATCCGTGATCAAGATTTGCTGTTTGCATTTGACATCGCACGGTAACGATTCGCTTAGAATTCGTTGACCAGGATTTCGCCGTCTGCACGATTGGCGAGTTGTTGCATCAGTTTTTCTTCGATGCTGTGTGATATAAATTGCACAGCACCGTCCGCTAGGACGAAGTTCGCACCGCCGGCGTGATAGCTGCCGAATCCGCCAACGTCGAGCGGTCCGGTTGCAAAGCGTCGAGGGTCGTCTTGATCTAGATTGTGGTAGGAAGACTTTTCAAAGGCTCCCACATTTCGGAGTGTCGAGCGGGTTCCTGAAACCCAGCCTAAGTGACCTTCGTGCGGAAGCATTTCACCGATAAGAAACGTTTGAGAACTTCCGTCCGTGATCTCCGAGTACTTGATTTTGCTGTTGAGGAACAAAACGCCATTGTTGTCCTCCGCAATGGGTGCTTCTTGATCATGGTGTGATCCAGCATAGTTGCACTCCGCGACTTCCTTGCCATCAATGGATGAAAGGGAGCCGAAACGGATCCCGGGATTGGAAGGGCAGAGCAGGGTGGGGACTTTTGCGTTGCGAACCTCGGCGTTCTCCGTCGAGTATGCACTCTTGTCGAAGTCAAAGTGGTCGTACAAGTTCCGTTGCTCAAGAAACGGCATGACTTGAATGGTCCAGCTAATGTGCTTGCCAATCGCTTCGCTTCGAATCGGACCATCGGGATTGATCACGCCGGACGGCAGATACTCGACACTGAACTCGTGGTGGTGCATCGCCAGTCCCAGTTGTGCCAAATTGTTTGTGCAGGATGATCGACGGGCGGCTTCGCGAGCCGCTTGGACGGCGGGCAGAAGCAGTCCGACAAGTACGCCGATAATCGCGATCACGACTAAGAGTTCCACGAGCGTGAAGCCGTGATGCAGACGCGAATGAGTGACGCGTGAATTGGTTGAACGAGCCATTTATTGTTACTCCGATTCTTGGGTGGTAGTTGCGATTGAAAATTTGTGGCTGCGACGAGTCACGTTCGCGGCAACGCGAGTTTTGTCGTCGGGCATGACTCCCATACTCGCGATCACTTCGATTGTTTGGTTGTCATCGGCTAACTGAATGACAACGTTGGCATTCGGGAAGTGCGTGGTTGTCGGACTTGGAGTCCAGGTTTCGCCTTGGTAGTCGGCGGAGCCCTCGATTCGCTGGCGGGCAAGTTGCACGCCGGCGTCCAACAAGAATTCAGTTTGCAGCATTTGGTGGCGCAGCCTGATTTCACGGCGCTCGCGAATCGCCGACTGCATCACGAGCATCGCCAGCGACGTCGCGACGAGTAAGCAAACGAGGACGCAAACCGTTACCAAACCTTGGCGAGTTGAGGGGCGATCGTTCGGATGAGGATTTGATCGATAAGTCATGGCTGTGTCTCCTCGCTCGCGGTTCCCACAGCCAGTCGTCCTACCGTGACCGCAATCTGTCGATCGATTCGCGGGCCAACGTGTTTGAGCATGGGCTGGCGTCGAACCGTCAAGCTGACTCGCTCGGGTTGCTCTAGCCTCTCGATGGACACGCTAGTGGATGCGCCGAGTTCATAGTGTTCGTGTCCTGATCGTTCTTGACCTTGGTGCCCGGTTGAGGTCGTTCGAGTCACGGTTCCGTCGAGAACCCGATAGAAGACTCTTTCGGAATCGACCGTAAAGATCGTTTCGAGGTTGTCCTGGGTTGTCACTGCTGTGGCAATGTGTGCGTCTCGACGGAACTGTTCGCATAGACGATGTGTCGCTCGGTCGGAGTCACATTGCCCGCGGGTCTGGGACGACAGCGTCATCGCTTGCTGAAGCAACGTCATCGCCAACACCATCAGCGCACTTCCCACGGTCATCGTGAGAAGCATTTCAATCAGGGAAAAGCCTTGCCGATGGATCATTGTTGCGTCTCCGTGATCGAGTTGGTGTCAACCCAACCCACAAGACTCAGCGGCGTCGATTGGATCGGTTGATCCCATGAGAGACTTAACTCAATTCGGGTTCCGTTTGCATCCTCGACCGATTTTCCGTCGAGTTTGCCTCCGGGCAATACTGCGAGGATGTGTTCCGGCAGGACCAAGCTCGCCATCTCGCTTTCACGATCCTTCGCATCGAGACTGAGCAACCGTTCAAGCTGGTTCGATAATTCATCGAGCGCGAGTTGTTGATGACGGGTTTCTTGTCGGAGCCGGCCACTTCGAACGGTCAGCGTCATCATGGTCGTCACCATGGCCGCCAGGAGTGTGGCGGCAACGAGTAAGTCAGCGACTGTTGTGCCGCGACGATGTCGATGCCGATGTGAATGTGGATGGATAGATGTCATGGGTCTAGGCCAGCATTTCGATCATGGCTGCAAGGAATTGAATGAATGCGACTGCCACCCAAAGCACGATGCTAGCGGCGAAAATTGTGATCGCCGGTTTGGCTAATGCGGCAACTCGCTCATGTCGATTCGAGACCGCTGTGGCTTTGACGAGAGCAATCTGGCTCAGTGTCCAGGCTTGAAGACGACGATCGGTGGCTGATCGAATCGCGTCGGCCTCGGCTGGATTCAGAAAACGTGCGCGTTGTAGGCATTCCCACGGATCGGCACCTTGTTCGACTTCGTTACGTGCGAATAACAACCGGCTGCGAACTTCACGGTCAAAGTGGTATCGCGCGAGGATCGACAACGAGCCATCGAGTGGTCGGCCGGCATCGACGGAGATCGCAAGCATGCGAAGCAATTCCGCGGAGCGGGCTTGTGTCGATATGCGAGTCCACCACGGTGAAATCCAAGTGGCGAAGCGGCGTCGCACGGGCGACATCACAAAGAAGCAACATAGAACAAGGATGATCACGACCAACAAAATTCCGTAATCCGAGAATTGGCGACTCACGTCCATAAAGGACTGCATCACCGAGGGCATATTGATGCCAAACTCTTCGCACATCTTTGCCATCGTAGGCAGGATGAACGCGTTCAAGAATGAAAGAACCAGTGCCAGCACAAGAAGCAAAGCAAACCCATAGCCAACAGCTCGCTGAAACGTCGCACGTGTGGACAACTCGTTATCAATCGGACGCTCGAGCAAGTTGTGGTAAGTCTGTTGGAGCGTTCCGGATTGGGTCGCGAAACGGATGGCTAGGACTTGAGATGGGCTCAAGACGTCCGGAGTGTGCTCCAGGGCATTGACCAGCGACGTGCCACCTTCGATACGTTTGGCAAGACGCCGCAAACGATACATCCACATTCCACGATGTTCATCGGCGAAGTTGTTGATCAATACCGCCACATCGAGTCGCTCGCTGTGTGCAACGGCGAGTAGACGTAGAAGAGATCGCTGGATCGCGGCTCCCGAGTCGACTGGCCAGAGCGTTGCCACACGCCATCGCGACAGGAAACGATTCTCTAGGTACCAAATCGCTTGGTGCGGTAACTCAAGAAGGCTGGAGGTGTCCATGGCCAATATCTAAGCTAAGCTAAAAGTAATTGAGACGAGTGGCATAAATAATGCGATAACGACAAATGTCACGACGAAGCCGACTAGCAATACGGCGAACGCACCAACCACGCCGGTCGACCATTCAGTTCGCTGGACGGCCCGCTCGGCGTAGATCGTTGACAGTTCACGAAGCAGCTTTGATCGCGGTGGAGACCCGTCACTCGGTTGAAGGGCATCGATCATGTTGCTCGGCAAGCACGCTGCAACAGGCGACTGGGCCAACGAGACAAAGCCTTTGCGATGTTGGTCGGCCAAACTCAATGCAACGTGCTCAAAATGTCGATGGCCGCATCCACGTCCGGCCAGTTCAAGGGCATCGGCAAGCGGGACGTTATTCGCAAGCAGGTCAGCCAGCAGGCCTGTCAAACTCGCCATCGCTGCGACATTAGACGTGGTTCCGCCAACCAAAAAACCAAGCAATCGAGTCGACAGTGCGTGCTTGAACCAAACGGTCGCAAACGCGTACCCGACAACGCAAACTAGGCTAGTAATGACAACAAACCGAACGGTGTGATGTTGCCACTCGTTGACCCAGAAGAAAAGAAATTCGGTTGGTGCTGGCAGGTCAAGTCCGAACTCATCGTACATCTGAATGAACGGTGACACGACCATCTGGCCCAGACCGAAAAACACGAGGGCGGCAAAACCGAACACGAGGATCGGATAGAGCAAGACGCGTCGGCGCCGACTTCGGATCTCGCTCTCACGAGAGGCTTGGTTCATCCAATCGCTCAATCGAGTCGCTGCCGCGGGCGTCGCTAAACTGCGAGCGAACACCGGCAACCAGGATCGTGAGCGTCGGTCGTGTGCTGAGTCGCCAATCGTCGCACCGTCACGAAGCGACGATGCTAGTTGTTTCATCTCGCGACGACGCTTGCCCGATGGAAGCTCTTCGGCAAGTGCTTCAATCGCCGGGATGAGGATCGAGTGCTGGTTCGTATTAGACATGATTCGGCTTACGACTCTTGGGGCAATGCGATCATGTTCAATGCATCGATCATGGGGAGAAACAGACTCAACCCATAAACCAGCACCAGCAAACCACCAACGAATGCACCGAGGAATGTTGGCAACACGACTCGCCAGATCCCGGCGTATTGCTCAGCGACATGACGATAGGTCAGCGAGACGAAACGCAGCACACTCGATAAGGGTTCGCCGCCCAGATCGCCAGTGAGCGCCCATCGCAATAGCGGAGGAGCCGACTCGCGGTTCGCAACGTACTTCGCACCAAGTTCTGGATCGGCGAGCATCATGGCTTGCTCGAGCGGCACCTCGCTCTCAAGCATGATCGCTACATGTTCCGCGAAACTGGCATGGCTGAGCGATTGCAGATATCGTCGGCCACCAGGCAACAGCCGATGCACACTGAATCGCGACGACTGACGTTTCCAAACGACGCATACCACGAGAAAAACGATCGGGACAATGATGCCCCAAAACGGCAGGGTGTTGCGTACGTGGACGAGAATTGCGAGTACGCCCGTCGGTGTTGTCCAGTTTTGTGCATAGATCGCTTCCAGCCGCGGCACTGTGACCAAGCACAGCACCAGAAACGCAAAAAACGTGAGGGCGAAGATCAGCATGGGTTGAATCAGCGATCTGCCGACACCTCGCGTCACTTCCATTCGCTCACGTGTCGGTACCGTGAGGGGATCAATTGCTGCTGCGGGGTCTTCGAGCTGCAACCAAGTCTTGAGTGAGGCTCGATAGCGTGGTGTCAATTCCGGTGCCGCATCAATCGCATCGTTGACGTTTTGACCTAGTTCGACACGGAGCTTCAATGCCGACTCGATTTGCTGGATCGATGAAATCAAGGACCCATTGATGTTTGTCTCCGGCCCAGAGCTTTGTGGATCAAGCTCGATGGGAACGCCGGCTCGTGACAACTTGTTGAGTTGTTTGTTGAAGCCCAGTATGTGCTGGAGAGTCGCCTCAGCCATCAAATCCGCCAAGTTCTTGTGGAGTGGCGATCCTCATGGATCGCCAAGTCGTTGAGTAACTTAGGGGATGCGCGAAAGACTAAAGATTCTCTAAGAAAACTAGCGATTGCGAGCGATTTGCCAGACTACGGTTCCGAGCGACCCAGGCGATCCGCTTGGAAATGTCTCAGGTCGTCGAATTTTTGACTCAGTCCCCAATCCGGTGAGAGCCCGGCTTTGAGTGAGTACTCGATCGCTTGCTGCTGGATCTCGGCTGAGGTGGGCGACGTCGAGCGCGCACGACGTTGTCGAATCGTTTCTGTTACGGGGACACCGAGCATCAACAACAGTAACGCCGCTAATCCGAGTCCGATCACATTCCGTACGAACCGATGATTGCCACAGTGCTCCTTGGCAGCTTCGATTGTCCGTGGCCGCAGGTCATCCGAAGGACGCACGTACTTGCCAGCCGCAAAGATGGCTTGCTCGAGTCGGGCGAGTTCGTCGTTGTTTGGTGCGTCGTTGTTTGGCGATGAGTCTTGAAGTGGATTCATTTTGCCACCTCGAAGTCTTCGGCACGGAGTTTCATCGCGAGCTTTTCAATCGCGTAGCGGTAGCGGCTCGCTGCCGTTGCGGCGGGCAAGTCGAGCACTTCCGCGATCTCGGCAAACGTCATGGCTTCCCAAATCTTGAGCACGACGACTTCGCTCTGTTCGACTGGCAACGTCCGAAGCGCGATCCAAATCGCTCGGTGCGTTTCCTCCTGGTTCCGATCATCGACGCTCGGGGCGGTGAGCAAGTCTTTCAAGCCGTCGACAAGCGACCACCGTTTCTTTCGACGTAAAATCACCAAGGCTTCGTTGCGAACCATGCGAAGCAAGTACGGCCACGGCTTATCGGCTCGCAGCAATAGCTTGGGTTCGGCTGCGACACGTACCAGTGCCGTTTGCAAAGCATCTTCGGCATCGTGTTGGTTGCATGTGATCGTCGTCGCGTACCGTACCAGCCGCTGGGCCGTCAAATCGTACAGCCCCGAAAGTGCCGCTTCACGGCTCTCGGCGATACGCTCAGCACAGTGGCGAACGCGAACAGAAAAGATATCTGGAGGATTCATCTAGCCTCCAGGATGCGCTGTTCGAGCCGATTTGTCTAATGTTTTTAAGGTTTGGGAGAATTTCTCAGATCTTCACCAAAACGCGGCCGCGGACTTTGCCAGCGAGAATTTCGTCGATCGCCGGTGACAGTGACTCCAGGTCCACTTCGGTCGCTAAATCGTCAAGATTCTCGAGCTTCCAAGGACCCGCCAGCCGCTCCCAAATCTTGAGTCGCTCGTCCATCGGACACAGGGCTGATGTAATCCCGGCCAACCGCACGCCTCGCAAGATGAACGGGAATACGGTCATGTCCAATTCAGTTCCGCCGACCATCCCGCATGCCGCGACACATCCATTGACGTCAGTTGATTTGAGAAGCCAAGTCAGCGCTGCACCACCGACCGTGTCGACGGCGCCTGAGTAAGCTGTGCTCAGCATCGGTCGTGTCGAATTCAGATCCATCTCAGCTCGATCCAAGATCGCACTTGCGCCTAACTTCATGAGCCAATCCTTTGCGTCAGGTTTGCCGGTGACTGCGGTGACGCGGTAGCCAAGTTTGCTGAGCAGTTTCACAGCCAACGATCCGACACCTCCGGTCGCTCCTGTCACCACGATCGGCAACTCGCTTGAGACTTCGTTTCGCACCAGTTCGCGAACGCACTGTGCAGCGGTGAATCCGGCTGTGCCCAAGATCATCGCATCGCGAAGTGAAAGGGAATTGGGAAGCGGCACTACCCATGACTCGGGGACTCGAATCGTCTCAGCCCAACCGCCCCAATGCCGTCCGCCCAGATCGTATCCAGTAACGACGACGTTTTGTCCAACGGGAAAACGGTCAGTTCCTTCGGTCACGACTCCAGCCGCATCAATTCCCGGGACGTGTGGCAAGTTGGGAGCGACACCCTTGTTTCCGGTCGCGGCCAACGCGTCCTTGTAATTCAAACTCGACCACTGCACGGCAATGGTCACGTCGCCCGCTGGAAGTTCCGAGACTGGACGTCGAGTGACTCCACGAACGACACCAGCCTCAGTGTTTTTTACATACATGCATCGAAAATCACCGGTCATTCACAATTCCTTTCGAGGCTCGAGCGTATACTTAAACAAACAACCGTCGCCCAGCGACAGCGTTGCAAATTGAAGTTCGTGTGGGACTCTACTTTAGCGAGAGATGATTGTGGAGCCAGCTAAGTCAACATCACCAACGCTGCGAAGTCGTCTGGAATTTGCACTGACACCGTTTTTGGCACTAGGCATTTTGTCGTTCGCGTTGAGCCTGCTCGGACAATTTTTTCAATCCTTCGCATTGATGGCTGCAGGCTTGGTCATCTGTATTTCCTCTCTTATTTGGACACTTGACTACGTCAGTCAGTCTTTTGTAGCGAAGTCGCGATGCAACGAAGAGGCCGCGAATGAAGCTGGATGTGACTCCGCCATGGAGCAACTCAAAACGTCGTTCGTTCAAATGAAAGAACGAGAAACGAAACTAGCTCAGCAATATCGTTTGGGGCAATGTTCATCCGAAGACGTACTTCGTGCGAAAGCGATTGCATTGCAAGCTGAGATCCAATGGATCCGCGAATCCAGCGTACTGAGCCGTGCCCGGCCTCACCGTTGGTAGATCGGCAGGTAGCCTTGGTCGAGTTGCAACATGATGAGGTTGCATGCGGTGACGTAGACGCTGTGGATTTGGCCTTCCCAGTAACCGTCGGGACGCTGTTCGCTCACGATGCGATCGTAGAGTCGATCTCGGAACGGTTTCCATAGCTCGTCGCCTTGGCGATACACGACTTGGCTGTAGTACAAGTACGTGTAGTGCCAGTGGCCGAACGATCGAGCTGCGTCGCTGATGTCGTGCAACGAGTCTTTCGCGTAAGCCAGCATCTCCGGAACTTGTTCGCCGTCGTAATCGCCTGCGTTGTAAAGAGCGGCGAGAGCGGCGGCCGTGATCGCTGGGCGGCTGCTTCCTTTCTGGCGACTGCTGTAGCTAATGCCGCCATCCGCGTTCTTGCATTCATAGATATAGGCTTTGGCCTTTTCGATCACTTCGCTGCTCACGGGAATGCCTGCATTGCGACAACCGCGCAAGCCTTGGACTTGAGTGATCGTTGTGGAGCCTTCGTCGAAGTCGTTGCCTTCACGTGCCGAGACGTAACCCCAGCCGCCTGCGGCCGTTTGTGCGTTGCCACTGAACTCGACCGCTTTGGTCAAGACTTGGACAAGTTCTTCACGTCGATCGAGCAAGCCCTCTTCGCCAAGCACTTGGGACAAGAACAGCATCGAGAAGCCGTGGCCGTAGGTGTACCGCGAATCCGTTTGCGGATCACCGATGAGACCGTTATCGCGACTCTTGCTGATGATGAAGTCCGCTGCGCGAGCGATCTCTCGAGCGTAGGGGCCTTGAGTCGTTGTTGAGCCGCTGCCGATCAGTGCCGTGCCTGCGAGTGCAGCCATTGCCGTTGGATAGACTTGCGTGTTCCATTGGCCGCGTGAGGACTGGGTTCGCGAAAGCCAGTTCAGTCCTTTCTCGATCGCTTCGTTCCAGCGAGGGTCTTTTGCGGCAGTCGCTCGAGATGCGGAGCCCGCCAGTGCGAGTCCGCCGCCCAGTGCGAGAGCCGTCTTGAGCCAATCGCGACGCGGCAAAGACGAACGTCGCGCCAATGAAGTTCGAAGCGGGGCAGGGGAGGGCGACGATGATTCAGGCGATGTATTCATGCGGCCATTGTACCGCGGTCCATCCCTGGCGGCGAATGCCATTTGCCGCGGATTTGCTGCGGGACTTACGAATTTGCCTGGTGACCTGGGCAAAATTAGCCTCGGCGAGACTGGCAACCGGGGCAGTAGAACGTACTGCGCTGGGCTTGGACAATCCGGACGATCTGTTTCTCGCCGCAGCGACCGCATGTCGCACCAGCTCGATCGTACACCCGATGATGGTTCTGATAACCACCTTCGACGTTCAAAGCGTTGCGATAGGTGCCGTCACTCAGTGTGCTGCCCTCATGGAAAATCGCCTCGTTCAAGACTTCGCCGATTGCTGCATGGATCCGTGACCACTGTTTTCGTGTCAGCCGATCACATCGAGTGCGTGGATCAACTCCGGCCAAGAACAGTATTTCCGCTGCGTACAAATTTCCGATCCCAGCGACCTGTTTTTGATCCAGCAGTGCTGGTTTGATTGGGCGTCGGCTGGAGCCAAAGTTCTCTCGAAGCTCTTCCGCCGTGATCGCCAGTGCGTCGGGTCCGAGTCGTTTTCCTAGCGAGTGCTTGAGTTCATCTGCCGTCAGCAGGCTGACCGTGCCGAGTCCGCGTCGGTCCCAAAACAACAGCTCGTCACAATCGCCGCCTTCGAGTTCTAGCCGCAACCGCAAGTGATCGACTGTTGGCGGTTCGGCTAGCAGCACGAGTCCGGTCATGCGAGGTTCGATGACGATCGCAGATCCGTTTTCCAGCTCAATCAGCACGCGTTTACCCAAGCGTCCGATACCTGTGATCTGTTTGCCACGAATGGATCGGGCCAGGGCAGGGAAGGGCGGTGTGAATACGATTGGTCGGCAATCGCAGGGAGGCAATGCGGCTTTGACAATCCGGCTATCGACAACGGGCAACAGACCCCGCCGCATCGTTTCGACTTCAGGTAACTCAGGCATTCAGAATTTTTTCGAAAGAAAACGGTAGTGCTGGCGGAGTTGTCGTCTGGTGTGGTTCGCCAAACTAAGTGGTTTCGATCATTGAGAGTAGACGGTGAACCCTATGACGCAGATTCTGCTAAAATAAAATCCAGAGTGGTGAAGGTGTCAGAGAGCTTGATTCCGAGCGTTTGATGTCGGCACGAATCACTGGCACGTCTACATGAGTCTCGTCCGCATCGCGACACAGAAGTATTTCATTGAATAAGAAACTGCTACAACGGTCCCCCACTTCATCGAAACGCATCGCCTGGAATGCTCAGCAATTAGCGTTGCTTGGTACGGCAAGTGATGTCGATGTTGCAAAGCGGTTGGGTGTTACCAAGACGTCTGTGTTCAGAAAACGCAAGATGCTCGGTGTTGAGCCTTTCGGCGAGTCTCGCCAAGATTTGCGTACGCGATGGAGCAAACGTGATTTAGCAAAGCTTGGGAAGCTCACGGACGCGGAAATCGCTTTGCAGATGAGCATCGATCCGACCTCGGTTGCATGGAAACGCCGTTCGCTCGGGATCGATTCCAAGCGATCGACCAAGAAGGGACGCCACTGGACCGCCAGAGAGTTGAAGCTCTTGGGAACGATGCCCGACACCGAATTGGCTGCGCGTTTGGGAATCCATCGCCGACGCGTCGCGCTCAAACGCATGGAAAACGGCATCCCTAATTTCGTCAATGTCCAGACCGAGCAGTGTTGGTCCAAGGAGATCATCAAGCGGTTGGGTAAGGAACCAGACCAAGTGATTGCTGACGAGTTAGGCATCAGCAAATCAACCGTCGCCGCCTATCGCAGTCGAAACGGCATCCGTTTATCAAAACGTAAATAGGTTCCGCTTTCGCCTGCTCACTTCGAACAGCAGGTCGAATCTGCGTTCTTCGCGTGCATCGTCTGATGCTTGATCGAAGTCGTTGTCAGTAATACACATACCCTTCGCGGGGATAGCGTTTGTCAGCGGCTGTTTGTTGGTGGTCGATTCGGTGCCATGAGTTCCATACACCCATTCCTGCGATGACGGCGTCGAGTGCGTCGCCGCCGAGGTTGTCCATCATGATGCGCCGGTGCTTGGGGCGGATGGTGACTTGGGATCTCAGGCCAGCGAGAATCGTTTGTCTTACTTGTTTGCGATCGTCACTGAGGTGATTGCCGCTCGTTTGTTTGTACATTCGACTTGGTAATGCGAGTCGTTTCAGTGTTGAGGAGGGGCATGCTTCACAGACCCAGCGACTCGCAGCGCTTGCTTTG
The DNA here is from genome assembly GCA_041749955.1 of Pirellulaceae bacterium. Classification (GTDB taxonomy): domain Bacteria; phylum Planctomycetota; class Planctomycetia; order Pirellulales; family Pirellulaceae; genus JBBSJZ01. Next base: position 32,541 of record JBGTAI010000263.1, on the reverse strand, counting down.
GCGTACTGAAACGGAAGGATGGCGGTTTCAGGCTGTTTGGCGATAGGGCCGAGCACGTCACGCATGCCGTGGAAGGTTTGGTAAATGATGCGATAGTGGTAGCAGTCAAACGGTGTCCTCGATTCGGTGTCCGTTTGGCGACGCACGTGTATGCGGTCCAGCGTCGACTGGGCCCGCTGGACGAGGGCCAGTCCGTAATCGCGTGCGCCGCTTTCGAACTGACGAATGTGCTGGAGTTGTTTTGTCCAGCTGCCGAGCCCCAGTTCGATGGGCAGTCCGAATGGGAAATCGAACCCGAAAAGTGTTTGACTGCTCTCGGAAATACGGTCTACCAGGTAATTGCAGGTGGCTTCGCGAGTTTCGCTCTTGGCGAGTTGTCCGATCGAGTGCAGGTGGAGAAGTTCGAGGGAAAGGTCGCTTCGGACGGCGAATTCTGCGAGCCAAGCGTTCTTTCCCGCCAGCGCCGCACCGCTGAAATCGACGCCGATGACGGTACGGATTTTGGATGACGGTGGGGATTGCATTGGGGCTTCACGTTGACCGCACCGGAAGATGCAGTGAGAATCTGTACTTCAGATCTTGTTCGAACGATTCCGATTTAAAACCAAGCGAGGGGTTTGACCCCTTGTTGAAATAACTTGTTCACTAACGAGCACTTTCGCTGATGAGTACCGCATCCACAACGCCACACGCAACCGCTTCTGTTCCGGACAGCCGGGGTCGTTTCGGGGATTTCGGGGGCCGTTTTGTTCCTGAGACGTTGACCCGTGCCCTGGACCAGCTCGCTGAGGAATACGACCGCGCCAGAAAAGATCCTGAGTTCCAGCGTGAGTTAGATTCTTTGCTGAAGACCTTCGTCGGTCGGCCCAGTCCGCTGTACCACGCACGTCGACTGAGCGATGACATTGGCGGCGCCCAAATCTGGCTCACGCGAGAAGACCTCAACCACACGGGTGCTCACAAGATCAACAACACGATCGGCCAAGCCCTGCTGACGTTGCGGATGGGAAAGACACGTGTGATCGCGGAAACGGGCGCCGGCCAACACGGTGTGGCTTCGGCGACGGCATGCGCACACTTTGGTTTGCCTTGCCGAGTCTATATGGGTTCGGAAGACATTCGCCGTCAAAAGCCAAACGTGTTTAGCATGCGGTTGCTCGGCGCTGAGATCTTTCCAGTGGAGAGTGGATCGCGAACGTTGCGTGATGCGGTGAACGAGGCGATGCGCGACTGGATGTCATCAGTCGAGAATACGCACTACATCATCGGCAGCGTGATCGGGCCGCATCCTTTCCCGATGATGGTGCGCGACTTCCAAAGCGTGATCGGTCGCGAGACTCGCGAGCAATGTCGCGACTCCTTCGGTCGACTGCCCGATTGTGTGGTTGCCTGTGTCGGCGGTGGCAGCAACGCGGCTGGGATGTTCTATCCATTTGTCGAGGATGACGGTGTTCGGATGGTCGGTGTGGAGGCGGGTGGTCGAGGTAATGCGCCGGGCGATCACGCTTCGCCACTTTCGTTCGGAAGTCCCGGTGTGTTGCACGGCAGTTACAGCTACGTGATGCAAGACGAAGACGGGCAAACATGCGATGTGCATTCGATGAGTGCCGGTTTGGACTATCCCGGAGTCGGACCGGAGCACAGCTATTGGAAGGACACGGGCCGAGTCGACTACATCGAGTGTGGTGATACTGCTGCGATGGTGGCGTTCGACAGACTGGCTAGAACCGAAGGAATTATCGCCGCATTGGAAACGAGCCACGCCGTCGCGAAAGCCCTCACGATTGCTGCGGATATGTCGCCCAAGGAGCACCTAGTCGTGTGTTTGTCAGGCCGAGGTGATAAGGACGCGATGGAAATCGCCCGACTCCGTGGCGAGTCGTGGTAGAATAGATCTACTGTTCACAAAACACGGAGTAAGTCCATGGCAAGCATCATCCTTGACGCCGAGCTCGAAAGAAAGCTGATTGAAGATCGGCAAGCTCGGGGTGCGGACCGTTTTGATGAAGTTTGGGATGGGACTTACATCATGTCACCGCTAGCGGACAACGAACACCAACGCCTTGTTGCGAGGCTCGCGACTGCACTCGATCATGTGATCGAAGAAAACAGTCTGGGTTCAGTCTATCCAGGCTGCATTGTCACAGATCAATCGGCGGATTGGACCAAGAACTATCGTGTGCCGGATGTGGCCGTGTTTCTCAACGGCACCCAGGCAATCGATCGACAGTCGCACTGGTTCGGCGGCCCTGATCTCGCGATTGAAATTGTCAGCGAGGGCGATCGAAGTCGAGAACAGTTTGATTTCTACGTCAACGTGGCAACACGAGAAATGCTTGTCATCGATCGTGACCCGTGGCAACTCGAATTGTATCGATTGGAATCCGGCACACTGCGACTGATCGCCACGAACAAACCGGGGGATTCACAGCCCATCGTCAGTGAGGTGGCTGGGATCTCGTTCGCCTTGGAGAATTCCGATACTGAGACGGAGCGACCGCGTTTGAAAATGCTCCAGCTCGAAACGGGATCGACTTGGACGTTTTGATCCAAATCGCGGCTCACCAATTTGCGGCGTGCCAATTTAATTTGCGCCGCACCAATTTGCTGCTTAATCGATCGGCTTCACCTGGACTTCGTCATCAACGACGCGAATCTCGAAAGCGTCGACTTTCACTCTGGGGTTGTCTTCCCACGTGCCGTCTTTGATGCAAAACCGCCATGCGTGCCAGGGACAGGTGACGGTATTCTCTTCGACATAGCCTTCGGCCAATGATGCCCCCATGTGGGGACACAGGTCGTCGATGGCGAAGAATTCTTCGCCTTTACGGAAAATCGCGACCATTCGGCCGTCCACTGGGACGGCTCGGCCCACGCCATTTTCGAAGTCACTGACTTTTCCGACGGTTTCGAAATCACTCACGCTGGATCTTTCCCTTGCACTAGAAGCCAATTCACGACCACACTTTACCGTGAAGTCACGTTCTGCCCAACGGACCCGGCTTTCGAAATCCAAAACCGCACCCGCATGAAGCCATGATTAACCAACAAAGACGCCGAATCCTTGAGTCCCGCGTGTGGCCGTTTGTCCAGACACCAGCGCAGTACGCTGGCGGCGAACGCAATATTGTGGTCAAGGATCACGCATCCATGCGAGGCACCTTGTGTCTTGGGTTCCCCGATGCGTACACGATCGGAATGAGCCACCACGGGTTACAGGTCCTGTATTCGCTGATGAATCGCCGTGAGGATTGGTGTGCCGAACGAGTCTTCACGCCCTGGCCTGACATGGAGGCGCTGCTGCGCGAGCATGATGTGCCGCTCTACAGTCTCGAAACGTTCACTGCACTTCGCGACTTTGATGTGATTGGATTGAGTCTGCAATATGAAGTCAGCTATCCGAATGTGCTGACCATGATCGATCTGGGCGGCATTCCACTGGAGACGGTTGACCGCTCGATCGACGATCCGCTCGTGGTTGCCGGCGGACCGTGTTGCCAGAATCCTGAAGTCATGGCGGACTTCTTTGACGTGATGGTCACCGGTGACGGAGAGCCGTCACTTCCAGAAATCTGTGACCTGTGGATTGAGCTGAAAGAGAGCTACCAGCGTGATGACGGATCGCTCGCCGATGGTGAGCTTGGACGCCAACAGCGACTTGACGCGTTGGTCGAATTGGCCAAGCGGCTTCCCTACGCTTACGTTCCCCGACTCTACGAGCCCGAGTACGCAGACGGTCGCATTTCGACGCTCACGCGTGTTCGCGACGACGTCCCCGCAACGATCGCGCCGAGTGTGATCAGTGACCTGGATGGGATTCCGCTTCCGACCAAGCCGATTGTCCCGTACATCGAGTGTGTTCACGACCGCATCGCCTTGGAGATCATGCGAGGCTGCCCGCACTTGTGTCGGTTCTGTCAAAGCACCGTCATCAAACGGCCGCTTCGAATTCGTGAAGTCGAAACCATCGTCGATGCAGCGATCGAGAGCTACAAAAACACCGGTTACAACGAGATCAGCATTCTGTCGCTTTCGAGCAGTGACTATCCGCACTTTGAACCGCTCGTGCATCGATTGCATGAAGTGTTCAAGCCGCTCGACGTAAACATCAGCGTTCCAAGCTTGCGAGTCAACGAGCAACTGAGAACTCTCGCTGAGTTAATTGGCAGCGACCGCCGCACCTCCATGACGCTGGCTCCCGAAGTCGCACGCGATGACATGCGAGAACAGATCCGCAAAAAGATCAAGAACAGCGACTTGATCGAAGGTTGTCGTGTCGCGTTCGAGAATGGCTTCACGAGTGTCAAACTCTACTTCCTGATCGGGTTACCGGGTGAACGCGAAGTCGACTTGGACGGGATCGTTGACTTGTCCGAAGAGATCGCGACGGTCGGCAAGGAAGTGATGGGGCGGTACGCTCGAGTGACTGCAAGCGTCAGCAACTTTGTGCCCAAGTCGCATACGCCGTATCAGTGGAACGGGATGCAGACTCGCGCGTACTTCAATTGGGCGCATAAGTACTTGTGGAGTCGGCGCCGGATTCGCAGCATCAACATCAAGTGCCACGACATCGAAACCAGCATGCTCGAAGGAATCCTCAGCCGTGGTGATCGCCGAGTCGGTCGGGCGGTTCGATTGGCTTGGGAGCGTGGTGCGAGAATGGATGGCTGGACGGAGTACATGAATGCGAGTCGATGGTGGCAGGCAATGGAAGACTCTGGCATCGATTTGAACCAACAAGTCCACCAGCCGTATGAATTGATGGATAAACTGCCTTGGGATCACGTCAATGTGAAGTTCGGCCGCAATTACTTAGAGAAAGAGCAGGGCAGGGCGACCATTCAATTAGCCACCATGGCGACAGTGACCTAAAATTCACTTGAAGTGACGACTCCGAAGGCGTACGGTGTATAGAGGTTCGAGTTGATGCTCGACCCACGCTTTCGAAACATTCTGGTTCGATTTCTCAATGATTCTGTACCGCTGCACCCGACGCTTCGCGACCATCGCGGCATTCTTTGCCGTGTTTGCGATGTTGGTTGCACCAGCGGAAGCTGCGTTTTCAGCCTGTTGTTGTGATGTTGCGTCAACAAAGAGCTGTTGTGTTGGTGAAGCGTCCCCAGAAACGGTTGCGAAAAAATCTTGCTGTTGTGGTTCCGAATCGTCTTGCGAAAGCAGTTTTGCTGCCGAGACGGCAACGGTCGGCCACAATGACTGCTGTCTGGATAGTTCTTGTTCTTGTGACGGTTGCGATTGTGTTTTAGCCGCTGAATCAGAGTCGCCGGCAACGGTTGAGGCATCATCCGCGTTCGCACTCCAGGGTTCGAGCCAGCTTGCGAGCGTGATGCTGGAATATCCAGTGTTTCGTGTCGCCGCGTTCGTTTCTCCAGTCGAATCACTCACTTCGTGCGCTCGCTGCGCGCGATTGTGTCGTTGGTTGAATTGAAAAGGTCCGATAGGCCGACATGGCTTGCCGTTAATGGCAAGTTGTAACGCCTGTCTTCGGACCCCGCGTGAATTCGTAGTGTGCGAATCATGCCGTTTTCAATTTCGATCAAACTCTTTTGAGAAGTGAGTTCCATGTTTAAGTTTGTTTCACTGTTTGCGCTGAGCTTGTTGCTCGTCGCTGCTTTCGTGTTTTTGGGTCGCCCATCGATCAGCCAAGCTTCCAACGCTAGCGTCGCTGGGTGTGTCTGTGGCCAGTGTGAAGCTGGTTGCGGATGTTGCCTGGATGACGTGTGCACTTGCAGCAATTGTGAGTGTGACGTTTGTGCCGCTTCAACGAGCGATGCAGTCCTTGCCAAGGCTAGCTGCTGTGCGGGCGGTCAATGTGCCGCTGCGGTTCCAGCGACAGTTTTGGTTGCCGCTGCAAGCACCTGTGAATGCGGTGTTTGTGCCGATGGATGCGATTGCTGTACCGGCAATCAATGCGTCTGTGCCGAGTGTGCTTGCCCGCTTTGTGACTAATTGAACCATCAACGAGTCATAACGACTGGCTGTCGATGACGGCCGACGAAATCGAGGCTAATCGCTTTCCGAGCGGTTAGCCTCTTTCATTGGTTCGGCGAAGTGTCGATGGACGGCTGAGTGCATGACGAGTTTCAGTAAAAAGAACTGGGCGGTGAGCGATGCCGCAAACGAACTTGCGACACCTAGGCTGCCGTATTGGCTTCCGAAATAGATGCTTCCTGCGATCGTGGCCAACAAAGCAAGCAGTGAAATGTAGAGAACGTGGCGGTCGTATCCAAGAAATTGAAGCACATAAGGCGCCGGCGCGAATATCACCGCGACTGCGGTACCCGTTGAGATAACAACCAGCGCCGGATAGCCGCGGACGAAATCCACTCCGAACAGTCCCAGGATAACATCGCCTGAGAAGTTGATTGCCACGACAAAAGTGACAACCAATATCGCGACCCAGAGACGTCGCATTCGAATATCGTGGTGGAATGAACGTGCGTCGTGACGTTCCAGATGAACTGCAAGTGCTGGCAAATAGAATCTGTTGGTTGCTGTGGCTATCAGCAGGATGAACGTGCCGACGTTGAACGCCATTGCGTACTCTGATACGACAGGATCGGTGTGATAAAGGAGCGTGAGAGCCAGTACGCCTGATTGTCCCTGAGCGGTAAGCATCAGGCTGTAGAATGAGAATGGCCAGGCGCGAGAGAGCCATTTGCTCCACTCGGTGTGTGGGCTCGCCGTGAGCACTTCAGTTGGCCGCGATTTGCGAAAATAGCGGGATAACAGCCCCGTGGTGATCGCCCAAGCAACGAAAAATGCTAAAGGCGCTAGGAGCGATGAGTGCGAAGGGTGCCATTGAATCCAGGTCAACGTCAACGCGAGGAGTAAGCTCGGCATGACGATGCGGTAAAGGAATGTTGCGAGTATCTGGCGGCCATAGGCCGTCAAAGCATCGACGAGGAAAATGCCGTAGCTCAAGACGGGAAGTGAGCCAATCAGTAGCACCATTCCGAAGTGCTCGTCTTCATGTAACCATGACAAAATGGTCTCGATCGAGAGGATCATGATCAAGGTTAAAGCGACCGAAACGGTGATCACGCTTCGCCGAGCAGACCGTAGGAATCCACGGCTTCGATTCCAGTCCTTTCTCTCTCGAAAGACTGGTAATAAATACAATGCCAGTTTTTCAAAACCCAGAGTCGCGACGGTTGACATCGTCAGCACAATCGCCATGGCTAGGTTGTAGTCTTCGAAGTCGATTTGGCTCAGATTTCGTGCAAGTAAGACGTTCGTGGCGAACTGAATCAAGTAACTCAGCAATGCCAAGAGACAAAGTACAAGCGAAGTCCGGTGGTCGATTTGATGCGGAGGATGAGCCGCCGTTTCCGGTCGGACAATCGGTTGTAATTCGTTAATGAACGACACGGCGGATCATTCGCGAGTGGGTTCGATGTGTACATGCACGTCGCGAACTCGAGGCAGTTCGATGAGCAGTTGATCCTTAACGGCATGTCCAATGCGGTGGCCTTCGTTAACCGTTAAGTGTCCGTTGACTTCGATGTGAATTTCGATGAAATACTCGAGTCCACTTTTTCGGACACGAAGTTTCTCAACGTCATGAACATCGTTGACGCTGGCGGCAATGGCACGAACTTGCTCGACTAAGGTTTCGTCGGCTTGTTGATCCATCAGCTCTCCGGCTGTGGATGAAAACATTTTCAACCCAGTGACCACGAGCAAGATGCAAACACAAACACCAGCGACTGGATCAACCCAGTGACCGAATTTACCTAAATAGGGTGCGAGTAGCAGGGAAATGGCGACTGCGCCGGATGCCAATGCGTCGCTGCGGTGATCCCATGCGGTCGCCCGAAGCGCGGATGAGTCCAATCGCTTGGCTACTCGACGCGTGAAGCGATAGATCGCTTCTTTGACAATCGCACAAAGGCCGGCGATCATGCCAGCGACATAGCTTGGCACGGTTAAGTCACTGCTAAATCGCTGGATGGTTTCGAGTGCCAAAAGTCCGGCGCTAAACGTCACGAGTAATGCGACACACAACCCCGCGATTGACTCAGCTTTCGTGTGACCGTAGGGATGATCCTCATCTTCGTCCATCTGGGCGACATGGAGCGCACCACGCACGGCCAAGGCGCTCGCGACGTCACCGATCGAATTCACGGCATCGGCGATGAGCGCTGAGGAGCCCGTGACGATGCCGCCGCCGAGTTTGGCAACGACAAGAAAAAGGTTGACGCCCAGTCCCCATCCGGCCGCGCGTCCAGCGTCCGAGTACACGCTATTGCGCACGGCGATCGAAGCTTCGTCGCGATGAGGCGTGATTGACAACACTGAGTCCTGGGAAACTGGCTATATCGCTGTGATTTACTTTGCTGGCATAGCCTACATTGGATCTCGTGGATGAGACAGCGAAGGCGATCGGCACGACAAAAAACGCAGCCAGTGAGTAAGCACAATGCATACTAATTGACGTTGGCTGAATCGGTCACGCTACACGAAGTACCACGCCGGATCGAGACTTATTGTCATCCTTCGTCATTCCGGAGTGGCATTCGTCATTCCGCATTGGCAATGGTGTGCCAGGGTGATCCCTGGCGGATACCGAGCCTCCGAGGGACGGCAAATAGTCGGCTGAAGGAGCACTTAGTGCGGCAACCGGCTCTTGGCTGGCAATAAGCCAGCCCATTTTCGGAATTCCTTCGAGAAGTCACGATTGCTCTTGAACCTTGTTTCACAGGGCTGCTACTGTTCTCTTGGTTGATTTGTCCCTTGGTGGCGATGAATCGTTAGAGAAAAGCTGAAGTGACGATACTACTTGGCCGATAACACACACTGTTTCCGCCATAAGTCTGCGCTGACAAAGTCTCTTTTCGCTGACGGATTGCTTCCTGGGACAAGGAATGCGGCGCCGAGGATCGATTCGGAAACGGCTAATTTTGCTTGAAAAACTCGTTTTTCGGCAGGATGGTCCGATCCGCCTTTGCGCCTATCCACTGCCAATATTTTGACAAGCATTTCCATGCATGCGGGGATGTTCTGTTGTGATATCGGCGACTTTCCCCCCTCCCGGGAGCCAATTGACAATGCAGATTTACGGTCCGTTTCGCGTTTCAACGACACAATCCGCTGGCGGAGCCCAACGCCTACAGCCTCAATCGACGCCGAATTCCGGCGACGTGAAGCGTTCGTCGGCGCCGCTCGACCAGCTTGAATTATCCAGTACCGCCACTCCGGTGAATCGACTCGACTCAACATCGCAAATTGCCGGTGGTGGAGAGATCCGAATCGATCGTGTAGCGGAACTTCGGCGTCAAATTGCAAGCGGCAATTACGATACGCCAGAAAAGCTTGATGCCGCCTTGGACAACTTTTTGGACCAACTAGGCTAATTAGCCACCGGGCCGCTGGTGGTCAAGCAGCCGCGAATGCGGTAAAGCTAACGATAGAATCGGCACCGACGGGGACTCGTTCTCCATCGCTGCCGATGTATGTCGTCGGTATTGGTCACCCATCTCAATCAGGACTCGCGAAGCGATAGCCCCAACTATGTCGTCCTCGCCCCTCCAACCTCTTGAAGTCGCCTTGTCGCCACAGGAGCGATTCGAGGAGTATTTGCAAACACGCGGGTTGAGGCAAACCGCGCAGCGAAAGTTCTTGACCGAAGAGGTCTTCAGCAATCACGAGCATTTCGATGCCGAAGAGCTGATCGAGCGTCTGCCCCGTCGCGGCGAGACGAACTACGTCAGTACTGCGACCGTTTACAGAACCTTACGGGAATTCGTTGACGCGGGACTTCTTCGAAGCTTCCAACTCGATGGACGCACAGTTTACGAACACGACTACGGCTATCCTCAACACGATCATTTGTATTGCACACGTTGTCGTACACTGATCGAGTTTCAAAGTGACGAACTCGTCAATTTACGTGATGCGGTTGCGAGCGAGCACGGGTTTCGGGTCAGCGGACATCGGATGATCATCCAGGGCGTGTGCCGCGAATGCAGCCGCAGCCGACGAACGAAACGCAAGCAAGACTTGGTATAGTCCGCTCAATACCTGCGGCTACCACCGTCGGCTCATTTTGCCAGCCCGAATACTTAATCTGGACGAAACACTAAATCGCACGCAACTGTGTCAAGATCGCGTCGAAGACGGGTTCGTTCTTGTCGAAGTCGCGGTTTTCCGCTTGGATCTGGACCAGCAACCGTTGATCGCCGGCGTTCATCAGAACGATCCGAGACTGGATAAACAGATCGAGGTAATAGAATCGGAGCTCGATCGCACGTTCCTCCGGGCCAGCGTCCTTGAGTTCTATCGATTCGCGTTCAACTTCGTCGTATTCCTTCGCCACAGCCCTGGCGACTTCATCGAGAATCTCGTCCTCGGAAATGGTTTTGTCGGCTTGCTCGACTGAGAGGAAACCACCGCCAGGCAACTCAAATGTGACTCCCTGGACGGCGTTGTCCATGGAACGGCCTGCAACTTCCCAGTTATCTGGGTAGAGGAATCGAATTCCAAAATCTTCAAAGGTGGCTGGCATCGCGGCCTCAGTCTGAGGTTGTCTCGTCCCCAATGATCTCACGAGGGAATGTCATTCAAAATATCAATTTCAAGGATTCGATGATGACACAGCCCACGGCATCCAAAAAGGTGGCTTGTGAATCGGCTGCCTTGGCCGGTTCGAGCCGGCCGGTCAATTGTACAAGGCCCGGACTTATGGCTTCATGTTCTTGCGAGTTCACGCTAGCGTCCGACCGCTTGTGTTTGGTAGTAACCGAAGGCCGTCATCGTTTCTCTACCGACCGAGCAGGTCCTTCATGAACCAATCGTTTCAGCCGTTGCTGATCGGCGTGATTCTGGTGGGAATCCTTTCCACCGAATCAGGTTGCCGTGCGATTGGTCGTTTTGGGGAAAGCCGACAAACGATCGCGTCGCGACGACTGTCACGCCAAGGGCTCAAAGCGATGCATGAGGGCGATTGGTCAGTCGCCGAGAACCTGTTTACGGACGCACTGGAAGTCTCGGGTAGCGACGATCGAGCCCACTTTGGACTTGCCGAGTCCCTTTGGCAGCGAGACGAGCGAGCCGCTGCGATTTTGCACATGGAGCAAGCGGTCCGGCTCAGTGCGGGTGACCCCAAGCTCACCGAACGGCTTGGCCGAATGTACCTCGATGTTGGGCGGCTCGAGGAAGCAATCCAGCAAAGTAACCTGGCGATGCAAGCGGAAAGGTCGTCCGCCGAAGTCTGGGCATTGCGTGGAGATTGCTTGCGAGCCAAAGGCCAAGACGACGAAGCACTTGCCGCGTTTCATCGGGCGCTGGCGATCCAGCCTGATCTTCCGAGCGTCCAGTTGAAGGCGGCCGAGATCTACAAAACACAAGGCCGTTTCGATCGGCTCGTGGCGACGCTTGATCGCCTCGAAGAAGGTGCGGGCAGCGAGCATACGCCCGCGCGGGCCGATATGTTGCGAGGATTCGCGATGCAGCAACTTGGTCGCCCCGACGAAGCCAGGCGGTGTTTTGAACTGGCCGCCGGAAAAGACCCCAGTGATGCGACGCCGCATCTGCAACTCGCATCGTTGTTACTTGATGGCGGCGAAATCGAGCAAGCGCGCGAGTCGATCTCACATGCTGTACGCCTCGATCCTGATTCCGCGCAAGGTCACTCGCTGATGCGTCAGGTCAGCGCGTCGAAGTCAGCTTCAGGCGGAATACCAGCGACTTTTTCTTCTGACATCATCCGTCGTTAATTTGTCACGGCGACCTATCACAAACGCAACATCGGTTGGGTCGTGACGGTTGTACGGATTGGGCATCCTCGCGAGGTCTGGTCGCCAATCGGCTTCCGGCAAAAACCAGATCATAACAAGAGAAAAAAATCGTTCTACTTGGGCTGAGTGAGCTAGGGTTCTGAAGAGTTCTTTCTGCACGGGCGGAATGTTCTCTTGTTTTCAGATACTTCCCAGGGCGCATATTGATGTCGTTGTCGAACCCCAACACTAATGTTCCGGCAAGCGTAGCCAGCGAATCTTTCGTCGTTGCTTCTCAGTCCGCTGCGAGTGCCCAACCGGCCACGATACCTTCGTTTTTTGATCGCCGCGCGCTACCACCGACGCCCGACGTATCTGAACGCCGCCAATTTGGTAGCTCACACATGGGCTTATCCGAAGCAGGTCGAGAGCTTGCAATTGCGATTGATAAATACAAGTTAGAAAACCGTCGACGCTACATCACGTGTGACGAAATGCTGGCAGTGATTACTTCGATCGGCTACGGTCGCAATTAACTTATTGCGTTACTACTTCACCAGCGGTTGCAGCAATTGTCGTCTGGTTACGACACATCGCATATCGCCGTGCTCATCGAACAAGACCGCCACGTCGCTTGCTGCGTCATAAAGACGTAGCAGAATCCGCAAATGACGATCCGTGACGCGACCTCGGATTACTGGTTTGATTTCAATCTTGGGATTCTCGACGCACAAGTCAGCGTAACGCATGAACCCAATGATGCGACCCGTGCGGCGAACCAATACGATGGGATGGTTGCGACGTCTTGCTTGATGTCGGGCAGTTGTCGGATCCACGGGCGCCTCTACGATTGCCAATCGATCCGTTGGCACGCCAAACGAGATCGCCGGTAGATTGCCAACCTCGAAGAGGTTCTTTGCCAGTAGTCGTTGACCCGCGGCAAGGATGCCGGCTTCATGTCCAGCACGTAGTACTTGATCCAGTTCGCTGCGTGCCATGGTCAGCCGCAGTTGAAAGGGTGTTTGGCCTGTGATCATACGAAGCAAATTGCCAAGCAAACCCAACAAAATCGACACGGGGGCGAACAAGACGGTCGCAGCAAGAATGAAGGGCCGGGTCGCTTTCAGTAGTCGATAGGGCGCGTGAAAGAACAGATGTTTGGGAAGTAACTCGCCAAAGACAAACACAAACGGGGTCATCAGAATTGGCCCGACTAGTTCCGCTGTTTCAGCGTGCTCAAAAAGGTTCGCCATTGCCATCACGATACTGAGGCTAACCAAGTAGTTTGCGACGTTGTTGCCCACCAACGTTGTCGCGATAAAGATCGCGGGGTGGTTGAGCAACCAAACCAGACCGCGAGCTGGCAAGGAACCGCTCAGCCCGTCCAGTACCAAACGCATGCGAGAGACTCGATACAGTCCAGTTTCGCTTCCACTAAAGAAGGCGCTCAGCAGCATTCCGACGACAAAGAGCAATAGGATGGGGATCATGAGTCTGACTCCCGTGATTCGCCTTGCGAATGGTTGACACGCCGTGCCTCGATCCAGACACCGTCATCGTCTTCGGTAACGACCTTGAGTTCCCAGTTCTCTAGCGGTGCGACATCGCCCAATCGAGGACGTCGTTCGTTGTGCCGTTGTAGATATCCTCCAACGGTCGCCGTTCTTTCATCGGGAGTGTCGATGGCAAGTTGCTTGGTCAAGGACCGCACGCTGACGCTGCCCGAGACACGGTAGCAATCGTCATCAATCTTCTGGATCGCGCCACCACCCGCATCATCGTCACGTCCACCACTTCCCGCCAATACTCGGCGAAGAATGTCGTCAACTGACACAGCCCCAATGGTCTCGCCAAACTCATTGACGACGACGGCAACGCTGCGATCGTCTTCTTTGAGCAGATCAAGAACTTGAGAAACGCGAGCTGTCCAGCCGACGTAAATCACCGGCTCGGCGGCTGAGGGCAGGTCGTCCATCTGGCTCGGACGCAGCATCGCCACACCGATAGCGGCCGTGATGGTTTCACCTTCATCCATGGTCAACATCAAGTATCCGCCCTGCGGGACACCGTCTGCAAACGCACTGCGGTCCGGCGGATGTGAGACGATGGTCAGTTTGCTTCGAGGACGCATGAGTTCGTCAACGCGTATGTCCGCCATCTCGACCAATCCCTGTAGCGCGAAACGCTCTCGCTTGCGTAATGCCGCATCATCTGTCCCAAATTCAATCGCTCGCTCGATATCCGCGAGGTCAATTTCGGCTTCTGGTTCAAATGAGGGCCAAATCAAACGGCATGCAGCCAAATTGCCGACTTTTACTATGGGTAATAGTGGGCTCACGATTTTGATTGCGATGGCCAACGGCGCTGCGACCAATGTGGCAAGCTGCACTGGGGCGAGTACGGCGAAGCTTTTCGGCAACATCTCCGAGAAAAAGATGAGGGTCAGCAGACTCAGCATTGTGAATGCGATTGCGCTCGACGAACCACCGTCTGATGCAAACTCGAGCTTGGCGCCGATGATGGATGCCAAAGCGAAGTAGGTCATGTTGATCAGCAGATTCCAGAACAAGACCGCCGAAAGCAATCGTTCCGGATCATTCAATAGTTCAGCCGCAAGTCGTCCAGCCGCGCCGCCCTGGCGCAACCGACGTCGATCGCGAACATTCAAGGAGAATAACGCCGCTTCGCTGGCACTAAAAAAAGCGCTCAGCAAGACAAGAACACCCATCGCGGCAAGTGAAGGCCAATGCTCCAACAGCCCAGTCATACGTTGACACCGATCAAGCGTCGGCTCCGCCAGGTCCGCGGTCTTTCTCAAGCGAGACATCGAACTCGCTCAACGCGGGAATTAACATCGCCGCGATCGTAAAGCTGTAACCGACCAGGAGCGAGAACAACACAAACAAGTGGTCCGTTTGTAATAGAAACTGGGTGATCGCATAGAACGTGATCAACGGTAGGATGAACGATGCAGCAAAAATTGCGGACGATGGATTCCGCCAACCGAGCGAGGCGAACAAGGCTGCACCGCCACCGAGGATCATCACCAAGAACGGAGCCAATTGAAGTTGGAACGCACCTTGGAAACTGACCATGATCGTCATACAGATTGCGATCCCAACGCACAGAAAGAACACGGTTCCAAGACTCGCTAGCGTCGCCGTTCGTCCGGAGACATAGTTCAATCCCGAGTGAATGCCAAGCACTGCGACAAACAGATAGAGCACGATGCCACTCATGATTGCATAGACCATGTTCTCGTAGGTCATCACACCGTTCATTGCGAGAAACACAACCAGCAGCATGGGTAGCAATATCATTTCTTTGGCGACATACAGGACGCCGAAAAGCTTCCCAAACACGAACTCGTGAGGTGCTAAGTCCGTGACCAGCAACAAGTCGAGTGCCAACCCGTCGCGTTCACCCGTGACGGAGTTCACCGCTAACGCATTGACAAGCACTAAGCTGATCACACCAAGAGCGGCCAGCGGCAGAGTGACGGCAGGAAGACCACGCCCGATTCGACCGGCAGGTTCAAAGGCGACGCCGCTTTGGATTTGGGCATAGATCGCGGTCGCGATCAAGGCGAACAAGAGCACAAAGGCGACGCGAATCGCGATGACTTTGCGGCCATATGCCCAGGTTCGGACCTCGCGCCATAGGACGGGATTCTTCCAGACCGATCGGGCTTGCCGCACTTTCCAGCTCGTTGGCTGGCCGTCGGCCAAAAGTTCTTCCGAGGTTTCTGGTTCGGGGGCTTTCAAACGAACTTCACGAGACGGGTTCCAGACTCGTACTTTGGCGACGCCAATCGTGAGAACGATGATCGACATCGCAATCGTCCATGCGCCGAACATCGTTACACCCACCGCCGTAGCTTGCGAAAGCGACGCTAATGGCGACGAAGCTGCGAAAAGTGTTCGCGGGGGACTCAGGGCCAAGCCCAGCATCTCGTTCTCGGGAATCAATGTCGCGACAATCTCGCCGAGACCCACATACATGAGAAGCAGCAAGACCGTCATTGCGATCGCTTGAAACGTTTTCTCTCGCCACATGCCGACCACGGTGCCAACACTACCAGCAAAAATAACTGTGACGCCCGTGATCAAGAGAACGCTTAATACCTGTTGAGGCGAAACTCCGCCGAGCAGGGGCAACGCGAAGAACAGCGGTGCTGCACAGACAAGTAATGACAAGGGCATCAGCAGTGTTGCAGCGAGCTTGCCCACGACGACTTCGAACCCACTCAATCGAGTCAGCAACAAGAGAATCAGCGTTCGGCGGTCTTTCTCTTGCGCAACGTTACTCGCCGAGCCAACTGCCGACAGGCTCGCCAGCACCAAAAGCTGGAGCGGCGCCAAAAGCGTGAACATCCAGCCCCCAAATCGGGCTGAATCGGAGTTTGTTGCCAACGATCTGGCCCCGTCGAGCACCAAGTATCCAGTGCACAACAAGAGAAACAGTGTTGTAACGTACACTGCACGACCCAGGTAGGACTTCGCCCGCCGCGGTACAACGGAAGCTTCGCGAGTAAATACTGGGCCGAGCATAAATTGAGACTTAAAAAGGGCACGTGAGGGCGACGGATCACGATTCTAATCCGTTGCAGGCTACCAAAACTGAACTCCAACGGGGAGCGATCCAAAATGTGGAATCCGCTTTTCCGGAACGTTCGCTACAACTCCTACGCCATGGGGGTTCATTCGGAGAGTTCCTGTCGTCTCATCGACGTCTCCGACCCCCAAGTTTCATAGCGCAGTATGGTTTAGAGCTCAAGGACTCGCTGTCTTGGGCATTCCAATAGTGGTCGGAATGACCGTTTACCTGGAAATCGAACGCGAACCTTTGAAAACTACCCATGAATCAGCCCAGTTTTTTTAGTCATTGTCTGGAATTCCTTCGGGAAGAAGATGGGCCGACGGCAGTCGAGTACGCCGTCATGTTGGCGCTGATCGTCGCAGTTTGCGTTGGTACCGTTAGTACTCTGGCCGAAGCGACGCAGGCCAGTTTCAATGCTTCCAAAGATGCCATTGCGAATGCAGGCGGAAACTAGCGTCAGGATCAGCTAACTCAGACTTGATCAAAATCAGAACGCCCCAGCTGTTTGCCCTCACGTCGAGCCAAAGTCTTAGTAAATCATGTCCTCCACCCCTACCCAATCAAATTCCGCAGACTTGGCCGGCCAGGATGGCAAAGCGGCTATTCCACGCGGTTCCGATTCTGACCTTCCATTGGTCGTGGATCGTTCATTTCAACTAGCAATTCTCAGCCGAGTTGGCGTTTATGGAGTGGTTGGAGCGTTCTACGTCGGAGCGATCTCTCTCGCGACGGACTCCATGACTGATCCCCTGGCGAATTGGCGTTCCGTTCTTACCCAGTGCGTTGACGAAACTGTCTATTGGGTGCCTGGATTGCTCGTTATCATTCCTTTGGTCACAGTCAATCTTTTGCGATTTACGCGTCGGTATGCATTGTCAATTGACCGGCTTTCGAAGCAAATGCAATTGCTTTCCGATGGTAAGAGCGAATCGCCGTTGGAGTTTGACGCTAATGACGTGTGGGGACACTTGGCGACTCAGTTCAATGAACTCCGCGAGGAAATTCTTGAGCTGCGCCAAGCATCGTTGCTGCAACCGGTCGTAGTGCCTCCAAAGAAAGCACGGGCTCAAACGGAGCCTTTGCCGGAGATTGAAATTCCTGACTTCGGCAAAGAACTTGCTGACGCAATGCTGCAACCTTAATCGAGGCAACGTGGTCGGTAGGGATCAAGCTTGCTAAGTTGATGGCCAAACGAAGTCCAACATTGGCCTGAGTTACCTGACGCAAGCTATCTGTGAGCCACATGCCCGCTAAGACGATCATCGTCATTCCCGCGCGACTCGCATCGACGCGATTGCCAGAAAAGTTGTTGCTGAGAGCTGGCGGAAAATCTGTTTTGCAGCACACGTACGAGGCCGCAAGTAAGTGTCTCGTTTCGAGTGGTGTTGTCGTCGCAGTCGACGATCCAAAACTTGCAACCGAAGTTGCCAGCTTTGGCGGGGTCGCCGTCATGACGAGCCCGCGTTGCGAAAGCGGGACCGACCGCTTAGCCGAAGTGGCTGGCAACATGCCGGACATCGAAGTCTTTATCAATGTCCAGGGCGACGAGCCAGAAATCGACCCCGAGGCAATTAATTTGGTGGCTCGAACACTGCTTGATCATCCCGCGGCCGACATCGCGACCATCGCGCGGCCGATTCGTGACCGCGAGACGCTGAATGATCCCAGTCGCGTCAAAATCGCTATCGCAAATGATGGCGACGGGGCAGGGGGTAGTGGGGCAGGGGGGCACGCGTTGTATTTCAGCCGGAGCGTGATTCCGCACGTGCGAGATGGCGTGTCGGATGCAGTCCTCTCGGCGGAACCGCCAGTGTTCTGGCATCACATTGGGCTCTACGCCTATCGACGCAGCTTTCTCGAGTGGTTTGCAACGCAATCACCGAGTCCACTTGAGCGACTCGAACGCCTCGAGCAACTGCGCGCCCTCGAAGCGGGTAAGCGAATCATTGTTGCACGTGTCGATGCCGCCACGCCCGGTATCGACACGCTCGAAGACTTTCGTGCATTCGCCGCGCGTGTTGAGCAACTATCTACTTAACGTCGAATGCTAGGCTGAGCGTGGAGCCAACACCTCACTTGTTCGTGACACCATCGATCGGCAGCGTCGCGTTCCAACCCAACACAAGTTCTTTGAGACGCGTGACAATTTTCGGATGCGAATCAGCAACATTCTTTGTTTCCGAAACGTCTTCGTCCAAATTGAATAGACGTGCTTTGGAACCATCGATACTGCAAACGAGTTTCCACTGCTTGTCGCGGATCGCCAAGTCTGGTCGAGGTTGCTTTGGTGATCCAGGGCGATCAGGAGGTCGTCGCCAATGCAGTGGACCGCTGCGCTGTGCCGTTGACTTGCCTAGCATCGCTGCTGCCAAATTTTCTCCGTCGGGTTGATAGTCTTCTCCAGGTTGCAATCCCAGCAATGCAACCAGAGATTCAACCACATCCACGCTCGATAGGATGGTCGTCTCATTCACGCTGCCGCGTGCTGTGGGCTCAACAAGGCGCGGCGACCACACAATCAGTGGGCTGCGAATGCCGCCTTCCCAGAGTTCCCCCTTGCTTCCGCGAAGCACGCCTGCTGATCCGGCACCTGGTTCCGGACCATTGTCGCTCGCAAGAATGATGATCGTATTGTCACGAAGCTTGGCGTCGTCGCGAATTCGATCAAACAGCACGCCAAGTTGCTCGTCCATGGTTTTAAGCACCGCGTGGTAAAGCGTTTGCTTGGTCTCGTCTCCACGACGCGCTTTGGGTGGAAGGAATGGCGAGTGCACGTCATCTGGCCAGACGTTGATGTAAAACGGTGTGTCCGCCTTTTGAGACTCGTCGATGAAAGCGATCGATGCGTTCACGAATCGCTGGGTCACTAAGGATCGGTCTTCCCACTCGATCGGCCCGCGGCCGAGTAAGTCGCTGCCGAGCGCATGCGGTTGCGGTTCTTTACCGTCGAACGCATCCTTAAGCGGCAAGACACGCGGCCCGAGGCCTTCGAAATTAGTCAGTGACGCATCGAAACCATACTCCGTGATGAGCGGTGCATCGCCCACATCACGCTGGCCACCCATGTGCCATTTGCCGAAATGTCCGCACGCATAACCCGCTTTGCTGAGCATTTTGGCAAGCGTCGGTGCCTCGACATCGAGCCACTGGTCCATGCCTCGCTCGGTATTCTTTGCTCGGTTGGCGAGGAATGAGGTGATCCGGTGTCTGGCCGGATAGTGGCCCGTTGTCAGTGCCGTTCGCGACGGTGAACAAATCGGGCTGTTCACGTAGAACTGAGTCATCCGCACACCTTCGCTTGCCAAGCGATCGATGTTGGTTGTCTGGACTGCTGTACCGCCAAAGCACGATAAATCGGCCCAGCCCATGTCATCAATCAGGACTGTAACGATGTTCGGTTTTGGGCCTTCGAGCGGTAACAGTTGTGGTGAACCGAACACTGTTTGCGTGTCGCCTTGGGACGTCATCCAATGCGTCAGCGTTTGTCGCATGCTTTCGAGTTGGCGGGCATGCTCAGCATCGCTCGCAAGGTTGTTCAGCTCCAACGGATCAGCATGCAAGTCATAAAGTTCTTCGCTTGGTCGTTCACTGTAAGCATGAATGATTGCCGCAGCCGCGGGGTCTGATTTGGCTTTCTTGATCCAGCTTTGCCAGTAGTTGTCTTCGTTTTGCAGGACTTTGGTCACGTGCGACGTGAACTTGAACTCCGGGTGCAAATTGCGAATGTACTTGTACTGCTCGGTTCGCATGCTTCGCGAGGGATAGACATTAAAGTTGCCGTCGCCACTGTGCACGGTAAAGATCGCGTCGCGATGCTTGTCGGATTGCCCGCTCAGGACTGGCAAGATCGATTTCCCATCGAGCGTTGTATCCGGCGAGCCTCCGGCCGCTTCCACGAGGGTCGGTAACAGATCGACCCATGACACCATCGCTTGGGTGCGAACGCCCTCAGCGACTTTGCCTGGCCAAGAGACAATCAGCGGCGTTCGGATGCCCTCGTCGTATAACGTCCACTTACCGAACGGCCACTGCGCACCATGATCACTCGTGTGGATGAATAGGGTTTGGTCACCCAACTTCTCTCGAGCCAAGTCAAACACATCGCCAAGCTCGCGGTCCATCGTTCGCACAGCTTCGAGATACTTGGCACGCGCCCGACGTGTGTCAGGCGTGTCGACATGGCGAGCCGGAATCTTCACGTCGTCCGCTGAATAAGCCTGTGATTCCGGCCAAGGCACATGCGGCCAGTTGGTGCCGACAAACAGACAAAGCGGTTTCTCGCTCTCGCGTTCGCTGAGCCACTTGCATGCTTGCGGCACGGCGATGTCTTCGTGATAGCCAAAATGCCTGGCCAGATCAAATCCGTATTCGGGTGTCTGGACATAGTGCCCAACTTTCCCAAACGAAACGACTTCGTAACCGAGTTCCTGGAGATAAGCCGGTAGCTTCTTGATGTCCGCTCTTGGTCGAGAGTGATTCGCCTCAGCCTCATTCCGGCTGGGCATCAATCCGGTGAGCAGTGCCGCCCGACTCGGTGCACAAGACGGTGACGCGACGAAGGCGCGGTCAAACGTCATCCCCGCGGCCGCGAGCCGTTCCATATTCGGAGTTTGGATCTCCGTCGAACCGTACACGGAGCTATCCGAGATCGTATGGTCATCGGACAAGAAAACAACGATATTGGGGTGATCCGCACCAATGCATGCACTCACAGCGAGGCAGAATACTGCGAAGGCAAAAAGTCTTTTTGGGTTCATTGAAAAACTGTGCAAATGTGGTCGATTAGTCGATTCGCTCTAGCCTAGCTGGTTTTCGTGCCTGAGACAGCTTTCCGAATGTCTTCAGGGAGCGGCTACCGCTTTTTCCTGGTTCGGGTATCATTCGCGTCCATGACGAAACACATTTTTGTAACTGGCGGCGTGGTAAGTTCGCTCGGCAAGGGACTCACCAGCGCGTCCATCGGCATGCTGCTTGAACAGCGTGGTTTGCGGGTCCGGATGCAGAAGCTGGATCCGTACATCAACGTCGATCCAGGCACGATGAGCCCGTACCAGCACGGTGAGGTCTACGTACTCGATGACGGGTCCGAAACCGACTTGGATTTGGGGCACTACGAGCGATTCACCTCCGGTCTCCTGACACGCGACTGTAACTATACGACTGGCCAGATCTATTTGTCGGTCATCGAAAAAGAGCGTCGTGGCCAGTTTTTGGGCAAAACCGTCCAGGTCATTCCGCACATCACGAACGAAATCAAGTCAGTCATCAAGCGGATGGGCGGCGATGATGTTGACGTCGTGATTACTGAGATTGGCGGCACCGTTGGCGACATCGAGAGTTTGCCGTTCCTTGAAGCGATCCGCCAGTTTTCACTCGATGTTGGACGTGAGAATTGTTTGTACATGCACTTGACCTTGGTGCCGTACTTGAAAGCAGCGGACGAACTCAAAACAAAACCAACACAGCACTCCGTCGGCCAACTTCGTGAGATCGGTATCCAGCCCGACGTTTTGGTTTGTCGTTGTGAGCACTCGATCAGCCGCGAAGACCGCGAAAAGATCGCGTTGTTCTGTAACGTGCCTGTCGAGGCGGTGATCGAAGAGAAGGATAAGGACTTTTCGATTTACGAAGTCCCCTTGTCGCTTGTTGATAACAAGCTCGACGAACTCGTTGTCAAGCGATTGAATCTGGTGACTGCGAAGCCACTCGATATCACGCCTTGGACCGATTTGCTGCATCGGCTACGCAATCCGCGTCACGAAATTTCGATCGCCGTTGTGGGTAAGTATGCCGAGCATAAAGACGCTTACAAATCGATTTACGAATCCATCGACCACGCCGGCATCCATCATCAAACACAGGTTCGTGTCGCGCGTATTCAAAGCAGCGATATCGAACGCGAGGGTGCGGAGCGTTTGCTGAGCGGCTTCCATGGCATTCTCGTTCCCGGTGGTTTTGGCGAGCGTGGAATCGAAGGCAAAGTGCAATCGATTCGTTTCGCTCGAGAAGGTGGAATTCCATTCTTTGGGATTTGTCTCGGAATGCAGTGTGCCGTGATCGAGTATGGTCGAAGCATCGTTGAACTCGACGGAGCCCATTCGACTGAGTTCGACAAAGACGCCAAGCATCCGGTGATTTGTTTGCTTGATGAGCAACGCAATGTCACCCAGCTCGGTGGGACCATGCGGTTGGGAACCCAGCCAACAAAAATTCAAGCCGGAAGCAAGGCGGGACAAGCCTACGGCGCAGAGTTTGTGGACGAACGCCATCGCCACCGGTACGAATTCAATAACGCTTATCGCCAGCAATACGAATCCAACGGCATGGTGTTTTCGGGAACTAGTCCTGATAACAGCCTCGTGGAAATCATTGAGTTGCCGGATCACCCTTGGTTTGTCGCGGTCCAGTTCCATCCTGAGTTCAAGAGTAAACCGCTTGCCGCGCACCCATTGTTCGCTGGTTTTGTCGGAGCGGCTGTCCAGCGTCTGAATCGTCGCACGGATGTCGAACCCGTCCTCACTCAAACTCAGGAATAACAACTCATCATGACCAAACCAGAAGAATCTTCCTCGCCTGAGAGCATTTACGACACAGATTGGGATGTCGGTAGCGAAAAAACGGATGCTGGTGAGCCAGTGGTCGAGCAAACGTCGGTAGAGCAAACGTTGCCTGAGCAAGGCGAAATTGCGGACGAATCGAGCGCTGAAGACGTTGCCGTTGCAAGCCCCAGCGATTCCGGTATGCCTGCTCCGCCGCCAGCATCATTTGAAATGTTGGTGACGATGTTCTTTACACAGGCGATGGCTGCATTGGGCCAGATCCCCAACCCGATGACTGGCGTTGCCGAGATCAGCAAGCCGCACGCGAAGCACTACATCGATACGCTTGACATCATCGGTGAAAAGACGAAAGGGAATCTTTCGGCTGAGGAGTCCAAGATGCTCTCCGAAGCACTGCATGCGCTGCGGATGATGTATGTCAACGTGAAGCAGCCGGATAAGTGATTGCGTGAAATCCGGCGGCTATTCGCTCGTTGTTGAGACCGCCTAAGTTTTTTACGCTTCGAGTTTCGTTCTTTGATAGCGAGCGACATCGTCAATGATGGCGTCGAGTGCTTTGGTCGGTGCGTAGTTGATGGCTTCTCGAATTCGGGTCAAGTCAGGCACTCGACGACGGATGTCTTCGAATGATTCGTCGTAGGCTTCTGCATAAGTTTGGAACTCGAGCTTGCAGGATGGGTTCACTCGTTCCACCACTAGTCTTGCTAGATCGCCGATCGAGATGGCTTGGTCGCTACCGATGTTGTAAACACGACCGGCGGCTGAGGCGGATTCGGTGAGCTTGATGACCGCGGCGACGACGTCATCCACGTGAGCAAAACATCGTTCTTGTTTGCCATCATCGTGAACGACGAGCGATTCACCTTTGAGGGCGGAGCAAACGAATCGCGGAAGCACCATGCCGTAAGCGCCCGTTTGACGTGGTCCGACCACGTTAAAGAATCGGCCAACGACAACTTGCAAGCCACGCTCTTTGAAGAACGCGAGCGCCAGGAACTCGTCGATGGCCTTGGAGACGCCGTAGCTCCATCGCGGCTTGGTCGTTGCGCCAAAAACAAGATCGTCTTCTTCGGACCAGACGCTCTTGGGGTTCTTTCCATACACTTCGCTGGTGCTGGCGATGAAGCATGACACCTTGTCACCTTTCTCGACTCGTTTGCCAAGTCGGTTCAGGATGAGTTGTGTGGGGTAGACGTTTCGTTCGATTGTTTGGATCGGTTGTTTTGCGATTAACGCGACGCCCACGGCGGCGGCTAAGTGAAACACACAATCGGCTTGGTCGACGTATTCATTCACCACGTTGGGATCGCCAACGCTTGCTTGGACGTATTCTAGATTCGGGTGCGACTTCACGCCGTCGAGGTTACAGGCTTGGCCGGTGGACAAGTCATCAACAACGATCACCCGGTTCCCAGCGGACAGAAGTGATTCAGTGAGGTGCGAGCCAATGAAGCCGGCACCGCCGGTGACAAGATACGTTTTGGAGGACACGGTGATCAGCTTGCTGGGCGTAAGAGAGACAATGACGTGGATAACTTCGGCCTCAAGCGTAGTCGAATCCCCTGGATTGTGTGAGTAGAGAGTCGGATCGCGTGGGGAGAGTCTTTGGGCGGATGTGAGGCCAAATTGATGTCAATATTCGGCGATTAAGCGGTTCACCCCCACGCTTGGCAGTCTTCTAGGGAATGGAGGGCGACGTTAGGCCGGTCGTCAACGACCTCTAGCAACAGGTCACGCTTGGGGGAATGCACGGATCTGGCAAGATAGGCGGACGAACTATCGAGCGACGGTGGACACCGTTAGACTAGAGCGTTTGCTTGGAAGTCTGACCCGGAAATTTTCATGGGGTGTGTTTGTGTTTGGTAAGCTTGTCGCTCGATTCGACCACCGCACAACTTTGTCTCACGTCGCAGTTCGTTTGGCTGTTGTCACAGTTCGTTTGGCTGTGGTCGCCGTTTGTTTGACGTTGAGTTCTTGCTACGTTTTGGCCGAGGAGTCGACCGAAGAGTCGATGGCGGCTTACGCGGATGCGGCGAACTTCCAGACCAACGGTGCGCTGCCGCTTGCCGTCGAAGGTTGGCGAAGCTTCTTGGAGCGGTATCCGAACGATCCAATGGTGCCAAAAGCTGCGCACTATCTGGGTGTGTGTTTGATGCAGCAGGAACAGCCTGACTATGTTGCGGCGGCGGAAGCATTTGCAACAGCGCTAAAGGACAAGGAATACGATCTCCGCGAAGAGAGTCTTGTGAACCGCGGTTGGTGTTTGTATGCCTCCGCCGGCGAAGGCCAACAGCGAGATGCAAAGCGGTTGCAAGCGTCGTTGGATACTTTCGCACAATTGCGAAAAGAGCATCCGAAAAGCAGCTACCTGGATCGTGCGTTGTTCTATGGCGGTGAGGCGGCGTATGGATTGTCAAAGCCGAAAGAGTCCATTCAGTTTTATGACGAGCTGTTGAATCTAGCCAGTGCCAAAGATTCACCACTGCGGTGCGATGCGTTCTATGCGCGTGGCGTTGCTTATGAAGACCTCAAAGATTACGACAAGGCAATCGCGTCCTATCGACAATTGTTGGATCAGTGCGCAAAAGGCAATTTGGTGACCGACGTGCATCTTCGGATGGGCGACATGTTGATCATGCAACAGAAATACGCTGATGCGGCGAAGTCCTTTACGGCTGCGATCGAGTCATCGGATAACCCAGATGACGCGGCGTATGCATTGTTTCGACAAGGGTTCGCATTGGTACAGGGTGACCAGCCAGCCGACGCGGCGGTTGCTTACGATCGACTCGCAAAGGAGTATCCAAATTCGAAGTACGCCGCGAGTGCCACACTTGCATCGGCACAAAGTGCTTATCGCGGCGGCAAAATGGATATGGCCGAGAAGCGATTTGTCGAAGTCCTCAGCCAGAGTAATCCAGCCGCGGCAACCGAAGCAGCCCACTGGCTCGCTCGAATCGCCCTTGGTCGAAATGATCCTGAAGGAGCGAAACGCGTTGCGAAGAAGCAGCTGGACGCTGGTGCGGATGGCGAGTTTCTTGTCGCTTTGAAGTTGGATTATGCGGAAGCCCTGTCAGCGAAACCAGAAACGATTGCTGAATCGATTGTTGCTTACGAGAAAACGTATCGCGAGCATCCGCAAGATTCGTTGGCACCGCGAGCTCTTTACAACGCCGCGTTTTCGTCGATGCAAATGGGTAAGCACGCCGAGGCAATTAAGTTGGCGGAGGAGTTTAGCGCCAAGTTTGCCAGCAACACGCTCGCGCAAGATGTGTTGTTCGTGATGGCCGAGAGTCAATTGCTGAGCGGTCAAGGCGACAAGGCTGCCTTGGGCTACCAGAAACTTCTTGCCGAAGGCTCCAAAGACAATCCCCAGCGACCGTTGTGGGTGCTTCGTGGTGCGGCGAGTTTGATCGCGAATCGGAAGTTCGACGAAACGCAACAATTGCTGAAGCAGGAAACGGTTTCCTGGAAGGACAAACGCAACCTTGCTGAAGCTCAGTTCTTGATCGGCCAGACGAACATGATGTCCGGGAAAGCTGAGCAAGCGGCAAAGGACTTTGATGCCAGTTACGAGTTGGATTCCACTTGGGTGCGAGCCGATGAAGCGAGATTACTTTCGGCTCAGAGCAAACTCTCGAGCGGAAACCGGGATGGGGCGGTGCTTCAGTGGAAGAAGATCATCAGCGACAACCCCAATGGTCGGATGGCGGCTCAAGCGAAGTACAAGCTCGCGCAATTAGCGAGCAACGAAGGGAGTTTCACGCGGTCAATCGAGTTGTACGATGAGGTGCTCGGCGCGTCGTCGGACCCTGGGTTGTATCCGTATGCCCAATACGGCAAGGCGTGGTCTCTCATGCAACTTCAAAAGCACGCAGACGCGGTGGTCATTTTGGATGAGTTGCTGGCCGACTATGCGTCGCATCCAATTGCGGGTGACTCTTATTTGGCTCGTGGTGTGAGCTTTCGGCATCTTGATCGAGCAGATCAAGCTAAAGGTGATCTCGAGAAATACCTTGAGATGAAACCGGTTGGAATCAACCTTGGTCATGCATTGTATGAAATGGCTTTGGTTGAGCAAAAGAACAAGCAACCAGGTAGAGCCGCAAAGTATTTGGAACGGCTTGCGACGGAAGTGCCGAATTATCCTTCGATGCCAAAGGTGCTCTACGAATGGGGGTGGCTGCTCAACGAAGCCGGTGACACGGGCGGAGCGTCGAGTAAGTTCGCCCAACTCTTGGAGTTGCATCCTGGTGACGAGCTTGCCAGCGAAGCGGCATTTTTTGTCGGTCAGCATGAGTATGCAGAAAATAATTGGGCGGAGGCTGCCAAGCGATTCGAGTTGGCAGCGAAGAGCGCGAATGACCCGTTGTTGTCCGAGAAGGCGTATTACCGGTTGGGTTGGAGTCGTTTCAAGTTAGCTGAGTATGACAAAGCGTCTGAAGTTTTTCGTACTCAAGCGAAAGAACATCCCGACGGTGCATTGGTCGTCGATGCGCTGATGATGATCGGCGAAGCTGACTTTAAGAATTCGCGATTTGAAGCGGCGCTGAAAGCGTATGTTGATGCTCGCCAGCGGATTCGTGATGCGGACGAGACAGCAAAATCGTTGCGAGATCCTGCCGAGCGGCAAGTTCGCGAGCTGGTTTTGCTGCACGGTGGACAGAGTGCGGCACAGTTGAAACAGTGGAAGGAGGCGCTAGAGTGGTATGAAGAACTTCGAACGCGTTTTCCTGGGACCACGTACTTGCCGCAAGTTTTCTACGAGACTGGATTTACCTATCAACAGCTCGGTGATGATGAGAAAGCGCTCAAGTTCTTCGCGCAAGTTGCTGACAATTATCGCAACGAACTCGCCGCTCGAGCAAGATTCATGATGGGTGAAATCAGCTTTGGTCAACGCAAGCTTGACCAAGCGATTACCGATTTTCAACGTGTGATGTACGGATACGGTGCCGAGAAAGCACCGGATGAGATAAAGAATTGGCAAGCCAAGAGCGGGTTCGAGGCGGGCCGGTGTTCGGAAGTCTTGATGCAGCAAGCGAAATCAGCGAGCAGCCGCGACAAGGCGAAACAATTCGCCACCACATTTTTTCAATACGTCATCGATAAACACCCAACACACGAGTTGGTTGCGAAATCGAAAGAACGTCTTCAGGACATAAATAAACAGTGATGCTAGTTCAACGTAAATTTGGCTGGATGCTACTCTCTTTCGTCTTCGCTGTATCGACCTTTTGTTTCGGTATGGCGATTGGACAAGATGAATCCAATGTTGCGGTCGAGGCGTCTGAGATCCAATCGGTGATGAACGATCCGGGGGAAATGGAGCCGCCTCCGATTGTTGAGCCGTCGGGAATCGACTTGCTGTCGCTGATTTCGCGTGGCGGAAGCTTCATGATCCCGATCGGGCTGATGAGCTTGTTGGTGGTGACGCTTGCCGTCGAACGTTTGCTGACACTGAGGACAAAGAAGGTTTTGCCACCGTCCCTTGTCAACGAACTCGAAGCGATGGCGGAAAACTATGACACGTTCAGTCCCTCGACTGCGTACGAAATTTGTGGCGAGTCGCCGTCGCCGGCTGCGCGAGTGATTTCGGCAATGTTGCTTCGTACGGGGCAATCGCTTGGCGACATTGAGCGAACCGCGACGGAAACGGCCCAACGTGAAGCAGACGATTATGCGGGCCCCATTCGTTGGTTGAATTTGGCTGCGGCAGCAACACCGTTGATGGGATTGCTCGGTACGGTTTGGGGAATGATCGTTGCATTTCATGAGTCAACGACGTTGACCCCTGATCGCAGTCGCAGTGAGCAACTCTCGGAGGGGATTTATACAGCGCTGGTGACCACGTTGGCTGGATTGGTAGTTGCGATTCCTGCGGCGATTTTAGCCCAGTATCTAGAGAACCGATTGTCGAGGTTGTTTCACCAAATCGAAGAGTTGGCATTTGATGTTGCACCAGGTTTAGCGAGATTCACGGGGCGAACACGGCTCGATCCGACGGGAGCAATGAAGCCGCTGGAGCGTGCAGATGCTGCCGTGCCGCCACTTCCGCCACCAGCGCCATCGGCAGTTGAAGCGACTGCTGCGTCAGCGAGGAGCTAGCTATGGCGATCCGAATCAAACGCTCGACGGTCGCGGGAACGCTCAGTTTGACGCCCTTGATTGACGTCGTTTTCTTGCTGCTGATTTTCTTTCTCGTGACGAGTGAGTTTGAGGAAGAAGAGCGGCGACTTGATATCGTGCTTCCGTCAGCGATGAGTGCGTCGCCGATGACGGGTAAGCCTCGCGAAGTGGTCATCGACATTGATGCCCAAGGGCTCATCTATTTGTCGGGCCAGACCACCAACATGGATGAGTTAGAGCAATTGTTGATCGCGGCCGTGGCCAAGAATCCAACGAACCAAACGGCAGTGATCCGCGCTGATCGTGATACACCGTTCCAGCCCGTTGTCAGTGTCATGGATGTTTGTAACCGCTCAGGTGTCACAGATTATTCCGTGACGACGAAAGAGGGGCCCCAGAGTTGAGTTCGAAACGTCCTCATCGTGCTCGTACAGCACCTCGGTCAGTGCCCGTTCGCAAGGCAGCCAAGCCGCGCGACGTCGTTCGTAACGAACGCATGTGGCCACTGGATTTGTCGCTGACCGCGCTTGCCGGTCTGGTGCTGTTCATTGTTGTAACTCAGCTCCGATTCGACGAACCACGTTGGATGTTCAACGGTTGGACGTATGTGATTGCAGTGCCGTTTGTGGCGCTGATCTTGGATATCTCGCTGCGCAGTGTCGCGTCGCGTTACGTTCAAAAATCCATCCAGCTTGGCTTGTTGTTTAGTCTCTTCGTTCACTTGTTGTTGCTGTTACTTGCCATCAATGTCGTCATCTTCACTCAGTACTTTCCGGAAGCGTTCACGGGCGTCAAGCCAGAACGCTCGCCGGTACGCAAGACCGTGCCCGAGTATCTGTTTGAAACACCGCAACAGACCGTCCGAGTTCCCGATTGGTCACAGCCCGTCGAGACGGAGACGGCTTCACCAGTAATCCCCAAAGAGGAACGTCGAATCCCGCCGGTACAGCGGTCGGCGGCGGAACTGGAAATGCCGCGACCGAAGGATCTTGAACCCAAGGTGCTCGAAGAGTTCTTGGTGCCGAGGAAACAGCCAGAGGTGAGTAAGCCCCGACCGGCTGATTCGCCGTCGAAGTTGGCTCGACGTAGCGTTGCGTCATCGGATGTGATGGAGGCAACGATGAGTGAGCCCGTTGCCCCTTCGTTGCAAGCAGAGCCGAATCCATCATCTGATCTTGCGAGTGTCGAACGTAGTGAAACGGTGACCCGACGCGAGAATATTGCTCCGGCAATGCCGAGTCCATCAATCCTTGAATCCCCGGAAGTGCCGAGCACGAGTCGGGCTGCGGCAAGTCGTATGACCAGTGAGTCGTTGCCGAAAATCGGCGACATTTCGTCGAATCCCCAGAAACGAACTCGTACCACGCAATCCGCGCCACGTCCTGTAGGTTCCGCTCCAGCGCCGCCAACCGTTGCGATCGCAAAAGTTGAAGCTTCGGACCGTTTGCTTTCACCGATTGACTTGCCGAATCAACGACAGCAAGCAACTAGTGGTGCACAGCTTTCGATGAGTGAGGCGACGGGCGCGTCAAGTCAAGCTGCTGATGCCGAACCGAGTCCAGCGGGGGCGGAAGCTCGTAACAGTGAACTTGGTGAAGCTGGATTACCAGCCATCAGTGAGGGCGATTCGATGCGTGCTCCCGCGAAAGTTGCTCGGCCGATCGATTCTGGTGGCATCATTGCCGGCGACACACCAAGTTTGGCGGATATCGCTGGCGCGACACCTGGTGAGATGAACGAGGCGACCGCGGCAGGAAGTCTATTGGACGGTCGAATTGCTGAGCTCGATCGATCGCTTCGAGAACCCATGCGAAGCGGTGCGAGTACTTCGCCAGCGATGAACCAGGGCGTTGTCGGCGCCAGCCCGATGCTCGACTTGATGCTGAGAGAGTCAACGGCTGGACTTGCGGATCGGCCTGATCCGAACGTGGGTGTTGTGCCATCGCCAGAGCAGCCCGACATTGCGGCCCTAGATATCAGTCGAGAAACACGGCCTCGTCGCGAAGTTGGTGGACCGACAGCGGCGGCTGGTACCAAGATTGCGGCTGTTGAGTCGTTTAATCGGCGAGTCATGCGCACCAGCGGTGGCGCCGCACCGACGCCCGCGGGAATGGTTGGACCCGCGACCGAAGAAGCGATCGAACTAGGGCTGGCATATCTTGCTCGAATCCAAAATAAGGATGGCAGTTGGTCGCTCCAGGGGCACGGTGATGAAGTGCTGTTGCGAAGTGACACGGCCGCCACCGGATTGTGTTTATTGGCTTATCAAGGTGCTGGCTACACGCATCGACAACACCAATACGCCGCGACGGTCGCGAGGGGGCTGCAGTTCCTCATCGACAACCAGAAAACTAATGGGGATCTTTATCGCACTGAGAACGAAATCAGCGATCGCAATGTAGCTTTTTACAGTCACGGAATTGCGTCGCTTGCGATGTGTGAGGCGTATGGGATGACGCAAGATGCTGAGTTGCGTGAAGCAGCGCAGATGGCAGTCAACTACATCGTCGAAACACAACACCATCAGCGTGGTGGTTGGCGGTACTCGGCCCAGGTCAGTAGTGACACGAGTGTGACTGGATGGATGATGATGGCGATCAAGAGCGGTGAACTATCAGGACTCGAAGTTCCGAAAGAAGCCTACGAGGGCATCAATCGTTGGCTCGAACTCGCGAAACAAGCACCCGGACGCGAAGACCGATATCGATACAATCCTTATGCTCCCGATACTGTCGCCCAGCGTCACGGTCGAATGGTGACACCCACAATGACAGCTGTTGGGATGCTGATGCGAATGTACTCGGGTTGGCGTCGCGATCACGAGGCGATGAAATCCGCGGCGGAGTATCTCCTTGAGTTTCCACCTCAACTTGGCACGACGCGGTCACCGCAACGCGATACCTATTACTGGTACTACGCGACTCAAGTGATGTTCCACATGGGCGGTGAGTACTGGGAGAATTGGAATCGGTATTTGAATCCGATGTTGTTGTCGGGCCAGATCAAGAACGGGCCTGAGTCTGGAAGTTGGGACCCCGAGTTGCCGGTCCCCGACCGATGGAGTCCACACGGCGGTCGCATCTACGTCACGACGATGAACCTGCTCAACCTCGAAGTCTACTATAGGCATTTGCCGATCTACGAAGACACGGCCCAGTAGCCGTTTTTTGTCGGCTAGGTTCCCGTTCAGGCGTCTGTTGCAACGTTTTGCTGTAAAGTTCGATGGCAACAGTGACTCGATGCTCGCTTGTGAAACGTTTTTGGCCAATTAGCATGCTGTCACTTGAGCTGAATTTGAAAGAGCCAGAGAAAGTGATGCGCCGTGAAGCGATGCGCTGTGACCGAGAGATAG
The DNA here is from genome assembly GCA_041749955.1 of Pirellulaceae bacterium. Lineage (GTDB taxonomy): Bacteria > Planctomycetota > Planctomycetia > Pirellulales > Pirellulaceae > JBBSJZ01. The sequence goes on along the minus strand of JBGTAI010000263.1, from coordinate 166 downwards.
GTTGATGAGGAGCAAGCGGCGTAGAATGGGGCGCATTCCAATAACATGGATTGAAAAACGCCGTGATTTGCGGGGTTACGTCGCCAATGTAGGAGAACTTTCATTTTTGATGCTCATGCTTTGGGGTTCCCATTGCCAGCCATCGTACGCCTCGGTTCGACGAAAT
>JBGTAI010000262.1:0-8515 GCA_041749955.1 Pirellulaceae bacterium | reverse complement strand
CAATCAAATCTCTACAAAAACATTGACTGAAACACCCATGCTTGAAATCAAGAATCTACACGCTCGCACGTTGGACACCGAAATCCTCCGCGGGATCAACTTGCAAGTCGCCGCCGGCGAAGTCCACGCGATCATGGGCCCGAACGGCTCTGGGAAAAGCACGCTGGCGCACGTGATCGCGGGCCGCGACGATTACGAAGTCACCCAAGGTGAAATCCTCTACTACGAAAAAAATCTGCTGGAGATGGAGATCGAAGAGCGGGCCGCTGAGGGCGTCTTCCTGGCGTACCAGTATCCCGTCGAAATCGCTGGCGTCAGCAACAAGTACTTCCTCCGAACCGCCATGAACTCCATTCGCAAGTATCACGGCGAACCGCCAATTAAGCGAACTGAATTCCTCGACTTGCTCAAAGAGAACCTGGATCGACTCGGGATGGACAAAAGCATGATGGAGCGTTCAGTCAACGAAGGCTTCTCGGGTGGTGAAAAGAAGCGCAACGAGATTCTTCAAATGGCGATGCTGCAACCCAAACTGGCGGTGCTCGACGAAACAGATTCCGGCTTGGACATCGACGCGTTGAAAATTGTTGCCGATGGTGTCAACGCATTGAGAAGCCCCGAGCGAGCAACCATCGTCGTAACGCACTATCAACGATTGCTCGATTACATCGTGCCCGACAAAGTTCATGTGCTGGCCGGTGGCAAGATCGTCCGATCAGGCGACAAATCATTGGCACTGGAACTGGAAGACAAGGGATACGGTTTTCTGCAAGAGCTTGCTGTTTCGTAGTGCTTTGTCACTGCTTATTTTTTGCGTGAGCCGACAGTGCTAGCCCTAATTTTTGCGTGAGCCGACGGCGCTAGCCGCGGGTGCAGCTGCAGTGAGCTAGCCGCGGGAGTTGAGAGTCTTGATCGCCCGCCGGGAACCCGCAGCTATCGCTGTCGGCTCACATAAGTATTCCAGAAACATTTCGACTTCCCTCGACTGACACATATGATCGCCACCGAAAACGAAACGTATCAAGAACAACACGCAACGTTCCAACGGCAAACCTCGCCAGCTTGGCTCGTTGAATTGCGTCAACGGGGATTCGACACATTCACGCGTCTTGGTGTTCCAACGAAAAGACTTGAGGACTGGCGGTTTACGAATATCACGTCATTGGCAGCGCGTCCCTACGAATTGGCTTCGCTTGCGCGTTCAGATGACGAAACATTAAACAACAACATCAGGGCACTTGTTCAGCAAGCCACGCTGGACGAAGAATTTCACCGTTTGGTGTTCATCAACGGTCGCTACTCCGACGAATGGTCACTGAAGCATGACTTGTCCGCCGGCGTCGTCATTGACAACTTGGGGAGCGTCATTTGCGATCGCCCTAGCGACGTGGAAGCATTTCTATCCAGCGACCACAATTTTGGCGATTCCCCGTTCGCCGCACTCAATACGGCCTTCATCAACGATGGGGCGTTCATTCATATTCCCGATGGTGTCGTCTTGGATCGGCCCGTCCATCTAGTGTTCCTGTCGATCGGAAGCAGTCCCACCGTTTCGCATCCACGCAATTTGATTCGGGTTGGCAAGCACAGCAAGGCTCATGTGATTGAAAGCTACTTGGGTCATGGTGATGCCTACTTCACCAACGCGATCACTCAAGTCACCCTCGATGAAAGTGCCGAACTCGACCACCACAAGCTCCAGCATGAACAAGTGGGGGCGTTGCACATCGCGTTGACTGGGGTCGATCAACGGACCAGCTGTCGGTTCCGCTCGCATTACTTCTCATTTGGAGCTTCGCTCGCTCGCAACGAATTGAACTGCGTGCTCGATGGTGAGCAAATTGAAACGACGCTCAATGGTTTATATATGCCAAAGGGCGTTCAGTTAATGGATTGCCGTACGCGCATCGACCATGCCAAGCCGCATTGCAACAGCTACGAACTCTACAAAGGCATTTTGGACGACAAGGCCAGGGGTGTCTTCAACGGAAAGATTTTTGTCCATCAAGATGCCCAGAAGACGGACGCGAAGCAGAGCAACCAAGCATTGTTGTTGTCGGACGATGCGGTTGTGAACACGAAGCCGCAATTAGAAATCTACGCCGATGACGTGCGTTGTACCCACGGTGCGACGATTGGTGAATTGGACGAGGCCGCGATGCACTATTTGCGTTCGCGAGGAATCCCCGCCGAACTGGCACGCAAGATTCTGATCTTCGCTTTCGCCAACGATGTTGTGCAAGGCGTCGAGTTACCAGCGGTGCGACAACATCTTGAGTCGGTCCTGTTATCCGGTCATGAACTATCCGAAGACATTCTATAAAGGAGAACTGAAATGACACATGTGGTTGCCGAGCCCTGCTCGGGTTGTAAATACACGGACTGCGTCGTGGTCTGTCCTGTGGAGTGTTTCTACGAGGGCGAACAGATGTTGTACATCCAACCGGAGGAGTGCATCGACTGCGAAGCCTGTGTTCCAGAATGTCCAGTGGAAGCCATCTACCATGAGGACAATTTGCCGGAGGAGTGGGCGGCGTATGCGGCGTTAAACGCTGAAATGTCAGAGAAGTGCGAAGTAATCACGGAACAGAAAGCACCTCTAGCGGACAAAAAAGACTAATGACAAGTACCAATCAACTTTACGATGAAGCCGATCGCCTCAAAGACGACGGGCAGTATGAAGCGGCGATTGATAAGCTGCACGAACTTTTGGCAATCGACGCCGGTTACACGTTGGCACACTCAGCACTTGCAGTCGTCTATGGGAAAGTCAACCAACACGACAAAGCGATCGAACATGGTGTCCGCGTAAGTGAGTTGGAACCGACTGACTCGTTCAGTTGGACGGCGCTGAGCGTCACGTACCAGCGTGCCTTTGCGGGAACCGACGAACACAAGTACATCCAAATGGCCGAGGATGCGATGGCGAAGTCCAAAATGATGACCGGGCATTCATGAGTCTGCAGTTGATCGAACAGTCTCCGCTCGTGCTGGGGGCCGGCGACTTGTGGCGGAAGGGGACCAATGCTGATTTTCTGTCCGCCATTCGCGACGGCAATTTGCCGAGCGATGCGTTCCACCGATGGCTCGTTCAAGACTATGCGTTCGCGAAAGGACTCGCAGCCTTTCAAGCAGTTGCGGTTGCCAAGACGCCTCGTCCGGCGCAAAAGGTTCTAATCGCCGGACTCAGCGGTCTCGACGGTGAGCTGGATTGGTTTGAGCAAAAAGCGAGGATGTACGATCTTGACTTGAACGCAGCGAGCCATCCAACGTGCAGGCGATACGTTGATTACCTCATCGCCGCCGCGTACACGCAACCCGTTGAAGTGTTGCTGCCGATCCTATTCGGCGTCGAAGCCGCCTATCTATGTGCTTGGAGTTCGCTCGAAGCCTCCGGACCCTATGCCGAATTCATCCAGCGTTGGTCCAATCCGCTGTTTGTCGAATATGTGACTGAGCTACTCGGCATTTGCGACCGTGAGCCGGATGCAATCCAGCAGCGGCAGTTCAACGAAGTTTTGCGACACGAGCAAGACTTCTGGTGCATGACTTGGGACGGATAAATGCTGCACGCATCCCTTTGGCAACGTAACGCCGACTTGGCACACTGCCTTCTCGAACATCCATTCGTGCGTGGGATGGGCGATGGCACGCTCGATCGCGACGTATTCCGGCGATATGTCGCACAGGATGCGTTTTTCTTGCGTGCCTTTCTGAAAGCGTACGCATTGGCAGCTGCAAAGAGTGATGATTTCGAGCGCGCACGTGTGTTCCACGATCTTATGACCGGTGTCTTGGACGAACTCAAATTGCACGCAAGCTACTCGGCGACGCTTGGCATCGACCTGGATGACGTCGAACCTTACGCGGCCACCAGAGCTTACACCGATTTTCTTTTGCGAGTTGCCTGGCATGGCAGCCTCGCTGAGATTGTCGCCGCGATGGTACCCTGCATGCGAGTGTACCAGCATCTGGGCAATGAACTTGCGAATTCGTTAAGACCAGGTCATCCTTATGAACAGTGGATCCAAGCCTATTCCGGGGACGAGTTCGGGCAGCTCTGTGCACGACTCGAATCGTTGCTCGACGAAATCGCATCGAACAGTCCAATGGTTCAAGACGCCTATCGTTATGCGATGCAGTGCGAGTTGGATTTTTTCTCGGCACCGTTGGAGAACTTGTAATGATTCCAATCGTTTTGACCATTGCAGGTTCAGTTCCGTCCAGCGGAGATGGGCTCCAGGCTAATTTGAAGACGCTGGATCAATATGGTGTGTAAGGAAAGGATCGGGGCGGCTACTTATTTTTCATTTTTTCGCGAAGGTTCTCGGATACCGAACCCAACTTCCGAAGAGATAGAACAAAGGATGTATAAGACAGCCATCACCAAAGTGCGTTGGCTTTCCACTCGCGCTAATGATCGTAGCGGGTTCGCCTCGCGATCGACGATATTGTGTCTGTGGCGAGGTCGGCCTATTTATCTGTTGCTTTTGGCAAGAACGCCTCACGAAGTTGCGATTCGCCACCGACGACTGGCAACGTGATCGACGTCTTGTCAATGTCGACGGTCAATTTTGTTCCCGGTGTCGGATGCAATGTGAAATCACGATCACTCGAAAAGATCATCAATCCGATTTGCTGGCCCTCAGCGATGATTTGATCATCGGGTTGGAGGTCGAACGTTACCTCGTAAAATTTGCCTGGCTCGAGTGGTTCGCTTTCTGTCAGTGATCGGTGATTTTGTGGATCCGCCCAGCCTCTGGTGATGATGTTATCGGTGATTCGTGATTTCCCACCGGTCGCCCAGGGTAGTGAGACGAGCCAGACCGACAGATTGGTCGCTGGTTTGCTGCTTGCGACATTGACTGTGATTCTAGGCGTTCCTGAAATGTGGATGGGTTTACTCAGTGGCTCCGTTACGTACATCAGCCGATGCTCGGTCCATTCAGCCTGGGCGAGTGTGGCTCCGCCAAATGAGAAATTGTCGATGACAGTCTCCGTGCCCTGGTTCGGCGTTGCCGCTAGCGCGAGTGAACCGTGCTCAGGAGCTCCTGCTTGCAAATAGAGCGTCACGGGAGCAGCGGCGGGGTTCGGATAATCGGCATAGGAAGTCGGTTTCTCTTGCTCGTCGTATTCACGAACAATCCATGCACGAGGATCTTTCTCCACATCATTTTCAATCCCATGCAAGTATCGCGTGAACCACCGATTCATCATCTTCATCGGCGGCGGACCCCCGTGACCTCCCTGATGAAAGAAGGCTTGGACGGGGACACCCGTCTTTTTGAGGGCTTCATAGATGCGCACGCTGTGTTCGGGAACGACGTTCCAATCATTGAACGCATGTGCCATCAACACAGCGGCTTTCAACGGCTCGAGATCATTCAAGTAATCACGCCCGGCCCAAAACTCGTTGTAATCACCTGTGACTCGATCGAATCCTTCCGCCATCTCCTTGTCTCGCACTTCACAATCACAATAATCGCGTCGTGGTTCGTTACCGCTATGGATAAAGTCGTACAAGTAGTCGATGTCTTCACCGAGATAGCCGAACGGGTGTCGGATCAATCCGTTGGATCGGTAGTAGTGATAGTAGGACGTGTTGGGTGCAATCGGAATGATCGCTTCCAAGCCGTCGACTCCCGTAGTCGCAGCTGCCAAAGGAATCGTTCCGTTATACGAAGTGCCCGTCATGCCGACTTTGCCGGTGCACCAGTCTGCGACAACAGCCTCATCGCCGTCCGGCGTCGTGAAGCCTTTACCGCGACCACAGAGCCAATCCACAACGGCTTTCGGTGCGAGCGACTCATTGTCACCGCCTACGGTCGGGCACCCCTGCGAGAGTCCTGTCCCTGGTGAAGACGAATGCACGACGATGTAACCGCGTGGCACCCATTCGCTTGTATGTGACTTTGAAATGATGGGACGAGTGCTGTTTATCTCAACCGCTGGGAAACGCTTTCGCTCTGGAGGCGTCGCACCGAGCTCTTGTCGAGGATTCCAGAAGTACTCGTCGCCCTGGGCACCGGTTCCCGCAAAATAGGGACTCGAAACATAGACCACAGGCAGCTTCAGCCCTTCGGTTTCAGTCTGGCGTGGACGTGTAACGCTGACGTGCATTCGATCAGGCTTTTCATCACCGTCAGAATCAAACTCAGTCTCAACCCACAAGTCATGGCGAATCCAAAAGTCAGCGTCTTCGAACGCTTTCACCACTTGGGCTTCGCCATCCTTGAATACTGGAACCGCGGGTTCCGCCCCACTGACCAGCCCGCTCATCAAGATTGCGAGCGTCCAATAGGAAAACGTCCAATATGAAAACCTTATAACCGAAATTCTGAATCGAGGATGTGACATACTGAGGCAACTCTCCAATGATGACTGTTGTGTGCAATCTTGAATTGTGGACGGAGCAGAACATGTTCTTCCGGCAATGCGGAAATCCATGTTCTACCAGTGAAGCGATATCAACGCATGGCTCAACGGTGCCACGCCCAACATCTTAATTGATCATCGGAAGGCACAAGCCACAATCCGCTGGAGCATCTCGTAACCGACAAGACGGTGATTCGTTGCCGAGTAACGGAACGTCGCCCGCAATTACGATCAATGTCGATGGCGAATGTTGCGAACACAACCGGTGGCCGAATTGGGTTCTTTACAATCCATCGGGGGCAGAAACCGACTCCTAAAACGGTGACTGTTCATGCTGGCACTTTCAATCGACAACCGACGCTAGAATTCGTAGGTCGCGCCGCAGCTCAAGCCCAAGTACAGCAGTGGCTTGCCGTTGAAGTCTCTTGAATTCTCGTGACGCGATTGGGCCACGTTACTCAGCAAAAGTCCGTAGACCCCTGCTGTGATGCGAAATCGATCGTTCGGTGTGTACGAGAAATCGAGCTCCGTCTCGCTGGACCTCGAATAGGTGTTGGTCCAGTGCACAGGCACGGTGCTGACAAAGTCTAAATATTCTCGCTCGACGCGGTTGTAGTACGCTCCCCAACTGGCTCGCCCATCGATCCTGAAATATCGCCATTGCCAACTTTGCTTCGCGCCAGCCTGCACACCGGCAAGTGAGTTCTTGGCGGAGATTCGGTTGCCGGTCATGGCGAATGGCGTTGAATTGTAGAAGTCCATTCGATCCGACATCTCGATCATTCGCGGGCCGAGATAGAACGTTCGCGAATGGGCTTCAAAGTTCAGCCAGCCGACGCTCGCTTCAAGACTCTGGATCGAAGCTCGGACGTCGTGGTCATACTCGACGATGGCGGGTGCGTTTTGTATGAAATCTTCTTGGCCAGCAGCGTGCATGTAGCGCATCTCGACTTGCGGTAAGCTGTCGACTGGTCCAGCGAAATTTCGGGCTAAAGTCAACCGCATCCCTAAGTTGGCTCCGGAGTGCGTGACGAGCTCCACCGGATCAGCAAACGTCGGCAGCGTGAACTTGACTCGATCGGATCTCGAGAGGACGAGAAAGTCGACTGATACATTCCATGGGTGTGCAAGCTGTTCATCATCGGGTGACAATATCGCCGGAGCTTGACAGAACGCGTCGTGCGTCTCGAATGAGATCATTGGTTCGGCGTCAGAGAACTCAATGATCGCAGAGAGATCAGGGCTTGCGAAGTTGGCGACATCGACAACGGGTATATCTGCATCGGGTTCAGTCGCTTCGGTTCGAAGGCAACCGAACAGACAGATCGCAAATAGAACGAACGGACAACGCCGCATCGAGTTTTCGCCCATTGAATTTTGCTCGTGGGCGCACGTCATGTTTCGCCGCTACAAGTTCGGTGCTTGTCCACCCGTGCCAGCAACAGTGTCAATATCACACATCCTCGAATCGTGTTTCACGACCGCCGCAATCAGCACGATTCGATGAACCTGGGCTCAAAAAAAACAGACGCCAAGGAATCATGTTCCGTTGGCGTCTGTTTCAACCCAAGCCAAAATTTACTATTTGAGCGTCGTCAGCTGGTCTTCGAGCTTACTCAGCTTCTGGACGACGTGGACGATCGCCACCGGGACGACCACCGCCTTCGCCACCACCTTCACGGCCTCCACCAAATCCGCCGCGGCCCGCACCTTCACCGCGAGGCATGTTCTGGAAGGCAGCTTCGAGTTCAGCCTTGTCAAGGGCTCCGTCGCCGTTCTTGTCAGCACGTTCGAGCATTGGCTTCATGCGCTCCGAGATCTCATCGCCACTGAGCTTTCCGTCACCGTTCTTGTCTTGTGACATCACGCGTTCCATCATCGCTGCCGGACCGCCGCCAGGGCCACCTTCACCGCCAGGTCCGCCGGGGCCTCGTTCGCCACCAGGTCCGCCGGGGCCGCCGGGACCACGTCCACCCATGGCTGCGAAATCAGGACGCAGTTCTTCCATATCAAGTTTTCCGTCGCTGTTTTTATCCAACGTCTTGAGTGCTGCAACAGCGTTTTCGATCTCACTTGACGAAATCGTTCCGTCGCCATCTTTGTCCAATGCCTTCAATACAGGCATCATTCGCATCATCAT
>JBGTAI010000261.1:0-3873 GCA_041749955.1 Pirellulaceae bacterium | reverse complement strand
GCAATGCTTACAGTCGTTGGCAGATGTCTCATCCATGATGACACCATTTTAACGGCTCCAGGTGAAACCCCCGATAGCAATTTCGCACTTGAAATCACGAGCAGTCCACCGTTCAAGGTCGAAGGCCGTGAACGGTTACGGCCCTGGCAACCTTGGCGACACTATTCGCCCAGTCGCATTGGTTATCGGATCTGTTGGCCAACCTTCGGATTCAACAGTGCCTCGCTCTACTGACGATGTTTCTAGCGTGTCTCGCGTTTCGAAAATGGGCTTGGGTCGCAGTAACTTGCTGCTGTTTGGTGATTCACATTCCTTGGTTTTTGCCCGCCACTCCGAGCACAAGTTCAAGTCGTTCGCAAGCGGATCCGCTAACAATCACGGTGACGAATGTACTTACATCCAATCAACGCTACGAAGACATTTTCGCAGATGTGCTCAGTCAAAACCCAGATGTCTTCGCGGTCTTGGAACTGAGTTCGTCATTGGCTGAGGTGCTGAGGTCCCGATGTAGCGATTCCTATCCGCACGCCATCGTACGTCCAATGGATCGCGGCAACTTTGGTATTGGCCTTTATTCTCGATTGCCGTTCGAAGACTCGGAAGTCTTCACGTTGAACACTGAGATCGAGTCCATCTCAGCGGCGATCCAGCATCGTGGAAAACGCTTTCGCATCATCGCAACTCACCCGCTCCCGCCGATCGGTCTGAGTGGCTTTCAATTGCGAAACGATCACCTTGCACAACTCGCGTTCGTCATTCGCGCCGAGACGATCCAAGAGCCTGAAACTCCAATCGTTTTGGTCGGGGATTTGAATCTCACGCCATGGTCACCACATTTTTCCCGCTTTGAAAACCAGAGTGGCCTGCGACGAGCGAGCGAACGCTTCAGTATCACACCAACGTGGTACCGTTACCCGATATTTCCGTTTGGTCTGGTCTTGGATCACGCACTCGTGAGCAACGGCGTCGCATGTTCGAAATACGTCGTCGGACCGGACACAGGCTCTGACCATCGTTCGGTGACCGTCGCACTTTCAAGCGATAGCGACTGATCGACTACTGTTCCATATCGCTTAACTGCAAGTTCAGAGCGCCGACGGACATGCGAATCTCGACTAGCGAGATCGTGAGTGATCCGACCATCAGCACCAAACTGATTGCAAACACGACCTTGCCCAAAAATATTAATCCCGCAAATAACAGCCCCATACAAACGGTGCATAACAACAAACTTGCGACGCCGAGTGTCTGCATATCGCGAATCAAGTTCACGCGTTTGCGTAAGTTCGCGATTTGAGCCGCCGCAACGGGATCTTGCGAACTTTGGTATTCACGATGCAGCGTCCGAATGACGGTCGCCAGCGCAAGAAACCGATTCGTGTACGCGAGTAGCAACAACGAGATCGTGGAAAACAATAGCGCCGGCGTGGTCAGGTCGATCGTCATTCGGGCACCTTGGTCAATTGGGAGTGTTCGGCACAAGCCAGCAATCGCTGGGACAGGTTGTTATTCTTGAGTTGCCGAACCTATGGGATTGGAAACTGAACCAATTTGCTTTTTTGCAGTTCGTGACAGCAAGATCCAACGATACTCGACGAACCTTCGATTAACCGCAATTGTGTACACACCGCTGCCTGCAAGCACAGAGCACATGATGAATCAACCAGAAGACACTCCAAATGCCGCGTTTCGCGCTGAGGAGATCACTCGGCCAGCTCCCGCCTTGATGCGCTACTACGTCCTTTGCAGCCTGCTTGCGGGACCTTTGTTTCCCATCGCACTGATTCCGTCGTTTTGCAAATACGCGACGCTTCGATACCGGTTCGACGAGAGTGGGATCGCGATGCAGTGGGGCGTCTTGTTTCGAAAAGAGATCTACCTGACGCACCGACGAATCCAAGACATTCATCTGACTCGAAACATCGTCCAGCGGTGGTTCGGATTGGCGACGGTGGCTGTGCAAACAGCATCCGGAAGCGCCACGCCGGAAATGAGCATCGAGGGAGTTTTGCAAGCGGACCAACTACGCGATTACTTGTACGGAAAGATGCGAGGGGCACGCGGCGAAGATTCAACCGAACCAAGCGATGCGGCCGCCCCTGGCGATGAAGCACTCCAGTTGCTCATCGAAATTCGTGATTCAATGCGAAAACTTGCTGAACCAGGATCCGTGCAATGAACAACTCGAACGAACCTCAATCGATATGGGTTTACGAAGGTATTTGGGGCATGCTCTCGAGCATCTTCTGTGTGCCCCGCGAGGCGCCCCTATTGCCGACTCACGGTACCGAGCCCATTTCGTCCCGCAAACCGTCACTGAACTACCTTCAGTACTTGAAGTTCCAGTTCCGATTGGGCATGGCCATTGTCGCGATCCCGTTGGTCGTTGGTTCGATCATTTTAGCAACGGTGAAAAGCGGCTGGTTTCTTGTCGCAGCGGCTGCAATTGTGCTTGGTCTGTGCCTCATCGTTCTAATCGGCATCCTGGCGATTCACCTTCGCTATGACACGATGTGGTATGTATTCAGCGACCGCAGCATGCGACTGCGACGCGGAATCTGGGTGATCCGTGAATCGACGATCACGTTCGAGAACATCCAAAATGTGAAAGTCATGCAAGGTCCGCTTCAACGTTGGTATGGAATCGCTGACGTTGTCGTCGAAACGGCGGGCGGCGGCGGATCGCACGCGGAACAAGCGGGCGGTTTAGGAATGCACTCCGGTGTCATCGAGGGTGTCGATGATGCTCAAGCGATTCGAGATGCGATCATGAGCCGTGTAAAAACAGCAAACACCACCGGGCTCGGCGACGAATCGCACGAGTCACTTTCGTCAAACGGCAATTGGTCAACGCGTCAGTGGTCCGCGAGCCACATTGCCGTCTTGCGTGAGATTCGTGATCTCGCCAACCAAGCAGCAGCCCCGTCACGCCAAGCGTGATGGGTCGTTGTTTTGCTACTTGCTTAGCGACTCGAGATAATCGATCAATGAAGCAAGTTCATGAATCGTGAATTCATTCATGACACCTGTTGGCATGACGGACGTTGTTGACGTTTTTCGGACTTCGATGTCGTCCTTTGCGATGGTGATCTCCTTGCCCTGTTGATCACGGATCGTCACTCGATCGCTGAGTTCCAAAGTAACAAATCCAGTTAAAACCGCACCATCGACTGTCAAAATGGAGTTCGTGGCAAAGCCTTGAGCAATTGTCTTGCTCGGCTCCAGAATTGCCGCTGCCAGTTCGGGGCGTTTGTAGGTCTTTGCGATATTCCCTAGGTAGGGACCCTTTTGGACTTCGTCTTGCCGAACCGTGTGACAGGCAACACAGTTCGCCTTCGTGAATACCTGCTGGCCCACCAGTACATCACCATGCATCGCCACCGCCTTGGATTGTGCATCAGCAAGTGACATTGTCGATATCTTTGGCGTGTCATCGGTCGATGACGGTGTGATCTTCAATTGCTCAATCACAGCGTTCGCTATCTCTGCAATCGACGCGTCCTTGTCGTTGCTAGCGTACAGGATCTTCTCATCCAAATAGTGATTCTCTACCTTCGCCGCAGCCTTCATCAAACGTCCGCGACGATTCGGTTCATTCCAAGCCGTCTCGATCGCCTGTTTGGCAGCTTCACTTGACTCTGGACTCGCGTTCTTGTTTGACGCAACCGCGAGCAATGCGATATCGGCCCAAATGCCCTGGGCCAAGTCACTCGTCATCGCGGCTTGATCGAATGTAACCGTTCACGGCCTTCGACCTTGAACGGTGGACTGCTCGTGATTTCAAGTGCGAAATTGCTATCGGGGGTTTCACCTGGAGCCGTTAAAATGGTGTCATCATGGATGAGACATCTGCCAACGACTGTAAGCATTGCC
>JBGTAI010000260.1:0-31397 GCA_041749955.1 Pirellulaceae bacterium | reverse complement strand
TTCGAAGAAATGGAGACGCCTGAACTGCCACGAGAAAATCGCATTCGTCATCGAAGGACGTTCCTTCAAAGACGGAATTATGCAGGATGAAATCGCCGCCTAATTCAGGAAATCAAAACACAACATTTGACAATAGCTCGTCGTCCAGGTCATCAGGGTGCTGACACGGAATTTCAGTCGCAGTGTCTGGTGCTCCTGTATTTGTCGGTACAACGTTGAGCTCAACATCGTTGCGAAGGTGTGGCCAGCCATCAACAGCGTCATTCGCGGTAAAGCGTCACTTCGGACACCGAATGGCATGAGCTTCGTTAGCACAAACAGACATCCGACGGTGGCCGCTATCGGCAGGGCGTATCGAATGATCTCAGGCAACTTGCTCGTCATCGCCAAAAGCGTAACGAGTGTGCATTGAGCAAGTAGTAATGCGATAATGGACGCATACGACTCGGTCTCGAATGTCAATTGGCGCCCGAAACGGTACCAGCTATTTGCGGCTCAAACGGTACCAGTTGGAGAGAGCGAGCCTGGTTCAGCTCAAGTGGTACTGTTTGACCTAAGCTTCTTCGGTCGCCGACCCGGTTGGCGCTTTGGTACTGTTTGAACTTTTTCCCGAATTTCCCATTCGGTAGCTCCGACCGGTGATCTGCATCACGTCGCTGTGGTGCAGGAACCTGTCCAAGATCGCCGTCGCGCTGGGAACATCGCCGATCAGTTTGCCCCATTCCTCCAGCGGGCGGTTGCTCGTCATCATCGTGCTGCGGACGTCGTGACGACGCATGATCACCTCGAAGAGATACTCGCCGCTTCGCTTGGGAAGCTGCTTCATCCCCATGTCGTCTATGATCAGCAAGTCCGGCTCCAAATAGCGTTTCAATATCCGCTCGTGACCGTCCATCGCTTCATCGTGAAGGAAGTCGCGAACGACGTCGAAGATGCTTCGGTAGTACACCGTCATCCCGGCGCGAATCATCGATAAGCCAATCGCTTGGCACAGATGACTTTTGCCGGTCCCCGGTGGACCCAACCACAACACGTCGCGACGTTCACGAACGAACCGACCGGTCGCCAACTCAAACACAGCACTCTTCTTGATCGTCTTGTTAAATCCAAAGTCAAAGTCCTCCAAGCGACGAACATCTCGGAAGCCAGCCTTCTTTATCCGTCGGTCGATTTGACGGTCGCCGCGAACGTTCAGTTCGTCTTGCAACATCAACTCGAGGAACTCCAGATGCGTCAGTCCTGTTGATGATGCTTCGTGAAGACGCACCTCGAGCGATTCGTTCATGCCGCTGAGCCTAAGCTTCGTCAGCATCGGTGTGATCGTATTGTTCATTGATAGATTCCTTCTTGAACTTTCTCGTGAATAAAACTTGCGTACTCGGCGATCGGGCGGATGATCGCGTGATCCTCCATGAACTCCATGGTCGTTTGCGAAGCGGTCGGCTGCCGCTTCAAGAGAGTGCGAATGATGCGGCAGTTGATCGCGCCGCTACGCAGCGCACTTTGGCAAGCCTGCTCGATGTCTTCGCTAGAATGCTTGCGGCTCATCGCCAGAACGCCTTGCAGCACCCGAGACGCTTCGACACCGCGGCCTGCGATGACCGCGTCGGCCCACTGAAGCGACGAAGGCCCGATGAGACGCATTTTTCCGTGTAAATGCCCGATTCCACGCTCGATGGGACTGATCTTCTCCGCAGCGATATGCGTCGGCTCGGTTCGAAAACGTCCCCGCTCGACAACCACGTGAGTCGTAACTAACCGCTGACTTTCATCCAAGATTCTTACCAACCGACTGTCGTATCTGACCCAAACATCACGGCCCAAGTACTCCGGCGGAACGCTGTAGAAAGATCGATTGACGGAGACATGCCCGTCGCGCGACACCTTCCGTTTGGCTTCGTGATAGAAGGCGAATCGTTCCAGCGGGAGCTTTGCCAGCGAGGCCCGTTCATTGTTCTGGAAGTCGCTTCGCACTTGCTTGCACGTCGTGCCGTGGATCCGCGTGTCGGCAACGGATTGTTCCCAGTTCCAAAGATGTTGGTTCTGCGCCGCGAGTGATTCAAACTCATGGCCGCGAAGCGCGTTCTCTTGAACATAGTCGACACCACGTTCGACTTTGCCTTTATGTCGTGGCATTCGCACACGCGTTGGTATGAAGGAACAACCGTAATGCTTGCAGAAGTCGACGAGTTTCGGATTCAGTTCCGGGTCATACCAATCGGGAGTCTTGACGGCACACTTGGCGTTGTCAAAGACGACCCGTTGTGGCACGCCACCGAGAGCCCAGAACGCATTCTCGAGTATGCGAATGAAGCTCTCGGTGTCCTGCTTGAAAACGGCCTCGGTGTAACCCTTTCGCGAGTAACCCAGGACGCACCGAAAGACGTGGGTGCGCCGATAAGTTCCATCGGCGCCGCAGATCTTCGCCCCGGTCCCGAAGTCGACTTGCAACTCTTCACCGGGCGCGACTTCCATGCGTCGAAAGGGGAGTTCACGCTTCGCGCCGAGCGACTTGACGAACCGATTGACCGACCAGTACTGGCCTTCAAAACCATGGTCGGCGACGAGGTCTTGGTGGATACGTTTGGCAGTCAGGCCGATATCACATTTGGCGATGATGATGTCACGAAAGGACTCGCACTGACTGTTACTGGTGGCGTGCTGATCGACCTTAAGCGGACCCGCCGACTGGTCACCGGACCCGGTTGGCGCTGTGGTACTGTTTGAGCCGAGCGACCCGGTCTCCGGCGGAGCGTTGGACCCGGTTGGCGCTGTGGTACTGTTTGAATTCAGAGCCTGCAAATGCCGCCGAACGGCTCCGCGGGACACACCAAGCGCTTGAGCGATCCGCCGTTCGGAATAGCCGGCACAACGCAAGTTATTGATTGCAAAGGACTTGTCCATCGTCAGTTGATTCGCCATGAGGCTCTCGAAGGTTGGTTTTCGGGGTCGAAAACCAACTATCAGACGAGAACCGGGATTACGGGATCAACTGGTACCGTTTGAAGCGCCAATCAGTGGTACTGCTTGGGCGCCAACTGACACTCGAATGACCAAGCGAAGGCCACAAAAAGAAAGTCCGCAAGCAAAAACAAACCGCCGCAAAACGCCAGTCGCTCTCGCGGGACATGCGCCAACTCCGAAGCCGAACGAATTCTCATCATTCGATGATCAGTGTGTCGATCAAGGTAAGATCTTGGTCACCAGTCGTCGTGTCACGCTCGATTCCCATCTCCCGTATTCGCTCTCTTGAGGTTTGTGCGGCAAGCGTATACGGAAAAGCTTCAGCAAGTGAAACGTAAAGTTCTCCTGCGTCGTTCGCGGAGGATGCTCGATCCAGTTTCTTGGCCTCTCGAAGCCGGCTTTTCGCAGCGACCTCATTTCTGAGAAACTCGCTCTTCATGGTCAAATAGTCGTCTATCCCAAGAAAAGAACTCGCGATTTCGGCTTGGATTCGTAAGGCGTTCTTATAGTCGCGTTTGAGTTTCGCGTCCCGCAGTTCGGACATCCATTGGAACAAGATTGCTTTTTGTTTTAGCTTTGCATTCTTGGCAAGTGCTGTGCCTCGGCTGTGATTTACGATGTCTTGTAGGTACAGAACACTCGCGTTCCCACCTCCGAGTCGCTGGGTCGCGTCATTCTGATTGAGCAATTTCTCCGAGATTCGATTGGCGGCCACATTGCACCTGGCTGAAGGTGTTGCGAGCGAATGTTTTGTAATGAATTGATAAAGCGATGAGTATGCTTCAAGGAGTTTCCCATTTGCCTCCAACGCATTCGATTCCTCGAGGGCATTCGATTCAAGCGGTTCAAGAAACTTCATCCCGGCGTAGGAATCGGAATGCGATTTCACGAATCGAAATACCTCGGAATCATCCGACGAACCGATTGGCTCCTTCGCTTGACTGCTTGTCAACCGTGTAATCCCCGCGATGAGGCTATCTTGAAGCTCCATACTGCTCTCCGCTTTCGGGTCATCTTTCACCAATCGAATAAGAGCATCGATCATGTTGTCTAAATCATTCGAGTTCAATGCGTTACTGCTCGACTCTGTGTGCATGGAAGTCAGCTCAGACCTCGCTTGGCTGGTCGCTTCTGTTTGCGTTGAAGTTGCGACCACGTGTCTCAGCAACGACTCTGCCATCGCATGATTCCCCGCCGCCTTCGCCGCCCGTGCTTCCGCGATCAACACGTGTGGCGTGTCATTGCTTTCCTTCACAAATCGATACTGCCCTGAAGTCATCTTCGCCAACCGTTGCATGTTCCCACAGCTGCGAGGATCCTCAAAGGCAATCGCGTGAACAGCAACGTCCGCGCCGGTTGCCTCGACCACCGCATAGGTGTCCGCATCATCGCGAAACATTGCTCGGTTCGTTCGCTTTTTTTTGTCAGTGAATTCTCCATCGGACAGCATGAACACTGCACTGGGATTCATTCGCAACGCCAAGTGAAGTGCTTGTCGAGGATCGGTGCTGCCATTGGGTTCAATTTGATAAAGCCACGTCTCGAGCCGTGACTTGTTTTCGTGAGAAGCGACTACCGACGTCGGCAGGACTGTCGATTCGCCAAACAATAGCGTCGTTGAACCGTTGAACAGCACCACATAAAAACGCTGTGACGGTCTCAACTCATTGACGGACTTCACCAGCTCTACGGCCGCGCGGACATAGCGTGCTCCGCGCATACTGCCGGACACATCCAAGACGTAAACGAACTCGTGGCCATCCGCTTGGATGCCAAAGAAGGAGCCGCGTGGACCTCCACCAGCGGACTGGTTGCCGCTCGCACCTGAGTCTGTGCCAGCACCCATGTTTGCCAAACCCGAGAAGACGGGTTTCGGAATGATGTCGACCGCCACCGCGAGTTCGGTTGACTCGATCGACTCCGCCGATTCCGTTGGCAACAACTCCAGCGTCGCTGCACCCTGATCCTCTGCGTCGCCGTCGGAGAGACTGAGCAAGATGACTTGTTTCGCCGCATCACCAAAGTGGGCTGGAACAAGAAACAATGCGATCAACACAATGAAAACGGCATGCACCAACACGGACGTCATCCATCCGAGTGATTCCTTCTTCTTTCCCGTCTTGGGAGCGTGCAAAACAATGCTGGGAGTGGCATGCACGGGCAATGTGACTACCACAGGCGGAGCCGTGTCGTAGCGTAATTCGTCCATCAAAGTCCGCCGCTCCGAAGGGATCGGTGGAGGCGCAGTCGAAAAAGTCATGATTGGCGTCTTGGAGAAAAGCCCACGAACGTATCGCCAAGCAAGAATCGGTTGAACAAGAAGCAAAGACAGGAAGCATCGATTTCGCTCCCAAAAGCGTGGCAGATTCACGGTCCAATGTCAAATATTGATCGTGTCGCTGCTATCTTCCGGGCACGCAATACCAAGCAGGCTCGGTCCTTATTGCGGTTCCGCCAAGTCATTCGGCGAAGCGCAAAGAAATGCTGCGCCCAGAACTCGTCGCGATTCAGCCTGAATCGAGTGTCGCTCAGTCAGACCACTCAAAGGAGCAACCGTTTGATCCAACTTCCTCAGCCCAAATGTTGCCGATGCCAGCAGGAACTTTCGCCAGGGACGGGCTTTTGTGTCGCTTGCGGATTCGAGAACACTGACCTTCACTCGAAGCGATTTGAAGTCGAGCAAAAAGCCGAGCAACGCATTTATCGAGCGAAACTCTTCGCAAACCTACTTCGGATTCTGGGCTGGGTTCGGCTCCTCCGCTGGATTCGTTGAGACCGAATGAAGCAATGGTGTCGGGCGTCGTTGTGCCTTGATGGCCAAATTGGGGTGTGGCGATGCTGTCGCAGAGCCCTTCGGGCCAGATTTCGCAAGATAATTGCCGTCGATGTGGAATGGCGTGTGCCGCAACGCTATGCTCAACGGGATACCGAAATCATGTCCCTTAACCCGCGAGTGTGTCCTCGCGTCCATGGGATCAACACGATCAAGAGAACAGTCATGTCGAATACGAATGCTCGAGTGCCACGGCGTCGATTTCTGAAGACAGCAGCCGCTGCGGCGAGTGGTGCCGTTTTGGCGCCGACGATTATCCCCAGCTCGGCTCTCGGACGCGACGGTGCGGTCGCGCCGAGTGAGCGAATCGTGATCGGAGGCATTGGGATCGGTCGACGAGGCACCTACGATTTGGGTTGTTTCCTTGAACAGAAAGACGTTCAATTCGTCGCGATCTGTGACGTGAAGGAAAAGCAACGTGTCGCTGTCAAGAAAATGGCCGATGACAAGTACGGCAACGATAACTGTGCGATGTACAGCGACTTTCGTGAGCTGCTCGATCGCAGCGACATCGATGGCGTCTTGATCGCGACTGGACCGAACTGGCACGCCACCGCGGCCATGGCCGCTGCTCGCGCCGGCAAAGATATGTATTGCGAGAAGCCCGTTACGAAGAACATCGCTCAAAGCCTGATTCTCGCCGAGACCATGCGTCGCACCGGTCGTGTTTTCCAAGCCGGTACCCAGCGACGCAACTTGCCGCACTTCGCTTTCGCTTGTGAACTTGCCCGTACCGGCAAGCTCGGCAAACTCAAGAAGGTCTACGCTCACCCAGCCGGTATGCAAGCGTTGATGAGCGGTTGGCTCGTGCCAGAGACCGTGCCAGACAAGGACGTTGTGGATTGGGACATGTACCTCGGCCCAGCCGCTTGGCGACCTTACAACGCGAGGTTGCTCGACGGGTTCAACTTTGAAAAGGGAGGCGGCTTTGTCGGTGCATTCAAAGGCGGCGGCGTGCTCGAGTGGGGCTCGCACTGTGTCGATTTGTGCCAATGGGCAGTCGGTGATTGTCCTCCTCCGGTTGAGTACAACGCACCCAAGGACGGCGAGTTAGTCGCACGCTATGAGAACGGTACGGAGTTGATCTTCCGCGAGAAAGGTTGGATCCCGCTTGGATCGTGCCCCGTCCGCTTTGAGGGAGAAACCGGTTGGGTCGAAGCCGGTGACAGCGGCAAGATGGTGTTGAGCTCACCGGAATTGCTCGCTGGCAGAAAGGTGGAGGAAATCGGTGGCTATCCAGCGACCTATCACGTACGTGATTTTCTGGACTGTGTGAAAACTCGCAGCCAACCCAAGGGCAACGCCGACGCAGCGTGCAATGCGCACATCGCGTGTCACGCCGCCAACATCGCACTGCATTTGGATCGTCAAGTGAAGTACGACAACGCGACACACCAGTTCATCGATGACGAACAGGCGAACCGTATGCGATCCGAGGCACTCCGAGAACCGTGGAGAGTTTAGAGACTTCTGCGTTTGCTTTCTCTCACCTCCCGTTGCCACACAATCGTTCTCATTCATCTGGACTCAACCCATGCTCACCAATCGACCTTTTAATCACTTACTCGCTTTACTCGCGGCTGTAACGCTTATCGCTGCTACGCCTGCGTTTGCCGACGATCCGAAAAACACTGCTGCACAAGAACAAGCACTGCTCGAAGTCCTCCGCTCGGATGCCCCGGCGGCTGAGAAGGCAATGACTTGCAAGAAGCTCGCCATCGATGGATCGAGTGCATCGGTCGCTGATCTTGCGATGCTGTTGTCCGATCCCCAACTCGCCTCATGGGCACGCATCGCGTTGGAAGTCATCCCGGGCGAGGCGGCGGACCAAGCGTTACTCGCAGCGACCGACGAACTTGATGGCAAGCTGCTTGTCGGCACGATCAATTCGATCGGTGTTCGACGCTATGCCGACGCCGTGCCAAAGTTGACTTCGCGACTACAGGACGCGGACGCGGAAGTCGCGTCGGCTGCAGCGGTCGCGTTGGGGCTGATCGGAAATGCGGACGCTGGCAAAACGCTTCGCCAAGCATTGGCCTCCGCTCCCGCAAACGTTCGCACGACAATTGCCGAAGGATGTGTGTTGTGCGCCGAGCGTTTTCTTGCTGAAGGAAACGCCGACGATGCGATCGTGATGTACGACGAAATCCGCCAGGCCGATGTTTCGGGCCAAAGGATTCTCGAGGCCACTCGTGGCGCGATTTTGGCTCGCAATCAAGACGGGCTCCCGCTGCTAATCGAACAGTTTCAATCGCCTCAAAAAGCCATGTTCCAACTCGCATTGGGCACGGCACGTGAATTCCCAGGCGACAAGATCGACCAGGCTCTCGCGACCGAGATGGCGAAAGCGGCTCCCGAGCGAGCAGCCCTCATCATCCAAGCAATGGCGGATCGACCGCAAACGGTTGTTCTGGCGGCGATCTTGAAAGCGGCCGAGCAAGGTGACAAGCAAGTGCGAGTCTCAGCGATCGATGCACTCAAGCGAGTCGGTAATGAATCGTGTCTCGATGCGTTGCTCAAGATTGCGGTTTCGCCAGACGCTGATCTCGCCGAGTCTGCAAGGGAAACGTTGGCGATCCTTCCTGGTGACAAAGTCGACTCGGAAATTGTTTCCCTGTTGCCGAAAGCTGAGCGAAAAAGTTATCCGTTGCTGATCGAGCTCGTTGGCCAGCGACGCATTGACGCTGTGCCAGAGCTTCTCAAAGCTGTTGAAGATGCCGATCAAGGCGTTCGTCATGCCGCGTTGATTGCGCTCGGCGAAACGGTGTCACTGAAACGATTGTCTGTTCTCGTCTCACAAGTGACTGCGCCGAAGCATGCCGAGGATGCCGCGGTTGCACAACAGGCACTGAAAACAGCAAGCATCCGCATGCCGGACCGCGAAGCATGTGCTGCCGAATTGACGTTGGCCGTGAAGCAATCACCCTCGACCGCGAAAAGCAACTTGCTAGAGATCTTGAGCGAAGTCGGCGGGGCGACTGCCTTACAGTCGCTGGCGAGCGCTGCGAAGAGTAACGATCCAGAGCTCCAGGACACTGCCAGTCGTTTGCTTGGTAAGTGGAACGGCGTTGACGCCGCGCCAGTGTTATTGGATTTGGCAACGAGTGCACCGTCGGAAAAATATCAAGTTCGTGCACTGCGTGGTTACATCGGGCTGGCGCGTAAGTTTGCGATGCCAGAACCCGAGCGAGCTGGAATGTGCCGCAGCGCGATGGGCGTTTCCAATAAGCCTGCGGAGCAACAACTCGTACTCGACGTGTTGCAATTGCATCCTAGTTCTCCAGCGCTCAAGTTGGCCATCGAAGCGATGCAGCGTCCTGGTTTGAAAGAGCAAGCCACGCAAGCCACACTCGTGATTGCCCAGAAGCTCAGTAACAAGGGTGTTGATGTATCTAGCCAACTCACCCAAGCGGGCTTTGCCAAGGTCAAGCTAGAGATTGTGAAAGCTGTCTACGGCGCCGGCTCGCAACAAAAAGACGTGACCGATGTCTTGCAAAAGCAAGCTGGTGACTTGCCTCTGATTAGCCTCGCGTCAGAAAACTACAACACCAGCTTTGGTGGTGACCCGGCTCCAGGCAGCGTGAAGCAATTGAAAGTTGAGTATCGCATCAATGGCAAAGAAGCTGAAGCAGCATTCGCGGAGAACGCCCTCATCATCTTCCCAATGTCCAAATAATTGGATTAGCCGAAGACATCGTATTTGCATTTAAATGATCGCTGATGCTTCGAAGCTTCAGCGTAATATCATGCGGATCGTGTCGGTACTTTGAAAAGTGAACATGTAGGGTGCTGTGCTAAACGAGTTTACTTGGCTGGTTGTACCCCGCGGCGTTGTTGTTCCAAAATGTCGCGGAGCGCTCGGTCAAGAGGCTCGTCGGAAGGGCGTTCGTTTATTGAGTTAGCTGGCACCAAAGGGGCGACTGCACCTGGATTGCCTGCGGCTTGGGCCACTCGCTTCACATCGATTGTCGTGCTCGTCAGATTGCTGCCCGCGGGCAATGGGAACCGACCGATTCCTTTTCCTTGAAAGCTGATGTCCTCAATCGCGTTGGGGCTTTTGCCCGTCCGATCGATTGCGATGGACTGCATCGCCCACTCATGCACGACGACTTCGTACAGTGGTGCGGCAGGAATTGGAGTGGCGATTTGCTTTGTGAAGGTCTCGCCCGTGGGGCTGATCACTCGATAGTAATCAATTTGCTGCCCGCCACTGTCTCGTTGGAGCGTCACAGGTCGGCTCTCGCCGGGAGCTAAGCGGATTTTTTGGTTCGAGATGGATTGAGCCAAACCCACCAACTCCACTTGCAAATCACGGCTACCACTATTCGCCAAATTCACTGTTACCGGCGGCAGCGGTTCATTGGAGACAACTTCCGTATCAATCAACACCGATTGGCTGCGCGCGATCCGCGGAGCGAATGGCGAGTAGTAACCGTTGCCGTAGCCCGGTGGAACGAAGCCCGGTGGATCGAAGCCATGATCCGGCGGCAATGCTGGACGGTTGGTAGCAACGTTCTGGCGAGGGCGTACGGTGCGAATCGTTTGTCGGAACTGAGGAACCGCCTCGTTCAAGTCAGCTGAAAAAAGGTTGCCAAAACCTGATTTCGGAAAACGCAAAACACGGTTCGCGACGACGTTAAAGAAGCCGGCGAGTTGACCGTCTGTCGAGTCGTACCTGGCTTCGCGAATATAGTCCGAACGCTGGCCGTTGCCGTCGATGACCACCAGTCGATTGCGACTGATCTCAGCAACCGCAGTGATCTGTCCCACAGGATCAACGATCTCGAATTGCTGGGCCGATGCCAACGCCGCCATAGTGCCAATCAAGCAGACGGCTATGAACATTCTCATCGATCGATCCCCTACCTAGCCGAAAAGTGGCATAGCCGAAAAGTGCTTCAAAGACTTTCGCTATTGTAGGGCGTTTGAGATGTTGTCGTTCACAATTCTTGTGGGCAAAGAGCATCCGCCCACGTGATCACACGGGCTGGTTCGCTTGAAAACGACGCCCGACCACGGAAAGTACGCCGGACCCGACAAATAGCATCCCGAGAAAACCGGTGACACCGAGCCCCAACGCCCCAAGTCGCTGGCGCACTTCAAAGTTTTTCCAAGTCGCTTGGATTTGCTCTTGGACTGTTGGTGAAAAACTCAGCATCACAGCTTCTTCGAACCGAGGTGCATCACCTTCAGTGAACTCGCCTGAGTAACGCTTGGCGACAAGCACATCGTCGATCCAGCGATCCTCGATGGGGAACTCCATTCGCTCCGTCGTCGCACCGGTGAGTTGCTCGACATACGACTGGACCGCACCCCGAGCTTGAATCGCGATCATGTCGGCGGCGTCTTCGGGACTATCACAAGCGGGAGTCACGACCACCCACTGATGCGTCTCGCCATCGAGTTTCGGGGCATCAGCGAGCCACTTCGGCCGGTCCGCTGGATACACGACGTGGTCAAGCGGTGCCACCGAGAGTTCGGCAGGTGGACTCGCTACGGGCGTCGATGCCTTGGCGTCGTCCTCTTCGGCTGCCATCAATCCAGGCGACATGCCGAGCACGTAACCCAACGCAACGCACGAGACAAAAACTAGGCCGTAAGTTTGATTCATCGAATGATTCATGAGACGTTCCCTTGTGGAGCCTGGTTCGGACTCATTCCGGGTTGACGCATGGGTGACGTCGAAGTTTGTGGAACGGAGTTGATCCATGGTGCCGACATTTGAATCGCGATCGCTATCCCTCCGGCAATCAACATTCCGCCGGGCTGTGGAATCGGCAAGACTTGATGCACCATCCACTCAGCCACCACGGCAACGGCGACGCTCCACAATCCGAGCCGACGACGACGCAGCGGATCAACTGGTTTCCACCAGCGAACAGCGGCAAACAAGACGGCAAAGTGAGCCATCCACGCGGACACACGGGGAACACCCGTTGATTGGTCATAGAGAGCTTGTGGTAACGTGGTTCCATCGATCTCACGTGCGATATTGCCGTCGATCGGCAGCATCAAAAATTGCATGACAGTGAAAGCAAACATGCCAACGCCAGCTCCAACGCCAGCCAACGCGATGCGTCGCTTCAGGCTCTCGCCGTCGCCCCGCTCCCAGATTTTGCCTAAGCCGAGCAATGCGTACGCTGAACCAAGGACAACGGTCCCCATCCAGAAATACGGAGCAATCTCAAGGGAGGTGACTTCGCCAGTCCTCAACCCGATCACTCCGGCGACCAACGCGAGAACAACCGTCGTGAATGTGGTTGCAATGTAAGACGTGCTCAACTCAGCCATGCGAACCACTGAATGTTTAGCTCGCAGATCGCTTCGCATCAGTTCACGCCACTGTTGACGACTCACGACTCGACTTCGCGTCCCGTTCACGCTCGCAACTTTTTGGGCTTGCGCGTATGTCGGTTGTTCACGCACATGCAACACCATATGACGAACGATGTAGTACGGAACATAAAACACGCCGAGCATCGACAAAGCCGGCACGAGCCAGTGTGTGTTGATGAGCAATACGAACACAGCCACGATCGTCAGAAACAGCTTTGCTCCAGGCGACCGATCGAGCGCCGCCCACCAACGCTGGAGATCATCGAACGAATTTCGAACCGCTCTCGCCAATGGCTCATCGGGACTCGGATTCCCAGCAGCCTGTCGAGCAGCACCAACACCGGCCCCAGCAAGTGGCGGTGAAATCGCTTGACGGTTGTCACTCGCTAATTTCGCGACGACGGGTGGATCGAGCGAGAACGCGTAAGTCGGCTGTGCAATCGCAGCACCTGATGAGTTCATCTGTAGCAATCCCAGCAACTCATCGACCGTGCTCGGCCGTTTCGCAGGGTCTTTTTCCAAGCACTTGTAGACTGCGGATCGATAGGGTTCGTTGATCGCCGACAAATCCGGCGTCGCTGTGAGATGCTTGACGATAATTTCGTGGCAACTCTCGCCATCAAACGGGACGTTCCCTGTAAGCAGTTCAAACAACACGATGCCAAGAGCATAGATATCGATCTCGCGACCGTACTGGCCGCGACCGATCTCGGGAGCCATGTAGTGGAACGTGCCGACGGATTCAGTGTGACCACCACGGTGGCTTGTTGAGATGAACTTGCTCAGCCCGTAGTCGCCAACTTTCACAGTACCGAGATCGTCGAACACGTTGCCAGGCTTCAAGTCACGATGGACCAAGCCGGCTGCGTGCAAGTGCCGAACGCCCGCGGCAATCCCGCTGAACCAGCGTCGTACTTCGGCTTCAGACAATCCGTTGGGAGCTTCATCCAGAACCTCGCGCAAGTTCGGTCCAGCGACGTACTCCATCACGACCCAAGCTTGGTCCTCCGCATCGCGACAGATATCGAACAACGAGACGAGATTCGCGTGCTTCAAATTCAGACAGTGCGAAACGCCTCGCAATTCCACATCGAGGTTCCGCTGCACTCGCTTCAGAGCGACTTCTTTGCCAGCTTCACTCAGGGCGAAATACACCTCACCAAATCCTCCCATGCCAATCCCGCGACGGATGCGGTACGGCGGCAGTGGCATCGAGCCTGGAGGATAGCTGAACGACATCGACGGAACGTTGCTCGCGTTGGAAGTAGTTTCGAGTGGCGTAGTTTCAAGGTGAATGGTCTCGCGGAGGTCGCGGCCATCGGCGTGCGGCGCACTCGCTGGCGATCCTGGTTGGGACGAGTTCGAAAACTCCAATTCCGAAACCATGACCGCTGCCGGTGAGCCGTGTCTGCCTTTCAGTTTATCGAAGAGCGTGGTCATAGTATGTCAGTATTTGATGAGAAACGTTACAGATCTCTTTCCAGACGCAACGAAGTGCCGCCTAATTCCAAGGCAACAGTTCGCAAATTTCAGGGCGCCAAGATTTCTCAATCCCACTCGATGTTTTCACTTCAATCAACAATTCGAGCCAATTCCGTGAACCCGTTTAGCTGTGAACCCGTTCAGCCCAATTCCAAAGTCATTCCAACCTTATCCGCCATGAATCGCGTCCCCGAGACGAGTGGTTCTGGCGGATTTTGGCCCAATTTCACTCGCCACTGTCCGTTTTTTTCCATCAAGACCAACCGATTCTCGAGTCCGCGGCATCTCGCGTGGCATTCAACTCCCGGACCCACCAAGACCGTGTCTTTCACCAAAACGATCGCATCCACGTGACCAGCAAACCGATGAGCTGAATTCAGCGACAGCACAACGGACTGACTCAGCGGGCTGGGGCGTCGCAGCATCATTTTCGCTGACCCAGGAATTGGCACTTCGCCGTCCTGTCGCAACCAATGCTGGTTTTCGCCGCCTCCATCCCAAAAGTACTCACCGTCCTGGCTCTTCACCGTTCCCGCCAACCGCGGCCAATCGGTCTGCACGGCAATATCGCAGACCGCGATTCCGGCTGCTCCACCAACCGACCAACTCGTTCCCGTCAACAGCCGAAAGCCGCCGCAACCGTCAATCCAAAGCGTGAAAGCTCGCTTTGGATCAGTCGGGTCGACGGCGGCGGTTTCGATGGCTGAATTCATTTCGAGGGGACATTCATTCCTGCAAAGCCGGAGATCAATCCAATTGGATCGCAACCAGTGATTCCGAATGATTGGATGACTCGGGAGCAAAGTAGGCACTGATCTCGTCGAGCAAGTTCTCTTGGCTCGGTGTGTCCAAGTTGATCTCGCCGAAGTAAGTATCGTCGACTTGCAACGTTTCTTCCTCAACATCGATTCGGGTGGCGATCTCGTCAAGCAATTCCCGCGTCCGAGCGAGGTGGCTGTCATCGAGGTTGAGATTGCTGCTTGTTTGAGCAACACGCAGTGCGCCCAAACGTGCCTGCAGATTCTCGACTTCGACTTCTAGTTGCCGTTTCGCCGCCAACATGGCCTCCATACGCTCGTGAGCCGACTGGAGCGATGCTTGTCGAGCGGTCAGGATTTGCTCGAGCTTCTCAGCCGTTTCGCGACGGGTCTTGAAGCGTTCGAACCGGTTAGCCAGGTCCGATTTGACCTGCACGGACGTGTAAGTACGACCACCGTAGCTATACGAGGTATTTTCGGACTTCAGGTCCCCAGAGAGACGCGTGATGTCGCTTTGGGCCTTTGCCAGCCGCTCGTTCGTGTCCTTCAGTTGCTCGTCGAGTCGCACAACTTCGACTTTCTCCTGGGCGATACGCTTTGCATTGATTTCGATCTCAGGCTTTAGATCAGCGATCATTTGGCGAGCCCGCTTCAGCTCCCATTCCATCGGGACAGCGTCGGAAGCGGATTCCGTCATCCAATTGGCGCCGCAACGAGCGTAGCTCCAAATCGGGGTTCCGACCGAAACGCCTGAAAGCAGGGCGAGGGCACCGCCCGCAAGAACCATTTTTTTCAACATGCTCTTCACCCCAGCATAAAAGGTTTGGGTTTCGCAGCGAGGTCTGGGCCACATCGGCCTCGGGAAGACGACTTGGCTGCGTGTTACAACAAGTGATTCGCAGGACCGCTGGCGATCTTGGGGCGAACTCAGAAAAAATGTCGGCGTCGAACGCAGAAATCTCCCCAGACGCCGCAAACCGTGTCCCATAGTTTGCAAACACTTGTCACTTGCCCGTTTTCGATGCTGAAAACTCAGGCAGCTTTGGCGAAGAAGAAGTGCGAAGTGAGGCCGCACAATTTCGCCAGCCCAACCTCATCAAGAAATATTTCAAAAAAACAGCTTCTTAAAGGAAACTTTAGTCTCCTTAAGTGCGAATAAGGGAAGTATTGTTTAGTTAGTGGCAGGGATACGGTGCAGGAAGCACCCCGTTGCCTGTCCCGTTGGCAGAAATCAACAGGTTCTGTTGCGGATTCGATACTCGCCAGCCGATTGATGTTAACCAAATTTTTCTCTAAGTCGTTTACTGGAAGTGGTTTAGGGATATAAAAGGGATGGCACTTGAAAGGCCGGCACAATGATTGCACAAAGGGAGATGTGAACCTGGGGTTGTCTATGTAAGTACCAGGCAACGTCGCGTTCAATAAAACAGGCCGAAACGCCTGGTCGTCGATAAACATCACCAAAGACCGCATGGACGCAAAAGACAGAGACTCATCCGATGACGACTTCAAGCAACAATTCGACTCACGAAGTTCCGAAGCCCAGTGCTGAGCATTGGAACGAACTCATCGCCGTATTGCCCGAACAAAACATCGAGCAATTTGGTGATTGGATGGATGAACAGCTCGCCGCGTTGGACGCGGAATTGGAGAAGTACGTCACCAAGGTTTCGCTTCGAAAAAGCCTGCGGGGCTAGTCTTTGCTGGCCACAGGACCGCTCTCAGAGCGATTTCAGGGCCTTTCGCGACTTGATCGGGTGAACAACTTGATCGAGTGAATTCGTGGTTTGATGACTCATCCTAGAGTGTCGAGAAACACTTTCGCGTGGTTCGACTTCAGCACCAAAGCCGACGCTCCAGCCGTGAAGGTTTGCGAAAGCGAATCCAAAACGAGCTGACTTCGCGTCTTTGGAAGCTCGATCTCATCTCCTGGCGCGCCGTTCGCCGCGATTCGAACTGCAACAGTCACATGCGATGGACCGCTGCTGTACTCAATTAGATACAGCCCCGTCTCAACATCAGACTGTGTCGTCATTTGCGTGTCATCAAGCAGTCCTAGCTTTCGGAGTCGCTTTCGCAGCGAAATCAGGGACTGGTACCATGTCCAGGTTTCTGGATCACCATCGGCAATCGAGCCGATGCGGGACTGGTAGAACGCTTCGGGATCAATCGGAAGTACGGAGTCCGTCCAATCGTGTTGTGGGTACTCCGCGCGTCGCCCTTCGACGACGCCACGACGCAGCCCGGCGTCACCGAAGTCGACAAAGAACTGAAACGGTTGGTCACAGCAAAACTCCTCACCCATGAACAACATCGGAATCGCTGGGGTGAGAACCAACAGCGCAGCGGCCGCACGTTGTGTCGCGATGCTCGTTAATTGGTGCAATCGCAGCCCCAACGGGTGATTGCCGATGAAGTCGTGGTTTTGAATCGAGTACACCAATCCATGCGTTGGGACTCGATGCGTCAACTCGCGACGTTCACGCTCACGGCGGATCGTGCCATCGAAAATGAATCCTTGGTCAAGTACGCGTGTCAAATCAGTTTGGTCATAGACCCGATTCGAAAGCTGTTCGCCGGGACGCACGACGCCGAAGACGGAATGCAAAAAACAATCACACCAAGACGCATCGAAATCGTAACCGCCGTCCGCCAGCGGGATCATCATTTCCGGATCATAAACATTCGCTTCGGCGATCAATAGCGGCTCACGATTTTGCGACTCACCCCATCGACGCACCGCATCACTGAGTTCGGCGACCCAGTGCCGTTCACTTTCATCGCGGATGCAGTGAATGGCGTCGACTCGCAGCCCATCAACGTGATACTCGTCCAACCAATGGATTGCATTCGCGATTAGAAAACGTCGCATCTCTTGCTCATCTCGTGCACCGTCCAAGTTCGGCGCCGCGCCCCAAACGGTGTTGTGCTTGGTGGAGATATAGCTGCCAAAGTCGCCTAGGTAGTTTCCTTCAGGGCCAAAGTGGTTGTAGACGACATCGACAATGACCGCCAAACCCATCGAATGTGCCACGTCAACGAATCGGCGAAAGTCGTTAGGCGTTCCGTAGGATTGACGCGGCGCGAACAAGTTCACACCGTCATAGCCCCAGTTCCAACGTCCTGCGGTTTCGTTCGGCGGCATGATCTCAATCGCCGTGACACCGAGCTCAACCAATTCGCGGAGTCGGTCGATCGCGGACGTGAATGTGCCAATGTCCGTGAACGTGCCGATGTGCAACTCATAGACAATCAAGTCGTCGCGTCGCACACCTTTCCAATCCGTATCCGTCCAAGCAAAACTTCGATCGACAATCTGGGACGGGCCGTGAACCCCGTCTGGTTGGAATCGTGACGCGGGATCGGGTCGGGCTGGCCCGTTAGGAATTTGCACGAAGTAGCGATCATTGACGCACATTCCCTCGATCACACCGACGTGGTAACCGCTTTCAAACTTTCGAAGCGGATAGATCCGATCGTTCGCTGCGTCTTTGATTTCAAGTCGATCCTGCTGCGGCGCCCAAACACAAAACTGCGTCGCATTTGCGGAGACTGGAACCGCCCCCAGCGTTCGATTCAGTTCGATCAAGTCAATCCCGGCCGGGTCGACACAAGTCGGTTGCATGTCCTGGATGATCCCAAACCACCTCGCTCCCTGGAGCACTCCAGCCGTTGACGGTTCGGTCGCCAAGAATAGCCGATCTCGATATCCTCGCCGCTCGTGTTCCGTCTGGACTCTGCTGACCAATGATCGATCAGCATTCGAAACCAGGATCGCTTTGTGTCCCGCGACGAGGGCATCGTAGTCATTGCCCGAGTCTCCCGCGAACACGACTTCCTCGGGCTTCACTCCGCGATGTTCACACCACCAAGAAATCGCGAATGCTTTCGAGACCTCTCGCGGCATCACGTCTACCAATCCGTCGCCATTGAACGGATCGACACTGGCAACCACACCGTATGGCATTTTCCACAACTCGATGAACGTTCGAAGCGTTTGCGTCAGTTCTTCTAGCCGATGCGCTTCCGCGAAGTAGCTGAGTTTGTGTGGCCCCTGTTTGAAGGACTCCTGTAAGCTCAGCCCAGCGATATTGGTGGCAATCAGCCTGCGATCTTCATCGGGATCGCTTCCACCAACGATCTGATCCAGGCGCCTTTTATAGTCGTCAACCACTTCAAAGCGTCTTGAGTCCGGCGATTTCTCGTCGCGACGGTAAACGCACGTGCCCACGTCAGCGAGAATCCAGGTGGGAACGGGAAGCGAATGTTCGTCAATTGCTTCGAACACCGATGCTAAGTGACGTCCAGTGACATAGACCAGCTCTAACGGGCTCGTATCGCTCGATCGCGAAATGATGTCCAGAGCACGCTTGCTTGCCGCGTTGTCGGGCAAGGGGATGAAAGTGCCATCGAGATCAGTTGCAAGATACGTCATGGGTTTAGCTGGCGCTCGAATCAGGTTAGGGTGAAAGGCCGTAAGATGCTCAGTTGACCGAATTTAGTGCTGTTGCAAACAGGTCCTATGCATGTTTCTTCAATACATACGACTGGCGGACGGCGTTTTTCCGCGTTGGGCACGCAATATGCTTGCATGATTGAGAAAGCGAACAGGAATTTATTGTGGTGAGTCATTCGATGGCACGAGTATTGATCGTCGGCGAAGTTCTCTGGGATTGCTTCCCAGGGCATCGAGTGCTGGGTGGTGCGCCGTTCAACGTCGCTTGGAATTTGGCTGGATTTGGTGCCCAACCAATCATGGTGAGTGCGATCGGCGAAGACGATCTTGGACGAGAAATCATCGAGCGGATGCAGCAATGGGGCATGACGACGGAGTGCATCGCGGTGCATTCGGATCGACCGACGGGTACGGTTCAGGTCACGCTCAACAACGGCGAACCCACGTACGAGATTACCGAAGGAGTCGCCTGGGATGCGATCTCGGAACCCACCTTGGACTCGGACAGCATCGACTTTCTCTACTGCGGATCATTGGCTTGGAGAAGTGAAGCAACTCGCAACACGATCCTGAAGCTTCGAAAGAAATCGTCCGCGCCAGTCTTCGTCGATATCAACATTCGCATGCCGTACTTTGACGATCACTGGCTAAAGCCGATGCTCGATGGTGCTGAATGCGTCAAGCTCAACGAAGACGAACTCAGTCGAATCGTTGGCAAGACCTTCGCCACTGAGCGTGAGCGACAACAGGCATCACAAGAGTTGATGAGCCGACATCGGATCAGTGAACTCTATGTCACCCGGGGTGCAGCTGGTGCCAAGTGGTACAACGCTACCGGAGATACATTCGCCGTGACAGCGCCCCAGCCCAAGAAATGGGTGGACGCTGTCGGCGCGGGCGATGCATTCGCCGCTGTCGTCTTGTGGGGCCAGCTACAGAAAGTCGAACGCGAGAAATCGCTGAACGATGCCGTCCGATTCGCGGCGCAAGTTTGTGGCCTCCGTGGCGCCACGACTGAAGATAAAACGTTTTACCAGTTTTTGAAAACTTAACTACGATCCTCCAGCAACGAAGAGCAATGACACAACTCCCCGAGGGCGGCATTCGAATCGCACTGCTGAGCCTGCATGGCTTGATACGCGCCAAAGATCCTGAGCTAGGCCGCGACGCCGACACGGGTGGGCAAGTGAAGTATGTCCTCGAATTGGCACAAGAACTCGGTCGACGCGACGACGTGAAGAGTGTCGAGCTGATTACTCGCCAAATCTTTGACGATCGCGTCGGACCGTCGTACGCGCAGGTCGAAGATCGTATCAACGACAAGGCCAAAATCGTTCGAGTGCCATTCGGGCCAAGGCGTTACTTGCGGAAAGAGGCCCTGTGGCCGTTCATCGAAGGCTTTGTGGACCAATTGCTCGGTCATTTCCGACGTGTCGGTTTGCCTGATGTGATTCACGGACACTATGCCGACGCAGGCTACGCCGGCGCGCAACTATCTCGCTTGGTGCATGTGCCGTACGTATTCACAGGCCACTCGCTCGGTCGAGTCAAGCGCCAGCGAATGCTCGATGCCAAACAAGAAGCGTCGGCACTCGACATTCAATACCAATTCAGCGCTCGAAACGAAGCCGAAGAAATGGCGCTCGAGACGGCTTCGCTTGTAATCACGAGTACGGCCCAAGAAGTCCAAGAACAATACGAGATCTACGATCACTATCAACCGGATCGCATGGAAGTCATCGCGCCGGGCGTGGATCTTTCGCGTTTTCGCCCTGCCGAACCTGGTGATCCGCTTCCGACGATTGCCACGCGAATTGATCCCTTTCTACGAGACCCCAAGAAGCCGATGGTGCTCGCCGTCGCGCGACCTGACGACCGCAAAAACATCGAGATGCTCGTGCGAGTCTTTGGCGAGAACCCGAAGATGCGTGAGCTTGCGAACCTTGTTCTCGTGCTTGGCTCACGTGAGGATATTCGCGAGCTGCCAACGGCCCAGCGAAAAGTGCTGATGGGCATCCTAGCGATTGTCGATGTCTATGATCTTTACGGACACGTCGCTTATCCCAAGTCGCATCGTCCGGATGATATTCCAGATCTGTTTCGACTCGCAGCCTCGCAACGCGGTGTCTTCGTTAATCCAGCTTTAACAGAACCTTTCGGTTTAACGCTGCTTGAAGCCGCTGGGTCTGGATTACCCGTGATCGCGACAAACGACGGCGGGCCTCGCGACATTATCGCCAACTGTCGTAACGGATTGCTCATCGATCCGCTTGATCCAACGTCGATCGACCATGCGCTGATGCGTAGTTTGACGGAACCCGATCAATGGCAGCAGTGGTCAAA
The DNA here is from genome assembly GCA_041749955.1 of Pirellulaceae bacterium. Taxonomy (GTDB): domain Bacteria; phylum Planctomycetota; class Planctomycetia; order Pirellulales; family Pirellulaceae; genus JBBSJZ01. The sequence goes on along the minus strand of JBGTAI010000260.1, from coordinate 10,225 downwards.
AAACGGCATGGAGGGTGCCCATGAATTTTATAGCTGGACCACGCACGTCAATCGTTATTTGCGTGACGTCAAAGACATCTTGGCTCATTCCGCATCCCCTGCGCTAGCCGCCTCAAGCGAGACCCGGCAAGCTCGTCGGTTGCCTGATTTCGATCGGCTGATCATTACCGACTTGGACAATACGCTCATTGGCGACGACGACGCGCTCACCGAGTTCAAGCAAATGTTGCATGACTCCGGACGTCACATTGGCTTTGGCATTGCAACAGGTCGCCATCTCGATGATGCGATGAATTTGATCGAACAACATGGGCTGCCTCGCCCCGATGTTGTCGCCAGCTGCGTGGGGACTGAACTGCACTATGGCGCGAATTTGACTCCCGACCGATCTTGGCGAAATCAAATTGCGTTTCAATGGGAGCCCGATAAAATCCGTACGCTACTCGCCGGTATCGAAGGTCTGTTTCCACAAGACGAACATGAACAGTCCCAATTCAAGATTAGTTATGAGTTGGATGCGAAAGTCGCTCCCAAAATCGCTGATTTAAAAAAGATTCTCCGCGAAGCCGGCATTCGAGCAAAGGTCGTCCTATCCTTGGGTATGTACCTGGATATCCTCCCAATTCGGGGCGGAAGCGACCTTGCGATTCGGCACCTTGCTTATCGCTGGGGGTTTGAGCCCGAACGATTGCTTGTTGCTGGTGATAGCGGTAATGACGAAGGAATGCTTCGAGGCGGGATGCTCGGCGTCGTCGTTGGCAATTACAGTCCCGAATTAGAGCGGCTTCGTAAGCTGCCGCGAATCTATTTCGCTCAGGCTGGACACGCTCGCGGGGTTCTGGAGGGCATTCGGTACTACGACTTCCTCAATCATATTGTGGTACCGAATGATCGTGCGGAATAACCATCATGACGGTCGCAACCGCAACGCCCAAGCGGATCTTGCTTACGATCGACTTCGTCCGCGACTGGAGATGCTTTGGGAAACGGAATCGGTTGACCCATCAAGCGTCGACGAATTTGAGCGGCGATTGCAGGAGAAATGGCCCGACCTGTTTGCGATGCTTTTGCGTTTGTATGGCAACCGCTGGGATTTCTTCTTTCATCTCGAACAAATACTGCTAACGATCGCGCGTGGATGGATTCTTCGACCAGGTGAGTTACGCGTATCGGATGAGCACCGAATCAATGATCCCAATTGGTTCTTGTCCGAGCGAATCGTTGGTGGAGCGTTGTATGTGGATCTGTTCAGCGAGAACCTTGGGAAGTTGCGGGAACACATCCCTTACTTCCAAAAGCTTGGACTGACTTACGTCCACCTGATGCCATTGTTCGCGGTTCGACCAGGCAACAACGATGGCGGCTACGCGATTAGCAACTACCGCAGCGTCGACCCGCGAATTGGAACAATCGAAGACCTAGAGCGACTCGCGAATGACATGCGAGAAGCCGGTATTCTCTTGGTTTTGGATTTCGTCTTCAATCACACCGCTGATGACCACTTCTGGGCCAAACAAGCACAGTCCGGTATCCAGGAGTACGAAGACTTTTATTTCATCTATCCAGACCGCACGGTCCCAGACCAGTACGAGCAAACGTTACGAGAGATTTTTCCAACCGTGCGGCGAGGCAACTTTACGTGGTTCGACCCCATGCAAAAATGGGTTTGGACCACGTTCAATAGCTTCCAGTGGGACCTGAACTACTCGAATCCCGCAGTGTTTCGCGCGATGCTCGCCGAGATGCTCTTCATCGCCAACACTGGCGTCGACATGCTGCGACTGGATGCTGTCGCGTTCATTTGGAAACAGATGGGAACAAGCTGCGAGAACTTACCCGAAGCACATGAGTTGATCCAAGCATTCAATTGCTGCGCACGCGTTGCCGCACCAGGCCTACTCTTCAAGAGCGAGGCGATTGTTCACCCTGATGAAGTCGTTCGATACATATCGCCCGAAGAATGCCAACTTTCGTACAACCCGACGCTGATGGCGCTGCTCTGGGAGTCGTTGGCGACCCGCGAGACGAAACTGCTGCGTCGTTCTCTCGCCCGGCGCCATCACTTACCTGAAGGTACGACCTGGGTGAACTATCTCCGCTGTCACGATGACATCGGATGGACATTCGATGACGCGGATGCGAGCGCCGTCGGTATCAACGCGTTCCAACATCGCCAGTTCCTGAATCAGTTCTACACCGGCCAGTTTCCTGGGTCGTTCGCGAGAGGGGTGCCGTTCCAGCATAACATGGAAACGGGAGATATGCGGATCAGCGGGACTCTTGCGTCGCTAGCCGGATTGGAACAGGCGATCGAAGCGGATCGAGACGATTTGAAGGAAATGTCGATACGCCGCATTTTGCTGCTGAATGCTATGATGATGAGCATTGGCGGCATCCCCCTCATTTACCTGGGTGAAGAATGGGGGATGATGAACGACTATGACTTCGTAAAAGATCCGGCAAAAGCAGGCGACACACGATGGGTCCATCGTCCGAAAATGCAGTGGAAGTTCCTCGACGAACTTCAAGTCGACGGTTCGATCCGCAAACGTATTTTTCGTTCGCTCCAGCAGATGATCGAGCTTCGCAAACAGACAGCGGCTTTTTCAGGTTTGGAGATGGAGCTGTTTCCAAGCGATTCATCGCACGTGCTCAGCTTTGTGCGCCAGCACGAAGGAAACCGCATCGTCGTGCTAGCGAACTTCTCCGAGCTCCCGCAAGAAGTCGACAACAACCGATTGCGAACGGCCGGAATGGGAAGATTCTTCGAAGACTTAGTCCAGCAGCGTTCGATCACGACGAGCGAGCGATTCACTCTGGAACCGTACGAGTACTTGTGGCTCCGACGCGTCTAGCGAATCATCATGACAAGATTGCCAAGCCGTGGGCAAGCATGTTGGTCGTTGCCTGTACCTTGTTGTTCATTTTGCTATTCACGATGCCTTTGAACCCAACGTGCTTTGCCGACGAGCCTGTGAAAACGATTCGCTTTGCGACCTACAATGTGTCGCTCTATGGCAAACAGCTTGGTGAAGTGGCTCGTCGGCTCGAATCTGGGTCGGATACGCAAGCCAAGAATCTCGCGACTGTGATTCAATCCGTCCGACCTGACGTGTTGTTTCTCAACGAGGTGGATCATGATGCTGATAACAAGACACTCGATCTATTCGCGGATAAGTATCTCGCTGTCGATCAGAAGGACACGTCCGCGATCCAGTACGAGTATCGTTATTCCATTCCGAGTAACACGGGTGTTGCCTCGACACTGGATATCGATGGCAATGGAGAGGTCTCCGGCGCGAACGACGCGTGGGGATACGGCGTCTATCCTGGGCAATACGCGATGGCTGTGCTGAGTCGCTTTCCGATCGACACGCAAGCCATCCGCACCTTCCAAATGTTTCGATGGTGTGACCTTCCTGGTGCACTTCGCCCGATGAATCCTGGAGCCCAGACCTCTTACTACAACGATAAGGTCTGGTCGGAAATAAGATTGTCGAGCAAGAATCATGCGGACGTTCCTGTCGTTATCGGCGACACTCGAATTCACTTGCTGGCCTCGCATCCCACGCCGCCAGTCTTCGATGGCCCCGATGATCACAACGGTTGTCGAAATCATGATGAAATCCGTTTTTGGGCCGACTACCTCAAGGGCGATTCTGCCGAATTTCTTGTCGACGATTCTGGCGTCAAGGGTGGCCTCGCCGCAGACGCATTGTTTGTGATTGCCGGGGATTTGAATTCGGATCCAGTCAACGGGGACGGACGTCGCGAAGCCATTATCAATTTGCTCCAACATCCGCGTTTGACAGACGCAAAACCGATGCACATTCTTCCGGAGAATGCTTCGGAGTCTGAGTCCGCGAAACCGAGATTGATGACGACAGCTGCCTTCGGCGGAAAAGACGGGATGCGAGTGGACTATGTTTTACCGAGTCAGCAAATGACAGTGAAAGATGCCGGCGTGTTTTGGCCTGGACCACAAGATCCTTATCGAAGCAACATCTCAGCAACCGATCACCGACTCGTTTGGGTCGAGGTGACATTGCCTTGAAAAAACGTGTTCTGCTGATGATCAGCTCAATGCGTGGCGGCGGGAGCGAACAACAGATTCTGCTGTTACTCCGGCATCTCGATCGCGAGCGATTTGAGCCGCACTTGTATCTGCTTGAGCGCGACGGAGACCTTCTCAGCGAAGTTCCCAGCGACGTGCCGATTCACGCGTTCGATGATTTGCCACCATCACAAGGGTTCTACTTCCCCGGCAAAGTGTTTCGCGAGCAAATTCGGCACTTACAGCGTGTTGTCAACGAGCATGCAATCGATGTGATTTATGATCGCACGTTCCACATGACCATGATCGCTGGCGGGTTGAAGAAATCGGTTCCACGCGTCTCCACGATTGTCAGTCCGCCCGAGCAAGCTTTTCCGCTAGTTGAGTCACGCTTCCTGTGGCTCAAGCGTCGCCGTCTCAGGCAAGCCTATCACGGCTCAGCCAGCATCGTCGCGGTAAGCGATCTGGCTGCGGCATCAGCTGCTCGTTTTTACGGATTTGCGCAAGACCGCATCACAACGATCGCGAACCCAGTCGACACTGAGCGAATCAAGAATCTCGCTAAGTCCGAAACGCCTCCGCGTGACGAACGCTTGACGCTCGTCTGCGTGGGACGCATGACCGCCGAAAAAGGCCAACGTGATCTTATCGAGGCGATCGCGCTGTTGAGCAAGGAACGTATCTCGCCGATGTGCTTGTGGTTCATTGGCGACGGTCCGCTAAGAGTCGAACTCCAAGAGCTCGCAGCCCAATGTGCACCGCATGAGATTCAGTTCTTATTGCGCCAGCCGAATCCGGCGCCATGGATCGCTGCCGCCGACGCGCTCATCTTGCCATCGCACTTTGAAGGAATGCCCAACGTTGTTCTCGAAGCTTTCTCACTATCCACGCCCGTGATCGCCACTCGCGCCGGCGGGACGATCGAGCTCGAGCGAGACGAGCCAACGATACTCTGGGCCAAGCCCAACGATCCCAAATCTCTAGCCGACGCAATCCGCCAATTTGTCACCGGCCGTGATGGCGTGAAAGAAAGAACCGACGCCGCAAATCGGTTGCTTCAAGCTCATCACGACGTGATCACAACGGTCAGGCGAATCGAACAGCTGCTGCATTAAGAGGAGGATTTCGAAGCTTATCCAGCGATTTTTTCGATGAGTGGGATGATGTCTTTATCGTAGGTGAAGCCTGCGGTGTCGCCGGCGTCAGCGAACTTCTTGATGAGGTCGCCGTTGGCGTCATAGATGAGGACTGCGGGGATCGAATCAAGTTCTGCGGCACTGTAAATATCGTCGCTCGGCGTGTTACTAATGTAGTTCTCGAACTCGGCGCCGACAGCAGTGAGGAATTCGGTCACGCGTGCTTGGTATGTTTCGGGTGGTCGCGTTTTGCGGCCGTCATAGTCGACATCCACACCAATGCACACAACGTTCTCGCCGAACTGTTTGTGCAAGCGGACTAAGCCAGGGAACTCCTTCAAGCACGGTGCGCACGAGAGTGACCAGACGTCCACAACGGTCACACGTTTCGTGCTCTTTGCCGCTCGCTCGATTTCTTCCCAACTAGCAAATTGAAGTGTCGGGCTTGTGGACGTCGATGAAGACGCTTCGGGCAGTGGAACGTCTTTAGGGAGCTCGAACCCGTTCGATGTCTTCGGCTCAGGTTCCGACGAAACGTCCGGCACCACGTTCGCGGGCATTTCCATTTTGCCGGGCGGTTCGGATGGTGATTCGGCGGGAGCGAGGTCCTCAGTGGCGGCGTTTGGCTCGGGAGCTTGCTGGGGAGTTGGGGTTTTTCCACAGCCGAGGATACTGACGACCGCGAGTAATCCGGCGGTGAGGGTTAAACGACACAACATCATTCGGGGGCGGGAAAAAGCTGCGATCCGTTGCACTTCGACTGTCATCGACCGGTCCTTTCGAGCAAAATTACTGCCAGCCGCCATGGATTTTCAGGGCGACTTTTTTCGACGCCCTTCAAGTCGGTGACTGTGAATGGGCGGCGGCAGTGTAAGATTGTATCGACTTGGTGTCCGCTGACCAAACCTGGGCTGGAGCACCACCTTGCCTCATTCAAAACGCGGAATTGTCGATTGAGTGGCGAACTTTCCACAACTGAATTGCTCGTCGGGGCAAAAGGCGGCAATAACGAAGCCCTGGGACGATTGCTGCAGCAGTACCAAGGGTATCTGTTGATGCTCGCGCATCGTTATTTGTCGGAAAGGCTGAGGCGACGAATCGATCCGGCGGATATTGTTCAGGTGACTTGCCTGGAAGCGAAGCGAGATTTGGACGCGTTTCGTGGGGAGACGCCGAGCGAATTTGCTGGCTGGCTGCGTGGGATGCTCAAGAACAACGTCGCATCAGCCGTGACGCGACACATTACGACACAAAAACGATCACTCAAACGCGAAGTTCAGCCTGGCAATGCGTCCGAGGGCGATTCCGCAGGCGGCGGTTGGCTGCAACAGATGCCTGGCAGCACGACGAGCCCCAGCGGTGTTGCGATTCGCGAAGAAGCGGCGATGGCGTTGCTCGAGGCGCTGCACCAATTGCCAGAGACCCAGGCGGAAGCGATTCGGCTACGCTACATGGAAGGATTGCCGCTCTCAGAGATCGTTGAGCGAATGGGGAAAACCGAAATGGCGGTCGCGGGGTTGCTGAAACGTGGCTTGCAGAAACTACGCACGATTCTTGATGACACCTCGAGCCCCTGGTTGTGAGTTGATCGTTCCGCGGATTCATTCCGCTGATTCACTGCCGAAAGCGCGCCCTGAAAAGCAATCCAACTGTGCCACTTAGTTCACCATGACTGACCCATTGCCGACGACTGATCCGCTCGACGAGGCATTCGCTGCCTATTTGAAGTCGTGCGACGAAGGCAACGCGAACAGTCGCGAAGAGTTTCTGGCTCAGTTCCCGGAGCTCGCCGGTGAGTTGAAACAACTGATGGAAGCGGCTGACATGATCGGCCGCATCTCGCTCTCTAGCGGCGGGATTTTAACGGGGAAGCAACCCGTGTCGACTGGTGCAGACACAGTCGCTCTCGATGTAGCATCGCCATCGGAACATTCGGCTGGGGAGTTATCTGGCGGCGATCCGGCGATCACTTTACCGATGGAGCACCGGTCCAAAGGTGACCCAGGACCAACGCTGCCGTTCGACCTCGGCGACTATCAATTGCTGAAAGTCCTTGGCCGTGGCGGCATGGGCGTCGTTTACTTAGCGAAACAAAAGCATCTTCAGCGACAAGTCGCGGTGAAGATGATTCGCAGCGGCATCTTGGCGGGCGAAGACGAGGTCCGTCGTTTCTATACCGAGGCGCAGGCGGCAGCGAGACTGAAACACCCGGGCATTGTCTCGGTTTACCAGTTCGGTCATCTTGCTGGGCACCATTACTTTTCGATGGAGTTTGTCGATGGCACCGACTTGCAACGCAAGATCAACGACAAAGAACTCAGCGTCCATGAATCGGCTCGCTATGTTCGCGACGTTGCTCTTGCGATCGGGCACGCGCATAACAAAGGAGTTTTGCATCGCGACTTAAAGCCCGCGAACGTGTTGATTGACAACGAAGACAACATTCATGTGACCGACTTTGGCTTGGCCAAGCACATGGACGGCGATAGCAGTGTGACTGGAAGCGGGACAGCGATTGGAACACCGCACTATATGGCTCCAGAACAAGCCGGCGGACAAAGCGACCGCGCCGTTCGTCAGAGCGACGTGTATTCACTTGGTGCGATCCTCTTCGCATGCCTGGCTGGTCGGCCACCGATTGTTGCTGACACAGTGATGCAAACGCTGATCCAAGTCGTGCACAATCCGGCGCCGTCCGTGCGCACTCACCGTCCCGAAACGCCTGCTGACTTAGAGACGATCGTTGCGAAGTGCTTGGAAAAATCGCCAGCAAAACGGTATCCGTCGGCTGATCGTTTGGCGGATGACCTGGACGCGTTTCTCGAAGGCCGACCGATCACGGCGCGTCCGCGATCGATGCTGCTCAAGGCATGGCACTGGTTCGAAGGCGTTCCGCTTGTCGCAGCGTTGTTGGGCCGACGACTCTTGGCGCCGTCCACGAGCCACCGTCGCTTTCAAGCCTGCATGCTCGGCATGTTTCTGATGACACCGATCATGCTGGCGATTGGATTGACAGTGCTTCAACAATCGCGGCAAGCGATGCCACGCCGTGTGGTACTCGCGGGCGGAATTCCTGGAGGCGTTTATGATGACTTGGCCGAGCGATTAGCAAGCCGCTTGTCGCAAGCAAACTCTGTTGAAACCAGTTGCATTCCCAGCAGCGGGTCGCTCGACAATCGTGCTCGCTTGCTCGCGCGGGACGTTTTGCTGGCGCCGATGCAGGCTGCGGCGGTGAACGATGATCGCCTGTGTGTTGTCGCGCCATTATTTTTCGAAGCCGTTCACTTGCTCGCCCGAGACGACTCGGGTGTGACTTCGATTACCGACCTCGCCGGGCACCGATGTGCCGTTGGACCAGACGGAAGCGGCTCACGTATCGCAGCGGAATTGGTTTTCGATTCCTTCAACTTGACGCCGGAAGTGCTGCCACGCGAGGTCACGCCGTGGGCAAACCTCGCAAGCGATGATGCACCCGATGTTGCAGTGATCTGTATCGGTCGAGGCAACCGACTAGTCTCTGAGTTATTAACGAGTGGCCGATGGAAACTGATGCCGATCGAGAACGGCATTCGAGTCTCTCTGCAGCATCCGACACTGCGACCGATGACGATTGCGGCTGAGGAGTACGTGGGTGCGTTGCTGCCAGAACAGGGGATCGACACCGTGGGCACAACGGCATTTCTTGCCGCACAACTGGACGCGCCAGATGTCCTTGTCCAGGCGACATTGGGCGCACTGTACCAGTCGCCTGAGATCATTCCGGGTTTGATTCCGCTAGGTCGAGCAGCCGAATGGCAGGGACTTGCGATGCACCCGGCGGCAAGGCGTTTTTACCAGCAAGCGAGCCTGACCGCCGAATAAACCTAGGTTTTCGGCAATTTTGCGACTGGGATTCCGCCCCTCTAATTTGTGTTTCTTGACGCCAGCTGTCACAATGCGACTTCGCACAATCTCCCGTCCCCTCATTTCCCACCCAGGTCCAATGGCTCTGCAACGCAAAACTCCAACCCAGAATTCGAACACCGCTCAGTACAATAAGTTGGATCGACGCTTTTTCCTTGGCACGGTAGCAGCCGGCGTTGCTGCGGCTTCGATGCCCGGTCGTGGCTTCGCAGCTGCGAATGAAGAAGTCCGTATCGCAGTCCTCGGCGCCGGCGGACGCGGTGGCGAACTGGCTGGAAAACTTGGCAAAGTCAAGGGTGCTCGCTTGGTCGCAGTCGCGGACCCAGACGAAGAGCGATCCAAGAGCCTCGCGTCCAAGCACAAAGCCGAAGCCTATTCGGACTTACGCAAGGTGCTCGATGATTCAAACGTTGATGCTGTCATCATCACCACATGCAATCACTGGCACTGCCTTGCCGCGATTTGGGCACTCGAAGCCGGCAAAGACGTCTACGTCGAAAAGCCCCTGTCGCATTCTCAATGGGAAGGACGCCAAGTCGTTCGCGCCGCCCAGAAGAGCGGACGCATTGTCCAACTCGGTACCCAGCAACGAAGCGACTCGCTTCAAATGGCCGCTCGCAAGTTCTTGCACGAAGACAAGACGCTCGGAGAAATCCAATACGTCCAAACGAACCGTCTCGGACCACGTGGAACAATCGGTAAACGTGACACACCGCTCGAGATTCCCAAGTCGATCGATTACGACCTGTGGTGTGGACCAGCAGCCAAGCAGGAAATTTTCCGTAACCAGCTGCAATACGATTGGCACTGGGATTGGAACACTGGCAGCGGTGAAATGGGCAACTGGGGTGTGCACGTCCTCGATGACGTTCGTAACGTCGCTTACCAAGACAAGGTCAGCACACCCAAGAAAGTCGTTGCCGCAGGCGGTCGCGTCGCATGGAATGATGCTGGCGAAACGCCGAACGTGCATTTCGCACTTTACGAAACGGGTAACCGTTCACGGCCTTCGACCTTGAACGGTGGACTGCTCGTGATTTCAAGTGCGAAATTGCTATCGGGGGTTTCACCTGGAGCCGTTAAAATGGTGTCATCATGGATGAGACATCTGCCAACGACTGTAAGCATTGCC
>JBGTAI010000259.1:0-22290 GCA_041749955.1 Pirellulaceae bacterium | reverse complement strand
CGGGCTCAAAAAGGTTACTCTGGCTTTCACCCATTGCGTGATCCTCGTTGCGGTTTTGAAGTCGTTGAATAACTCCTTAAACGCAACGAATCACGCGATGGGTCTCTAAAATGCTATCGGTCTTGGTGAATAGTCCGGGATTAGAAGAGTACGAAGCGATGCAGAAAGCTGAGGAGGCGACTATTGCGGAGTCGATGAAGAGTCCGGCGCAGTAAGCGGCATGAGTTTGATCACGAGTGCAGTAGCCGCAGGGCAACGAAGGTGCTTCAAACACGAAGCACGTTGCTCACTGTGTTTCACAGATTTTTTGATTGTCATGCGGTCGCTTTGCTCTGTTGCAGTGCCGAGACTTTCATCGCGTTGCTCGCGTCTTTAGCATCCAGTTTGCAGTGACATTTCCGCCCGGACAAGATTGGATGTCAACATTCCTGTCAGTTCTCGCGTAAGAGACTTTGGGAACACTGGCCACGCGAGTTTTTCATGCTGGATAGCGAGTTTGTTTGACTTGCTATTGGTTTCTACAATCCAGCGTTCTCACGGCATGGAAAATGGAGTCAAGGCAAGCGTCCGGTATGCATCACCATCATTTGACGCCACGAATGTATTGACGCAAATTCAACTCCCATAGGTGCGTGTAGACCTTGTCGGCGGTATCTCTAACTCAACGTAGCAAGCCGTTTTCACGATAAAATGCGGGAATAGAAAATGACGTTTAGGAAGTTCTCTTCTTTAGCTATGTGGGCGACAGGTCTGAGCTTGCTCTTTGGGATTTGCGGATGCGAGAGAATGGCTCGTGGCCCTGCCGATAGCACTGCGATCGATGCGGAAACATCTCCGCAAATTGCAACAGAGGCCGCACAGTGGATGGTAAACCCGGAGCCCGAGAACCTGGAGCCTGAGACCTCCAAAGATTTTGTTCTCTGGGCCGTTGCACCCGAAGCGAACGAATCGGTGGTCGATCGAGTGGTGCGGCATGTCAATGAACACGCCGATGGAAAGGTTGCGTTTAGTTTTGATAAATCCGCTTACGTCGAAAAGCGAAAAGACCTGCCGATTGGTATCTTTGATTCAGGCATCGGCGGCCTCACTGTGCTCGAGGCCATGCTTTCATTGGACGCGTTCGACAACGACAACCTTCGACCTGGATCCGACGGTCGGCCTGATTTTGCAAACGAACGGTTTATCTATCTCGGCGACCAAGCCAATATGCCTTATGGAAACTATGCGGCGCATGCCAAAGAAGACTTTCTTCGCGAATTGATCTTGAAGGACACGGTATTCCTGCTGGGAAAACGACGCTGGGCGTCACCTTTGTCGACCCGAGCACAATGGGACAAGCCGCCGGTCAAGGCGATTGTGATTGCCTGTAATACGGCCACGGCGTATGGGCTCGATGATGTACGACAAGCCATCAAGGCTTGGGGGGGTTCCCGTGATTGTGGTTGGAGTCGTGGATTCGGGAGCTCGCAGTGTCAACGAGTTAATATTGACGACCGACTCGCCCAAGACCATCGCTGTGATGGCGACCATGGGAACCTGTGCAAGCAAGGCGTATCCCAAAGCGATTGCACTTGCGTGCGGTATCGCGGGCAAGCGAAATCCCCATGTGATCCAACAAGGTTCCGCCGAGTTAGCTGGAGCCATTGAAGGTGACCCCAATTTCCTCACCAGCGACAAAGAATCGCAAAAAGCAACCATCGCGAACTACATTCGCAAGGATGTGTTCTCGCTTGTGGACAGCTACCGTCAAAGCGGTGCAACCGAACCAATTGAAATGATTGTTCTTGGATGCACGCATTTCCCTCTCGTGCAAGACGAGATTGCTCGGGCGTTTGACGAAGTTCGCAACTTGAGTTCGAGTGATAGCGAAACTAAACTCTATCAAGAACTAATCGCGGAGAAAATTCAGTTCATCAATCCAGCGGAATCGGTGGCAAAAGAACTCTTTCGCGAACTTGCCAAGAATCAAATACGGCTCGGTGACAACCAGCCATCACATCATTCATTTGACTCGTTCTACCTGACGGTGCCATCGCCGGACCTGGCGCCGTCCGCTCGCACGGCAAACGGCGAGTTAACCAGCGAATACAAGTATGGGCGACAACCAGGCCAGCTCGCACTCGAAGACACGCGGGCTGTGCCACTTGAGGTGAACGATCTTCCCGAAACAAGCCGAATCCTGATCCAGAACCGACTTCCGAATGTCTGGACTCGCCTCTCGAAATCGCTAACTGTGCCCGAGCAGTAACCTTTCCTGCACCACATGCCGTCCCAGGCTTTGGAGCTCGGGCTTGCAATCGGAGCAGTGGGCTTAGCGTTTTTTGGTGGGGCTGCGAGGCGTCCAATCGGCGATGGCTGTTTTGGGTTTGACGCTTAGCTTCGCTTCGCACCGCATCTCTTCGGTCTCGCCCTTGAGACGCACGTGGACGATCACTGAATCGCTATTAGGATGCTTCTCTTGCCATCTCAAGGGGATCGCAAGTCCACTCACAGGCTCGTTGCGAATCAATTTGGCAACTTCGGAGGAGGTGAACTCCCATCTTGCGACGAGTGATTCGTTGACTGCTCTGTCGGGATCGGTGGCCACAATCGTGAGGGGCGCTTCAATCTCAAACGCCTCCAAGTCGAGTGGTCGCTGTTGCTCGTCCAGGACATTGACGACCAAATACAGACCTTCGGCACCATCTTCGAATTGATAACCAGCGGATAGACCGGGGTGAATCGAAAGCGAAGTTGGAACACCAACTTTGGCGCCGCCGGGGGAAACAGATCGCACGGCGTCCGGCAACAAGATTTGTCCCGGCGGTTTTTCTGGGGCTCCGCCGGTGGATGGAGGCGGCATCATTTCGCCAGCTTCGACAGGCGGAAACGTCAGGTCTTCTGGGCCGGGAGGCTCTGGGCCACCGGGAGCCGGTAACAACGATTTCTTTTCGGTTACCTTGGGCGTGTCCGGAATTCCTTTTCCAGCCTCGATCGCTTCGGGCTCCGCAGGAACTCCTGGGTCAACCCAAGAGTCGGGTTCGAGTGTCTCAATATCGTCGCCGAGATCAAAATCTTTGGGCGAGAAAGAATCTACTTTTGGATCAGGGAATGGCGTTGGAGCGAACGGCTTGGGACGGGATCGCGGCTTGCTGTCGCTTCCGGTGGGAGCCATCGATTGCTTGAGCCGTTCGTTCTCTTCCGCCTTGCGTTGCAGTTTCTGCTCGAGCACGCGATTTTGGTAGTCCGCGTCGTAGAGCTGGTCTTCCAGGACACGAACTTCGCTAGCCAGTTTTTGGTTGTAGACGTCGCTGTAGGCGTTACTTCGACAGCCGCTCGGGATCACAACAAACGCGCAGCCAGCAACTCCGATCACCCAAGTGCGGGTCAATCGATCGAGCCATGTTGGCAATGCGTCAGTGTTAACAGGGCGAGCCAAGCGATCTTCCGTGATGCAGCCTTGCTGGCGAAATTGCGATTCAGTTCACTCGACGAGCAATATTTGTCGTTGTCTCAGCCGAATCGCAAGAAAAACATTCAAGATCAAGCGATTACCAGCCGACGGGCCTCGGGGTCAACGTCGGATCGGCATTTGGGCGTCAACTCGCTTGTACCACTCGTGCAATTGCTGTTGGAGTTCATTGACTTTTTCGGGCATTTCTTTCGCTAAGTCCTTCGTTTCGCCGATGTCCGCTGAGAGATCGTACAACTCCACAGGCTCGTCTTCGTGGAACGCGATCGGTTCGTGAAACTCGATCAGCCGATAATCACCCGAGCGAATGGCACTGTACGGGCTATCCCCGCCCGCGTGGTAATGTGGATAGTGCCAATACAGATTACGCGACATTTTGCGACGAGGATTCCTGAGCAGCGGCACGAGGCTGACACCGTCCATCGACGATCCGTGGATATCCGCATGTTCGGTCGCCCCAGCCATCTCGACGAGCGTCGGGAAATAGTCAACCGAGATCACGGGCTCGTCACAGGTGGACGACATCGGCGTGACTCCCGGCCAGTTCACGATCGCTGGGACACGAACGCCGCCTTCATACGCCGAGCCCTTACCGCGTCTGAGTGGAAGATTCTCCGTGAACCCATCGTGTTTTCCGTTTCGCTGTGTCAATCCGCCGTTGTCGGACGTAAAGATCACGATCGTGTTGTCTCTTACACCAGCGCTCGTCAATTGATCCAGCACTCGCCCGACGCTCAAATCCAAACTTGCAACCATCGCAGCGTACGTCGGATTGTTGTGCGTGGCATTGGCGTTCACCTTGCCACGAAAGTATTCCACAAGATCTTCGCGACCTTCGATGGGCGTGTGTGGAACATGATAGGCAAAGTAAAGAAAGAATGGCTTGTCCTTCGAGTCGTCAATGAATTCGCAAGCTTGATCGGTGAGCCAATCCGTCAGGTAGCGAGTGCCCGTGCTGGAAACCACGTTGCTAGGCAGCTTGTAACCTTTGGTGCGTGGTGGAGCATCGATAGAGATGTCGAACCCTTGCTCCGTCGGCGAAGTTCCTGCAGCAAGTTCACCTTTGCCATTCAAATGCCACTTGCCGATGTGCCCTGTTCGATAGCCAGCTGACTTGAGGACTTCGGCGATCGTGACATACTCGGGCAACAACGCTTTGGTCCAATCAGGCACTTTCACCGGCGTGTCGGGGCGATCTTGGCCAGGGATAAAGTCTGTTAGATGCAATCGTGCGGGATACATTCCCGTCATGATTGACGCACGCGTCGGCGAGCAAACGGTGCATGCGGAATAGGCTTGTGTGAATTTCACTCCGCTGGCCGCGAGCGCATCGATTCGTGGCGTCTCGTAAAAGTCGCTGCCGAAGCTTCCAAGTCCAGTCCACCCTAGGTCGTCGGCCAAAAAGAAAACGATATTCGGCGGTCGAGGCGTTTGCGTCGACTGCTGTGCGAAAACGTGTCCGCCGAAGACGCTGGCAAATGCGAGGATCGCGATTGCCGTTGAAATGTTCGTTCGATTGTTCATGAACACACTAGGGTTGATACGTTTCAGTGACACCGACTTCAGCAGCCCGCCCGGCGGCCCATTTTAACAGCCCTGCCAGACGTTGCTTGCCTCGACCGAAATAAGCTTCACTGAGCGACGCCAAGTGATTCTCACTCGCAATCCGATAGGCCTCGAGAGCACTCGCGTCCGCGACGGGCCAGCCCATTCGCTCAAGCTCCATGGCGACCGCATCAGCAATCATTTGATGACCACCAATGGTCGGATGCACATGATCAATGAAACGACTTGGGTCGGGAATCGAGTCAGGAATCGCCAGGTCTCGAGCGTTTCGTTGATCGAGCAACTTTGGCACATCAACAAACGGCAGCTCCGATTCACGAATTGTCTGGCGAACGGCATCGACGATCGGCGAGGTCGCACGCAGTGGACAAACGTCATTGTCGCGTGCGTGAATTAGATAGTCTCGAGCGATCGCGGATTTTCCCTCTTTGTACGCCCAAAGCCCAAGCAAGTAATTAGCGCCAGCATGATCGGGATCAAGTTCCAAGCACTTGTTGCATGCGGCAATGCGTTCGGCTTGACTCAAGTCCGCGGACGATTGCGTCGCTTTGCCCCAAGCGACATCAAACGCAGTTTGCGATACACTCGAAAGTGACGGCGCGTCCTCGATTTTGAAGGGTGACGTGTTCACGAGATCCGATGCTGGTACACACACGACGATCGGCACGTTCGCTTTCTGGCAAGTTGTGACCATTCGTCGAAGCGTTCCCGCAAAATGCTGTTCAACCT
The DNA here is from genome assembly GCA_041749955.1 of Pirellulaceae bacterium. GTDB lineage: Bacteria > Planctomycetota > Planctomycetia > Pirellulales > Pirellulaceae > JBBSJZ01. The sequence continues at coordinate 16,544 of JBGTAI010000259.1, read as the reverse complement.
CGTTTCGCCAACTCGCATCACGATGATACTGCGCAAGACCGTCTGAATGATCCAGTCTCGCATCGACTTCCGCTGGTAATCGCGATCGTAGGTCAACGTCCTCTTTCGTGTCGTCACTGGCAAGCCAGCGGCGTACTTCTCGAACCGTTCGTAAGTTTGATGAGACGCGAGCAGCCCATTGTTGGCTTTGCGACATGGTTAGCACATCAGCGTACGACCTGGACTCAAGAAATTCATTGTGTCCGGTGTAGAGCACGATTGCATCTGGCTCGTGAGTCAGCACCTCGTTCAGAATCTTGCTGACTCGATAGCTCGCATACGACACGCCTCCACAATTGACGACTTCGATCAACGTGTCGGGCGAGGCGGTTTGAAGTCGCAATTGCAACCAAGTCGAAAACGCGGTTTCCGTTTCATAAGGACGGCCTTGAACGGTCGAACCTCCGAGCACAAAAATACGTTTGGCATTCCTGGGTTTCGTTGCCAGATAAGTTGCGGGGCGAAAGAAGTTCGTTCGTTCTTGCGGAATGATCCAGCGAGGTTCATTCGCGTCGGTATTGTCAAGAACAAATAGAGGCTGTGATCCGATCAAGCTTACCAAGGGGTCATCGTCCACGGCCTCACGTGGCGATGCCGGTTTCAGTCGCAGTGCCAGTTCAATCGCAGCAAACGGCACAAGGCTCAACGCGACCGCGAATAAACGAAACGCAAGGCGTCGTTGCCGCGGAACCCGGTCGTGATATCCTGGACGGTTCAAATGATCGAATGGACTGGAGAGCGAATTGAAGCGACATCTGTATTTGACTGGTTACCGCGGAAGCGGCAAAACGTCGGTCGGCCATATTTTAACTGAACCATTGGGTTTACCGCTCATCGATTTGGACGCGGAAATCGAATCGACGGCCCAGAAGACCATTCGTGAGATCTTCGCTGAGGGTGGCGAGCAGCGGTTTCGTGATCTGGAAGCCAATGAATTAGCTCGTTTCGCAGCGGGCGAGCCCGCGATCGTTTCACTTGGCGGCGGAGCGATCCTGCGGCAATCGAACTTCGATTTGATTCGCGAAACCGGTTGGAGTGTGTGGCTCGATGCGGATGCAGAGACGCTCGCGAGCCGAATCAGCGGCGACGTCACGACGGCTGATCGTCGTCCCTCGCTGACATCGCAAACAGGAATCGACGAAATCCGGAGTCTGCTTGACCAGCGCCGACCGATCTACGAATCCATCGCGTCACTCAGAGTCGATACGACCCACCAATCACTCAATGAAATCGCGGCAGTCATCGCGGATTGGTTCAGCCAACTCGATAAAAGCTCCACGTCCATCGATTGCTAAGTCGCCGAGATTTCTAAGTCGACGAGGTTTCATCCAACAGCCATTTCGCATATCCCTCAGCCGCATCGTCAATCCTGACGAGAACGACCTGTGGCTCGTCATAGGAATGCACTTCGCTTAAACGTTGTTTGAGCTTTGGCCAGCACGCCACTCGAGTTTTGGCGACGAGGCGAAACTCGGTCGACGTCTCGATTGCGTCTTCCCAGCGATAGATGCTCGTGACCGGACCGCTGATCTGGACGCACGCGGCCAAACGTTCCTCGACAAGCATCTTGGCGATCGACTCGGCTTCGTCCAATGTGGAGGTGGTGGTCAAGACCATCGCGATGGAGTCGTCTGATTCTGGCATCTCGTACCAACCCGATGAAAAATCAACCCGATGAAAAACTGAAACAATCGTCACAACTGCTTCAATCCCGATTGTCTGGCGGGGATCGAATGGTGACGCGGGGAAGAACACCAGCGATTGTTGTCTGCACTCGGATCGACGACTAGTCTCAGGCGATAGATTACCGTCAATTGTTCTTCCCGGATCGCACCCGATGATTCTTGCCGTTCATAGTCGCACGTTGGTGCATGCTTCGCTCTTGACAATCGGTCTACTTTCGACAGATGCGATGGCCCAATCGAGCAAGGTGATTCTCAGCGAAGAGGCTCAATTGTCGTTAACCAGCAATCTTGTCATTGCTTCGCCACATCCCGGAATCATCGCCTCGATGGCCGTCAAGGAAGGGGATTTCGTACGCGAAGGCGACCGTCTGGCGCAACTCGACGCGGAAATCGCAGAAGCTGAACTCGTGGCCGCTGAAGCTGCGTATGAAGCCGCGAGACTGCAAAGCGTCAACGATGTCGATCGACAATTTGCGATTCGTTCGCTTGAAGTTCGGGTTAAGGAATTGGAGCAAAGTGAAATCGCCAATCGTCGCTACTCGGGATCCGTCACCGATTCGGAATTGGCCAAGCTGCGTTTGGTTGTCGAACAATCGCGACTTGCGATTGAACAGGCGACTCAGGAGCAACGAATTGCCGAAGCGACCGCAGATGAAAAAGCTGCCGCGATGCGAATCGCCCAAGCTCGACTGAATAAACATCGCTTACTCGCACCCATTAGCGGAATTGTTGCAGAAGTCCCGGCGGAAGTTGGCGCGTGGGTCGAACCGGGCAAGCCTGTCGTGCGTTTAATTTCGCTTCATCCCATTCGAGTCGAGTGTTTCGTCGATGGACGTCAGTATGGCCCGGAGTTGGTCGGACACCGTGTGGAGTTTCGGTTGGAACAGAGCGGCCTACCGAACACCGACAACGATAGCTTAGAACTCGCAACGGATGAACTTCCATCGCCACGTGACGAATCGAAGTCCGATAAGACGAGCTTGCATACCGGCAAAGTGGTCTTCGTTTCGAGTGAACTGCATCCGGTGACTGGTCAAGCCAGGATTTGGGCAGAGTTGGAAAACACCAACTACGAACTTCGCGCTGGCATGATCGGCAAGCTCGATGTCTTGGAAGACAAAGCCAGCAACGAGTAGCCTGCGTCCAGCTTAAAGAGCGACGGCGGGAAACATCTTGCTGCCGTTACAAGCGTGCGAAAAACCAACACCGGCCTCACGCAGCAGTGTCCCGGTCGCGTTACCAATTTGAACCAGAGCATTGGAATACTGGATCTGGTCCGCAATCCGCGATTGTTCGGCTTGAAGGAGCTCCGCCTGGGCGTCAAGCAGGAACTCGATTTGGAGTTTGTCGCCTTCGTACAGCGCCTGGGACGAATCCAGCCGTTCTCTCGCGGCTTGGACTTGCGAGTTGGATGTCTCAAAGGCTGTGTACGCGGACAACACGGCCGCATACGCGTCACTCACTTCATGGCGAATCTCCCGTTGCTGTTCAATCAGAATCGCTCGCTCTCGATGCAATTGCAGTGACGCATTTTGAACTGCGGCGTGTGCCTGTCGACGCCCGGCTGTCAAACCCATCTCCAACCCGAATTGCCACTCTTGGTGATCGAGCGAAAATAGATCTTGGTTCGCACTCGAGAACCGTTGGCCGTGACCATAAAGATCATCACCAAAACCACGCATTCGATAACGACCAATCGCGTCGACCTGTGGCAACAAGAAGTTTTTCGAGGCAAGAAGCCGAAGCTGCTGTTGCTGGACCCGAATCGATTGTCCCTGGAGTTCCGCTCGCTTTCCCATCGCTTCGGCAATGAGCGTGTCGAAATCGAACCGGACTGGCGCGACGAACGGTGACACACTCGGTCGATACACGCAACCGTCAACAAGCGGCACGCCCATTTGCTGGCGCAGTCGACGTTCGGTGACATAGAGTCCACTGGGACCGCCAAGTGCGAGCTGAAGTTCACGTCGATATCGATAAAACTTTGCTCGCGACTCCGCTTCACGATTGGCTTCACCGCCCTCGAGACTCGCTTCACGTTTCGCTAGAGTCGTTTGCCACGTCTTAAAGGCAACATCCGCAGCCCGGTTGATGCTCTCGTAGTTCTCGTATTGGCTGGCCAGCTCCCAATAAGTGGAATACAAGCCGCTCACATACTTACGTAAAGCAACTTCAAACTCCGTATCGCTGATCTGGGTATTCAACTTTGCGATGACGATGCCATTGGAGAAGTTGAAACCTGGCGTGGCATTTGGCCCTGCGATCTCGTTGTATTGTCGACCGGCACCGCGTGCTAAAGGTTGACGAATCGAGGCTTCAAGCTGTCGTTCCCAATAGCTGGGGAAGATATTGCCTTGTCGATTGTTGCTATCGTAAGTCGTGACACTGTTGAGGCCCACCGTACCGCCGCCGAGCATTCGCTTTTGCAAGCCGAGATTCAAATTCCCGAAGTCCTGGGTCAACTCTTGAATATTGCCGCCCAATATCGCGTTGTTGAAAACGCGGTCATTGTTTTGACTGTCGAGACTTGCCGCGAGTTGGCTGTCGAATTGTGCTAATGCAGCTTGCGGTCCATAAAACGGATCCGTCGCCGTGATTGCACGGTCATAAACGGTCGTCGCACTTCCGGGTTGATCGAGGACACGAATCCCGAGCGGCCGCAGCACAGGGCTGTTGGCGAGTGCGAGCGAAATCATCTCGGTGTCACTCAGATCTCGCAGATTAGCTAGTGATTGACCTGCATCGCGTGGCATCAGCGAAGTGTTCGACACGATCGGCGCGACAACCGAATATGCCGGTTGAGTCACCGAATTCGAAGGTTCCAACTCAAGCAAATCAGCTTCACTGCGCATCGGCTCCGAGAAACGTTGGACGTTTTCCGTGGAGCCTTCAGGCAACCACTCCAGCGGCGTTGATCCGTTGACGACATCATCGGTGCCGGACGCTTGAAGATCAGAGAATGTCGTCTGAGTTACTGGCGTCTGAGTTACTGGCGTCGAGTTTGACGACTTTGCGAAAAGTGACTGACGTGACTTAGCGAAAGCCTGTGCCGCATCGAGCGAGTCGGAGCGTTTCCCCCAGTGTCCGGGCAAGACGCAACCGATGGCTGGCGCGAGGGCGCAGCATGCGATACTTGCAATTGCAATTCGTCTAGAAACGCGGCGTGACACAGTTGGGTTCGTCCTTGAACCGACAGTGAGATTCGATACATCGGCTAGCATCGACGATAAGCACAGCACCCAGCAACTTGCTCCGACCGGGCGATAGATGCAATACAACCCGCAGCAACGTGAAAGCCGTTGAAATTATCGGGGCCTATTCGTCAGAACCCTCCGACTCAAGTCAATCCCTAGAAAGCACGGCACGCGATCGTTACGCTGAGTTACTTCAGGACAAGTCGAATCCCTCCACCCCCATTTGCCCCAATGACGACGCCGTCTACTTTCGGAATGGCGCGACTCGCCCAATCGAATTTGCTGCATTCTTGGCGTATTTCATTGTCAGTCGCCTTGGGTGTCGCCACAGCCACAGCCGTGATTGTGGGCGCGTTGCTGGTGGGCGACTCGATGCGTGGAAGCCTGCGCCAACTCACGTTAGAGCGGCTTGGCAAGATCGAATCGGTTGTTTTGCCAGGAGCCTTTTTCAATGCCGATGGCGTGACGGATGCGCATGTTTATCCGATTGTGATGTTCTCCGACGCATCCATCGAAACGGCTCGCGACGGCGAAACAAGCCGTGCGTCGGCGATCCAAGTGCTCGGAGTCGACGCAGACTTTTGGGAGTTGGACACCTCGGATAACGCGCCGAGAATGCTGCCCCAAGGAGACTCGATCGTCGTCAACGAGTCGCTTGCCCGTGAGCTGGGTGTTTCAGTCAACGACCAAGTCACGTTGAGATTACCCGTCGAACAAGCTGTTCCTGCGGACAGCCCTCTTGGACGTCGCGACCTGCAAACCGAAGGCCTTCCCCGTTTAAATGTTGTTGACATTATCCGTGACGAAGGGCTCGGTCGATTTTCGCTCGCGCCCAACCAAGCTGCTCCGCAACTCGTCTTCGCTGACCGAGCGACATTGCTTCAAGCACTGGACCGCGACGGACAAGCCAATGTCTTGTTGTCTGACGAAACGATCGACGATGAGCAGTTGCATCCGAGCCTCGCGCAACTTGGACTCAAGCTCGAACGAGTCACCAAAACGTTCTCGACAGACGACGCCGGGTCAGCAACAAAAATCTTCGATTACTATTCACTGACTAGCGATCGACTACTCTTGCCAACACCCGCGGTCGAACGTGTCGCTCAAGCGTACCCCGGCGCGATTGAGTCGATGACGTACTTGGCAAACGCGATTGAGACGCTCGACGAAAATGGTAAAGTCATCGCGTCTGTGCCGTACAGCATCATCACAGCGATCGACGATTCGACATCGTTCCCGCTGAATTATGAACTACCGAATGATGACCCGTCCGCGAACTCAGGCGATACGGGCAAACCTCGTGTGCCGCTGGTTATCAATGACTGGACCGCAAAGCGACTCGATGCGAAAGTCGGTACTCCTGTGCGTGTCGCGTACTACGAACCCGAAGTCGAGAATGGAAGCGAAATCGAACGATATTTCGACGCTCTCGTCACAGCCATTGTTCCGATCACCCCGCCCAAAACGCCGTATCGACGTAGCCGCGAAGCAGTGTTCGACAAAGCGCCGACGATCTACAACGATCCCAATCTGACGCCGACGGTGCCAGGCGTAACTGACCAAGACTCAATCAGCGATTGGGATCTGCCGTTTCAATTAACTCGCACGATCAGCTCCGACGACGATAAATATTGGAACGACTATCGTTTGACTCCCAAAGCGTACTTGCCGCTTGCCGAGGGAGAACGATTATTTGGCAGTCGGTTCGGCACCACGACCGGCTTGCGACTTGACATTGATGTTGCTGATTCGGTTGACGAGTTGCAACGAAAGATCGCCAAGCAAGTGGAACCCATTCGAACGGAACTGGGCTGGGCCGTGATTCCGATTCGAGCACAGCAACTTGCCGCCTCGCGTGGTACGACGCCGTTTGACGCTTTGTTTCTCTCTCTCAGCTTCTTCGTCATTCTGTCTGCCATCATGCTGATCGCGATGCTTTTTCGGTTGGGCATTGCAACTCGATTGAGAGAGTTCGGCACCATGTTGGCTCTCGGCTGGACACCGCGACGAGTTGAGCGGCTTGCGATGTACGAAGGGCTCTGTATTACGGCATTCGGCGTCGCACTTGGGGTGGTGGGAGGCATTGCCTATGCATCGTTCGTGTTGTGGGCGCTGCGGTCTTGGTGGGTCGGCGCGGTCACGGTCCCGTTTCTACAGTTCTATTGGACACCGACAAGTCTCGTGATTGGATGTTTAGCAAGCGGGCTCGTCGCATTCGCCACGATGGCACTGACGATCCGGTCGATCACCAAGCAAAAAGCACAAACATTGCTCAGTGGCCGCGACGATGAGTCGAAGGGGCCGACAAAAGTGGCCGGCAACAAACGAACACGCGGCAAGTTGATCGCTTATGTCATGCTCGTTCTTGCGTTCATCATTGCTGTTATCGGTGCGACATTGAGCGGACAAGCCGCCGCAGGCAGCTTCGTTGGATCCGGGATGCTGTTACTGATGGCAATACTGGTTTTGATTCACGCCAGACTCAGCGCTCCGAGAGTACTCGCCTCCGCGGTCAATGCGACAACCGCGTCATCGCGATACACGCTCGGTTCACTCGCGGGACGCAATGCGTCCAAGCATCCGCTGCGCAGCACACTGACGATCGGCTTGATGGCAACGGCATCGTTCTTGATCATTGCAATCACTGCGTTTCGACTGCAGCCTGATGAGTCTGGCACCGGCGGATTCGATCTCGTCGCCCAATCGAGCCAACCGATCTTTCGCGATTTGAACGACGCTCGCGTTCGTAGCGACTTGCTAGGACCAGAAAGTTCAGCAATGGACAACTCGATTGTCGCTGCGTTGCGATTGCACGCCGGCCAAGACGCGTCCTGTAACAACCTTTACCAAGCCACGCGGCCCACCGTGCTCGGCATACCATCGTCGGCGACAGCGAAATTCAAGTTTCAATTCTCTTCATCCGGAATGCGCAAGCTTCCCTGGGGAGCACTGAACACTCCAGCGGCTGGTTCTGTCGACGATCCAATACCCGTCATCATTGACCAGAATACTGCGATGTGGAGTCTGCAGATGACGAGCGGTATCGGAGAAGTTCGGTCGTTCGAATACTCCGATGCCAAGCCGACCCATTTCAAGGTCGTCGGCTTGCTCGCCAACTCGATTCTGCAAGGCAAATTGATGATCGGCGAGAGTAACTTTGAATCGCTGTTTCCGAATGTAAGCGGTTATCAGTATTTTCTGATCCGCTCTGGCAGCGAGTCTGGCGAAGAGACTGGCAGCGAAGTCGCGGGCGTCCTCGAGAATCGTCTCGGCGATGTCGGCATGGACGTTACGGATACTCATGAACTGCTGGCTGGAATGCTCGCAGTGCAAAACACGTACTTGCGAACGTTTCAGAGCCTGGGAGCACTCGGGTTGCTACTCGGGACGATCGGTTTAGCAATCGCCCAGTTGCGTGGCGTGCTCGAACGCCGAGGTGAACTTGCCATCATGCGAGCCGTCGGATTCACTCGCCGACGTTTGGCTGCGCTCGTGCTCAGCGAAACGATGACGTTACTTTTAATCGGCATCGGTTGCGGGGCTGGGTGCGCCGTTTTTGCAGTCCTGCCGTACGCGCTGACGAGCGGTTTGAAGCCACCGATTGCTGAGCCGTTGTTGGTGTTGGCGGGTATCACGTTGTTTGGCATGCTAGCCGCCGTCGTTTCGCTGCGGCGTGTGATTCGGATGCCGTTGCTCGCTTCGCTTCGAGCTCAATAACGCCGCGATGCGAATCTTCAACAACGAATGGACTGAACCAACCGCCGAGTTGGCTTTCGACGAAGCGATGCTGCTTGAAGCGGACGCGAGTGCTGACTCCTTACTCGAAGCCGCCGGCGGTGACAGCGAGTGCTTGCGGTTATGGGAATTCGCTTCACCGGTTGTGGTATTGGGCCGTTCATCCAAATTCGACGGCGAAGTTGACCACGAGTTCTGTGACGAGCGTCATGTGCCTGTGCTGCGTCGTTGCAGCGGTGGTGCGTCGATCGTGGCTGGGCCGGGCTGCTTGATGTACAGCGTGGTGCTTAGCTTTGCGTTGCAGCCAGAGTTGCAAAAGATCGATGTTGCTCACCGATTTGTGATGCAACGACTACTGGATGCAGTCCGCATCCAAGTTCCGGATGTGCAAATGCAAGGTACCTGTGATTTGACCATCGACGACCGCAAGTTCTCGGGCAACAGTGTTCGAATCTCGCGGCAACACCTGCTTTATCACGGCACGATCCTTTACGACGCGGACTTGGATTTCATTGCACGTTGCTTGGCGACCCCGCCACGCCAGCCAGACTATCGGCGACAGCGTCCTCACAGCGATTTCATCACCAATTTAAATGTGGATCCCAAGAGACTTATCGCAGACGTCGAGCGTTCGTTTTGCCAAACAGAAATGACTGAACCAGCATCTTTGGACTGGGTGGCCAAAGTGCAGCGGCGGACCCAAGAGCTTCTCGCTACGCGGTACAACGATCCCCAATGGCACCGTCGTCATTGAATGTGCCCATTAAATATGCCAACCTTGCTGGTTTTGGGGTGCGTGGGAGCAAAGTGGACGGCAATGAGTCCGTCAATGGTTTACACTTTGCTCAGGCTAGCCCGCTCTCGATTGATTTAGTAGGAAAAATGACTCGCGACTCGCTCCAAGAACTGCTTCTCCGATACGGCCAAGAACACGTCCTACGATTCTGGGACGAACTTGATTCGGCTCAACAATCGTCACTCGAAGCCCAGATCCTCGCGTTGGATTTGGAGCAACTCGCCATGCTGGTTGCCAACGCGGACGAGAAACCTGATTTCTCGAGTCTGGCGTCGGCGGCTGCTCCACCTCCAGCGGTTCGCGTCGACGGCACGGGTGCCGCGTGGAGCAACGCGGAAGCGTTTCGCATCGGCGAAGAGACGTTGCGTGCCGGTGAAGTCGCTGCGGTCTTGGTCGCTGGTGGCCAGGGCACTCGACTTGGGTTTGACCAGCCCAAAGGGATGTTCAAAATCGGTCCGGTTTCGAACCGCACCTTGTTCCAGTTCTTTGCGGATCGCTTGCTCGCAGTCAACGAACTCTATAGCACACGCGTCCCGCTCTATGTCATGACGAGTGAAGCCACGGACGCGGAAACTCGTGAGTACTTTGAAGCGAACGATTGGCTTGGGCTTAACCCAGACGACGTGCGGATTTTCAAACAGGGCACGATGCCTGCGGTCGATGCGACGACAGGCAAGTTATTGCTTGAAGAAACAGACTCGCTCGCACTCAGCCCGGATGGTCACGGTGGAACGGTCGCTGCGTTGGACAAGAGCGGTTGCCTTTCGGATGCCGAATCACGAGGGATCAAGCATCTCGCATATATCCAGGTCGACAATCCGCTCGTTGCTTTGTGCGATCCAGTGCTGATTGGGCATCACCGGATGGCGGGCAGCGAAATGACAACACAAGTAGTTCGTAAACGCTACGCCAAAGAAAAGGTCGGCAATGTCGTGATCGTCGACGGTCGCGTTCGCATCATCGAATACAGCGATCTGCCTGACGAGGCGGCTGAGGCAACGCGAGACGACGGCAGTTTACGTCTTTGGGCTGGCAATATTGCAGTCCACGTGATCGACGTGGGTTTCATCCGTCGCATGTCTCGATCCGCCTCGGCGCTACCGTTCCACCGAGCCAACAAGGCCGTCCCTTACGTCGACGAATCGGGAAAAAAGGTGCAACCGGCGCAACCCAACGCGACCAAATTCGAGCGGTTTATCTTCGACATGCTGCCGGAAGCTGAAAACGCGTTTGTCGTTGAGGCTTTGCCCAGTGAAGCGTTCGCCCCAGTGAAAAATGCCGATTCGGCCGCGACCGACACGCCTAAACTTGCTCGTCAAGCGATCTCCGATCTGCATCGAAAGTGGCTGACCGAAGCCGGTGCGACCGTCAGTGAAGGCGTCTTGGTCGAAATTAACCCGCGTTTTGCAATGTCGCTCGACGAGCTATCCCAAAAGATCCCTGAAAATTTGCGGATCCAGTCGGACCAATATTTTGACATCTAGGTAAAATATGAAGGCCTTCGGAGGAACAGCGAAACTCCGAGTCACTTTTCGGGTTCAAACACTTGGCCCCCTACATCCGCCCTCCTTCAACCCACCGTGGCATGATGCGCTCCAACTCCTGCGCTCCTAGGTGCCGTCGTCGACACTCCCGCTTTGGCGGATTGGTTGGCGGTGTGCTCATTTTTCTCGTCCTCGCATCAGTCATTGGTACTGTCGGATACGTCTTTTTCTTCAAAGGGTCGGGAGGACTTTCCCAAGACAGTTTGATTGTCGAGACGGTGCGACGAGGCGCGTTCGATCACATCGTCCTTGAACAAGGCGAAATCGAAAGCAGCAGCAACATCGAAGTGACTTGCCAAGTCGAAGCCCGGGGCGGCGGCGGCGTCGCCATTTTGTGGGTCATCGACGAAGGCACCAAAGTCAAAAAGGGCGACAAACTCGTTGAACTCGATTCGTCGCAACTGGAGGTGCAACTCAAAGACCAGCGGATCACCGTCGTGACATCCGAGGCGAACGTGAGTAGCGCTGAGGCACTGGTTGAGCAAGCCAAAATCGCTCGCCAAGAGTATCTCGAAGGGGTCTATCTCACCGAGGAAAAAGCGATCCTCAGCGAGATGGCGATCGCTGAGCAGGAAATGCGTAAAGCACAACTGGCCCTCGGAAGCAGTGAGCGGCTCGTTGCGAAAGGTCTCGTCAAATCGCTGCAACTGGAAGCGGACAAGTTTGCCGTTGCAAATGCCCAAAACCAATTGGACGCTGCGAAGGGACGGCTTCGCGTGTTACAGAACCTGACTCGCAAGAAGATGCTCGTTCAATTTGATAGCGATATTGTTGCTGCGGAAGCGGCACTCGCGGCGACTCGAAGCAAGTTATCCGAGGATCAACAAACGTTAGCGGACTATGAAGAACAGGTCGCCAAGTGCGTGATCGTTGCCCCAGCGGATGGAGTGGTCGTTCACGCCAACCGATACAGCGGACGCGGCGGTGGAGCTGAGTTTGTTGTCGAAGCCGGTGCGACCGTTCGTGAACGTCAAGCGATCATTCGGCTTCCCGACCCCAGCCAAATGCAGGTGAAGTGCAATGTCAATGAATCGCGAGTTGCACTGATAAAGAGTGGTATGGCGACAAAAATCTCCGTCGACGCGATCCCAGGCACACAGCTCAAAGGCCGCGTAACCAAGGTGAACCGATATGCCGAACCAAGCAGTTTCTTTAGTTCATCCATCAAAGAATATGCGACTCTCGTTTCGATTATCGATCCCCCAGAATCAATTCGTACGGGAATGACCTCCGAGGTGCAGATTTTTGTCGAGCAAGTGGCTGACGCCTTGCAAATCCCGATTCAAGGCTTGTATGAGCACGGCGACAAAATGTACTCGCTCGTTCAAACAGGACCTAAGAAGTTTGAGACTCGCGAGGTAACAATCGGTGCAACGAACGACAAGATGGCAACGATTAGTGAGGGGTTAAGCGAGAATGAGAAGATTATTTTGAATCTGCGAGATCACTTGACTCTGATGGATCTTCCCGCCGTTGCTGAGCAAGACAACAGTGATATGCGTGACATTGCCACCAACGGCAAGGCGGTTGCTGCTGCGGTTGAAGACGGCCCATCGCCGCGTGATGGCGAAGAAGGTCGTCCTAGAGGCGGTCCAGATGGCGGTGGACTTGAAAGAGGTGGCCCTGGTGGAGGCGGACCTGGTGGTTTTGGTGGCGGCGGAGGTGGCGTTCCAGACGTCAACTCGATCGTTGCACGTAGTATGGAGCGGAACGATACCGATGGTGATGGCAAGCTTTCGCCTGATGAGATCAATAACATTGATGAAAACCGACGTGCCGGAGTTATCGCGGCTGATACTGACGGTGATGGATCCGTTAGTCGAGCTGAGCTAACGGCGTCGATCAAAAAGCGAATGGCCGAGGGCGGAGGAGGTCGCTAGTGTCCACTTCGCATGCCTATTCAACCCCCAATCCGCCCGAGCCGATTGCCGTGACGACACCAAAACGACTCGCCACATCAATCCAATCGCTTAAGAAGGAATACGTTCTCAAAAGCGAAACGGTCCGAGCTCTCCGAGGCATCTCATTTGACGTGCCTGAGGGTGATTACGTCGCCATCATGGGGCCATCGGGAAGCGGCAAGAGCACTCTGCTGCATCTGCTTGGTTGCCTTGATCAACCGACAGCTGGCAGCTTGCTCTTAGGGGACGATGATATTGCAACGATGACTGATGACGAACTCGCCGATGTTCGTAGCCGGCGAATTGGGTTTGTTTTCCAGTCCTACAATTTGATTCAACAATTAAGTGTCGTGGAGAACATTCAGGTTCCCTTGTATTACCAAGGCCGCTTGGGTGCGAAAGAGCGAGAGCGTGCTGTTGAACTTGCACGTCGCGTGGGTTTGGCCGATCGCTTGGACCACCGCCCCAACCAACTTTCTGGTGGACAACAGCAACGTGTGGCGATCGCTAGGAGCCTTGTGAATGATCCATTCTTTATCCTTGCCGATGAACCGACGGGGAACCTTGACTCCGTCACGACTGAAGAAATCTTGACGCTCTTTGATGAGCTCAATGAAGAAGGCCGCACGATCATCCTTGTCACGCACGAAGACGAAGTTTCGCGTCGCGCACGTCGAGTTGTTCGGCTCAAGGATGGTATGCTTCACAGTGACAATCAAGTGGATGAAGCAACACGGGAAGCGGCTAAGAAAAGCCAGCGAGCCAATGTCGCCGAACTACTCAAACGGGTTTAAGGTGGTTCGATGCTTTGGTTGAGAACTTGGAAACTTGGAATTAAGAGCCTCGCGCTCCATCCCTTGCGCACCGGTCTGACGATGCTCGGCATCATGATCGGCGTATGGGCGGTCATCGTGCTAACCGCGATCAGCCAAGGGGCGAGCGAACAGGTCCAAAAGCAGATTGAATCGCTTGGTGCGAATAACATCATCGTACGCAGCATCAAACCGCCTGATGAAAAGATGGCTGGGATGGCGGCAAGCCAGTATGGGTTGCTACGCGATGACTTGGAACTAATTTTGGGGACCATTCCCACGATAGAGTCTGCCATCCCCATTCGAGAAATCCGTCGCCAGCTTTCCTATCGTGATCGCTTGATTGACGGACGTGTGGTCGGTTCGACCCCGAACTATTTTAGGGTCAACCAGCTCAAGTTGCGTAATGACGGCGGGCGATTTCTTACCGATGCCGATGAATTGCTTGCTGACACCGTTTGTGTCATTTCGTCAGGTGTCGCGGAACGGTTATTTCCTTACGAAGAACCACTCGGCAAACGCGTTTATATCCCAGAGCAAACAGATTACTTCCGTGTCGTTGGTGTCCTCGAGCATCGCAATGCGTCGGCCGCGATCGGTGGTTCACTGGACTCCCAAGATTTCTCGGCGGACATCTACATTCCAATGGAGACCGTTCGACGTCGCGTTGGTGATACGATTGTGACGCGTCGCAGTGGCCAATTCCAAATTGAAATTATCGAACTGAACCAAATCACGTTGCAAGTCGCAAGCGTAGCTCAGGTACGTACGACGGCCTCGATGATTGAGAGCTTGCTCGAACGTAAACATGGAGCGATCGGCGATACCGCAGTCGTCGTGCCGTTGGAGTTGCTCGAACAGGCTAGAAATCTTCGGTTGATGTTTCTCGGCATCGGAATCCTGATTGCTTGTATCTCATTGATTGTCGGAGGTATCGGTATCATGAATATCATGCTTGCCAGCGTCACGGAACGAACCCGTGAAATTGGCATTCGCCGAGCACTTGGAGCACGTCGAGGTGATATCGTGCGTCAATTTCTCGTGGAAACCGCCGTTCTCTCATTCGCCGGAGCCGCGCTCGGCGTTGTGCTAGGGTTCCTCGGGCCCCCGCTGTATCAACTGGGAATTTGGACGATCAAAACCAGTTTCCCAGACAAGTTCGCGGCGCTTCCGGGAGCGATTCGGGATGCTGAGCCTTCGATCGTGTATGAGACGATTCCGATCGCTGTGTTCATCGCCGTCGCTGTGGGGCTGGTCAGTGGTCTTTATCCCGCGATTCGCGCCGCTCGCATGAATCCGATCGAAGCGCTCCGGCACGAATAAGTTACACTTTGTCGTTTTGCAAACCGCAGCAACTTGCTCGCTGCGGTTCAATCCTGGCAAAGTGAGAACGAAGGCCGATTGTGTTCGACAGTGGAACCGTTGAGTTGAAATTGAGTCCGCGCATCGTCGTTGTACGAGCGTTGAATTCTATGGCGCTGCTTTTCATCGCGGCATGCTCAGTTCTTGGTTGTCGCCAGCAACCTGAATCCGACGTGGTTCTCTATTCAACCGTTGAACAAGAAACAGCGATGCCGATTCTGGGTGCCTTTGAGCGATCGACGGATGACGCGGTCGGAATCGTCTCCCGTTTCGATGCGGATCCAGCTGAGCGATCGATACTGATCGGAGAGCTCACCACCTCCATATCCCCGCCTCCTGCATGTGACATCGTTTGGGATGTAGGTGTGATCGAGTCCGTGCGTCTACAAAAACTCGGGCTTCTTGAGCCTCGCAAATGGGCGGTCGAATCTGGTTGGCCGCCTAATTGTATCGCCAGCGACGGAACCTGGTGTGGGTTCGCTGCGACCGCTCGCGTGTTGATCGTCAATACGAAACTGCTTCCGGACGCGGCTGAACACCCAACTTCGGCGCTCGCGTTGGCTGACAAGAAATGGGAAGGACGATGTGCCGTCGGCCTCCCCACCGTCGGTTTCTCTGCCACTCACTTTGCCGTACTTCGCGAGCAACTTGGACGCGAAGCGACATTAGAGCTCCTCACAACAATTCGTGAAAACGCGTTGGTCGTTCCTGGAGACCGCCAAGTTGCGATCGCTGTTGCCGCAGGCCAGGCTGCATGGGGGCTGACAGATTCCGCTTCAGCGATCGCGGAAGTTGACCTCCGCCATCCAGTTGCCATCGTCTTTCCCGACCAAGGACCGAGCCAATTCGGAACGCTTCGCATCCCCAGCACAACAGCCGTGCTGCGCAACGCCAAACACCCCGTTTCAGCCGCAAAGCTGGCCGATTATCTCGTCCAACCAGCGACCGAGGACCGTCTCGCCATGGGCAACGGAAGCGAGCTGCCATTGAGTCGTCAAGCAAAGTTCCCGCCCCGCGTCCTCACCGAAAAGCCAGTCCGCTGGATGAAAGCCGACTTTGAATCCATCGCCGATGATTATGACGAATGGATCCGAGAGATCTCGACCATGTTTGCGTCATCCTAGCCTGCTGAACACGCACATCGCCTAGCCTTTCCTAATGATTACCGATGGGGCCAAAGCTAGATACGTCGATCGCCATTCTTGATGCGGCTAGCCCAAATCCGTTGCTGGTCGGTAATCACATTGATTGCTCTATTGAAGCCCCGACTCACGGCTTCTTTTTGTCCTCGGTACAACAGGACGAGAAACGGAGAGCGTTACTTGGCTCTTTTATCGTAACCGTTCACGGCCTTCGACCTTGAACGGTGGACTGCTCGTGATTTCAAGTGCGAAATTGCTATCGGGGGTTTCACCTGGAGCCGTTAAAATGGTGTCATCATGGATGAGACATCTGCCAACGACTGTAAGCATTGCC
>JBGTAI010000258.1:0-74122 GCA_041749955.1 Pirellulaceae bacterium | reverse complement strand
GCCGTGC
Organism: Pirellulaceae bacterium; assembly: GCA_041749955.1. Taxonomy (GTDB): domain Bacteria; phylum Planctomycetota; class Planctomycetia; order Pirellulales; family Pirellulaceae; genus JBBSJZ01. The sequence continues at coordinate 74,115 of JBGTAI010000258.1, read as the reverse complement.
TTGCACGCACCCGATTCAGCAAAAGGTGCGTGCAAGCACGGCACCCTACGAAAAGACAGAGACGCCCATTTGAAAAAGCGAGTTGCCCTGAGAATCGAAGCCTTGACGTCTATAAAGAAACGAATAGCGGCTATACTGGCGGTAACGCCCCGCCTGGATCGCCCACCCCCTCCATCGCTGCCCAAACTCTTTCGCCATGCGGATTCTCGACCTCATTACCCCAGCGGACCTTTCGCGCGTTGCCAAACTCCAGGCACTCGCTCGCGAAGTCGTCGAAGGTTTTTGCTCAGGCCGCCACCGATCTCCGCACAAGGGATTCAGCGTCGAGTTCAAAGAGCACCGGCCTTATGTCCGTGGCGACGAACTCCGCACGATTGATTGGAAGGTCTACGCCAAGAGCGACAAGCTATTCATTCGCGAGTACGAGGAAGAGACAAACCTGCGTTGCACGTTGCTAGTCGACCGCAGCGGTTCGATGGCTTACTCAGGCGACCGAAGCGGTGGATTGTCGAAGTACGACTATGCGGTACGACTCGCGGCGGTGCTCGCTTACTTGATGCTCAGCCAACAGGACTCCGTCGGCTTAGTCACGTTCGACGATAAACCTCGCGACCACTTGCCACCGCGAAGCCGCGCCAGCCACCTGCGTGAGATCCTCAAGGCTCTTTGTGGCGACGTGACCAAACGCGAGACCGACCTCGGTGGCGTCTTTCATACTCTTGCCGCCAAGCTGCATCGACGCGGCTTGCTCGTGATCATCTCGGACTCGATGGGTGACGTCAGCTCCATTGCGAAGGCGATGGCTCATTTTCGCGCCCAGCACCATGAAGTGATCTTCTTTCAAATTCTCGACCCCGATGAAGTCGACTTTCCCTTCTCCGGTCGTACGCAGTTCCAAGATCTCGAGAACGCCTCGCACGAGCAAACGGTCGATGCCAAGATTCTTCGCGATGCGTATTTGAATCGATTGGCGGAGCACGACGCGGCGCTGCGGCAAGCGTGTCGTTCGCATCGAGTCGACTTGGTACGCGTCACAACCGACCAACCGTACGCCGATGTCTTGGCCAGGTATCTCGATTATCGGAGACGCGTGTCATGACGCTTCTCAACGGGTTGCTTGCACTCGGCGCAATGGCATTCACGATTCCGCTGACCATTCACTTGCTGTTTCGCAGTCGTTTCAAAACGATCCAGTGGGGTGCGATGCATTTGCTCGATGCAGTGGTGAGAACGAACCAGCGACGGTTGCAGATCACCGAGTTATTGTTGCTGCTTGTGCGATGTGCGATACCGATGCTGTTGGCGTTCGCATTGGCGCGACCTGTGCTGACCGGTTTTCGATCGCTGCCGGGTGAATCGGCACAAACGGTCGTGATCGCGATCGATGATAGCCGTTCAATGAGCGCGACGAACCAAGCTGGCCAAACGGCGATGCAGCGTTGTGTTGAGGGGCTGACGGATTACCTCAGTCGCTTGTCGCGGCGCGATGAAGTGATGTTGATCACGAGCAGCCAAGCGGCAAAACCCGTAGCAACGATGGGGCGCGACGAGGCGATCCGGCGACTCAGGGAAATCAAACCAAGTGGAAACGCCGCGAACTTGGGCATGTTGCTCCGCAGTGCCGCGACGGCGTTGTCGGATGCCGCGAACCCACAACGACGTGTGGTGCTGGTTTCTGATTTACGAAGCAGCGACGTGACAGACGATGTTCTCAGAAGTTTTGAGCCGATCGAGCGAGTCTTGGCGGCGATGGAGCCGGCGGCGTCAGTGAAAGTTTTTGACGTCGGCGACCAAGAGGAGCTGACGAACAACTTATTCGTCGAAGCGATCGTTGCGGATTCCCAGGTGGCTGTGAAAGACCGGACGCTTCGGCTCTCGGCACGCGTGCGAAACGATACGGAGCGGTTCGGAAACAATGTTGGCGTGACGTGGTGGATCGACGATAACCAAGTCGAATCACAACGGATCTCCGTTCAACCTCGCTCCGCCACCGTGACTCGGTTGTCACACAAGTTTGAAGTGGCCGGAGTTCACAGCATTCGTGTGACGGTCGAGTGGCCCGATGCGATGCTTGCGGACAACCAACGGCAATTGGCGATCGATGTGATCGATGGCGTCGAAGTGCTATTGATCGACGGCCAACCGAGCAAACAGCCGCTCGAAGGAGAAACGGACTTTCTCGCAATCTCGCTGAGCCCGTTCGGCTTGGGCGGTTCAAAGTTGCCTGATGCCGTTCGCAGCCGCACGATCACAGCCGATCGTGGTGATCCGACGGCGAACATTGAGAAGGAATTGGCCAAGACGCCTGCGGAAGTGATCGTCTTGGCAAACGTTCCCGAACCAACGGAGCGGTTGCGAAACTTGTTGGCGAATTTTGTCAGCAATGGTGGATCGTTAATCGTGTTCGATGGCGACCAACTCAAGCCGGAGGCGTACAACGCAGCGTGGAAGGCTGGCGAGATTGAGCACTTGCTCCCAGATGAGCTCGGAAACGTTCTCGGTAACGCGAAACAGCGTGAAGCGGAACGGATTGTGAAGGCAAAATTGAATCAACAATTCGCACCCTGGTCGAGTGTCCTTCCACGCAGCGGCTCGGCGCTCGATGAAGTCGACGTGTATGCGTATCGACAATTGACGGCGCGTGAAGACGAGCCTGTTGATCCCGCGGATTCCGACGAAGAGCCTCAAAGTGCATCCGCCAATCGTATGGTGTTGATGCAAACGGTAACTGGCCAGCCGCTGACGATGGCGTCGACTTGGGGACGCGGTCGCGTGGTTCAGTTCGCGATTCCAGCCGACGGGGATTGGACATCGTTGCCGCTTCGAATGGTGTTTCTGCCGCTCATGCAACAGCTCGTGATCGATTTGGCTGGAAACGGGAATGCACCGAACGTGCTTGTCGGGCAAACGATCCGCGTCCCTGTCAGCGAGCTGGCGAATTCGAAGGTTGCGGATGCCAAGCTTGCGGGTGACGCCTCGAATGCGAAGCCGGAAGCGTCGCAAGTTAGCTATAGCGTTCAGGCACCAGCGCAAAAGGAAGAGGAAATTGATGTGTCGTCGGTGGCCGGTTTGAATGACGCGCCGCGGTTGGTGTGCGAGTCCGACTTTGGCGTTGGCGTTTACAGTTTTCGTCAATTGGCGAAGGACAATTCAGGAGCAACGAATATCACATCGACATTGCGAGTGGCAGAGATTGATCCGGCTGAGTCACAACTCCGGCCAGCGGGTTCCGCTCGAACGGCCGCGTTGGCCGCAAGTTTGGGTGCGACGTTGCATCTCGACGCGAACTCGCTCGTTAACGATGACCAAGTCGACCGATTCGGGCGTGAAGTGTGGCGCTGGTTGCTGGCGTTGCTCCTATTCGCACTTGTGGCTGAGCTATTTTTGCAACAGCGTCGTTTGGTGACTCCGCCGGTCATCGGTAATCAAGCAAGGACGTTTGTCTCATGAGTTCGTCGTTGCGTTTTACTAGCGATTTGTCGCCTTGGTTCGTGTTGGCTTTCGGTTTGTTGGCTGCACTTGCAGTGGTCTGGTATTACCTTCGAGAATCCAAGACGCTGCCGTTTCCGTACAACAATTTGCTTCCGGCATTGCGCGGTGCCGCGGTCGCAGCAGTCATTTTTATTCTCGCAGGGCCCGTGTGGCATCGGCGCCAGGTTGTCGGCACACTCGGACGGGTCGTGTTCGCGATCGATACTTCCGAGAGCATGGCGCTGACGGATTCAGGCGCAGGTGGCGCCAAGGAAACACGGCTGGATCGAGCGACGCGATTACTCACCGGCACCGCGGAAGCTCCTGGTTGGCTCGAGACACTCGCGTTAACGCATAACGTTGATATCGTCAGCTTCTCGGAAGGACCTCCGACGGTTGTTTGGTCGTCGAGCGATGCTGAGTCGGATGGTGAGTCGAACTTGATGACCAAGTCGATTGCATCCTTGACGGCAACGGGCTCGCGTACAGATTTGGCGAGTGGACTTGCGATTACGCCCGCCGACAATCTGTCGACCGCCGCGATCGACGGGGATGCGATGGCGAGCCGCAGTGCGGTGGTGATGATGACGGACGGCCGTGACAACAAGGGTGCGTCGGCTGCGGAACTCGCCACGCGATTGGCGTCACGCGGTGTTGCGGTGCACACGATCGGATTTGGATCAGCCGAAGAGCGTGCGGACGTCGGGATCGTGAACGTCCAGCGACCACAGAGCGTCGCCTCGGACGGTCGGCTGGCGGGTGAAGTGCTGCTCAAGCGAACTGGCGCGATCGATCAACCGCTGTCGCTCCGAATCGAATCCGCTGGGAATGTGGTGTGGGAGAAGACCGTGCTTCCGGTGCCAGCGGAGACTGGCGGTGACGACTCGATTGCTGCGGATATGCGAGTGCCGTTCGAGTTCGACGTCAAGGATCTGGTGCAAGTGATCCAGAACGCGAGCGGACGAGGGATCCAGCTCAGTACGGTGGTCTTGGAGTTGCGTGCGATTGTTGAGTCTGTCGATGGCGATTCTGCTGTGGAGAACAACTCGCTCGATTTCCGTGTCGCTGCGACAACGCGTGATCGGCGGCTATTGATACTCGACGGATCGAGTCGCTGGGAAATTCGCTACGTTCGAAACTTGTTCGAGCGCGATCCGGCTTGGAACGTAGACACGGTGCTCTTTGGTGCTGGAACGGATATGGAAGTCGTCGAGCGTGGCGACAAGAAGGGCCAGTTGCCGAATTCGAGTGAGTCCATTTCGCGATTCGATGCAGTCGTATTAGGTGAGGTTCCGCCGGACCAGTTCTCGGTGGTTGACGGATTGCACTTGCGTGAGTTCGTGACGCGTGGTGGTGGTCTTGTCGTCATCGACGGTCAACTGGATCGCATTCGACAATTGGCGGCTGGCACCCTTTCCGATTTGATTCCCGTCAAGTACATGTCGCCACAAGCGGATTTCGAAGCCAAGTCATTGCTGCCCACAACGATCGGCAGCACCCAGACGACGCTTGGTCTCTCCGGCGATCCGAATCAAGAGAGCCAGCTCTGGTCGTTGCTGCCGGCGCCGCTTCGCGTCCAAGGCGTGACGGCACAAGTGGGCGCGGAAGTTTGGGCGAATGCGATCACGAAAGCAGATGCCGAAGTGCCATGGCTCGTCACTCGTCAATTCGGTGCTGGGCGAGTGTTCTATTTATCGAGCGATCAAACATGGCGTTGGCGATACAAAGTCGCGGATCGTTTTCATTCGCGGTTTTGGAACCAACTCTTGTCGGCAGCGATGCAACCGCCGTACAGCGTCAGTGACCAATACGTTTCGATCGGAACTGACAAAGTCGAGTACGACACTGGCGAGAATGCGTCGGTCCGAGTGCGATTGCTCGATGCTCAATCTGCACCTGTCGGTGACGCGACGGTGGATGCGATTCTGATGCGTGACGGACAAGCCGTTGCGACGGTGCCGATGACCGTTGATGACGCGGCTCGCGGGACGTATCAAGCGGAAACACCGCCGCTCGAAAGTGGCGAGTACGAGATTCGCATCCAAGCGAGCGGATATGACGCGACGGCTCTTGCAGCATCGACGCCGATCTGGGTTGGATCCAACGATTCGCTTGAGTTTCGTCGTGTGAGTTTGGATCGCCAAGTCCTCGAAGAGATCGCTGGCGCGGCCAAGGGCGGTTACTTCCACGAGTCAGAAGCGGCGGCGTTGCTTGAACAGATCAAGCCGCTGTCGAGCGGGATGATTGTTGATTCCGATGTGATTGTTTGGCAATCGTTTTATTGGTTCTGGGCCGTGGTCGTCTTGCTGACGATCGAGTGGTTACTGCGTAAACGAGCCGGGTTGATTTAGCCGATTTGGGTGAAGCAAATATGTCCACAGCAACAACCACGACACCACCGAAGATCGATTTTGATGCCGTCATTTCACGGCGGATCGGTTCGTTCTCGCGACGACGCCAACGTCTACTGATCATTCGCGGCCTGCTTGCTGCGATGATCGTGTTTGTCGCTGCGATGTTGATGATTGCGACTTGCGATTACTTTTGGTTCTTGACCGAGCCGATGCGTTGGGCGATGAGCCTTGCGGGTTACGGTGCGGCTGGGTTGGCCGCATGGTGGTACGGCATCCGTGGGCTTTCCGATGTTGACCCTCGCTCACTCGCTCGTCAAATCGAGAGTGTCGACCCCAGGCTTCGTGAAGACCTGCTTTCAGCTGTCGAGCTTGCGGAACCGAGCGCAAAGAACGGGTCGCCAGTATTTCTGGAGCGACTCAAGCGAGGCGTTGCGAAACAGGTCACGACGCTCGATTTGAGTCGACTGCTTCCACTTGGATTGCTCAATCGATGGATGCTGATCTCCGGTGGATTGGTCGGCGTTGTGGTGTTGATGTCGTTGTTGCCGTCACTGCAATTTCCACGACGGCTGGCGCGTGCGATGTTGCCGGGTGTGCCGATCCAGCGTGTGACGAGGACGGAGATTCGTATCGTCGCACCGACGCCCGCCACACGAGATGTTGCACAGGGCGACGCGGTCGGTGTCGTGGTCGAAACGAATGGAGTCGGCGTCGAGGACGTGTTTCTGCAGTGGTACACGGACGAAGGTGAGTCGGGCGAAGCGATCATGACGCGGCGCGAGGGCGAGACGTTTGCTGCGAACCTTCCGATTGGGGCGGTCCCAGTCGACTATCGAATTCGCGGCGGTGACTGCATCACGCTCTGGGAACGTTTAACGCCAAAGCCTCGTCCGCGTGTGCAGTCGTTTGAGATTCGCTATCGGTTCCCGGAGTACGCACAACTCGAAGACCAAGTCGAGACGACGGATCACGGTGATCTGCGAGCGTTGCTTGGGACGGTTGCCGACATCACCGTGACGTTTGACCAGCCTGTGAATGATGCCGTCATGCGATTCGACGGCGGGCGTTTTGAAATGCGATTGACGCCTGCTGAAGATGATCCGACTGATGGCGGTGCCAAGGGCGATAACCTTCGGCATCACGTCGAATTCCCGATTCGCTCACCAGCGACCTATAACATCGATAGCGTCAGCCGAGCGAGTGGATTGAGTAATCCGTTCAGCCCGCGATACTCCGTGACACCGATCACTGATTCGCCGCCCGTTGCTCGATGGGGTGATGAGATCCTGCAGTCGCAATTGGTCGCGCCGCTTGAGAAAGTAAAACTCAGTGTGAACGTGCAAGACGACTTGCCGCTGGACGAAGTGAAGCAACTCTTTCAATTGAACTCAGGCAAGTGGCAAACGCGTAACCTCGAAATTGAATCTCCCGCAATGGATCTCGAACTGGCTTGGAACTGGGACTTGGCGGAGATGGTCAAGTTTCTGCCGAAGACGGAGGCCGGAGAAACGGTGTCGCTCGTCCCAGGCGACGTCATTCGCACACGAATCATTGCACAAGATCGCAAGCTGCAAAGTGGCGAAAGTAATGTGATCGAGATTCTTGTGGCTGACGAAGGCTTCGCAACAGATCGACACGATCCGCTTCGTGAATTTGCTCAATACGTGACACGTCTTTCGAATTGGCTCGACACGGCGTTACCGATCGCCCAACTTGCAATCAGCAACGAAAAACAGCCGCCGAGTGGCTATTTCGAATCGTTGTCCAAGAGCATCGATCCCATTCTCCAACCGCTGCCGGATCTGAGGAAGCAACTCGGGCGTTTTCTGGCCAAGACGCCCACGCCGAACGAGGCGGCGATGTTGAGCCAGCTTGGCGGGGCTCTCGTCGAATTGGATCGGCGTCTGGAAGTGCTCTCGGGCATTGCAACAACGATGAACGCACAAGAAAACGAACTCGATGAGGAGAATTCGGCGGAAGCGAATCTGGATGTTGCTCAGTGGAAAGACTTTGTTCGCGTTTCAAAGGAACTGGAATCTCTCGTCCAGCAAACCGACCAATTCGCGACGTCACTCGTGGGTCACGAGATGACGTTAGCTGTGGCAAGCGATTCGATATCGATGCTGGCCAGTATCAAGCCGCTTGTGGACCCAGAAGAAACATTGGCGGACGATCTTTGGACGCGACATCTCAGTGTCCTGGTCGAGCGAATCCGCGACGTCAGACGGTTGATTGCTGAACAACAACCCGCCATTCCTGAATCAACGTTTCATCAACTCAATAATTGGAGCGAGTGGATTTACACTTGGGAATTGCGAGTGGAACTGGCCGCCGAGGAGTTTCCTGGCGAAGAGAACATTCGCTCACAGGTCAAGAGTTTTCACGATGATCTCAAGGATCGCGTCGCCTATGCCATTCTCGACGGTAAGGTACCCAACAACTTGCGAGAGTCCTCGTCGCGGTTTGCGAGATCGACTGTCCTACGCGACGGAAATCTTGTTGATCGATTGAAACAACTCGGTCAAGAAATCGAGAAGTCTGGGAATGAAGCGACATCGCAATCGGACAGCAAGAAAGCCGCTGAACAAAGTCGCAAGAACCGCGAGACACGGGTTTGGTTTGCGTCGGAATCGAGTGGCTTCGTTGCCAGACTCGAGAACGAAGAGGCACTGCAGCGAGAGCACACGCTAGCGGATCTGCGTTACGCCGCTGACCTGGCGCTCGCACGACGGGCGGTCGCGAACGTCACGAACGAAGGCTACTCGGCGTACAAAGAGATTCCCGCAGAACAAGTTTACCGAGAGATTTCCCAGTCAATCGGGCGTCTGGAGTGTGTTCATTTGCTCGTCGAGTCGAATCGCAATTTGCTCACGCTCGAGGCCGCCCAAACACGGGTGTACCAGGATGCGCCGAGTCGGTTTTCACATCCGTTGTGGTTTGAGCAGATCCAATTGACGCTCGAACACGCGGAATTAGCGGCCCAGCAATCTGGGGTTCCATCGGAAGTCACTAATTCTTTCAGCAAGATCCGCTACGATGAGACGGCCCAGCGGGCATCGCAACAAATGGGCGAGCGACGTTACACCAAAGATCCGCTCGTGCCCGTCGTCTTGTCACTGAAGTCCATGAGCGAGCGGTTGGATGCGGCGATCAAGACGCTTTCTCCTGTCGCTGCGGAAGCTCGTCAGATTTTGTCCAAGTACGTGCTATCGCTTCCCGAGCAAGCAAGTGAAGCCGCCAAGCTTGCCGAAGCGGCTGAGAAAGCCATCCAAGAACGTCCGGATTCCTCGCCGCCGAGTGAAGAAGAAGTGCGAGACCCGCACGAGAAGGCTGAGCAAGCGACACGAGACACGATTCGGGCGCTTGTCGATCTTGCGAACACGCTCGACATGGCTGAAGCGAGCGAGCGTGAACTCGCGCGGGACGCCGACGTCGCTGCCGCACAGATCAACGAGTTGTCTCGCGAGGCCAACGACGCGATGGAGATGGCGAAGGCCGCGATGAGTGATGCAGAACGTGCCACGGCGCTGGAGCAAGCCGCCGAGTCGCTTGGCGAAATGAAGGAACAACTCGCAAAGATGGCCGAGCATTTCGAAGATGCACTCGCGGGTAAAGACGTGAGTGAATCAAGGGATGAGCTTCGTGCATTGGAAGAAGCACTCGGAATGGACGAGATGCTCGACCAGCGATACGAAGACGCGGCGCGGATGGCGCAGCGGACCGAAAGTGATTCTGCGGAATTGCTCAAGGCGTTGGAACAGGAGCTGAAACGCAACGAACCGATGCAAGAATCGCTCGACGAGATCGCGGACCAGGCAGCGGATGCGGCCCAACGATTGTTGTCGCGGGCTGCGAAGGAGGAGACCGCGATGCGAACGTCGCTGGAACGCTCCGACAGCGCCTTCGATGAACAGAAACAGCGACTGCGTACCGACCTGAAGGGACTTGCTCGTGAGGTCAGCAGCCTGGATCGAACGCTGATGCGTGCTGCGGAAAGATCAATCGGGTTGAATCAGCCACGCGAAGAGACGCAGGAGATTGGTGAGGCTCGGGAGAATCTCACCAAGGCAGCGACAAGAGCTGAGCAGGCGCCTCAGGATGCACCACTGGAGGAGATGAAGGAGCGGACGAAACAGCTCGCTGACGCGGTGGACGCGGCTCGTCAATGGACGGAGAAGCTGAAAGAGCGCGAGAGTGAAAGAGTCGACGAAAAGGTCTTCGATAACGAAAGCAAGCGAGACAACGCCAAACGATCGCTGCAACAAATTGATCGCGAAACGAGGGATAGTCGGGCGAAGGAAGCGAAGTACCAGTTGACGTTTTGGGAACAAACCAAGAACGATATCGGCAGGCGGATCCAGGACGCGCAGCGCCAAGAACGTGATGCCAACAATCGAGCCGAGCAACACGAGAACCGGCTGAAGAAGGACCCCAGCAACGAGTCGCTCAAACAGGAACTTAAGAACGAGCAACAACGAGCGGAGCGTGCACGAAAGGCGGCTGAGCAAGGCCAGATCTCGAAGGATCTCGCAGAGCAACGACGCGAGGAAGTGCAACAACGACAAGACGCGATCTCCAAATCGCAACTTGCGGACCTCGCCGACGTCGCCAATCCCGCAGCTGAATTGACGGCAAAGCTCGGTGGTGAAGCGGTCGAGGAGCTGAGCAACCTCAGCGAAAAGCTGCAACAGCTTGCTGAGCGAGCCAATATCGACGATTCGCTTGCGGCTCGACCCGAGGAATTGAAACAACTTGGTGAACGACAGTCACGCGTGAACGAGGAAGTCGCGTTGGCTGCGGAGTTGCTCGCACGTGCGGCGCGGCACCAAGAGCGGCTTGGCAATCCAGAGGAAGCTGAGCAACTCGATCGTGCCGCAAGCAAAGTTGGCCAGATCGCCCAAGGTTCGCTCGAAGAAGCAGCCAAGTCACTCGCGTCGGCACAGCAAGATGCGGAACAATCTGCGGAGGCGAGCGGTGACATGGCTCGCGCGAACGCGGACCTTGCGGAGCAAGCACAACAATTGGCGGACTTGATCCAAGCACAAGCTGAAAGCGACCAATCGACGGCCGCCCAAGACGAATCAGGCACCGCACAGAAACTGGCCCAGACGCTCGATGAATTGGACCAAGCCGTCAACGGCAATCCGCCGGGCCAGCAGTCCCAGCAGCAAGGCGACCCCAACGACCAGTCAAAATCAGGCCAGCAGTCTCAATCGGGCCAAGGCAAGAAGGCGGGCGAAGCATCGAAAACGCTCTCGGATGCAGCTCAATCGCAAGCCCAGCGGGCTGCGAAACAGCGGTCGGAACAAACGAGCCCCGAACCTGCTGGCGAGGGCGAAGGCGAGCCAAGCGATGAACCAGGCAAAGACGGAAAACCCGGCACACAGTCGGGCAACGGCACGATGCCACGTGGTGCAGAAATGACCAACGATGGTGCCGACCGAACAGGTGACGATTGGGGCGCCCTTCGCGAACGTCGAACGGATGATGCTGTGGAAGAATCGAGCGAGCCGATCGCGCCTGGTTATCGACGCGAGATCGAAGCGTACTTCCGCGTGATCGCTGAACAGGGTGCTAAGAATGAACAGGGTGCCAAGAATGAACAGGGTGCCAAGAATGAAAAAGGTGCCAAGCAATGAGTGAGCCATTTGGAGCCGATCGGATTCAGCGTCGACAGTGGATCGCAACAGCCACGGCGCTCGCATTGTCATCGTCGATGAGCCGTCGTTCGGCGATGGCTCAGGAGCGAATTGATGCACTGTACGTCGAAGACGATGTGGATCGTGCGGTCAAACGTGGCGTGGAGTATTTGGTCGGACGCCAAAACCCGAAAGACGGTTCGATTTACGATCGGGGCCACGGGATTGCCATGACGGCTCTTTCCGTGATGGCGATGGCGTCGATCGGGAACGGACCGACGGACGACACGCCAGCCGGAAAGGCGATGCGAACGGCGCTGGATTACGTGCTGCTGGATCGTCATCAAGACGCGAAGGGATACTTCGGCGACCAAGATGGTTCGCGCATGTACGGACACGGCATCATCACGCTGATGCTGACCGAGATGCTCGGCATGGGGGCGACCGTCGAACAGAATGCCAAGATCCATCAAGCGCTGGCGCGAGCGATCGAGTTGATTCTGGTTTCTCAATCCGTGCCCAAGGCAACCAAGCTCAAGGGCGGATGGCGATATGCACCGTCGGATCGAGACAGCGATTTATCCGTGAGCGTGTGGCAGTTGATGGCACTGCGTAGTGGCAAGAACGACGGACTCGATGTACCTGGTGAAGCCATCGATGATGCAATTAAGTACCTTGAAAACTCGTTTACCCAGCAGCCTGGACGCAACGAGTCTGGCGAGCCTCGCGCGAGCGGCTTCAGCTACACGCCAGGCTCAAACCATCCGACGTTCACCATGACAGCGGCTGGATTGCTGGCCATGCACGTTTGCGGCCAGTACGATTCGCCGATGGTTCTATCAGCCGCCAAGTGGTTGATGGAGCACCCGCCCAAAGTCAGCGAGCGGTTCTTTTACTACGGCATCTATTACTACGCCCAAGGCATGTACCAGGCTGCAGGAGTGTACGCAGAGATGGCGGAGCGATTGACGCGAGAAATTTTGCTCAACGAACAACGAGGTGACGGCTCATGGGCGGCTCGTGGCGGCGAAGAGCTCAACGTCGGAAACGTCTACTCAACAAGTCTCGCGATTCTTTCCCTCAGCGTCCGCTATCACTATTTGCCGATTTACCAGCGGTAGTGTTGTCGATACCGAGGCGACGTTAGGTTAATCGTAGGCCAGGACCTGTCCTGGCATGTAGCGGCAACCCCCGAAGCGCCAGGACAGGTCCTGGCCTACGGTTCAATTTTCACTAAGCTTGTGCTTATGCAACCCAGCCAACTTGAACTTGCCGATGTCGATTTGGATCGGCTGCAAATGCTTGCTCGAGGCTTGGTCGAGGAATTGCCAACGTCGGTCGTCGTGGGCTTGGTCGGGACTTTGGGCGCGGGCAAAACTCGGTTCGTGCAATTCCTTGTTGAAGTTGCTGCGGGGGCGACCGCTGAAGTCACCAGTCCCACGTTCACGCTCGTTCAAAGTTACGCTGGCCAACCGAACGTGCATCATCTCGATGCGTATCGAGTGGCTGATGAAGACGAGTTTCTGGAGCTCGGTGTCGAAGAACTCTTTGATGACGAAGAGGCCTGGACGCTCGTCGAATGGGCGGACAGAGTCGAGTCGGTCATGCCAAGAGACACGCTTTGGATTCACATTCGCATCGAACAGGACGCGACTCGTCGGCATGTTACCATTCGTTGCACAGACGCTGAGTTGATGAATCAGGTTGCTTCTGTGTTGTCGCGAATGCAATCGATGTCTGACTCGTGAATCCTTACGATCTGCCCGCGTGCATCGCGCAAACATGGTTCAAACGACTCAGTATCCGCGCGGTCGATCAGATCCCTGCCGGCTTTAGCGGCGCCGCGGTATTTCGCTGTACTGATTCACGCGGCGATCGCTACGCACTCAAGCGATGGCCTATTGGCACTTCACCGGATCGTGTTCGCGAAGTTCATTCGGTTGTCACGCAAGCTCGCCAATTCGGTTGTGAGTTGTTACCACATTTGGTTCCGGCGTCCGCGACGTCGACGCTCGTTGTTCATGAGAATGAATGTTGGGAAATGAGCATTTGGGTCGCTGGTGAAACGATCCCGTTTGACGCATCACCCAGCTTGGTCGCCGAGGGCGCTTCGGCAATCGCCTCATTTCATCGTGCGACGGTCGCCATCAACCAGGCTGGCGTTTCGAACGAAGCTAGGTCGCACCGTTCAGCCAACCGAGTTCCCTCTCCAGCGATCGTCGCTCGTCTTCGCCGACTGGAGCAATTGCACGTGGAAGTTCCGCAAGCGCTCGCCGCAACACTTCCAATGGGCTTGTCGCCACAGTTGTCTGGGACGGTTGAAAAGGCACGTGAATTACTTCGCGAGCGATGGTCGTTCACTGCGCCAGAACTTTGCCGCGAGTTGAACAGTCGACTGGCGTATACCGTAGACACCCAATACGTGTTGCGAGACGTTCACCGCGACCACATTCTTTTTGCGGCCAATGGACTATTTGCAAGCAATGGAATCGCTGATGGATCGGGTCCACTTCGCCCGCGTGCGATCATCGATTTTGATGCAATCCGATTTGATTGTCCCAGCGTTGATTTGGCACGCTGGGTTGGCAGTTTTCACGATATTTCCGGCTCCCAGCACCGTTTGTTGGACTCAGCCGTGGCGGGGTATCGGCAAGATTGGCGATTGTCAGAAGGCCAAATCGTGCTCGCAAGGACGCTCCTGCGCGTCTCACCTTGGGTAAACTTAGGGAACTGGGTGGTATGGATCGTCCTGGGGACACGGAAGTTTGAGAATGATGAACTGGCGATCGCTGGCCGAATCAGCGAGTTAGTGGATCAAATCACCAACGGTTTCTGAACCCAGTGCCGGTTGTGAACGAGCGCCATTGAAACGAGCGCCAATGAATCGTTGACGGTTTTCACCTCAGCGAAGTAAAATTCGGGGCCTCAAATCCTAGCGATAAACCATGATGCTGAAACACTTTCTGACTGTTGTCACGTTTTCTTTGGCGACGCTCGCCTGGGTTCCTGCCAACGCGCAGCAATCTTTGGTGCCGAATACGCTCGCGCAAACAGACGTCGACTTCTCTGGCGGCTTGTTTCCCCAGTTCTCGATGTCGGGTTTTGCCGACCAACCGGCGGAGCCAGCGACTTGGTCGGCGAGCTACGTCGCGAAGGACGGCACGACTGAAGGCGAACTTCAGATCGAAGTCGCACTGGGACTTGGTTGGCACGTGTATTCGATGACCCAACCGCCTGGCGGACCGCTGCCGACGAAACTCGCAGTTGTCTCGCCAGCCAACGTGAAGCCGACTGCATCGTTCAAGCCAGATCGTGAACCAACCCGAAGCGTCTCGGCGGAGTTCAAAGGCGTGACGGTCGAAGAGTACGAAAACCAAGTTACTTGGACCGCTCCGCTGTCGCTGCCGGCTGACTATCGAGGCCCGATTACTGTCGAAGTCAACGGGCTGGTGTGCAAGAAGGACGGCTCGTGTTTGCCCGTTTCAGAAACGCTTGTGGCCAAGCTGCAAAGCAGCCCAGCCGATCAGGCGACACCGCTCACGGAAGCCCTGCCCGCCGAAGCCATGCCAACCGAATCCGCGTTCACGGGACCTTCGCTGGCTTCCGAACCGTTTCGCGATGACGATTACGTTGTCGAGTGGACTGCAAAACTTTCGCCGAGCATCGTTGCTCCTGGTGGGCTTGCAATGTTGACCTTCACAGCGACTCCGGATGCGACGTTCCATATCTATCCCGCCGCAGTCGATGATGCAAACTTTGCAACCAACTTTGCAATCACACAAAAGTCTGGACTCAAGATCGGTGAGCCGAAAAGTGATAGCGCGATCGCATCGATGACGCTTGCACCGTCGATGCCGCCGATCGAATACCACAAGGGCAAAGTCACCTGGACACTGCCGATTCAAGTGCCTCTAGCCGCTGAGCTAGGCGACCATGCCATCGAAGGCTTCATCGCGTATCAAGCATGCGACGACAAGAGTTGCCTCCAGCCCCAAGCGATTCGCATCGCAACGACGCTGACAGTTTCAGCTTCGCCAGCTGGCTCAACGCCACCTGCGTCGACGTTCGTGATTGAGTCAACCAAGGCTGGTAATGCCAAGGACGCGGCTGCGGAGACCAAGTGGGTCGATGTGATTGGTCCCGAGGCGACACCGATGGCTGCGACACCTTTAGCTGCAACGGCCGGCGCCACAGCTGACTCTGTCTCGGTAAAGCCAATGACGGCACCCAAGGTGCAGCAACCGCAAAGCCTCAGCGAAGCGAGTGTCTCGAGTCTTCCTGCTCCAACGCCAACACCGCCAGTCTCGTTTCCGCTGGTGTTGCTGATGGCGTTCGCTGGCGGTGTGATTTTGAATGTCATGCCATGTGTGCTCCCAGTGGTCGGCTTGAAAGTGATGAGTTTTGTTAAGCAAGCCGGTGAAGACCGCGGTCGAGTGCTGCGTCTGAATTATGTCTATGTCCTCGGGATTCTGTCCGTCTTTGCACTGTTGGCTGTGCTCGCTGTCGTCGCATCGCTGTCGTGGGGCGAGCAATTCACTTACTTCCCCGTACGACTTGGACTGACGTTGGCGTTGTTTGCACTGGCGCTGAGTTACTTTGGTGTTTGGGAGATCCCCGTTCCTGGCATGGCGTCGGGTAAAGCGTCTCAGCAATTGCAAAGCCGCGAAGGCTACTTGGGTGCATTCTCCAAGGGTGTGTTCACGACCATTTTGGCGACACCATGCTCCGGCCCGCTGCTCGGTTACATTCTTGGGTTGACGTTTGCACTGTCACCATTCCAAACGATCGTTGTGATCATGTCCGTCGGTTTCGGCATGTCGCTTCCGTACATCATCATTGGTATCAAGCCGTCGCTCGTAAGTTGGCTGCCCAAGCCCGGACCGTGGATGGAAACGCTCAAGCAATTCCTCGCGTTCTTGTTCTTGGGCACCGTTGCGTTTTTCTTCGCTGGATTCCGCGACGAGCAACGCGTGCCAGTGTTCGTGACGTTGATCGGCGTGTGGTTCGGTTGCTGGGTCATCGGACTGGTACCGAATTGGGAATCGCTCAACAAACGTTTGACGTCTTGGGTGACCGGAATTGCCGCGGCCACCGCAATCGGTTTCGCAGCCTTCAACATGCTCGGCCCTGGTGAGCTCAAGTGGGAACCGTACAGCGAAGCTCGGCTGCAGCAATTGCAAGCCGAAGGTCGCACGGTGATGCTCGACTTCACCGCCGGTTGGTGTTCGAATTGCATTGTGAACACGCACCGAGCGATCGATACGATTCCAACGCGTGAAATGGTCGAAGAGCTAAACGCAGTTCCGATGCTTGCGGATTGGACCGACCCGAATGACGAGATCAAAGCCAAGTTGACCGAGCTGCAGAGCCGCTCCATTCCGCTGTTGGCAATTTATCCCGGCTCAGCACCAGGCCAGCCCATTGTGTTGCGAGATCTGGTGAGCCAGAGTGACGTTCTCACCGCATTGGAGAAGGCTGGACCGAGTGTTGGCTCGAGTTCATCGACACGCATCACGCCAGTCTCTCATTCGTCGACCCAAGTGTCCGCCGAACCGGCGCTTCGTTGAAGTTGTTGCCCGTTGAAGTTGTTGCCCGCTGAATTTGTTGCATTGAGTCCTTCCGCTGCCGTCAACGAAACGATTGTCGCCATCGCCTCGCCGCCGACTGGTGCGACTCGTGGCATTGTCCGAATGTCAGGTGCTGCAACCCTCGACGTTCTCGATCGACTTGGTGTGCAAGGGCTGCCCCAGCGAAATGCAAAACGGTTGTCTGTCGACGTCGATCTGCAAGGCTTGCTCGGTGTCGTCCCAGTCGACGTGTTGGTGTGGCCGAACAAGCGGAGCTACACCGGCGAACCGTCCGCTGAATTGCACACGTACGGCTGTATCCCGATATTGCAACGACTTGTCGACCAGACTGTTGCTGCGGGTGCACGCGTGGCTCGTCCAGGCGAATTCACATTGCGAGCGTTCCTCGCCGGGCGATTGGATCTGATTCAAGCCGAAGCTGTGCTCGGCGTGATTGATGCGGAACATCGAGGCGCCTTGGATTCCGCGCTTCGTCAACTTGCCGGGAATCTATCACGTCCGCTCGAGCATCTGCGGTCCGAAATGTTGAATCTGCTCGCTGACGTCGAGGCTGGATTGGACTTTGTCGATGAAGACATCCAGTTCGTGTCGGAGGCGGATTTATTGCGTCGCCTCGAAGAAATCGTGGCACAAATTGATGCGATTCGCGAGACACTCGTTGATCGTCGGGATGCTTCGTCCGTGACGATCGTCGCGTTTCGAGGCGAGCCCAACGCGGGGAAGAGTCGATTAATCAACACGCTTTCGAAAAGCGAAGCCGCGATCGTTGCGGACATCGCTGGCACGACTCGCGATACCGTGTCGATCGATATCCAGCATCACGGTCACATCATTCGCCTCGTCGACACAGCCGGTATTGAATCCGACAACCACGAAATCTCGCGAGCCGCACAAGCTCAAGCCGAACAAGCGATGCACGACGCCGACATCCGAGTCTGGTGCATCGACTCGGCAACGCCGTCGTTCACTCAGTCGCTTGATGAACTAGCACGCCGTGCATCCACAGCAAAAGCGAACCGTTTGGACTTGTGGGTCGCCACCAAATCCGACAACATCACGGAGCTCACCCGCGAACAACTTGGTTCCAGTCTTAGCGTATTCGACCCAGCCGACAGCTTTATCACCAGCAGCCTCACTGGCGAAGGCACCGCTTCACTGTTGGATCGCATCATCGAAGCTGTTCTTTCGCGCCAGGGCCAAGAAACCGGTTCCGTCCTTGGCACAGCCGCTCGCTGTAGCAGTTCGCTGCTTCACGCCTCAGAATCTCTCCGAAGCGCCATCACGTTAGCGACTAACCAATCCGGCCACGAGTTCGTTTCCAGTGAACTGCGTCTCGCCATCGAAAATGTCGGAGAAGTCACCGGAGCCGTTTATACAGATGATATACTCGACCGAGTCTTCAGCCGTTTCTGTATCGGTAAGTGACATCTGGTATCGCCCCAAAGATGGCTTGGGGTCTGTGTGCTCTAATTGTAAGCGGTCATTGATGAGTTCCCAATTGGCTAACGATACATGCGTCATTGGCGTTCATACGACGCCGGTTGGTAGTGCTTGGTCAGTTTGGACGGCGGATGGTTTGGCGAGGCTTTCGTTTGAACCCGTGAAGCTCAGTGATGCTTCGGACTCAGAATCTCGAGAGCTGCGGCGTGAGGCGGAGCGGTTCGATAGGCTGCTTGCGAAGTACTACCGAGACGGGCGTGAGACGTTTGCCGATGTGCGTGTGGATCTGAGTCACGTGACGCCGTTCAGTTTGCGTGTTTATAAGGCGTGTCGGGCGATTCCGGCGGGTGAGACTCGGACGTACGGCGAGTTGGCGGTGACCGCAGGCAGTCCAGGTGCGAGTCGTGCTGTGGGCTCGGCGATGGCGCGTAATCGTGTGCCGATCGTGATTCCCTGTCATCGCGTTGTCGGTGCATCGGGTCGGTTGTGCGGGTTCAGCGCCCCGGGTGGACTCGAGACCAAACAGTCGCTGCTGGACCTCGAACGGCAAGGTAAAGCCAAACCATCCAAGCAATCGCGGAAACAGCCAGCGTCGCAGTGAGCCACGCCGGACGATAGTCAAAGGTCACCGTCCAATCACCAGCTGGGATGACGACACCTTGGGTCAAATGATCGACATTTACGACAGCGACTTGGCGTTGGATGTCTCCATCGCGGGATCGAAGCGTGGCGTTCCAGTGGCCGTCTTGAAGGATCGCTCGGGTGAGCAACAGGGGCTGGGATGACGCGATGCGAATCTCCGCCGATTCGTTATCGGCGCGAATGAGGTCAAAGTGCGATTCGTCGGTCCTTTCCCCAGTCTGAATTAGATCCGACGGCGACTCGACGGAGTCACCATAGACCGTGACGACGGCGGAGGCACCTCGGTGGAACCGCTCGTCGAGCAGTTCGAGCATTTGCTTTTTGGTCGCCTGGCCAGCAGGACGCTGGTTCCAAGTCGAATGCAATTTGACGGATGAAGCATTTGCCGGATCAATGACGTATTGCGGTTTGCCGATCTGAAGCCCATTGAAACGGACGGCATCGTCGTTTGTCTTAATGACGCCATCGATTGCGAGCCAAACTCGCAGCTCGCTCCACAATTTGGCTTGATGCTTGAGCGTTGCTTGCTTGGACCACGTGTTGGTTGCTTGCCAAAACCTTGTTGACGCGTTGCTTCGAATCGAAAGCATGTTATTGAAGACTGCTTCACGCCGTTCCAAATGCCACCGCCCAAACCAAGTTGCCCGCTGAGTCGCTTCGACTTCAAGCATGCGGTTTGCACTTGGGCTGTCACGCCACGATTTCGGAAAGCCACCGCCACTGGATAGCCGCATCCAACGATTCGGACTAGCCGTTGATCCCGGGTCAGTGCTGGATTTCGCGACTTGGCTTTGATTAACCGTCGCAATCAAGTGGCGGTCGTTGTACGCGAGATCAATCGCAGTGATGGCGACGATAGCCCAAACATAGAAATGCTTGCGATGTGGAGCTGGACGGTGACGCATTACGAACGTAATGGCACCGAGCATCAACAACGCCAGGTAGACTCCAAAACCACTGAGCTCCAACGGCCCCCAAAATCGATCTCGGGGCAAGCGGTTCGGTGGCTGCCAATGGTTTTGGAACCAGTAGCTCGAAACGGCGACGACAACGAATCCGCTTGCGAGAACAACCAATTGCCGTCGAGGAAATTCGAAACGAGGACATTTTGTTCGGTCGAGGAACTTCGAGGCAATGATCGCGATCGCCAACGAGAGAAACGGTAACCATTTGGCTGGATAGCGAAAAGCGTCATACCCAGGCACGAAGTGATATAGAAACCAATAAGCACCACCGACTGCCGAATCCACGTCATCAAGCCGCGAGGTGAATTGGCTCAAGATCCACACGCATCCGAAATGCCCCATCGAACACAGTGCGGAGAAAGCAGCGACTGCCATCCAGCGATCCAAACGCCGGCTCAGTAGCATGGAGACCGTCGCCAGAAAAGCGAACAATCCAACATAGATACTTGGAGTCCAAACGCGTCCGTCGCCGGGCAGCATCACACTCCAGCGTCGGTAGATCGGAAACAGATCGCCGAAGGCGCGTGGTAGACACAGTTCCGCTAAATGCCATGGAGGCAATGAGTAGCTGAATGCGTCGTACTGCTGAGACCCGGTGGTCGGCGGCGTCCAAAGGCTCTTGGGTTCGTCGTTGATCGCGCGATAGCTTTGACGCGTCCATGAATAGGATGCCGCCAATTGCGGTAACGATAACAGTGCGGCGAATGCGCATGCACCCGCCAACGTCGCCAGTGTCTTCGTTGCGTCACGGTTCTTTGCGAAGATTCGATTGCTGAGGAGAAAGACGCTGCTCAATAGAACGGTGTGCAATCCAGTTTGTGGGTCGCCGCCGAGCACCATCATCGACAATGAAATTGCGATCACGAGGAAACGCTTCGATAGCTGGAATTTGCGATGGCTGAGGCAAGCTCCGATCACCAGTGGCATCCACGCCGCGGCAACAAGAAACGGCGGGTTGGTGTAGAGGAAGAGGACGCTGCCGGAGAGCGGATAGGCAACGGATGCCAACGCAGCACTCGCGTGCGAGACGCCACACCATCGAGCGGCTGTCCAAGCCGTGATCGACGCGATCCAAAGATGAAGCACCACGTACCACGCCATCGCTGTGCCCGTTGCGATCGGCAGCGCAAATACGACGTAGCGAATAGGATAGAGTACTGCGGTGGTGGTTTCACCGAGAAGCGGAATACCTGTTTGGTCAAGTGGATTCCAAAGCGGCAATGTGTCTTGTGCACAGCGCTCGGCAACGTAGTCGTAAAGCGGCGTGTAGAAGTGACCAACGTCACGAAACGCGAGCTGTGATTCGCCCGTCAGTGAGCTGTAGAAAAGAACGAGAATGACGAGAGGTGCAAAGACCTTTCCAAACAACATGGCACTCGAGCACTTTCCAACGCATTGGCGTAGTGCTTTCATGAAGCACACCTTGCTCTTGCAGGAAGCTTACGAGCAAACCTATCGAGGCGCGGTGACGATGCCAGCGCGTGATTGTTGACGCAAGGAGTCCGCTCGCTCGAGGACTTGTTCGGTCGGTTGCATTTCTTTTGGGACCAGTTCAACATCAATGATTCGCTCATCGCGAATTTCGCCAGGCCACAGAGTCTCAGCAACAAAGTCGACTCCAGGAAACTCGTACCACGGCGGGTTAAACCGACGCCGAATCGTTTCTGTGCGAAATCCGTCTTTCTCTACACGGAATTCTCGAGTGCCATAGTAAACGAAACTCGCCGCTGCGGGTGAAGTTCCAATGACTTGGTTATCAACCGAGATCGTCGCACCTGGCGGATTCGTGCGGACTGTCATGCGGCGACGCACACAACCCGGGCTGCACGCAAAAACGAGCAGCACGATGCAAGACAATGGCAAGTTGCGGGCCGGAAGTTTCACGCGATGAAACAGCCTTGAGCTGGAGAATCGTTTCGAGATCCGTTGGTAGTCTTTCTGGTAACAAACAACGATCACGCCAGTCCAGTCTGATATGTGCGGGGGCAAATAATGTGCGATGTGGTGTACAGATGCAGTCCGCAATCTGGAAAGAACTAACGATTGTGCCAATTGTTCGTGTCGCCAAACCGATACTCGACTAGGTTGGCCGGTTGTTCCGATCCTATTGGTGGTACGCATACTTCCGCTTTTAGGGCGTCGTCATGACCTGGAACGCAACCAGCCATCGTCAACTCATCGCTGCGATGACTGCATTCGTATTAATGATCTCAGCATCGCTGTTTTGCTCGACGGTGCACGCTGAAAATGGGCATGGGCCCATGTTGCTTCACTCGGGTCATTCGGGGCATAGCGTTCATATCGACGATGGCTCGATTAGCTTGAGCGAAACGCCTGAGTCGCACAACTCGTATCACCTCGACGATCATGCAACGGGATCGGACTACATGTCGATGGACGGGGCGCACGAAATGGAAGACGTGTCGGCGGGATGCGCGTGCGGGAAATGCTACGGTGTCTGTAAAGATCCTGGCCATCCCGCGAAACCAAGACGGACAATGCCAGGCGACCGCAACAAAGGTGATTGTCCTCCGATGAGATACCAGATGCCGGATTGCGAGCGCTCGGGGGCACCACACTGCTACCATCGCTGGGCCAAGTGCAGCGTAACGAGCAAATACAGCATCGGTGTCGTTGGTGGCGGTGCCGCATTCTGGAGAGGCCGACCACGTACAACTCAAGAAGGTACGTGGGGACTGGATTACGACGGATTGTTTGGCCACGTCAACAACTGGCTCAGCTACACCCGTGGTCGAAACCAGGGGGGCGAGGGAGCTTATGGTACGTTCGGCGGGCCTGAGCCGTTCAGTTTCTTGCATCACGAGTAACACCAATTCACCTTGACTGGAGACCGGCAGGAGCAGTACTTACCTGCTCTTCCACGCGTCATTCTTTCGCGTCCCATTCACGTCCTGTAACAAGCTAGCATTGCCGATGGAGCCGACGGAATCGATCGCCGTTCGCCGACCTCAGCGATGGGACGCGCCGATGGATGTGCTCATGTCCGATTCGGATGTGTCATGGTTGCGATCGCGTGAGCCGTTCGCGTGCATGGACAGCAAGACGTTTCCGAAGACGACACCGCTTGAAGGCATTCTAAAAAACGACTGTCGGTTGCATCGTTGCGAACCCGGCGAAATCATTGTTCGGGAGGGCGACTACGGCAACAGTGCTTTTCTTGTGATTGCTGGCAGCGTACGTCTTGTAGTTGAGGCACTTTCGGGCGAGCAACTTGGACGTGCCGAGAAGAAGAAGATGTCCTGGGCCGAGTCCCTTTCACGCTTTTTCCACCGTTCCGATGTCAATGAGGCACGCGATCCAAGCGACGTAACCCTTAACTTCTCGGATACGTCGATGCCAATTCGTCAAGTCGACGATCGTGCCGCAATTTTTTTGCAGGATGTTGACGCAGTTTTGCGTGAGCAAGAAACAGTACCGCTTGGACCTGGTGAATTGTTCGGTGAAGTCGCGGCAATGTACCGCTCGCCGCGAACAGCCACCGTTGTTGCGGAGACCGAAGCAACGCTGCTGGAGATTCGTTGGCAGGGACTGAGAATCCTTCGTCGCGACCCCAGCTTCTGTGGTGCACTCGATGATCACTACCGGACACAGTGGTTGCCGGTTCATTTGCGAGAATTGCCGTTGCTGCGTCATTTGCCTGAATCGAATCTGAAACGCGTCGCACAGGCCACCGAACTCAAATCGTTTGGACGGTTGGAGTGGAATGCAGACTACAAACGTGCGCGAAAGTTGCCGACGTCTGAACAAATTCTTTCAGAACCGCTGGTGGCTGAGGAAGGCCGTGTACCGACCGAGCTGATTGTCATTCGAAGCGGCTTTGGTCGCGTCAGCCAGCAATTTGGAGCAGGTCATCGAACGGCGGCCTACCTTGGTAAGGGGCACCTTTTTGGGCTCGAGGAACTCGTCTTCAATACGTTCCGAGACGAATCGTTGCCTTCTAAGCCGCTGCAGAAGTCGCTGCGTGCGATCGGCTTTCTTGATTGCATGCACATTCCAGTCGAGACTTTCGTAATGGACGTGCTTCCCTATGTACGTCGATCCGAGTTGTCGCCGGAAGTCGCGAAGCTGATTCGTAATGCATCTGGTAATAAAGTGAATGCGGCCGCAAAACCCGGCGCGGGTGGCGACCGACGTAAAGAGTCTCGCGTCGCATTAAAAGTAAAATCAGATTCGCGCGAGGTGCAAGTTGCCAGTGAAAACCATTTCAAGTCCACGAGTTTGCTGGAGTTCATTGTCCAAAATCGATTGAACAATGGTCGGGAAGCCATGGTGATCGATCTCCATCGCTGCACTCGCTGCGACGATTGTGTTAAAGCATGTGCGAGTGTGCATGATGGCAACCCAAGATTTGTTCGCACGGGTATTACTCATGATCGTCTGCAATTTGTGCAAGCATGCATGCACTGTACTGATCCTGTTTGCATGATCGGATGCCCAACGGGTGCCATCGCCCGAGATTCCGAATCTGGGGTCGTTGCGATACACGAACCGATCTGTGTGGGCTGTGGGACATGCGCGTCCTCGTGTCCCTACGAGAACATTCGGATGACGAGCGTTTATGATCGTGACGGCCGTCCGTTCCAAGATGCTGCTACCGGCAAACCGATCAACAAGGCTACAAAGTGCGATATGTGTGCGGGATCGCCAACAGGTCCTGCATGCCAAAATGCATGCGCACACGACGCACTTGTTCGGATTGACCTTAGCGAATCCAAGCCTCTTCGCGATTGGCTGGAACGGAGGGAGTAGTCATGCGAACAACCATTTCATTCCGGCTTCGGCGTTTTCTTGCACTCACGCTCACTCTTCTTGCGATCCTCGCTGTTTGGGCCATCGCATCGTTCGTTGATGCACGACTGGGGCGACCAGAGATTCTGACAGGCAGCACTGTGCTTGCTTCACTGTTCGTGCTGGTTCTACTTGGTGTCCGTCGACGACTACCGTTTTGGCCGCTGGGTAGTGTTAGCACCTGGACCCAAATTCACATCTATACCGGGATCTTTGCAGGTGGTGTTTACGCACTGCATGTCCCGACGCTGATTGCGGGCGGGCGTCTCGAGTCTGTTCTGTCGTTACTGTTTGTGGCGGTAACACTCAGTGGATTCTATGGAGTGTTCGTTTCAAGGACGCTTCCAAAGAAACTCTCCTCGATCGAAAACCAACCACGATTTGACCTAGTGCCTTGGCATCGCCAGCAGATCTTTGTCGCCGCTCAGGAGTTGCTCGCTGACATCAAAGAGCAATCCGCCGTGCGTGTGCTGGGCGTCTTTTACAACAGCAATTTGAAGCCGTTCTTTCAAGGCCGGCCGTCCTTAGCATTTGTCGTGGCCCCCAACTTGTTACGGCGAAAGCGACTGCTATATGGTCTGCAGCAACTCGATCGATACCTTGAAAAAGAAGGCCGCGAGACGGTTGGAGCTTTCGCAGCACTCGTTCGAAAACGTGACGAGCTCGATTATCAGTACGCGTTGCAATTGCGTTTGAGACTATGGCTCGTGGTTCATGGATTTCTTTCGTTAATTTTGATTGCAATGTCAATCGCTCATGCGTTCATCGCAATTCGATTTATGTCATGAATCTTGATTTTCAACTATTTAAGTCTTGAAGATGCGTCGCACGGATCGCGAACTACCACAACCGCCTGCAAGAGACCGGCCCAATCGGCCATGGTTGTGTGGACAATTGGGTAGCGAGCATGCATGCGATATTGGTCCGAATGCGCATGGGCAATGTCCACTTCGGCATGTTTGCAAGCCGACTCGTACGTGGCATGCTAAGCGTCGCCCTTGGCTCGCAGCGAGCTTTGCTGTGGCACTTGTTCTCGTTGTGATCGTATTGGCGTATCCGGTGAATCCGATTTGGATCAAACCGGGTGAGTTGTCAACGCCGCATGCGCAGATTCTCTCGACGGCGATGGAGTCACAGCGTTGCGAGACTTGTCATCCTTCGGTGTCTGTATCGTCACTGAGTTGGTTCTTCTCAGCAGGCGATGCCCATGACGGTATTGACCAGACTGAGCGATGTCTCAAATGCCATCATTCGCTTGCTCCATCGTCACTCGCGCGTTCGGCACACAATGTTCCCGAAGCGACTCGCAACTTGATTCGACTCGCATCATCCGCGATCCCGCCTGCGAAAGCAGCGTTTAGTCCGGCGACGCCTCATGGAAAGCAAGACGACTTGGCGTGCGGCGTTTGTCACCAAGAACATCATGGCCCCGACGCCAATCTCAAGTTGGTCTCCGACGCGCGATGCCAAACGTGCCACTCAACCACATTTGATCGCTTCTCGACCAATCATCCTGGTTGGGACTCATGGCCGTATGGCAATGGCGGCGAAATTGGATTTGACCATTCGAAACACTTAAACAAGCATTTTCCGGCGTCAACGGTAGGTGGTTCCGCTGTTGAGTTTCGGTGTGACGCTTGCCACTCGCAAAACACTCAAAATGAAATCACTCGCACTGAATCGTATGAGTCTGCATGTGCGGCATGTCATGACGAGTCATTGAAAATTGCAAGCGGTGAAGGCATTGAGCTTGTTTCATTGCCAATGCTGCCGGCTGAACTTGCGAATCAGGAAAAGGGCTGGCCTAGCCGCGCGACTGGATTTCTCGACGGTGGGCTGTCACCACTCGCGGAGTTGTTGCTTAGGTCCGATCCGTCCGTCGCGAGCGCGATCGAGGCGTTTCCAGCAAGAGATTTTTCACAAGCCGACGTTTCAAGTTCTGTGCATCGTGGTGCAGCCACTGGGATTGCTAAAGGTACCAAGTCACTGCTCGTCGATATTGCCTCAAATGGTCAAACGGCGATTGCTCGTCGCGCACAAGACGCTGGAATTCACTCCGTCACTCTCGACGAATTTTTACGCAGTCTCCCGCCGCAACTTGTGTCCGATACGCTTGGTTTGTGGTTTAGCGATCCAAAAGCAAGTGACACATTCGGAGGATTTGATTCGCAAGAAGTGATCGGAAGTCCTTCGGATCAACTGCGAAATACCAGCGATTCGCTGTTGTCGGTTGATGCATTGCTGGACGGTGATTCGCTGGACGGCGATCTGCTAAGCGGGGAAGATGACTTACTTGGCGGGGGTAGCGATTTGCTTTCGAATGATGTCTTGTCGAATAGCAGCGATCTGCACGTTGAGAAAAAGAGGATGCCGGACGGGCGATTCGATGCTTCCTTGATGATGCCAGCTGGCGGTTGGTATCGAGACGATGTGCGAATGGCGATTCGCTATCGGGGTGTTTCGCATGCTGACGCGACGCTGCGTGCCACAATCGAGATGGTTTCGCAGGTTCCCACAGGTGATCCCGTTCGTGACCGCATCTTGGCTCTAACGGCGATTCAATCATGTGTTGAATGTCATCCGTCTTCGGTTTCGTCGCAACCAACATGGGTCTCGAAGCCAAGAGTGGGACGTACGGATTTGTTCACGAAGTTCTCACACGGTCCGCACCTGAACATCGCTGCGTTAGCGGATTGCAAGCAGTGTCACACAATCGCATCGGGTGAGCCTGCAAGCGAGCGCTCAGGCAATTCAGTACCGATGGCCAAGCGTGGCGGGGCGAAAAACGGCCGCCTGGAGGTGCTGGCAGTGAGCCACTCGATTGCTTCCGGAACGCCGCTTCTTACGAAATCCGTCGAGTCATCGATTGAGCCTCATCGAGATTTTGAGCGGCTTGATAAGGAGTCATGCGTCGGGTGCCACACACCCCATGCGTCAAACGATTCCTGTACAACGTGTCATCGCTACCATATTCGGTAGTGTGAGAATCCAGTAGCGTAAGAATCGCAAGACGCTGTCGTTTATGAACGTTGGACTAGCGGAACTGTTCGTGGCACGCGTCGCATGATTGGGTGATGGCCCCAACCGCCTCTCGGATCGTCGCCAAGTCACCACGCTCGATTGCTGACGCGACGTTTGATGCCGCAGTCGTCATCGAGTTACTGAGCTTTTGGTACTCCTTGTCGTCCGCCTCATCCATTCCCTCTTTGACAAGCACTTGGCCAACCATGGCGATTAACTCGGCTTGTCGCTTGATCGTCTCTGTGTTCGATTTGATCGAGGCCTCGCTGTTGCTTGCGTCCTGTAATGCTTCGCTGAGACCTTCGAGGTATTCCATCATGGGTGATCGGTCCACAATCATTGACCAATCCGCCTGCGGCTCTGATTCACGATTGGCTAATCCGCTACCCGAGACTAAATCTTCAAGATCGTTCTTTCGCAGCTTGGCTTCGTTGTAAACCTGGGTTGATCCAGCTTTGCAATTGAACGCGGATCTTGCGATCAAATCGCGTGCGGCACCGGCTTGGTCTTTCCAGCGAACGTCGCCATTGTATTCGCTGATTACAGCAAAAAGTGTTGCAAGGATGGATAAGTCTCGACGAGCATCTTGAAATCCGCCACCATTGAAAGCACCTGGTGTGGTGATTCCATTGTCGTATCGCAAGCGAACTCGTTTTACTTCGTCTTCAAGGGATGCTGGCGACACAAGTTTCGCCCAGCCGCTGGCGTTTCCTTCGGCAGCGCTAGCTGCGATGTTCGCTGTCGGTCCGCTCGCGTTCGGCGTGGACGCGGTCGAGGCGCCACGAAGCGAAGACAGGCTTGGCAGATCACCACGAAGTGCATCGTCTAGTTTGTCAAAGAAAACTCCTCGAAGTTGGTCGGATTGAAACGAAGGTGCTGGCGATCGTTTTTCTGCGGCTACAACAACCCCTAGGCCTGCAACCAAAACCAACCCGAGAGCGACGAAGCCAACTCGCGTTCGCGGACAAAAACATCTGATATCGATTTTCATTTTGCAACTCTGCCACCATTCCTCAATTCCCACGACACCCTCAGTCTACCAGCCAAAAACGAATCAGCTGAAGAAAATTAGGAACCCTTGCAGCAGGGAAGTGTCCAATTGTCTCTACTATGGAAGGATTTGGGACATTCGCTCCAGCGCAAGGGAATACTCATTGCCCCGCGGGAGGTTGTTATGTACGCCCCCTGGATGAGGATGGGTTTCCGACTAGAATTTACGTCAACGATCGAATGAACGTGAACTAAGTTTACGGTTGAGAGGCATAATGAAGAAAGATATCTCCGATGTTGTGGTGATTGCATTTCGAGTTTTGGCTTCTCTTCCCCTGATTTTCCGTTCGCAGCAATTACAAATTTCGAATCACTGAGAAAACGGCATCGAATATGCGTTGCTGGCATTACTGTCAGCAGGAGTAGAGCGGGGATTTGAGTAAAGGATTGACTTTTCGCAAGTGAGTAGGCGGTTGCAAGACAAGGCGACACAAGTGATACAAATCGGTATCGAAGACGCGTTTGAAACGATTTCTGAGGAGGCTAGCGAGATAATCGATAGTCTTCGCAGATCACCTGCGTCTATTCCTAGCAAGTACTTCTACGACGATCGTGGCACAGAGTTGCTTGACGCAGTGAGCGGAAGCGATGGGTGCAATCTGTCCCGAATTGAGACAGAAATCTTAAATGAGAACTTGGAGGAAATCTCAAGCTGCATCGGCCCGAACGCTACATTGGTCGAGCCCGGGATTCGCAGCGAGGAAAAAACTCGTACGCTTCTGTCTGGATTGAATCGCGTTGACCGATACATTCCGATTGACGTGTTTCGTGAGCGACTAGAACGCTTTGCAAGTGATTTGCGTCAAGACTTTCCGTCCATCCAGATAACACCCGTTTGCGCTGATTATTCGCATCAGCTGCCGTTGGGTGGGGACAATTTTTCTGAGCGCCGAATATTCTTTTTTTCGGATAGCTTGCTTGGTAATTTTGAGCCTGCTCGTGCTGAACAAATGCTTCGTCAGTTTCGTTTTCGTGCTGGTCTCAATAGCGGGCTCTTGCTTGGAATTGACTTGCGTCGGCCTGCAGACATGTTGGTGAAGTGCTACGAAGACCCCAGCGGATTGTGGGCAAAGTTCCATTTGAATGCGCTTTGTCATCTGAACCAGCGGTTCCAAGCCAACATCGAAGTGAATGACTTCCAGCATCGAGTTCGGTATGACTCGGTACATGATCGCGTCGAAATGTCATTGGAAGCAGTCCGCGAGACTTCATTCTTGCTTGCTGGAGAGAAGTTTGATTTTGCTCCGGGACGCGAGGTCGTTGCGCAATACTCCCACAAGTACGAATTGAATTCATTCGATAGCAGTCTACGTCGCTGTGGATGGAGACTTCGCCAAAGTTGGACTGACGCCGACAAATCGTTCGCGGTGCTTTGGGCAGAAGCCTGGGCAATCTAGTTTTCGCAAAACTTGCGGTACCGTATGTCATGGTTTCGAACCTGACAAAAGGAATACCCTCTTAGTCAAGAGAACGTACGTTTCCAATGTACGACTCCTTTTACGAAACCGCGACGAACGAAATCTTTCCACAGCCACAAGTTGCTCGATTGTCGTTTGCCGACCATCTTTGCCCACCGCGTCCGAATCGAAGGAAACCACGGGATGCTTACTCCTTTTCATCTGGCGTTCCAAGTCCGTGACATCGACGAAGCTCGCGAGTTTTACGGCATGAAAATGGGATTGCCCGAAGGACGCAGCGACACGATGTGGATCGACTTCAACATGTTCGGGCATCAAGTTGTTGCGCATCTGAATCCGAATCTCGGACCGACAGGCAAAGTTGCGAATCACTGCAATCCCGTCGATGCGCATGCGGTGCCTGTGCCGCACTTCGGCGTCGTGCTGGAAGTCGATGCGTGGAAGCAATTGGCGGAGCGAGTGCGTACCTTTGTTGATCAATTCATCATCGAGCCTTATGTCCGCTTCGAAGGACTGCCTGGCGAACAATACACGATGTTTTTTGAAGACCCGAGCGGCAACGCACTGGAGTTCAAGGCCTTTGCGAATATCGAGACCGATTTGTTCGCAACGTAGGGTCAGATTTGGGTATCAATGATTCGCCCAAAAATTGATATCGTCGTGATTCAAGTTGATTGGGTAAACATCATCGCGGCATTCAGGTGATTGCGTCGGACGCTCATTCGATCGGCAAAGCCACAAGTTGGTTTGTAGACGACTTTCGATTCATTGAGCGGCCTCGCTAAAATAGTCCTCCAGCGAAGAGAGCATCAATTGCAGCGACATGCTTCTTGTCCTCGTCCTCTTTGTTCACTCGTGGCGAATCGTAAGCAAGGGGCTGTGTCGCCAATGACTCTCCAGTTGCTGCGAGCAATTGCTCAAGTTGCTGTTGATTGAGGTAGTTGATCACCATCAGCGCATCCAAGGCACTGGTTCGTCCATCGCCATTGACGTCAGCCGCGACACGCTGCGGCGCCCGGAAAACAACCTTGCCAGCTTTGTGCGTTGCTGCCTGTTCGCTTTCCGCATTGCTAAGCAGGGCCAGATCGTTCTGGCGCATCACTGAGATGACCTCCAACGCGTCGACCGCAGAAACGAATGAATCGCGATTGACGTCAAAGATAGTCGCGGGGTTTGCTGAGGGAAACGTGACGTTGACCGTCGAAGTCGACTCGCTGGTGACCATCACTGCTTGTTCAGCGATATTGAGCTTCAAGATCGTCAGCGTGCTTGGAAGTTTGTTTCGTGGTGTTTGATCCGTCACGACTTCAGGTAGCTGCTTATAGAAATTCGCGACCGCAATCTCCGCCTTGCCATCACCATCAAAGTCTGCGACGACGATGTCCGACGGCGCGGTCACATTGGTCACAGTCGACTTGAGGAAGAATTGGCCGGTGCGGTCACCCACAAGCAAATCAATGAGTTCATCGCCGAGGTTTGCCACAGCAACGTCGGTCACACCGTCGCCATTGAAGTCCCCGACAGCAAACGACGACGCACCGATGGACACACTCGTTTGAGCAATCTGTGAAAGTGTACGTGCCGACAATCGATAAGTCTTGAGTTGACCATTTGCTGATAGTGTGAGTAGCTCGTCGTCACCATCACCGTCAATGTCGGTGGCGATAAGATCGACAACCTCTCGATCACCAGCCCGAGCAATCGAAGTTTCAAACGTGCCGTTACCACGACCCAGGAGAACTTTCAGCTCGCTGTTGGCGTCGGTCCCGAACCCGAGACCTGCAACAGCAATATCCTTCTTGCCATCGCCATTGAAGTCGCCTGTGATGATGGCTCGGATGTTTCTCACACCCGTAAGGATCTGCGAGGCGCCAACCGTGCTCGAGTTCGCACTCGTTGGTGCTCTCCCAAGGGTGAGTGACAAGTCGGACGATCTCGATGCGACCGAGACGACATCGGCAATCAAATCACCGTTGAAGTCATCGACGACCAACGCAATCGGCCCATCCCCAGCTTTGAACGATTCCGTGATCCCGTCAGCGATTTTGAAAACATTGCCCTTGTTGGACGGAGTGCCAAAGCCAGCAACCGCTATGACCGATTCCGTGCTGCCTGATCCCGGGCTCCAAGCCGAGATCGCTTGCGGACGATCGCTGAGCGTGATCGTTTCCTGAATCGAGAAAACGCCACCATTGTTCTGAAATACCGTGACAGAGTTACTCAAATCACTTGCGACGACCAAATCCATATCTAAGTCACCATCGAGATCGACAGTCGCGATAGAACGAGCCAGTTTCCCAGCGTCGAGCGACGTTCTCGCGACACCGACGTTCCGTGGGATCGTATTGCACCCGTCGGGAACAACGACCGCTACCGTCGCAGCACCGCTCGGGACATTCGTGAATCGGAAGTCACCGGAAGAGTCCGTCAACGTGGACAGTTCGTTTGAATCCAGCACGCGGTTGCCGTTTCGATCCACAAAAACAGTAACGTTACCCTGAGCTTCACCGGCTTCTTCGACACCACTGCCGTTTGCGTCACAGAAAACATGACCCGTAATGCTTGATGGGGGATTGGATACACTCTCCAGTGTTCCACTACCAAAGAACGTTTTCGTCGTGTAGGTCGTGCTCGCGCCCGCAGCAAGTTGAAAAAGATTACGCAGAGCAAGGCTAACGTCATATTCTTGCCCTGGATCAATCAGTCCATTCCCGTCCAAGTCGCCAGTGACGACCCCGGTGAGCGGCGTTCCAGCAACAACTCGGTTACCAAGCTCATCGAAACTGGCGATTTGAAATTGATTATTGGTCTCGATCGTCCCGCCGTCCGTAGAGATGCCAACGAACGTCGTGTCGCCGCCTGGAAGTGTGCTAGATTCCGTTTCAAACAACACGATGCCGCCGTTCGCGGTACGAAGAACTCCACCACCATCTTCGAGATTTCCATCAAACAGCAAATCCGCGTGAACAAAACGGACGAGATCGAATGACGTGGCGTTCGTTGCAGTATTGGACACTGTGTACGTTTGCGTCAACGTCGAGCCCGTCGCCACGCCACTGGCGTCGAATACAGGAAGTAATTCTTGAACTAGATCGAACCTCAAACTTCCAATCATGAACGAACTCGTAACTCGAGTGTCCGTGCCGTCAAGATCGGCAATTGTGGTCACGAGTGCTGGGTCAATTTCCCCACCGCTCAAGAAGCTGCCACTTGTGAGAACTTCTCGCGTGCCACCGAGATTGCGTCCAATCAGAAGCCCCGCCTCAAAAATTGTTTCCGCTGCATCTAGTGCCCCTGGAGGGTTAAATAGCGAGATGCCGCCGATTGAGCCGCTGCCCATTGAACCAAACAGATCCACGGTCAATACGACTCCTCCATCTTGCGCACCTGTAGAAAGTGTCCTTGCGCTCACGACAGTGGTAGATGCCGAGATCGTGTTATTCACAGAATCCGAGTCTGGCTGTGCAGCTGACACGGTGCCACTCGTGGTAAGCGTCATGCCGCCCGGCAAATTATTGCGAGCGAGCACAGCGAGGTTAACGGACACTGATTGATTTGCTGCGATACTAGGGATTTCAACGCGAATTTGGTTAGACGCTGGCAGTGATGTCACCGTTCCTGGAAACGCAAAACCGGACGCGAAAGTCACGTTCGGATCCAGCGTGAAGAATGCCACAACATTCGTCGCATCCACCGCCGACAAATTACTGATTTCGAAATCAAGAAATCCACTCGCCCCCGAGAAGATGGTGCTCGAACTGAATGAAACGAGAGACAGGTCTGTACTCGGACTGAGAAGACCGAAATTGAAGTTGCTCGCTTGGATACCATTGGCAAGCACCAATTGTGTGAAGAAGTTGTCAATATCGTTTACCACAGCTGTTGCATTCACACCGAGTTGCTCGGCGCCGTCGAGCAAGTTCGCTGGTTTATCAGTTCGTTGAACCGTGTACGTTCCAGCGGGCAGGTTGGTGAAAGAATAGGTGCCACCCGTTGCCGTTACTTGTGTCGCAGTCACAGCAGCTCCAAGTGGGTCGGTACCAGTCAGTTGGACCGTTACGCCAGCTTGGCCGACGTCACCGGTATTGAAGATTCCGTCGCGATTATTGTCAACGAATACCACGCCTG
This sequence comes from Pirellulaceae bacterium, assembly GCA_041749955.1. Taxonomy (GTDB): domain Bacteria; phylum Planctomycetota; class Planctomycetia; order Pirellulales; family Pirellulaceae; genus JBBSJZ01. Next base: position 39,590 of record JBGTAI010000258.1, on the reverse strand, counting down.
AAAGCGAAGCCGTTCTAGCAGCTACGGTTGTTGTCGCGTTTGCCGAATTGTTGGCAGTGTTAGTTTCCGGCGTTGTGGTCGTCGCCGCCACTGAGTTGACAAGTTGCCCGGTAGCCGTCGCGTCAATCGTCGCATTGATGGTAATTGTAAAGCTGCCGTTAGCCGCCAAGTCTCCGCCTGAAATTGTGATTTGTCGATTTGCATTCGGTGCAGATACGGCAGCGCCATTCAAACCGGTGCCACTCACAAACGTCACGCCTGCTGGTAGCGTATCAACAACTTGCACACCTGCCGCAGTCGAAGGTCCCGTGTTGCTGACCGTGATCGTGTAAACGAGCGGGCTGCCAGTATTCGCGTTGGCTGCCGAGACTGTCTTCAGTACCGAAACATCAGCCCGAGGGGTCACTGTTACCTGAGCACTGGCAGAGTTGTTATTGGTGTTCGTCTCACCTGTCGCCGCGACAAGAGCAGTGTTTGTGATCGTTCCAGCAGGAGCCGTGTTGTTTACAATGAACGTAAATGTGCCTGTGATTGGAGTGTTGTTGTCAAGGTTAAAAGCGGGCACAGAGATCGTGCCGTTGCTTGCTGTGGCTGTAACACCGTTGAGTGTTCCGCTAACGAACGTCAGTCCAGTTGGAACTGCGTCCGAGAAGGTCACTCCGCGAGCTTGGCTTGGTCCGGACTTCGAAACGCCGACAGAATAAACCACTGTATCCCCTGGACCAACGTTTGTTGACGTCGTCGTTTTGGTTACAGTGACGTCAAAGTTGGGGGTCAGCGTCGTTGTTGCGTTGGCCGTGTTGTTCGTTATATCAAGCTCGCTCGAGCCAGCGTTTACGGTCGCAGGATTAACGATTGCACTTGATGCATTCCCAGTGGCCGTAGCATCGATCGTTGCCGTAATGGTGAATGCCCGAGTCTCGCCAATCGGTAGGTCCGTGAAGTCAACGCGTGCCGTGCGAGTCGTGGAGTCGAATGATGGTGTGCCTGATGCAGTCGTTGACGTAATCACGATATTGCTCAAACCAACTGGCAATACGTCTTCAACAAAGAATGCTGGAGCATCGGAAACGCTATCTGTGTCGTGGCTAACGGTAATCGTATACAGCAGGGTATCTTGGCCAGGCACCGCACTCGACTTATCAACGGTCTTATTGATGATCAAGTCAAAGATGCGATCGACTGTGATCGTTTCGTCGTCAGTATTGTTTGTTGGAACGGCGTCGATATCCGTCGTCGTCACTACGGCTGTGTTTGGAATCGTTCCTGTCGCGCCGCTTGCTATACTCGCAACGTAACTAAATGTCTGTGTCGTGCCAAACGGCAATTCCCCCACCGTGAATACTAGATCGCGAGCCGTCGCGCCAGTGGTTTGCGTCACACTGGAATTAATGGGGTTAAATGATTCAAAGGTGAGAGCAGAATCCAGGGTGTCAGTAACGACAACGTTACGAGCATCGTCCGGAGCATCTGGATTCATGTTGGAAACGACGATCGTATAAGTGACTTGGCCGCCTGCTACTGGCGACGTTGATGCTGTCTTCGTCACGGCCACGTCGCTCATTCGCGGTAGCACCCCTTCACCTTCGGCGGCGCCAATATCAAACCTGGCATCGCCGTCTCCATCACCATCAATCGGGCGTGTGAATCCGCGAGCATCAAAAGCGGGGCCGGACGTGCCGCCAGCATCGATAGCTGGACTACCAAAGCTAATTGCATGCGTAAGCACTGCGCCACCGTTATCCGCCAGAGGTCCCAAGAGTGGATCGGTATTCAGCAGATCGGTTGGTTGATTAAAGCCACTCGTATTACCACTGTCCAAGTTATTGCCGAGCGAATTCAGCAACCCAACCGCAGCGACGTCGCCGTCGGCGATGATGGTCGCGAGTACATCGATCGGGCTACTGCCGATCGCTGCGATGTTTGCACCACCGTTTGTGGCAGCGTTCGATGCAAAGGTGCTAAAACGAATCTGGCGTGTCAGCGCACTGTTCGAGTTCTCGTATGCGAGTCCACCGCCCGTTGTGCCCGCGATGTTGCTACTCAGTGTGACGTTCTCAAAGTCCAAACCCATGTTCTGAATCGCGACACCACCGCCAGAAAGCGACGAGGTATTTGCAAACAGGGTCGTTGATTGAAGCGTCACAGTCCCGTTCACACCTAGACCAACGGCACCAATCCCACCACCACGACCACCTGTCGCTTGGTTGCTCTGGATCATCGACGAGTCCACCAAGATACTAGCATTCACCACACCGATACCGCCGCCTTCACCAGTCGTCGAGTTGTTCTGCACTCGAGAATTGTTCAATTGGAGAGCGTTACCAGCGATTGGAGCACCGATGACCACTCCAATTCCTCCCGCTCCAAAGGCTCCCGCGATATTGTCGCTGATTGTGGAATTCAAGACCGTCACGATCGCATCGACAATCGCTATCCCAGCCGCCACTGGGGATTGGTTTCCTGTGACGCTTGAGTCCGTGATGCTCACATTAGCCGTGGCTGTTGAAGCAACAATGGCGATGCCACCACCGCCTTGATCAAACGATGTGCCAGCACCAGTCACGCGATTTGACAACAGTCCGGAATTCGAAATTGTTCCACTCGCATCAAGAACATACACACCGCCTCCCGCTCCATCAGCAGCATTGTTTGAGAAGGTTGTGTTGCTGATCAAGAAATCTCCGCTCGTGTCGTCTCCTTCAAGAAACAAACCGCCGCCAATTCCGTCCAACGTACCTGTTCCGCGAGCAATGTTTCCGGCGATCAGCGAGCTGACGACAGTCACACTTGCGCCACTCAAGAATGCACCGCCGCCGGAGTCTTCTGCGGTGTTATCGAGAATGAACGCTCGAAGCAAACTAACGGTTGCGTTTGGACCGCGAACGATGAGGCCGCCACCATCGCCATTGGCCGTGTTGTCCCTGAGAGTTGCATCAGTGATCGACACACTTCCTCGACGACTTGCAATACCGCCACCAATTCCGAACTGACCTGTCGCCGTGTTGTTGCGAATGAACGTGCTCGTGCCTTGGATGATCAACGTTCCTTGGTCGTTGAAAATTCCGCCCCCGCCATCGCCACTGTTATTGCCACGCGATTGATTGGTTTCGATGATCGCACCGTTGAGGATTGTCATCGTGCCGGCGCCGTTGTTCAAACCACCTCCCTCCGTCGCCGCGATGTTTCCGGCAACGCGTGTGCCATCCAAGGTGACATTGCTGGCACCGGTCACATTCAACCCACCGCCAATGCCAGGTGAAGGTACGGCCGGCGAGATTCCGGCGAGGTTATCTGCAAGCAAGCCACCGGTGAACGTTACTCCAAAGCCGACTCCTGACGCGTCCTCGATACCTCCGCCAGCTCGATTGGCGCGATTGCCACTAATGGTGCTGCCCGTGATGACGACTGTTCCGCCGGTGTTGTTGAAAATCCCGCCACCGCTGCCGAGTGCTCCATTGGCGATGTTGTTGCTTACAACAACGAGTCCATCGGTTAATCGAAGAATGCCGCCGTTATTGAAAATTCCGCCGCCGCCGTCATCTGCTGCGTTGCCGCTAGCTGTGTTGCCATCGATCACGGTACCGAGCTCAATCGTCATGGTGCCCGTGCCATTCCATAACGCACCGCCTTCGCGTGCCGCAGTGTTTCCAGAATAGGTACCGCCGGTGATTCGAACATTCGATGCGCCGGTGACATGCAAACCACCGCCATTGCCAGGAGCGCCAACCGCAGGTGCGACGCCAGCGTTGTTGTCAGCCATGGTGACCCCATCGAGTAGCAACGTAAAACCTGCGCCTGATGCGTCTTCGATTCCACCGCCAGCTCGATTCGCAACGTTATTGGAGATCGTCACGTTCGTTACTTGAAGCGTTCCACCAACGCTATTAAAGATCCCGCCACCGCTGCCCAATAGGCCAGTAGCACTGTTGTTGGCAAGGGTTGGCGAACCGCTCGCATCCGCAGCCAAAACAAGCGTCCCGCCATTGTTGAAGATCCCTCCACCACCATCATCAGCGGCATCACCTTGGGCGATATTATCTTCGATCAACGTGAGGCCAAGAATGTTCATCGTGCCGGTGTTGTTCCACAGTCCACCACCCTCGCGACCAGCAACGTTGGAGGTGATGCCGACACTGGTGATGTTGACGTTCGCAGTCCCGGTCACATGCAGACCACCACCGTTTCCGAGGCTGGCACCGAGGCCAAAACCGAGCAAGTCAGCTGCTGAAACGTCGTTGCCGGTGATTTGGCCGCCTGACAGGGTAAAGGTGCCGTCGACAATTTCGACGCCGCCACCGGAACGCACAGCTTCGTTACCGTTGATTTCAACTCCAGCGATATCGACGGGGCCGTTAATCGACAGAATTCCGCCGCCACTGCCGAAGTTTGCGCCTGTGGCCGCGTTCGCCGAGATCGTAATCGAATTATCTCCCCCATCGATGAACTGCAGCGAACCGCCGTTGTTGAAGACACCACCACCTCCTTGCAGAGTCGTTAAGTTGCCGGTTGGATCCGCGTTGCCTTCCGCGATGTTGTTGCTGATCACGGTGTTGTCAAGGGATTCTCTGATGACCAGTGTACCGGTTAACGAATTCCAGAGCCCACCGCCTTCCAATGCCGCCACGTTGCCACTCACCGTCCCGCCGTCAAAGACCACGGTTGCAGCACCCGTGATATGCAATCCACCGCCGTTACCCAAGCTACCGTCCAATAGGCCAAGATTAAGCAGGTTTGCCGCAGAGACGTCGTTGTCGGTGATGTTCGTTTGGAGGATCGTCACGGTGCCAGCGACAACTTCGATTCCGCCGCCAGCCCGCACAGCTTCGTTGCCACTTACGGCAGCGCCATTGATCGTCACATCACCGCCAACGGAAAGTATTCCTCCGCCGCTACCATGGGTTGCACCTGTGGCTGCATTACCAGAAATGTCGATATTCTTGGACACACGGTCGCCATCGAGAAAGAGCGTTCCACCGTTGTTAAAAATGCCGCCGCCGCCTTGAACAGCAGACCCGTCAACGCCTGGTGCAGCGTCGCCGCGCGCGATGTTGCCAGTGATCGACACGGGACTGGTAAGACCAATCACTCGCAAAGTACCCGTCGCTGAATTCCACAAACCTCCGCCTTCTTCCTCCGCGATGTTATTGGTAACGCTACCACCGTCGATTGTCACTGTCGCACCACCGGTGATGTGCAACCCACCGCCGTTTCCAGGGTTGGCTGTGATTGGACTTTGCGTGGCCACACGATTGGCATCGATCGTGGAGTTGATGAGCGTCACATTGCCTTCGACGATCTCCAAACCACCACCCGCACGAACGGCTGCGTTATTGCTGATTCTAGCACCAGTGATTGTGACGCTCCCACCAGTCGACAAGATACCTCCGCCGCTACCAAACGTAGTTCCGGTTGCGAAGTTGCCTGAGATTTCAACTGCACCACCAACGTCATTGATGACCACCGTTCCGCCATCGTTGAAGATTCCACCACCACCTTGAAGATCGACCAACGCGCCAGCTGGATCTAGATCGCCGTTAGCAAAGTTCCCGCTGATGACCGCGCCACCCGTGATGGTCAAGTCAACGCTAGCGTTCCAAAGGCCACCGCCTTCGGCAGCCGCCGTATTGCCGCTAATCGATCCGCCAGTGATCGTTAGGTTTCCACTCGTAACGTGAACACCACCGCCATTACCAGGAGCCGCGACGACTCCAGCAACGTTGCCTTGAATGGTCGCATTCGTCAAGTTCGCCAAATTGCCTTGAATATCGATCCCACCCCCAGCGCGATTCGCTTGATTGTTTGAAATCGTTGAATCGAGAACGGTAAGCGTCTCCGAAGACGCAAATAGAATTCCGCCACCACTTCCAGCAACACCGGTGGCGCGATTGCCCGAAATGACTGTATTGTTGCGAATGATTAGATCTCCGCCGTCATCGAAGATCGCACCGCCACCCTGAGTCGCCAGATCACCTGTCGCGACGTTGTTTGTGAAAGTGGAACTGTCGATCGTTGTCGCCGTATTTGCACCTGCTGACACGACTCGCAAACCACCTCCGACATCCGCAGTGTTGTTACTGAAGGTACTGTTCGTGATGCCCAGCGTAGCGACACCAACAACATCCAATCCGCGTCCCGGCGTGTTGGAAATCGTTGCACCGTTGAACTGAACATTACCGAGACCAAGCACGCTGGTAATAATCATTGACGCCGCATAAGCCGCATCGAGGGCTTCGACAGTGAGTGTATCTCCACCAGAGCCGAGATTGATCGTCAGACTATTCGTTGGATTCGGAAACTGGGTGTCTTCGAAAGTTGCTCCATTGTCAACGATTTCGATCAAGCCGGCGCTGGGATTGTTTCGCAGAGTTGCGTTGTTCGCCACACCCGTATTGAAGTTCAAGATCGTATCAACGGAGTTGCCTGCCACGATCGGTTCCAGGCCAGTGTAAGTGACCGTCGTGCCATCCAAGACGAGGTCGCCGTTGTTGCCCTCAGCACCTGGGGCGGTGTAGTTCAAGACTTGGGTCGTAAATGATCCATCAATGCGTAAGGCGTCACCGCCGGTCGTGTTGTCTTGCAGGCCGCCATTGAACGTCACCGGTACAGTTATCGGTCCAGCGGTTGTGCTGTAGCCGAAGAAGTCATCGCCTCCCATTCCGTTGATCTCCAATATTTGGGCATTGGTGATTGCAATCGGTGCTCGGCCATTAATGGTGATCAAGTCACCGCCGGCGACAGCAGGATTCTTGGAGACAACGATCACGTCAGACGTACTCGCTCCAGTGACTGTAATGCCCCCGGAATTATTGATGTTCAGGTTCTCTATGCCATTGGCGATAACCGACAATGAACTAAACAAGGTGATGGAGTTGGTTGCCGCGTCAATGGTGACGGCACCGCCGCCCGCATCGATATCGTACCGATCGCCAGGAGAGCTACTCGGATCGGCAGCGTTGATGGTAAACGTGTAAGCAGCGTTCGCTAAAATCTCAAAAACATCCGCATCGCTTCCCGTATTGATCGTCGTGTTGACTGGGTTCGAGAGCGATGCGCCTACGAGCGATAACGAAACCGTGGCTCCAACCCCTGGATCGGGGTCAACCGGAGCAGCATCGGCATTGATCAGCAGTGATCCGGTGATGAGATTACCACCGCCGATAGTGACGCTGTCGCTAGCATCAATCGAAATAAGCGAAAGTGCACTCAAACTACCGGATATCGAAATGTCCTGCCCAGGAGCGGCATTGTCGACAGTGGATAAAAAGATGCTCGATGCCGCAGTTATGTCGCCATTAACTATCAAGCCAGATGGCGATGTAATGTCAACAACATTGAATTGCTCGCTGCCTCCAAAAAGTCCTAAACCAACCAACCCGCCAAGGGCAACCGAGTCGGAAGCTTCAATGACGAGATCACCCACCGGACTGCTAAAGCTACCGATGCTCGATAGAAATGAGATGGAGCTGCCGATAAAGTTGGCCGCGCCATCCGTTGCTGCGGTGATAACTGACGTGTTATAGACTTGCGATCCTGTTGTCGTGACGTCGCTCACCGTAATTTGGCCTGTCGCAGCGGGCGCTGATAGCTCCAAATTACTTAGCGGAGTTACGCTACCAATGGTATCAAAAAACTCCAGTCTGCCGGCGGAGCTAACGGTCAACCCTTGCGGCCCTTCGACGGGGAAATCAAAAAACACGTCGGCGCCAGCCAGTGGGTTATCGTGGGAAACTGTCGTTGCCCCCAGCAGATTGACGGGTTCTTGAAAGAGAATTGTGCTACGCGATGTAATCGCGACATTGCGGGTTCGGATCAATCCAGCGCCTGAGGATTGCCCAAGAGCGATAAAACCGTCGGCGTTCAGATTGGCATTCACATCCACATTCAATACGGCTGCGTCGATGCTGCCGGTCGTGATGCTCGTTGGCGTGGTGTTGAATGCGAGCGTGTCGTCTCGCGTCGCATCGGGATCGCTGACCGTAAAACCGCCACTGAGCGTGGCGTTCAATCCAACAACGGTGACAAGGTCAGTGCCTCCGCCCGTATTGATGATGAAGTTCCCGGTAGGTGCAACAAATGTCGTCAATTCACCAACTGTCAAATCAACGGTCACGTTGTTGCCGGCTTGTGTGACCGTGATAGCTTCATCACTTGTGCTGAGTTGAGCGTAACATTTGCGGCAGCAACCGAAGAAATGATCGGCTCAAGTCCCGTATAGTTTATCGTCGTGGTCCCATCAATCACGAAGGAGCCATCGCTGTTGTTGGTGTAGTTGAACACCAATGAATCGATCGCTGCTGGTGGCGTACCAGTGATCAAGATCTGGTCGCCAGGTGCAGTGATGGGGAGATCCTCTTGGAAAGTGATCGAACCGGTGGGCAGTCCGCCTGTGAGATCGATCTCGAACGTATCGTTGCCTCCAACACCGTCAATGGTTAATGCGGCGACGCTTGCGGGATCAAAAACAATTCTCGCGGCACCAGGTCGATCAACAAATGTGTTACTTCCTGAGCGACTCAAGGTAAACGAATCCGCTAACGGGCCTCCTGTGATGTCGACACTTCCCGTCGTGATAATGCCCGCGAACTCGATGTTAGTTAGAAGTGCACTTTCGTTCGACGTAGAAACGGAAAGGGGTGTCACCGAAACGCCTTCAGCACCGCCATCGACAAGTACCGCATCCGTCTGGCCAGACGGTTGGCCACCGCCATCAATGGACGAGACAATCCCAGCGACCGGTCGGAACACATCGGCATCGGCCCCACCGAATACCATCGCGTTTCCGCTCAATGTGTAAGTCCCCTGTGGATCAACATTGCCACCAAAGCCGATGTCTGCGTCCGCAACATTATCGACGTTGATCACGAGGTTATTCCCAACGATCGATGACGTGCTATCGATGATGATGGAATCGCCAGATGTTAAAAAGACATCTCCCGTGCTTGCGTTGATATTCGATTCAAACACATCGATGACGTCGTTTTCGCCGGCGCGGTCGATCGTATCAATCGTAACCGCAAGTCCAGCGTTCACTTCCGCGCGTACCAACCGTAGTTCGCCTGTGCTCGTAAACGCTGCCAAACTCGCAGCGTTGACGATGCCTTCGAACAGGTCGATTCCAAAACTGGTTCCTGCGTTACTTGAACCAAGTACCTGAAGGTCGGAGTTCGATTGGACGGACCCGTTCGTCGCTACTATGACACCTGCACCGCCGTTTGTTGCGATTCCCGTACCGTTGATCGTGATGGCGTTTCCCTCGACGAGAGATTCGATGACCACCCCATGAGAACCGTCACTGGTTCCAGTCACTGTCAAGGGAGTTCTCGCACCACCGACAGTAGACGTATCAAAGATCAGGACCCCTTCACCACTGGAGCCAGCTCCCGTGCCATTGATAAAGATCGGGCCTGCGACGTTCACTTCAACGGATAAAACGCGGGCTCCATTACCGATCGTCACGCCCTCACCCTGGCCGTTGCCCGACAAACCTCGTGCATCGCCTGTTATCTGGATTGCGGCGTCTGCGGACTGAATGCCACCGTTCGGATCAGTGACCAAAACACCATGAGTGGAGAGGCCCAATGAATCCGACTGGCCGTCGATGGAGATACCACCAACGACACCCGTGAGCGCAGTACCGCTCGATCCAATTTGAGCTCCGTCGACTAAAACGCCGATGTTCGAGGCTCCTGCTCCAGTCGTTGTGGTTCGGCCGATGATGGAGAGAGCCGCATTGCCAACGCTAATCGTGCTTCCGGTAACATACACGCCCGTGCTCGCAGCACCCGTTGTACTGTCGCTCGCTCCATCAATCGTGACAGCTCCGATTACACCGTCAATTGCTGTGCTAGAGATGACCGCACTGGGGCCAACAAACACGCCGTCGTTGTCTGAAGTCGATCCGCCGGACGTACCGATGATGTCAATTGCACCGCGATTCGTTGTGATCGATGCTGCTGTATCCACTTTGACGCCATCACTGTCGATGCCTGTGGTTGTACCCGCGATGCCTTCTATGGAGATCGAACCATCAAGAGAGCTAATCAAGCCAACGAGAACGACGCCAGATGCATTATCATCAGACGTTCCGCCGCCTTGGCCAAAGATCGAGACGGAGCCAGCATCAGTGGTCTGAATCGCTGCGTCGATGAACACTCCTTGCGGAGCTCCGTCGCGACCGATAGCGGGTGTTAACAGCGGATCCAGGCCACCGCCGATAACGAGGTCGCCAGCTCCGGCTTCGATGCTATTCGATACCCCGATGATCGCAACTCGACCATCACCATTCGCATCACGATCGGCGTTGAAAATCAATGTGGTTCCAACACCAACACCCGACGAGATCACCGATCCTTCGAAATTAATGTCACGATCCGCTTGCAGCGTGAGGGAATGGATCCCCGGAACGTTATTAAACAGAGTATCCGAGAACGTAATGTCGCCTGGATCCGAGAACCCAGCGTTCTGGGTATTAACGACGACGTTGAAGTTCTGGACAAAGTCGGCCGTAAAGTTGGTAAGGCTGATTTCCGCCGGGGACATCAGCGGTGTATACGTTGCCACGTTGCCGGAGACGACGCGAGAATAAGATACGGTGTTGTCCACCAAGCCAATCAACACGTCAGCAGCCAGTATCATTCGCGGTTCAAATTGCTCGAGCGAGAGCAACCGACCATGCGAGAAACGACCTCGTCGCGCGACCTTGTCACGCTGACGTCGACGTCGAGTGCGGGAAGAAGAAGAGGAGTTCGCTTTGAAGGCCATCATGCAACCAGAAGATCAAAAGGTGAATAAACCCGTTCTCGGAACAGCCCCGTAAGACTGACGCGCCCATCCACTCCACCGCCTAGCCTGCGCTGACTTATGAATTCAAGTCATTGGTAAGCTCGATTGACTAACCGAACGTCTCTAGGAGTCGGCAAACTAATGTTGCTATGGCTAAATCGGGGGCTCGATGGCTGCCTCAATAAGGATAGACGTTATTTGACGCTCACGATTGCTTCAACTCACCTAGTTAGGCGAAGTTTTAGGCCTTTGCTGATTAGGCAAACTCCCCTGGTGATTGCTCACCAAATTGCCTTTCGACGGAGTTGCAAAATCGATGTTCATCAATTTGAATCGTTGCTTGACTGGCGCAAGACCAAGATAGAAAAGTCGGACGGATGTGCCTAAATGCGATGGTCGGCTCGAAAATACCATGGTCAAATGCTGATTTTACCGCAAAGCCACGTGACTTTAGCGATCCGCAAATTGCTGTTCGGCCATGATTGTGCCAGAATCGCTACTCTGGCAATCAATCCTCGTTGTTTTCTTTGAACGCGAGTAATTATCTGGACTGAGGACTCGTAGTGCAAAAGGTCGAACTGAGCGTTTGGGAGGGCAAGACGGAGATATGGACGGGTATCGCGAAGACGCCACTCGAGATCGGTCGCCAGCAAGAAGGTGACGCGGGACCGTTGGAGTTGCAGGACTTGCTGTCGTGCCAGAGGCTCGTGATTGCCCCGGTTTCAGCGCGTGCGATTCCACGCCAGGCCTTGAGGGTTGAGTCGACGATCGGTAACACGATTCAGATTTCTAACATTCACCCAAGATTGTCGTTCTACATCGGTGCCGACGCTCGGGCTTTGCTTCCTGGTGAAGTGTTCCAGGCGACGGACGAAGTCGTTGTCTCACTTCCTGAGAACCGAACAGTGCGCATCTCCGTGTGCGCTCCCGAAAGTGTCGAGGGCCCGATCAGCCAAGGGGCTGACGAGCCATTCCGTACGATCCAAGGATCAATCGAGTCGACGATGGAGTTCACTGCTCCTGTGCGGCTGAACCAGATCATGGCGGGGACACAGTCCGAAGATAACGGGCGTGTTGCAGTTGACCTCGTGCGATCGGCCTTGAGTGTGGTTCGCCAAGCCGCGGGCTCGAACGAGTTTTTTGACGCCGCCGTCAAGAGTATCGCTCAAATGATCGACCTCGATCGAGCGCTTGCGCTCGTTCGAGAAGGCAACGAATGGGTCATCAAAGCGAAGCATAGCAGTGATCCAGAAACGTCCGCTGACAAAGGCAAGAAAGTCTCTTCATTCAGTGAGGGACTACTGGGTCGAGTTCTTCGGACGGGCAAAACAGTCGTTTACGATCCCAAGAATTTCTTGCACACCACGGACTCGTCCATGATGGCGCTGGATCGCGCCGTCGCGGCTCCGGTGCTTGATGAAAACAATCGCGTCATTGGGGCGCTTTACGGTGACCGGCGGTTTGGCTCGTCGGATAAGGACGAGCCCATCGGTGATCTCGAGGCGGCGCTCATCGAAGTCATGGCTGGCGCGGTATCCTCGGGGCTCGCCCGCCAACGTCAAGAGAAGATTCGTTCGTCGCTCAACCAGTTTTTCTCGCCAGAGGTTGCCAAGCGACTCGAGGAGGACAACGATTTGCTTTCTGGTCGCGATGCAGAAGTTTCGGTCTTGTTTTGCGATATCCGTGGCTTCAGTGCAATCAGTGAACGCGTTGGTCCGAAACGCACGATCGAGTGGATCAATGATGTGCTGACGGAGCTCTCACAATGCGTTATGGATACCGATGGCGTGCTCGTTGATTACGTCGGTGACGAGTTAATGGCGATGTGGGGTGCCCCTGGTGAACAGCCTGACCATGCAATCCGTGCCTGTCGTGCCGCGTGCAAAATGTTCGAGCAAACGGAGAACTTGCGAGAGCGTTGGAAAGATATCACGCCAGACAAGTTCGGTTTCGGGATTGGCATCAACACCGGAATGGCCCGAGTCGGCAACACGGGTTCGAAGGTAAAGTTCAAGTATGGCCCGCTTGGCAACACGGTGAACTTAGCTAGCCGTGTTCAGGGAATCACCAAGAAGCTCGGTGTGGCTGGCTTGATTACGGATTCAACGGCCCGTGCCGTCGGTCGTGCATTTGATCACCGACGGCTTGCTGTGGTGCAGGTGGTCGGCATCCAAGAGCCCGTCGCCTTGCATGAGCTCAAAGCACAAGCGACTGAAGATTGGCGACAGATGAGCATGCGGTATGAGTCCGCACTCAACTCGTTCGACTCGTCCGATTTGACCGGCGCAGCACGCCAGCTCGCATCTCTTGTTTACGATCACCCGGATGATAACCCGAGTGTCGTGCTGCTCGGCCGCGTTGTTGATGCACTCACGCGAAAAGATCAATCCGTCGATCCAATTTGGCATATGGACAGCAAGTAGATCCAATTGACGTAACGTGTGTGCTGGCACGCACCGAATGAGAGTTATCGCAGGTAGTTCACTTGCACAATCGCTTCGTAGTCGAATTGCTTGTCGAGGCCATCACGCAGCGGAACGGCCATGGCCGGTGTGACGACGAGCCGATCGCCGAGTTGTAAATGCAAGCCCATCGTCGTGTTGACGACGTTAAAGTTTGGTTTGAGGTTGGTGTAGCGAAGACCGCCACTGTCAACCACATCGGAAGCTTGCAACGTTCCGGTGTAGTGAAGCTCGCCGCTCGCAGAAACACTTCGGAGGAATCGAGCACGCTGGTTTTGGTAGATTCGGCGGCTCATTGCTGTGTCGATGTGCATTAACGTTGAGTCGTTGAACGTACCAAGGTTTTCTAGTGTTCCACCAAACAGATTGCCGAGCACGGGGTCGCCGTTGGCAGCAACATCGAGCTGCATGTAGGTTTGGATCGCGGTTTTTTGGTTCAAGCGGTACATGGCTGCGACGAATGGCAGTAAGTGGAAGGTCTCGTTTTCGATTCGAAGAATCTCGCGATTCGCGATTGCCAAACTTGTGTCGTCAGCGGTTGGTACTGTGACTCCAAGGCCACTGCTAAGCAGAAGCGAATTTGTCCGAAGTAAGATGCCTTTCGCGATCACAGCTAGGTTGCCGAGTTCAAAGTTCCGACTTTCGGCACGATCGAGTTGCTGGAAGCTTCCGTAGGTTCCTGCCATCGGTAAACGCACTTCGATGGAGACGAGATTGTCAACGAGAATGCGCTCGACACCCATGACGTAGCGGCTGATATCACCAAGCCCGCCATAAGCGTCGTTAAAGAAGCTGTAGTTCAGGAAGAAGCGATCACGAACTTCGGGGCTGAAGTTTTCCGAAATCTTGATTCGTCGCGCTGAAACACCGGGGCCTGGAACTGGAACAAAACTTCGGACACCATTGCCAGAACCACCTCCTCCGTTCTGGCCATCATTGATCGAACTCGTATAGCTGTACTTGATGTACCACTGGTCCCCATCGTCAAACGCTCCGGATTGAGGATCCGTTGAGGTGGTGTTGTTCGTGTAAACCGCTTGGCCGCCATCGAACGTGAACCCAGGTCCAGGCGACGTGAGCGCATCGTTGGGTGGAATGGGTTCGAAGATATCAAACGTGTCCGCGAAGCCGTCGTTACTTCCGTCCAGGTCTTGGCCGGATCCGGAAATGGTGAAAATGTCGTTTGGAACGATGTCAGTACCAAATTCGAAGGCGAGATCTGCGGTGAACGCTCCGGGTATCTGTGACGGGGAGAGATCGTTCCCAGCGGCATAGCCCTCGAACACGACGGTTTGCGAACCACTCAATATTGAGGTGCCACCACCAAAAAAGTCTCCGATCATGTTGGGAGCTGCGGAAAACGAACCCGCTGTGGCTCCGAGCGAGGCGGGCAACGCGGCATTGCCGAAGTTTTGAAAGTTTGCAGCCGGCGGAGGTGCCAGCTGGTTGATCGGAAGGTTCGGCGTTACCGGTAACTCAGCACCAGGAGCCTGTCCGAGCGGAGCCTGTCCCAGCGGAGTTGGTGCTGGCGGGGCAGTTGGCAGTGGCGGCGCTGGCTCTAGCGGTGTCGGCACTTGAGCAAATTGAACTTGGTCAACATTCTTGTCGGATTCATCTTTGCTTGCGCTTGCTTGAACGACCCCTGTCGTACGACCGGGCTGTGCCGCCGCACGAGACGACTGACCAAATACTGTGGTGGGAATATCGACAATCTCTGCTGACGCCGAGTTCAAACAGATGAGACTCAAGAGCGCAGCCAGCTTGGTTGCGCGCGAGTAGTTTGTCTTTTTCATAGATCTGTCTCAGTCGATTTCGTTTCAGACGATGCTGCAAAGCGTACGGAACAGTAGTTCTTGCGGAATGGAGCCCACCCGTAGCATCGGCGTATTCGTTACAATGACAATAGACTTAACGGTGCAATCGTTACCGACGTCGCACATTGCCTAAGTTCCCGCTGTGGGCTTGGCGTTTTGTTGCATGCACCTTCGCCAATTAAGAATGTCGGGAAAGTCAGACGACATCGGTCAGTCGATGTGTCGTTGCATCGTGACAATTGAAAAGCAATCACGCCGACAAATGCGTGTTTCACAGCTTGTGTTGCTTCAGGAGATTTCGCTCGCTGCAATTGTCCGACGCTAAGGGTCACGCATACCACCGAATTAGGGTCAGGTTCGCCGGACCTTGCTTGTCGTGGTCAAAGAAGTTAGGGATTACGAACGGAAACCGCATCGCTTGGGCTCCATCGATCCGTCTTGGGATCGTGATTGGCAAGATTGAGTTTTGCAAGCCTGTTGTATGCACGTTTGATATCGACGTCGACTTCCAGATCGATGGCTTCGCGGATGATGCGCTCACATCGGCGCTGCCACTTGCGTTCGCTGAGGCTCTCAGTTGAAGAGAGTAAGGCGTAGTATGCAAGCACTGTTTCGGTGGTGGCTTGCTCGTGTGCGTGATGAATGACTTGGTATCCGACACCCGAATTTGTGTCGAGCTTTTGGAAATACAGATTGCGAGTGAGGTTGAGAAGATAGCGGTTTTTGGTTTGGAAATAGCCAAGGATGCTGCGAACGATGTATCCCGCTGCGGCGAGAACGAGTCCGACGATCACGAACGTCGACTTCAATGTCAGCACAGCAACAATCAGGATCGCATTGATGATCTTGCGGGCACTCATCAAGAGGCCACCGAGCGATGGTACAACGATCTTGAACCGATCTAACCAAGTAAACTTCACTTTGGTGCAGGGCAACAGCATATCGATGTCCTGCTTCGGGATGTTCTTGAACAACCGCAGATGCAGTGTTCTCGCTAGTAGCTCTTCGTCGCCACCGACATCGCTTTGCAACTGGAACATCACGACCATGCGTTGGTACACGGCGACGTCCACGGCCTCGATCTTGTAGAACTTTCTGAGCCGTCGACGAACGCGACTGCCAATGATGTCGCCGCGGCAGTAGACGATGAGTTGTTTGAACATGCCAAAGTCGACGTGGAGCGGAACACCCCATTGGCTGGCAACACCGACACAGGCTTCGATTTCTTCGCGAGTGACTTCGCGGTAACCGGCTTGAATGAGAACTTCGCGGCACAACGCGAGGGTCTCATCAACGCGTCTGGCAACTGATTGTCGCTCATCGATCGAGTTTGCAACCGGCGTATCCACTTCGTCTGAAACAGCGTCTTCCATGTCCACTTCGGTACCGAGAGGCCGTCGGGTATCTTGGTCGGGATCAATTCCATGATACAGTTCTCGGAATCGACGGTCGTAGCCGACAGCAATTTCACCAAGTGAAGTTTCGATGTCTTTAGTGGTATGTCGAAACGGTTCGACTCGATCATCCGCAAGCTCGCGGCGACGTGCTAGGTAATCAACGAGATCATGCGGGTTGATCGGAATAAAATTTTCGATGGACCAGTGACGTGGTGTGTCGCTGATGAAACCGCTCGCGGATGCGGGATCGCCATTCACTGCGTTAGCCGCCTGTGCAGGCGATGCAGCGATCGAACGCGTGAGCACCCCACTGTTTTCGCTAGATATCTCAGAAAGAAAACTGATGAACGACTTTGACACTCAAAACTCCGAAAACTCTCTCGCGTCGAACTCGCCGTCACAAGATTCGCGGTCCAGTGCAGGGCACGAAACCATCCTCGGCGTGGCGCTCGATATGGACGGTCTATTGTTCGATACCGAGCGATTGTACTGGACAGTGGGCGATGTCGTCTTGCAGCGACGGGGAGCAAGATACTCGAAAGAGCTTCAGGCTCGAATGATGGGGCGCATCGGTTTGGCTGCAATCGCAGAAATGATCGATTTTCACGGGTTGACGGACTCGCCCCAAGCGTTGCTTGACGAATCGGATGAACTTTATGGCGAGATGCTCGCCAGCGAGTTGCAGCCGATGCCAGGATTGAGCGAATGGATCGAGCGATTAGAGGCAAGTGGGCTGCCCTTTGGTTTAGCGACCAGTAGCCGCCGACTGTTTGTCGATGTCATCCTCGGTACAGTGGATTGGTCGTCGTCGCTCGCGTTTGTGCTGACGGGCGATGATGTTGTTAATGGAAAGCCGCATCCAGAGATGTACCTCAAGGCGGCCGAGAAAATGTCGATTGTCCCAACCCAAATGTTGGTGCTTGAAGACAGCGGCAATGGGACGGCCGCCGGAGTTGCTGCGGGGGCTGTGACTGTGTCTGTCCCAAGCCCGCATACCGTCGATCAAGACTTCACCGGGGCTCACTTGATCGCAGATTCACTGCGCGATCCGAGACTCCATCGTTTGATCGCCAGTACTTGACGGACGTCGAGTTCGCTGAGTCGTGATCCGAGAACCCATGTGAGTATGTCCCAATTTACGAACCGTGGCCTGATTCCTCTTGGGTCACTCGTTTTGGAGCGAGTCGCTATGATTGTTGGGTGGATTCGCGCTGAATAGACTTGGTCGCCAACCTCGCTCGTAGACGCTCTTTTCTTCGGACCGAAAGTTGCTTTGCAACGATAACTCGTCAACTCACACCCGATTCAACAAATGAACCATGCTTCTATGAGTACCACCATTCAACTGCCACGAGCGACGTCGTTTCGGAATGTCTTTAGCTGGATATTCGTTTTGGTAGCTGCTTTCCACTTGCCAAATGCGATAGCTCAGCCACCTGAACTGGTTGGCGTTGTTCGTGATGAGGCAGAAGATGTTTCCCCCGATGCGCTTTTGTTCCGCCGTCAGGCGACACGAAGGATGGTCTTTGACCGGACTCAGGAGATTCCACTCGCGAGTCTTGAACCGTCGAGCATTGTTGGCATCGATGTGATGCATCCACTGGTTGGCGACCAAACCGGCGAATTGACGTGGGTGGTTGAAGATGAGGCGATGGCGGTTGGCGCCGTGGCAGGTGGCGATGCTTCGCGTTGGGTAGGCTCATTCAATCCTTTCGCGACCTACGAAATAAGCGTTCAAGAAATCCAGGGTGGCGGCCAAGTGGGTTTGCGTTTTGCTGACTCTGAAGCGGCAAACCAAATTTCCGCGGCAATCATCGTGCGTGACGGACAATATCAAGCAATTCGATGGTCGGTCGTGAAAGACGGTGTCGACGTTGATGTTCAGGAGTTCGATTGGCCGGAAGGTATTAAGCGAAGCGGACCGGTACACCTTCGCGTACAGATGCTTGCTGTGGGCGTGAATCTCTTTATCGAGAGTGGTGGGCAATCCCATTTGGTTGGCTACCCTGACTTCGTCGAGTACATGGACCTTCGGCAAACGAGCTTGGCAAAACGATTTGAGTTTTGCTTGCACACAGAGCTTGACGCTGGGGCTTATGTAAAAGTGAAGTCGGTGAGATCAGCGTTAACTCCCGGATGCGGACAAGCAGATATCCGAGCCATCACGAACCAGTTTGGTGAACCGCTGTTAGACGAAGGTCGGGTTTGGTTAACGATGACCGTCCGAGGACGTGCGTTGCCACATCCCATGCAAGGTGTCTTTTCGGTGAATCCATCCGTGTTCGATGTCCGCTTCGAAGGCATCATCGTCTTTGACATGGGTGACGGATTGTTGCGCAATGAGCTTGCATCGCACTTGTTTTTCGACGAACCGTCGGGCGAGTGGCGAGGATGGACGACTGGTTTTAGTGCCTTAGGAACAACATCCAATAACGAACAGAAAGCCATTCTCGCGGTATCGAGTAAGCGAGATCCACGACGCGGTTTCTCAATCATGAAAGCGTGGCCCATTGGACTCGTCGGACAGCACGAAGACCCGCATGGCGTTTACGATGTTGAAGCAAAGAAATGGCGATTACTGTTGTCGGAAAAGGCTGGGAAGTATCGCGCAGGTATCTGGGAGTCCGACCACTGGGACCACGGTTTCGAGAGGTTGGCTGGACCCGTCGAGATGGATAGCACGGGGACACTCATTCAGAAAGTCGGTCGTAGCCGATACGTGTTCTTTGGAAGTGCCGATCGTAAAGTCTACATTCGCTCGTATCCGGATTTGTTGCCGGTAGGAGAGCTTCAAATTCACCGTCCGCCTTGGAACGACGAAACTGGAACACGAATTTGGCCGAATATCATTTCGTTACCTGAGGGTTATCCCGCTCGGTACATCGCCATCATGATGGACCGAGTCAATTATCCCAACATGCAATTGCCGAATTGGACCTATGGTGCCATGTATCTGTACCACGCAAGCCCCTGAGTCGGTGCCCGCTTGATGTGTTCGACCTCACTTTTTACAAGGAGTATTCGAATGACAGTAACGGGCATCGGCGAGCTATGACTCGTCGGTGGGTTTCTCTTCTTTCTTGTCTTCTTTAGCTTCGTCGGTTTCAGCAGCTTTCTTTGCAGGCTTTGCTTTTTGCATTTCGTTCTTGGGCTTGTCGTCCTTGAACAGCTTGAAGCGGCTGGGTTCGAGCTTGGGTGGCCAGTGGTTATTGGATCGCTCGGTGTCAGCGGTTTGTCGCTTGGGGTCGAGTTCGATACGCAACAATTCCTTGTCGCTCATGAACATCTTGTCGACACTTCGGCTGTCGCCGCGCCAAATCTGGGCAGGGATCTCGACTAGCTCGTTTGATCCGTCGGTGAAATGCAGTCGCACGATGATCGGCATCACAAGTCCACCGAGATTCTTGAACGTCACGATGTAGAAATTGGTACTGCGACGAAGCAATGTTCGCTCTTCGGTGTCGAGTCCGTCGATCAGTTTTCGGAATGCTTTGCGATCGTCTTCCTCGACCTTCAACTCGTCATAGTCAGGGCTGTTGTAGAAATCCTTGAGGCCTGGTTGCAGGTTGATGCGTTTCGGAAGCGCCTTGTTTCGTTCGCTGCTCAGAGTCGGCTCTTTGCTGTCGCGTTCTTGGCGTTTACGCTCGGCAGCTTCATCGGGATCGCCGCTGTCGATTTTGTATAGCCGCACGTCGCTGATCGCGATGTCGACATGATCGGTGCTGTAGAACCATCCCCGCCAGAACCAATCGAGGTCGATTCCGCTGGCGTCTTCCATCGTGCGAAAAAAGTCCGCTGGAGTGGGTCGTTTGAAACGCCATCGCTCGGAGTACTCACGAAACGCAAAGTCGAACAACTCGCGGCCGAGAATGGTCTCTCGCAAAATGTTGAGCGCCGTCGCCGGCTTGGCGTATCCGTTGTTTCCGAACTGCAGAATTTCTTCGCTTCCGGTCATGATCGGACGCTGCCCACCGCCTCGCATATACGGAACGATTTTGTCTGGTTCACCGCGACGGGAAGGATAGTTATCTTCCCATTCTTGTTCCGCGAGATACTGGAGGAACGTGTTCAGACCTTCGTCCATCCATGTCCATTGTCGTTCGTCGCTGTTGACGATCATGGGGAAGAAGTTATGACCGACTTCGTGGATCACAACGCTGATCAAGCCGTATTTCGTTGCCTTGGAATACGTGCCGTCTTCTTCGGGCCGCGGTCCGTTGAAGCAAATCATCGGGTACTCCATCCCATAGACTGGCCCGTTGACGCTAATTGCGACTGGGTACGGATAGGGGAACGAGTATCGTCCGTAGACTTCGAGCGTGTGAGCGATCGCTTCGGTGGAGTATTGGAACCACAGCGGGTTGCCTTCGTTTGGGTAGTACGACATTGCCATCACGATGTTCGGTTCTTCGGTGGCTTGTGGATCTGCTGGAGGTGTTTCACTGGTTGGATTCGCCAGCGTCTTCATTGCGTTTTCGAGATCGACACCCTCGACTTCGACACCCATCGCGTCCCAGATGAACTTGCGGCTGGCGGCGAACGCGAAGTCGCGGACATTCTCGGCGTGATAGATCCACGTCTTGGTTTCTTTGGTGCGACTAGGTTCGTTCGCTTTCGCTTCCTCCGGCGTGATGATGTACATTGGGGTCTTGGACGTGCTTGCGGTTTCCAGTCGCTCGATCCACGCAGGTTTCAAGACTTCGTCAGGGTTCGCTAGTTCGCCAGTGGCGCCGACGACCATGTCTGCGGGAACCGTCAGCAAGACATCAAAGTCGCCTAGTTCGAGCGTGAATTCACCTGCCCCAAGAAACTGTTTGTGTTGCCATCCGGTGTAGTCCGTGTAGGCAACGACGCGCGGATACCACTGGGCGATCTCGTAGATGTAGTTTTCGTCTTTCTTGAAGTACTCGTAACCACTGCGAGCACGAATCAATTCCGCGTCGACGATGTTGAATCCGTAATCGATGCTGAGCGTGACGTTGGCGCCAGGTTGCAGCGGCTTGGGTAAGTCGACTCGCATCATCGTTTTCACAATGGTGTGCGAGATGTCATTTCCATCGCGGTCCTTGATGGACTTGATGTCATAGCCGCCTTCGAAGACGCTGCGAGCTAAGATGGATCGCATTTGATCGAACGACGAACGCGATCCAAATGACGGCGCCGAAGACGCGAGGACGGCATCGGCGTCGGGGCGGAAGATGTTCTGGTCGAGTTGGAACCAAATATAGCGGAGCGGATGCGGCGAGCGGTTGAAGTAACGTACCGTTGCAACGCCATCAATCCGCTGGGTTTGATCATCCAGTGTCGCTTGGATCGTGTAGTCAGCACGTTGTTGCCAATATTCCTGGCCGGGCGCGCCGGAGGCAGTGCGGTACGTGTTGGGTGTGGGCAGCCATGCGTCGAGCTGGAAGAAGCGATCAACGCTATCACTGTGCTTCGGGTTGCTCAGCGGCTGGGCCGAAGCGGGAAGTGAGGCGAGGCACAAGACAGTGAGGATCGCGGCAGCTTTGAATCGGCAGTGCAAGATATTCGTCACATCGTTAGTGTGCGGTTGGCCGATATCTCAAAAATCGGCAAAATGATAGTCTAGTCACCCATTTGCCAATCAACGACCACGGTAGTCATTTTCATGGAACCCCAATTGAATCCTCGCGTCCCTGCGAGATCGAGTTCGGAATTGAGTATCGGTTATTGTACGAACGTGCATGCGGGCGTTGATCTCCCCGCAATTCGTGAGAATGTCGTTCAGTACGCCGTAAAGGTCCGTGAATCGCTAAGCGACGGTGAGCCCCTCGGGCTCGGGCTGTGGCTGCCGCATCAAGCGGCAAGAGAATTGCAACGAAGCGGTACGAGCGATTTTGCAGGATTCCTGAGCAAGTTGAATCTGCGGGCGTTCACGATCAACGGGTTCCCGTACGACAACTTTCACGAAGCTATCGTGAAGCATCGCGTCTACGAACCAACTTGGTGGCAACCCGAGCGGCTGGACTATACGAAGTGTCTCGCCGAAGTACTGGTGGGGTTGTTGCCGGATGACGAACAAGTCGGTTCGATCAGCACGCTGCCGATCGGTTGGCCAGTCAGCAAGGCGGGAGAGTCTGCGACATCAAAGCAACTTGATCAAGCCGGCGCGCACTTTCGCGAGTTGGCTAAGTTCCTTGCCCAGTTGCATTCGAGAACGGGGCGACGCATCGTCGTTGCGATTGAGCCGGAACCAGGATGCATCATTGATTCGTGCCAAGATTGTATCGATTGGTTCACGAAGCAATTGCCTGATTCCGCTCAACGCCAATACATCACCGTTTGCCACGACGTGTGCCACTCAGCCGTCATGATGGAACCACAACAAGAAGTGCTTGCGAGTTACGCCAAGGCAGGGATCGGAGTTGGCAAGGTGCAAGTCAGTAGTGCGATCGTGGCGGATTGGCAATCGATGGCTGTGGGGCGCCGGTTCGAGGCGCTCGATCAATTGGCTGCGTTTGCCGAAGATCGATACTTGCATCAAACCGGCTGCCAAAAAGCGAATGGTGAATTTGTGCTCGAAGAAGACCTGCCGCAACTGCTCAAGCGTATTCGCGAAAACGTGGAAGCGAATGATGTGGAATCCAGTGATGTTGCCAAAGACGTGATGCCGACGGATCCGGTGGATGGCGACGATCGCTGGGTGATTCATTTTCATGTACCGATCTTTTTGGAGCGGTTCGGGCATCTCACGACGAGTCACTCGGAAGTCGTGGATTGCTTGCGAACTTTATTGGACGACTCTGCGTCTGGGACGGGAATCGATTTCACCGGGCATCTCGAAGTCGAAACGTACGCATGGTCGGTGCTGCCGGAATCGATGCGACGTCGCGGTCTTGCGGAAGACATTGCAGGGGAAATCCGATGGCTCAAGCGAGCCATCGTGGAGAGTTTGTAGAGCGAGTGGCGGAACTTGATCGACCTATTGTGATTCATTGAAAGTAAAGTGAATGATTGAGCTGGGCGTGAATATTGACCACGTGGCGACTGTACGACAAGCGCGTCGGACATATGAACCAGATCCCGTAATCGCAGCCGCGTTGGCTGAGCAAGGTGGAGCGGACGGTATCACGTTCCACTTGCGCGAGGACCGACGTCACATCCAAGACCGTGACGTCGAAGTGCTGATGAAAACGGTCACCGTAAAGACGAATATGGAGATCGCGTGCGCGGACGAAGTTGTCGCGATTTGCTGTCAAGCGAAACCGACTTGGGCGTTGTTGGTTCCGGAGAGTCGCCAAGAAGTGACTACCGAAGGCGGCTTGGATGTCGCGAGTGATTCGAAGATCGGACGTATCGCCCGTGCAGTGGATAAGATCAAGGCGGAAGGCATTTTGGTTAGCTTGTTCTTGGATCCTGATCCGGCTCAGATCGAAGCGGCCGCGAAGATTGGAGTGGACGCCGTTGAGTTGCACACAGGTCCGTACGCGATCGCGAAAGGAGACGAACGCGTTCCGCAATTCGATCGACTCGTGCAGTGTGGGAAGCTAACGACCGCCAGCGGGATGAGACTGCACGCGGGCCACGGGTTGAACTACACCAACGTGCAAGACGTGGCTGCGATCGACAACATGGCGGAACTGAACATCGGCCATGCGATCATCAGCCGTGCGGTGATGGTTGGGATGAAGGAGGCTGTTTCGGAAATGAAAACAGCGATCTGGAGAGCGATTCGCTAGACAGCTGGGGCTGCTGGAAACGGCTGGGAATAGAATTCCGAAAATTTCTTTTTCGGGTGTGACCAGACGTGTCAAAGGGTCCGCGAAGAATCATTCGTGTTGGGTGAGCCAAGTTGCTCGCCCTGGCACAACAAACGAATGAAATTTTGCTGGAGACCCTGACGATGACTCAATTGATGCTATTCGATGCACCGAGCAACACCACTTCTTCAGCCTCGATGGCTGCTGCGGCTGTCGACTACGCTCGGACAGTGAACGGGACTCCACAGGCTCGGCCTTCGCGAGCTCCTCAGGATCAGGCTGTTCAGGCAGCTTCCGCCACAGCTTCGGCGAGTTCAGCTGGTTCGCCTGAATCGCACCAGGCAGGCGTGAACCACATGGGCGACCTCGCTCGCTTGGTACTCATGCGATACGACTTGCTCGCTCGTCGACGGGCGGAAATCGCGGCGCGTCATGCCAGCTAAACCGGCTCAGCTCGTGGCTGGGGGCGTTTTGGTGGGCTGAGGCTCCGGCTTTTTCGCTGGCTCACGCTTTTTCAGCATCCACACGGTCGTGAGGGCCCCGAAAACGAAGCTGGCGGCCGATGTGGCGAGCAAAAGCAACGTCAGCGGGATCGTGCCGTTGAGAAACAGGAGCTTCAGCGGCGTCGGCGTCTGGTTCTGGAGGGCAATGATCACCACGACTAATACCCCCGTGATCAGCAGAAACCAGCGGATTTTCTGGAGCATGTAATTCTTTCTAACCGAATCAACTTGATGATGTACTAAAGCACACTTCGTGCTAACATGTCAATGCTAGCAACTGCGGCGATGGCGACGTGATTGCTGGCGATGTTTTGTCAGCACCGATATTTTGTCAGCACATTGGCTAGGGCAACCGTTGCCCAGCCTCCAAGGCTCACCCCCAGACCGCTGCAGGCGCTAAGATGGCGACGCAACAGACGTTTTCCTTCTTCGACACGAGCGTGGCAACCGCCCCACTCACGAAGACCAAACCATCCAAGAAGACCAAGCCGCAAACCGAGAGAGCCACCTTAAAGAGTAACGCCTCAGAGGCGAGTACTCCAGCGTCAAAAGTCAACGCGCCAGAAGTCAACACGCCAGAAGCCCCAACACCAATCATTCCACCGACACGCGACGCGGTGCTGAGTCAGTTGCGATGGCGAGTCGGGTGTATCAACGAAGCGACAGCGGATCCGACGCCAGTCTTCTCGACGGGGGCTCGGGCTGTTGATGCGTTGTTGCCGTCGCATGGATTGAAACTGGACACGTTGGTGGAATGGGTTGCTGAGACACCCGTGTGTGGTGCAGCGACACTTGCGATGGTCGCTGCGGCAACGTTGTTGTCGTCGAGTTCAGCCACGAGCTCTGGCACGAGCTCAGCTCCGACCGGGCCAGTGTTTGTCATCGACCCCGAGGGCACGCTTTATCCGCCAGCTGCGATTGCTCTGGGCCTTCCCGCTGAGCGAATCGTTTGGGTGCGACCACGTCGACATGCTGACCTCGTGTGGGCGATCGACCAAGCGTTGCGATGTGACGCGGTTGCGGCGGTGTGGGCAAGCGTCGGTGATCATTTGGATGATCGCGATGCAAGACGATTCCAACTTGCTGCGGAGATCGGTCATACGCCCGGCTTGCTCGTGCGTCCAGCCAACGTACGTGGCAAACCCAGCTTTGCGGATGTCCGATTTCATGTTGCCCAAAAGTGCGTGCCACAGAATCGCACATCCACGAATGACCCAGCCGCTTTGTCGCGAGCTTGGCATGTAACGTTGGATCGTTGTCGTGGGGCGAGCGTGGGCGCAGGTGCCTGGATCACGATGGACGAACGCGCAGAAATTCGAGCACTGACGCCAAGCGAGATTGCTGCGTTCACCCACACCAAAACAATCAAGCCAGATTCGATCAAGCCAGATTCGATCAAACCCGAGCACTACCATGAACCGACGTCTGTTGTGCGTTTGGCTTCCCGATTGGCCGATCCAGCGACTCAGAGTCCAGCGGCTGCAAGTCCAGCAACCACCAGCCGACGCCGAGCCTAGGCCAGCTGGTGCTGCGTTGAATCCCGTTGCGGGTTGCGTCTCCTCACGATTTCCGATCGTGCTTTGGTACCAAGACCCACGGCGCGGACGGCTTGTGATCGCGCGTGACTCGTTGGCAGCAAAGCTCGGCGTGCGGATTGGCATGTCAGTGGCCGAGGCAGGCGAAATGGCTTCGCGAGGCTCGTTGACTCCACAAATTCAACAGCACGATCCGCGATCCGATAACGAAGCTCTGACAACAGTCGCATCGATGTTGCTGGACGAGATCAGTCCGCTGGTTGCGATCGAGTCGCTCGAGAAAGCCAAGTGGGCGGGCCAGGGACTGCATCAACCACAATCGGTTTTCTGTGACGTCGCCGGCATCGCGCATCTGTTCGGCGGCGAAGAGGGGCTCATCAACGAGACTACACGCTTGCTTCACGCGATGGGTTACTACGCCAAGTTCGCGATCGCGGATTCGCTCGGCGCCGCTTGGGCACTCGCGCATTACCACGAACCGACTGAAAAGCATCCGCATGCGATCGTGCCTGTTGGTGAGGCGCGTGAGTGGCTCAGTCCATTACCGGTTGAGTCGCTTCGGATTATGCCTGACACCGTTGCGACGCTTGCTCGTTTGGGTGTCTACCACATCGATGCATTGCTGCGGTTGCCACGCAGCGGTTTGGCAACACGCTTGGGCCAGCCGCTTGTTCGTCGAATCGCTGAATCACTCGGTGAAGCAGATGAACCGATGACGGTATTTCGTCCTGCCGCTGAGTTTGCAAGCGAACATGAACTGGAGTACGCCACGGACGATCGGCGGATTCTCGAAGACCGCATCCAGCGACTTGTTGAAAATATAAAGGGCAGGCTGGCGACAAGAGGACGCGGGGCACTGCGTCTTACTTGTCGCCTGGACCTTTCGGCCCGCCTGCCTTTAACGGCTAGCTCTGGAAATCTTGGATCCGATTCCGGTCAGCTTGTCCCCGGATCGAATTCAACTCCATCGCAGCTAGTACTCGAAATTAATTTGTTCTCACCGACTCAAGACGCCGAGCATCTGAGTCGCTTGCTCATTTCAGCACTCGAAAATAAGTCGCTTCCTTCAACTGTCCAGCGCTTATCGCTCGCGGTGACCCTGACCAGTCCCATCCGGAGTTCACAACAAAGTTTGTTTGCCGAACAACAGAATGACTGGACACACTCCCAATCCGCCGCCCGGTTAATCGATTCGCTCAGTGAACGATTGGGGCGACAAAACGTACTCGGTATCACATCGAAAAAAGACCCGTTACCTGAAGCAAGTTTCCACACGACTGTTCTGACGGGCAAATCGAAACCGTCACGCTTAACCTTTCGCGATGCCAAGAATAGACGCGTCGAGGTTGACCGGCAACCCGCATTGGCGGAAGAAAAAAAGCAGCGGAGACCGCTTTCTCTACTCGCAAAACCCCTCAAAATCAGCGTAGAAGGCACAAACCACCTAACTGGCAATCAGCCGCCTGAGGCGTTTTGCCACAACGGCCGTTCGCACGCGGTCCTGAGGCATTGGGGGCCCGAGCGGATCGAGACGGGATGGTGGTACGGGCCCTGCATCCGCCGAGACTATTACCGAGTCGAAACGCATGCAGGCTGGTGGTGGATATATCGCGACTTAACGACCCAAAACTGGATGCTGCACGGTCGCTTCTCCTGAACCCGACTTTGAAACACGCCACCGCCAAATACGCCCCGGAAGAATAGACAAGTCATCGATAAAGGTGTAAAGCACCGGAATTGCTAACAGTGTCAACACGAGCGAAAGCGTTTGGCCACCTGCAGCAAGAACCGCGATCGACCGACGTTCTTCTGCGCCCGGTCCCGTCGCAATCAGCAGCGGTAACAGCCCCGCGACGAACGACATCGTCGTCATCAAGATCGGCCGCAAACGGTCACGGTTCGCTTGCATGATGGCGTCGTGACGCATCAAGCCTTGGGATCGCAACACGTTCGTATGATCAACTTGCAAAATCGCTGCCTTTTTGACGACACCAAACAGTACCAAAATTCCGAGAGCTGAGTACAAATTCAACGTCTCGCCGCCCCAGTAGAGGCTGAGCAGGCCGAATGGAATCGCGAGCGGTAACGACAATAGAATCACAAACGGATAAACCATGTTCTCGTATTGGGCCGCCAACACGATGTACATGAACACAAATGACATCATGAATGTCCAGCCAAAGTCAGAGATTGTCTTCTCGAGTTCCTTGCCGCCACCCATGACTTCGGCGTTGAAACCCAGCGGAATTCCGATTTCTGCGGCAGCTTGCCGAATGGCATCGGATCGATCGGCAAGTGCGTAACCCTCCGCAACGTTCGCACGAACCGCAACCATCCTTTGTCGACTGAGTCGGTCGATGCGAGACGCCGACTTTGCGGATTCGAAACGCACCACATTATCAATCCGAGTCAGCGTATTAGGATCTGTCTCGAACTCCATCGGTCGCTGGTCGACGCTTCCGATTGCAGGGGATGTTCTTACGTAAAGCTGGGAAATCGACGCGACATCGTTGCGATCGATCCCAACCAGCCTCAATTCGACATCGTAAGCATCACCCACCGAACGATCCAAGTATCGCGACACACGATCATCGCCACCCACCGCAACACGCAACGTATCGGCGATCTCGCGGACACCCACACCGAGAGCCGCTGCACGTTGACGATCAATCGATACCAACAACTCCGGATTATCGATTTGTAGCGTCGAGGTCACATCATCAAAACCTGGCAACTTCTCGACCTTCAACTTGAGCTCTTCGCTGAATGTTAGCAATTTTTCCGAATCCGGACCCGTAATCGCGAAATCGATGTCGACGGGAGCACCCTGACGAAGCGACGTTAAGTTGCGAACCGATATTTGTAAGTCCGTGATGCTGCTGAGCCTCTTGCGAATCTCACCCATTTTGTCACGTTGGGTGTAATTGCCGCGGAACGCTGCTTTCGGGTCCCCGGCGAGTATCCCTTTGAACAAACGATTAAAGGAAAAAGTTCGCTCGCGACTGTCGACGAGTCGCACGAACAGTTCCGCACGATTCACATCACCGAAGCCTCGTGCTCCGACCGTGGTCAGAACCGTTTCGATGCCATCGATCTTATTTAGCTCATCTTCGATGCGATCAATTGTGCTTCCCATCGCGAGGATCGTCGCCCCCGGTTTCGCTTCTACACGTACTTCGAACTCTGACTCGTCCACGTTGAGCGGCACATAGTCACGCTGGACCATTTTGCTCAGCGGAATATTCGACGCGATGACCAACACGACGACAACGAGCACGAGCCATCGGTACCGCAATGACTTGGCGAGCATCCACAAATACGTCGCTTCGACATAGCCGTAAAGTCCGCGTCGTGACTTCGCAACTGCGGCGGGATGATTTGACATTTGCGGTGCTCGTCGAAGGAGTTTGCTGCACATCATCGGCGTTAGCGAAAAACTGATCAACATTGAGATCAGAATCGCGATCGTTGCAGTGACCCCAAACTCGAACAGCAAACGCCCTGTGACGCTCGATAGAAACGAGACAGGCAAAAACACGATGACGAGCGACATCGTCGTCGCCAGAACCGCCAAGCCGATTTCCTTGGTGCCTACGACCGCAGCCTCGGCCGGTTCCATTCCCTTTTCTTCGATACAGTGGAACACATTCTCGAGCACGACAATCGCATCGTCGATGACCACGCCCACCATCAAGACGAGAGCCAACATGGTGACGTTATTGAGTGTAAACCCAAACCACTTCATGAATGCAAACGTCGCAATGATCGAAGCTGGAATGGCCACCGCAGCGATCAACGTCGAACGCCACGATCGCATGAACAGGAGAACTGTCAAACAAGCGAGGATGCTGCCCGAAACCAAGTGGCGCTCGATTTCGCTGAGCGCCTCGACGATATACCGAGATTGATCCTGGATGACGGCGACGGTGACGTCGTCCGGCAACAGCGCTTCACAACGCGGCAAACGCTCTTTCACGCCATCGATCACAGCGACCGTGTTTTGTCCCGATTGCCGCTGAACTGACAACAGCACCGCCGGCACGCCATTCAGTCGAGCAAGTGTGCGGACTTCCTTCGTTGCGTCGCGTACCGTGCCTAGGTCACTGAGACGTATCGCGGTATCACCAATCGTGGAAACAACAAGGTCAGGAAAACTTTTTGCGTCGGCCACTCGACCAAGCGTCCTCATCGACCGCTCATGCTGTCCCTCGTCCACGATCCCGCCAGGCACTTCGGCATTCTGGTTTGCCAACGCATCCCGGACTTGAAGAATCGACAATCGGTGCGCCGCCAATCGGCGAGCCTCGACATCAACTTGAACGGCTCGATCCGCCGCCCCAGCGATCTGAACTTGGCCAACGCCACGCGAAGATTCGATCACGTTCTTGACGTAGCGATCGGCTAAGAGAAACAGTTCTCGTGCGGAACGTGGTCCGGATACCGCGAGTGTCATGATCGGGGACGAATCGAGATCTTGCTTCTGAACGATTGGCGGATCAATTCCCGGGGGCAAGCGATTCGTCACCGTTGCAACCGCGTCACGAATATCTTGAATTGCGGAGTCGATGTTTCGATCGAGCTGGATGGTGATGATCACAAAGGAGCGGCCATCCGATGAGATCGACCGAAGCTCATCAATGCCAGCGACTGTCGCGACTGCATCTTCGATGATCGAACTGATTTCCGACTCGACTTCTTCAGCCGCCGCACCGATATAATTGGTGCGAACATAGACTTGCGGCAAGTCCATGTTTGGGAATCGATCGACACCCAGTTGCGGAAACGCGATTAAACCAGCCACGACGAGCGCCGTGATGAGCATCAACGCGAAAACGGGACGTTTTACGCAAACTTCGGCTAGCCAATACATGGTGTGCTAGTTCTTCGCTTCGAGGGAGTCGGACTCGTGAGCGGCTACGCTTGATTCCGGTTCGTCTGACGTCAATTGATCTGATGCTGGTTCCCGAATGACAATTCTGGCAATTCGCCCTTTCGAAGCGTCGGAGAGAATGACTTCACCGAGCTCCAGTCCGCTGGTGACGAGTCGTTTGCCATCGCGAATTGAGCTACAAGTGATTTCGTGTTCGGACGCGATTCCATCGACGACTTTCCATACTTTCTCCGCTCCCGCAAATTCAGTGACCGCGGAATCTGGAATCGCAATCTGAGTCGCCTGGGAATCGACAATGACTTCCGCTTCGACGAACAGTCCGGTGCGAAGCTTGTGGTCTGCATTGTCGACAAGTGCTTCGAATGCAAGCGAGCGACTGAGTTGGTCAAGTGCGGGGCTGACGCGAGTGATTTTTGCCGTTCGCGGCGGAGTTATTGATTCGATATCCAGTTGAACTTCTTGGCCCACTTCGATCGATTGAGCATAACGTTCAGGAACGGTACCACGAAATCGCAAGGGGTGTGTTCGAACGACAACCGCGATTGCTTGGCCGACAGAGATATACGTACCGGGAGCGACCTGCCTTAAGCGTATGTAGCCATCCATCGGTGCTCGGATGATTGCGTTGTCCAGACGCTCTTTTGCGAGAGAGTACGCTGCCTGTTGGACACTGATGGTTGCGATTTTTTCACGGACGCTGTTGAGTGATGACGCGTAACGTGCTTCGGCGACTTTGGCTGCAGCGGCGGCGATGTCGTATTCACCCTGCGAGATGGCGCTCTGCTTCAGCAAGCTGGCGGCTCGCTCGAGGCTGCTTTGAGCTTCCGCCAACATCGCTTTTTCTTGGCGTACGGGCGGGGCGTTTTCAGGATTAAGTGATTCGACCGAATCCGACTCACGCAGTCCAACCGCTGCGCGAGCCTGCTGTAGTTGCGCTGCGGTTTGTTCGACTTGCAATTGGAAGTCATCTTGCGCAAGTGTGACAAGCGGATCGCCTGTACTGACAAAGTCTCCGAGATCGACATGAACTTGGTCCACGCGTCCAGCAACTTCGCTGCCGACAACGGATTGCTCGTCGGCGTAAAGACTGCCTTGGCTCCGCACCACCGTAACCCAAGGAACCATCGCAACGGTCATCACGTCAGCCGTCATCGTCTCAAGTTGCTTTTCCTTCTTGCCAGTCTGCTGTGGCTGCTCGTGTCCGCACCCAAGGAGGCTGAGGACAAGACAGGCGAACGTCAGGGAAATGAGGGAACGCGTCACAGCAGGGGACTGCATGGGCTATGTAAGGTAGGGCGTAGGGCGGGGAGGATTTCCGTTCCAGCTAGGAACGGGCGGTTTCGGACCCTATTAAAGACTTACCAGGCGCACACAGCAAGCAATTTCGCCACAGTTCTTTCTCAGGGCTCCGCTGGTTAAACTGTTCTCCGTCCCTGTCCGCATAACTTCTACTTCTGGTAGCCCGCCTCAATGAAATTCCAGCACTATTGCATCGCAATCATAGCTTTTTCACCTGCGGCCGTGTTCGCCCAGACTCCCGCGACGAAGACCAGCGTTGATCAAACGTCGGAAATCACATTCGGTCCGTACGAATATGAAGTCAAACCAGATGATCCTGCGTTCGGGCCATTCAATCCGAGATTGGCACCGAAGCCAGGTCCATTGTTGCTTCGGACAGGTGATCGACTTGCGATTTGTGGTGATTCGATCACCGAACAAAAGATGTATTCGCGGCTCATCGAGACCTACTTGACCGTGTGCACACCAGAGCTTGGCATTACGGTTCGACAATACGGCTGGAGTGGCGAGAAAGCGGACGGATTCTTGCGTCGTATGGACCAAGACTGTTTGACGTTCGAGCCGACGGTTGCGACTCTCGCGTATGGCATGAACGACGCACGGTATCGACCGTTCGATCTCAACAACGGGAAAATGTACGAAGACTATTACACGGCCATCGTTCGCAAGTTCAAAGAGCACGATGTGCGCGTTGTGCTTGGTTCACCAGGATGCTCTGGGAAAATCGCCTCCTGGGTCAAGACGGCAAATGGGACCCTGCAAGAACACAACTTGAACTTGTGTGCCCTGCGTGACATCGGTATCGGAATTGCCCAGCGTGAGAACGTTCGATTCGCAGACATTTTTTGGCCGATGTATCAAGCTCAGGTGTTCGCTCCAGGGCAACACAACGCAGGTCAAGATCGTCCCTATGACGTTGCTGGACGAGACGGCATTCATCCCGGTTGGGCTGGTCACGTGATCATGGCATACGCGTTTCTTCGGTCGATGGGATTGGACGGGAACCTAGGTGCCGTCCGCGTCAACTTAGCCAAGAGCAGTGCCAGTGCAACGGATGGCCATCGTGTGGATTCGTTTACGGACGGATCTGTGCAAGTCACAAGTTCGCGTCTCGCGTATTGTGCTCGGGGTGACGAGAACAGTGACTCAAGTATTCGCAGTGGCATGACTCTGGTCCCGTTCGCCGATGACCTGAATCGTTTCCTCTTGTTTGTCGAAGACGCCGATTTATCGGCAAAGTATCAGGTGACCTGGGGTGAGGAGAGTCGTGAGTTCGAAGGCGAAGAACTCGTTCGTGGAATCAACCTTCCTGAAATGTTCCCGAGCAACCCGATGTGCGACGTCTTTGACCGCGTTGACAACGCCGTTGCAGCAAAGCAGGCGTACGAGACAGAGCAAGTCAAGAAAGTGTTCCATGGCAAAGACGCGAGCAATGACTTTGCTCAAGCGGTAGCCGATACAGAGGCTGTGCGAAAACCGCTCGCCGACGCAATAGCAAGTGCATTCTCCCCAGTCACTCACACAGTTCGCGTTCAGAAGGTGGATTAAGGCTGCGGATTCAATCTATGGCGTGATGAGTGTGTCGAAGTTCAGAACTCGCTGACCGTCTTGCTCAATCGCACGCAGTAGCATTCGCGAACCGATAAGTTCGCGACCTCCCGAGAAGTAAAAGTCACGTGTTACCGTTTCTTGAGGTGCAATGCGAACAAACCGGCGCTGATATTGTCGGCCGGGTGGCGGAAACATCATGCAGTCATAGGACAATGTCTTGAGAGAAGCGTTAGCCATCTCAAGGACGACATGCAATTCATCTTCCTCGGTCAAATTGGTTGTTAGTTTTACGCTCAGGCCTTCGACTCCCACGTTTAATTTTCTATAGACGGTGATGTGTTTGGGTGGCGTTGTGTCAAAAAAGAAGTCGAGCGAGATTTCGTACTGGCCAACCATCGCAGCGTTGCCAAGCACGACATCGAAAGATTCTTTTCCAGAGGTGGCTCCTAGCAGTTCCCAGGGACGCACTGGGGTGTCGACTTGCCATGTCTTCGGATAACGGAACCGTATTTCGCCTGCGAATGCTTCACGCGACGGATTAGTGAAAACGACATTCAATGTTTGCTTTTGTCCAAGCAACGAGTCGATTTGGTTTTCGACAATCGCTACTGACATTCGGAAAGCAAGAAGTGTTGCGTCGACGTCGACGAGAAAGATTGGCATCGGACCCGTTTCAATTCTCTGTTGCTTCTGGCCCTCGATTATCACGGTCGGAACGTCGGTAACGCGTCCCCAGACGTCGATCTGTTTCACATTTTCGCCGAGGTACATTTCTTCGACGTTGGGCCTCGGGGACCACATCATCAGCACGGCTCGCTTGGGGCCAGCAAACACTTCGTTTT
Source organism: Pirellulaceae bacterium (assembly GCA_041749955.1). Classification (GTDB taxonomy): domain Bacteria; phylum Planctomycetota; class Planctomycetia; order Pirellulales; family Pirellulaceae; genus JBBSJZ01. Next base: position 4,790 of record JBGTAI010000258.1, on the reverse strand, counting down.
CAGAACCATTTCGAAGTTTCAGCTTGCCGACATGACGTACATCACCCAGCACCAAGCTCGCGGTTCGCCAAGGAAGCAATAATTCGTTGGGGCGACCGTTTTCTGTCAATAAGCCGGTGTATTCGTCATAGGGGTCGGTGACGGTTGCAACTTTTATGTCGTGTTTTCGCACCGCCGCCATTCTCATCACAAGATCTTGTATTCGAGCATTCCGCGAATAGCGATCAGAGTGTATGGGATCCAAGATTAACCAGGTGGCCGGTTGGCGAATGGTCGCAAGCGAGGCTTCCGCTTGAAGAAATGCGTCAAGTTCATTTGCCGTCAATGGCGTATCGGCGGTGCTTCGAATGTTCGCGTGCCAGCTACTGTCATTGCCGGAAAGTGCCGGTTCCAACCAAGGCCATGAGATTGCGAAATCGAGTGGCTGGCCAAACCCTTGCAGTCCGTCAGCGATCCCAGCAATCGCTTCTTGGAGTCGCGGTCGACCTAAAAAGCTGTAGTCGCGATCGGCGCCTAGTTGCCAAGATCGAACCTTCAGTGATATCTGGGTCATCATTGGCTCAAGTTGCGGCTGCCAAATCGCCCGATCACGGAATAGGTTAGCTGCGACTACATCACGCGCCGCCGGAATCTCATAAACGGGTAGCTCGCTAGTTGGCGGTGCATCGAGAACACCGATTACCCGTGTCCCATGGCTTTGCATCCGGCCAATGAGGTTCGAGGCTCGCTCCATTGCGGCAAAATCGTCGGGCGCCAACCAACACGGATACTTAACACATGCGACACCAAGTTTTTGTAACCAATCGGCTAACTCGCGGGGTTCAATGCCACGGTCACCTTGCGGTAAAGACCATCCGAACGGGCCTGAAAGTTCGTCAGTTCCGAGCGACTCAATCACCGCTAATGTGGTTTCCGTAGACAGACTCGTTGAGCGATCTTCTGCGAACGAACTCAAAACACGATAGAAACCCGGTTGAATGGTTGGTAACTTCCATTGAACTTCGGGAGAGTCGTCAGTTTCTTGATCACCCCCATCATCGACATTATTTGACGATGATTCTAGGTTCGTGGTTGTCGGTTTACTTGTCGCCCGATGTTGATGAAGGACTTTGCCTGTGTGATCTACGAGGCGAAAGGAGACGGTTGATGAATCTGCGGGTGTACCAAGTACTTTTGCCGTGACTGTGATCGGTTGACCATAGTCATAGACTCCCAACAGATCGTCCGTTGTCACCTCGAGTTGTGGAAATGGCTCGATACGTATGTCGTCGATACCGACTCGGCCGCGTATGTCTTGCAGTCCATCTTCGCTGCCGAGTACCACTAGCCGAACCAGCATTTGTGTTGCCTGGGCCGGTGGACGTACGCGATCGATTTCAAGGTTCTTCCAAGGGTTCGTTCCTCGCATCTCTGGAGCATCGAGTACGGATATCTCTTTCCCCTGCGCGTCGAGAAATACAAGACTCACTCGCACAACATCATGACGCAGCCCCTGCGTCATCATTCGGCAAGTAAAGTGATACTGATACAGTTGACTCGTTGGACGCGGTGGAGATTGGATTTTGGCTTGGCCACCGTCCATTTCGATCTCAAGAAAATCATCAACGAGTAAGTCGGAGATTGAGGGAGGAAGGCTGTTGAGAAAAGGAAACGTTTCTCGGATCTTTGGCCATACCTTGATGATTGACGTGTCAACCGCCACCGTATTATCTTCAAATTCTTTGTTGTGGGGTACAATTTTGATCTTGATGTACTTCGGAAACCCGATGCCTGTGCCTCGTTTCCAGTCATCTGGCCAATCGTCGAAGTTCAAGTCGTCGCTGCGACCAAAATCCCAGTAGTTGTCGCTCGCTGCTAAAGATTTGCTCTTGGATGGCTCGTTGGGTGCTTGCGAAACGGCCGGTTTCAAGCCAAGCCCCAGAGCTGCGAGAACAACCAGCGCAGCAAGCAACCCCGAGCGTGAATGTGTTTCACGCCGTGAAGGTGTGCTTGTGGATGTCTCTGGGGCACGTAAGATGCCCGCAGTTGAGTATCCGGTCATGACGAATCGTGATTGGGTAATAACGTGTTCGTGCTTGGGAAACAAAGTGGCTGAAGTCAAACTTGCGATTCGGTTGGAATCACTTCCATTGGAATTGAAGCGTGCCCGTGATCTGGAGCGAGCCTTCGCGCTGGCCCAGTCGCTCGGTGCTCATGCCGTCGAAATTGACGCGAGAGAGACACTTCGCCCTAGTGAATTGTCGGACACTGGGCTGCGGCAATTGCGGAAAATGCTGGATGATTCGAATTTGAGGGTCGCAGCACTCCGGTTCCAGACCCGCCACGGCTATGGACACTCGGACGGATTGGACCGACGCATTGATGCTACCAAAGCTGCGATGGAGTTCGCTTACCGACTCGGTTCGCCCCTCGTTGTCAACCAAATTGGCCGAGTCCCGGATTCCCAAGACGACTCGGGCTGGCAGGATCTACGAGCTGTTCTGGAGGACTTGGGACGATTCGGGGCTCGCGTTGGCGCGTTTCTCGCCGCAGAAACTGGAACGGAATCTGGCGAAAAACTGGCTGAGATTCTCGAGGCAGGCGAAGACGGCTTCGTCGGTGTCGTGCTCAATCCAGGTGCACTGATTATCAACCGACACAGCGTCCCAGAAGCGATATCAGCGCTGGCGAATCGGATCCAACTCGTCCGCGCCGTGGACGGTGTTGTTGACCTGGCCGCTGGCCGCGGTGTTTCCGTGCCGTTGGGTCGCGGAATCGCCGACTTCCCTGAGATCCTCGGACGTCTCGAGGACACACAATACCGCGGCTACTTTGTCGTCGGCCGTGAAGGAGTCGACGAGGATGACGCGCTGGATGAAATATCCCAAGGTATCGAGTACCTGACGAATATGTAGGGTTCACCTCCTCCATGCATGTCCTGATTCTCCGCTCAACTTGTTTAGCCACTATCCGTTACTGAGAGTGCCACTCCCATGATTGCGTTTGCTGTTTCATTGGCACTCATCCTGCCGCTGGATTGGCGGGTTGTCACATTGCCTAATGATGCCAGTCTCCGCGGTGTTGCAATCGCATCGGATTCGGTCATCGCAGTTGCCGGCAGCGGGCCGCAAGTTTGGGTTTCCGCTGATGCCGGGATTTCATGGCAAGAGCGAACACCGCACCGCGATGGAGTCACCGATTATCGATGCGTTGCGATGCCGACAGAAAACGTCTTGCTTGTCGCTTCAGCCGGTTCACCAGCAGTGATCGCACGCTCCGAAGATTATGGGCGGTCGTGGTCGACAGTCCATTTGGACGAACGCCCCGCCGCCTTCATCGACGCGATGCGATTCTGGGACGCGAACCGAGGTGTCGCGTTCGGTGACCCCGTCGGTGGCGAGTTTCTTCTCTTGGCAACTGATGATGCTGGGCAAACATGGCGCGACCTGAATTGCCCAGTAAAGCCGCTTGAAGGCGAAGCTGGATTCGCTGCCAGCAATGGTTCGATCTCACTGGCTGGTGACTCGTTCATCGCAATTGGACTGGGCGGTCGTGCTGATGGCGGAAGCAGCCGAGTGTTGGTGTCCCATGATGCCGGTCAAACGTGGACCAGTCATGAAATCGCTGAGATGCCAGCCAGCCCCACATCAGGCATCTTTTCGATCGTGATTCGTGAATCTGGGTTTGGCATCGCAGTTGGCGGCGACTACATGCTCACTGACCAGACTGCCGGGAACATCGCTGTCACCGAAGATCACGGCAAAACATGGAGGCTTCCCACTGGTAAACGACCTGGCGGTTTTCGCTCGTCGATCATGTTTTTGCCATCGAAATCACCCCAGAACCCCGATAGCCAGAACCCCGACAGCCAGCGAGGTGACTATTGGTTAGCAGCGGGACCGACCGGGACCGACATCAGTGATGACGGCGAAGACTGGCGTCCGCTCAGTGAGAAAGGGTTCCATGCACTGAGCCTGCTTCCAAACGGTACCCCAATCGCGACCGGCAGCGATGGCCGATTTGCGATCATGAACAGTGTCGACTAACTCGCCTCATTGACTCTGTCAAAAACTAGCGGCAATCGTTTCAGCAACCTGGATCGCTACCGCCTCGGTCGCCGCAACATCGTCCGCTGCCGCCAACGTCGGCTCAATCACAATCGGATGAATTTCCGTGAAGCCAAAGAAGCCAAGGATTTGCTCAACGTAGGACTTTTGGTGGTCCATGCCGGAAGCCTCGCCACCGTAAGCTCCTCCGCGTGCATAGACCACGGCGACGGGTTTGCCGGTGACTAAGCCGCTGTAGCCTGTCGCTGGATCAAAACTAAACGTCTGGCCGGGTTGAGCGATCACATCGATGTAATGCTTGAGTTTGTAGGGAATGCCAAAGTTCCACATCGGCAAGCTGAACAAGTATTTATCAGCCGATTTGAACTCATCGCAAACATCCACGACCGCCTGCCACGCCTTGGCTTGCGCCTCATCAAAGCCTTGGCCATGCAGCACTTGATACTTTGCATCGATCGTATATCCATCGAACTCGGGGAGTTGTTTATCCCACAAGTCGAGCGTGATCACTTCGTCGTCCGGGTGTGATGCTTTGTATGCCTCAATGAACGAATTCGCAACGTTGATGGACTTGGAACGAGCCTTACGTGGCGAGGATTCGATGTATACCCCACGCGGCTGAGCGTGGCACAAACTGATATGTATTTGGACTGTCATTTTGGGGGATAATCGTGGCCGTGTTGGAGTTGCCTGGAAATTTCTTGGAGACGCAGGGATGCGACGATTTCTATTCACTGATGAAGT
>JBGTAI010000257.1:0-19103 GCA_041749955.1 Pirellulaceae bacterium | reverse complement strand
TCCCGAAACCTGAAACCTGATTCCTCACCTATGTCCCTCGCCATTTCCAACGGACTGGACAACACCGTCGAACGCCCCGGCGAGCGAGCCTCGCTGGTCCTTGGTGGTTCAACGTACAGCTCGGTTACCGAAGCGGTATGTAGGATTGCTGAGCAACCACCGAGTCGTGCCTGGATCATTGGTTTTTTGATCTCGGTGACATTGGCGAGTTGGCTCGGTATTTGTATCGGCTGGTTGTTCTACACCGGTGTTGGTGTTTGGGGTAATCGCTCGCCCGTCTTCTGGGGTTGGCCGATTGTTAACTTTGTGTTCTGGGTTGGTATTGGTCACGCCGGTACGCTCATCAGCGCGATTTTGTATCTGTTCCGTCAAGATTGGCGAACAAGCATCAACCGTGCGGCAGAGGCGATGACAATTTTCGCCGTGGTTTGCGCAGGCACGTTTCCTGGCATTCACGTCGGTCGTGCCTGGTTGGCGTTCTGGTTGGCACCGTATCCGAGTTTGAATCTCTGGATGTGGCCCCAATTCCGTTCGCCCTTGTTGTGGGACGTGTTCGCGGTTAGCACGTACGGCACCGTATCGTTGCTGTTCTGGTACATGGGTATGGTGCCTGACTTGGCGACGTTCCGTGACCGCAGCAAGAACAAGTGGCGTCGGATGGCTTACGGTATTCTCTCGCTTGGATGGAGTGGTTCATCACGGCACTGGATGCGCTATGAGAAGGCTTACGCGTTGCTCGCTGCGTTCGCAGCCCCGCTGGTTCTTTCGGTGCACACCATCGTTTCGTTTGACTTCGCAGTTTCCCAAGTTCCTGGTTGGCACACGACGATTTTCCCACCGTACTTCGTTGCGGGGGCGATTTTCAGCGGTTTCGCGATGGTGCTTACGTTGATGATCCCTGCTCGGACGATATTCTCGCTCGAGAAGTTGATCACGATTCGGCACTTGGAGAACATGTGCAAAGTCATCCTGGCGACTGGCTCGATCGTGGGTCTCGCTTACGGGACGGAGTTTTTCATTGCTTGGTACGGTCAGGTGCCTGAAGAGCAATTCGCGTTTACCAACCGGGCGTTTGGCCCGTACTGGTGGGCGTATTGGACGATGGTGACGTGTAACGTGATCAGCCCGCAGTTGTTTTGGGTGAAGAAATTCCGGACGACGCCATGGATCATCGTGGTGATTTCAATCTTCGTGAATATCGGTATGTGGTTCGAGCGATTCGTGATCGTGATCACCAGTTTGTCTCGCGATTACTTGCCGAGTGCTTGGGGTTACTTCGAGCCAACTTGGGTTGACTGGTCCATGTTGATTGGCTCATTTGGATTGTTCTTCACATTGTTCTTGTTGTTCTGTCGCTTGATGCCAGTCATCAACATGGCTGAAGTCAAGGCAACGCTGGCTCAAGAAATCCACATGTCACACCAAGACGACCACCACTAAAGACGGAACGTCGCTGACGCGGTCAGTGGCACAAACCAAAACTTGCTGACGCCGTCAGTGAGATGAACGACTTGCATCGGTTTTGACAAAAACGCAGATACGATGACCGAAGAAAAGACAAACAATCGAGTTCACGGAATCGTCGCTGAGTACACCTCAGTGGACTCGCTGCTGAAAGCGTCGCGACGAATCCGAGACGCCGGTTACAAGAAGATCGACGCCTTCACGCCGTTCCCCGTGCACGGGATCGATGAGGCTCTCGGCATCAAGCCAACCGTATTACCTTGGATCGCTCTTGCCGGTGGACTCATCGGGACCTGCACGGCGTTGACGATGCAGATCTGGATGAATTCGATCGATTACCCCTACATCATTTCAGGCAAACCGTTCATTTCGTTGCCAGCATTCATGCCGGTTGCGTTCGAATTGACGGTATTGTTCGCTTCGTTCGGCACGTTCTTTGGGATGTGGGCGCTCAACGGATTGCCCCGGTTTAGCAATCCGATGTTCACCGACCCGCGTTTTGACCGTGTGACGGACGATCGATTCTTTTTGTACATCGACGCAAAAGATGATCGTTTTGATTCCGCTGGCGTTCAGAGGTTGCTCGGTGAAACGGGCACGGAATACATCAACTCAGTTTACGAAGACGACACGCCAAAGACGATTCCAAAATTCATCGTGATTGGGCTCGGTGTGTTGATGGCTTTGTCAATCATCCCGGCGCTGATTGTTGCCAAGATGCGCGTGACCAAGAGCAGCTCGCCTCGCTTCCATATTTTCTACGACATGGACTTCTCCCCAGCGAAGGACATGCAACAAACGACGACTTTGTTTGCGGACGGTCGTGCGATGCGTCCCGATGTGATCGGCACTGTGGCAAGAGGCCAAATGAACCAAGACCTTGATTTCATGACTGGAATCGATGTCGAAGCATTGTCACAAATGGACATGCCTCGGGCACAACGCCTTGCTCGTGCTTACTCACCGTCGGCACTCGCGTTCGATGACCCAGCGACAGATGTCCCAGTGACGGATGCTCCGGCTGTCGAAGAACCCGCGAAGCCAGAAGACAAACCAGCCGCTGAGGAGAAACCAGCGGCAGAAGAAAAGCCTGCTCAGGAGAAGCCGGCTAAGGCCGAAAAGAAGGGCAAGAAAAAGACTGCGGAAGACAAGCCTGCTGCCGAAGGTAAACCGGTTGAACCGAATAAAGAAACACCCGCTGCTGACGAGAAGCCCGCTGAAGCAGCCCCTACTGAGAAGATGACGGAAGCAGCTAAGCCCGCCGATGCAGCTGCCAATGCCGATGCAGCCGCGGCAGTGCAAGTTCCTGCTGACGCCGGTGCAACCGTGGATACAACACCTTGGTTGAAGGAGAATCCGTTATCGGTTTCTGCTGAAGTCCTCGCTAAAGGCCAAGAGCAGTTTGAGATTTACTGTGCCGTTTGCCACGGTGGTAATGGCCGCGGGAATGGTTTGGTCAATCAACGAGCCCAGAAGATTCTGGCGACGACTTGGAATCCGCCATCCTCGCTGCATGACGAAGCAATTTCGAGCAGCAAGTATCCCGATGGGAAGCTGTTCAGCACGATTACAAATGGTATCCGCAAGATGCCTGGTTATGGTTCACAAATCAAGGTCCAGGATCGTTGGGCGATTGTGGCGTATGTGCGTGCACTGCAGCAAAGCCAGAATGCGTCGATTGACTTGGTTCCAGAGGACCAGCGTAAGCAAATTGAAACGCTGAAGGAGGAAGTCGATAAGGTGTTGGCTGAGCAAGCAGAAGCTGAGAAACTGCGAGCGGCTGAGGCGACTAAGTCGGCGTCGACTAAATGATTCGGGTTTGTCCGAATCGCGATTAGAAATCCTGAAAACTGATAACTGTTTAACTGACAAAACCAAAACATGTCCGACCACTCACCCAAGATCAAACCGGCTGATGACCCGGCGTTCAAGCTTCCCGAATCATTGGGTGCGTTGAGTGTTCCACTATGCATTGGTGGGATTGCGGCACTCGTGATCGGATGGATGCTTGGCTGGTTCGCTGTCGATGCCCGATTTGGCATGTCCGCGTACCTGACCGCATTCACGTATTGCTTGACAATCGCATTGGGGTCAATGTTCTTTGTCATTATCCAACATTTGGTTCGCGCCGGTTGGAGTGTTGTGGTTCGCCGGATTGGCGAGTTGTTGATGATGATGGTCTTGCCACTTGCGGTATTGTTTCTGCCAATTTTGCTGGCCGTTTGGGTCGGAGGCGGGACGCTCTACGAATGGACGAACGAGAATTTTGTTGAGGAAACTGGGTATAGCGCCAAGGCGTGGGCGAACAAGATTGGCTACCTGAATCCTGGTTTCTTCACTCTTCGTGCAATTCTCTACTTGGCAGTTTGGGTTGGACTGGCTCTTTATTACTTCAAGGGCAGCAGCCTCCAGGACGAGACGGGTGAAATCGCGATTACCGAGCGTTTGCAGGCTCGTTCGGGTCCAGCTTTGATTCTGCTTTCGTTGACGACCTCGTTTGCGATGTTTGACTGGGTGATGAGCTTGGCTCCGACTTGGTTCTCGACGATGTTTGGAGTGTATTTGTTTGCTGGTGGAATGCTTTCGGCACACTGTGCGATCGCTGTTGGCAGCTACGTGCTCCAGAGTCGCGGTGCTTTGCGTGACGAAATTACTGTTGAGCACTACCACGACCTCGGAAAGTTCATTTTTGGATTTACGTTTTTCTGGACCTACATCGCGTTTAGTCAGTTCATGCTGATTTGGTATGCGAATATGCCTGAAGAAACGGAGTGGTTCTTCCATCGCCAAGAAGGTGTTTGGATGTGGGTCTCTTTGTCACTTGTGTTTTTCCACTGGATGCTGCCTTTTGCGGGAACGATGAGTCGGCATGTTCGACGTCGTCCAATGCTTGTGGCGCTTTGGGGATGTTACCTACTTGTAATGCACTTTGTCGACATTTACTGGATCATCATGCCGGAGGCTGAGCAGGGCATGGGTGGTGCGACAGGCGTTGTTGCAAGTCTGCTTTGCGTCGTCGGAATGAGCTGTTTGATGCTTGGTTTGGTGCTGAGTAAGGCGAGCCAGACGGGTGTGGTTGCAGCTCGAGACCCACGCCTTCTCGAGTCACTACGGTTCCATCAGGTCTAGTGGATCAGTTGGGCTTGCTTCGGTTGGATTCAGTCCAACGGATGCAGAATTTTAACGAACGAATTTACACGACTTTAAACGACGACCATTTTCGGAATTTGACGCGATGGCCCAGTATGACGACCTTAATTCGACGAAAATCAGCACGGTCGGAGTTATTTCGGTGGTCGTCCTGGCGGTCACTGCCCTAGCGGTGCAAGTGATTTTCTATGCGTTGGCCGATTGGCAAGATGTTGCCAAGAGCGAACAAAGTAACTATCGCCGAGAAAATTTGACGCTGATCGAGCAGAAGCAAGAGATATCTGCCTATGGCGTCGATCCGCAAACTGGAAACATTACCATTCCGATCGAAAAAGCGATGGAAATGGTTGTGAACGAAAACCAAAACAAGAAGACGGATGCCTCAGACCACGCCAAGCACGACGAGACTTAGTTCCGAGCGTTTAGTTCTTATGCGACTGATTGCTGGGCTAGCGCTCGGACTTTTCCAAGTGGTCGTATGCCCGAGCGGAGGCTCGCTCGTTGGACTCGTGCAAGCGCAAGGGCTTCAAGACGGAGTCGAAGTTGAACTTAACGATGCGTCGCCGAAAGAAGTCGAAGACGTCACGGTGATTCAGAATCTCGGGAAGAAGATTCCGCTAAATTTGTCTCTCACGGATTGGATGGGACGCGACGTAAAGACAGCTCGCTATTTCGATGGCGAAAAACCGACAATTGTGACGCTTAACTACAGTGATTGCCCAGTCCTTTGCAGCGTCCAATTGAACCAGTTGACGGAATCGCTCAGAAGCTTGGATCTGGAGTTGGGTAAGGACTTTCGGATCCTGACGGTAAGCATTAACCCGAAGGAGACGACAGAGCGGGTTCGGGAAACACGAGAAAAGTACGTTGGTCAACTTGATGCTCAGTTTCGTGGTGAAGATGGATGGGCATTTTGCACGGCCCCGCAGTCGACGATTAACACATTGGCCGACACGCTCGGCTTTAAATACACGTTGGATAAGTTAACCGGCCAGTATTACCATCCCGCGATGTTGGCGTTCGCCTCCCCCGAAGGTGTCATCACCCGGTATTCGCTCGATGTATCGTTCCCGCCGGATCAGATGCGATTGTCGATTCTGGAGTCCGGTGAGGGGAAAGTGGGAACGGCAGTCGATTTATTTATTCTGAGATGTTTCAGTTACGATCCAGAGCGAAACAGCTACGTGCTTGGAGCATGGCGGCTGATGCGATTCGGAGGCGCAGCGACGATAGGTTTGATGTTGGCGGTGCTCGCACCGTACTGGATTGGCCGCAAACGCGCACCGAATACGTTGGCGGATTTAGAAAACACAGTGGCGGATCCGGAAAACGTTCCAGGTGTGGAGATATGACGCACCTGCTTCGCGTTGACATTGCCGGCAGATAGCGGACATTAGTTAGACGGGTTTCGATGCAAACCCAGGTGTAAAGATCATGAACCCTAATTTTTACGAATCCATGTTGCCAGCCTTCCCGAGCCAATTCACACTTCTTGCTGACGTGAATGATGGTTTTTGGTTTCCGAAACAAGCGTCGTCGTTCGCTGCCGATGCAGACTGGGTCTACATGATGATCATGTGGATCTGCGTTCTGTTTTTCGTGCCGATGGTGTTTTGCATGGTGTACTTCCCTTGGAAGTACCTCAAGCCCAAAGGTGCGAAAGCGGAAAGTAATGTTTCGCACAACACGCCGCTCGAATTGGCTTGGTCGATTCTTCCCTCGTTCCTGCTCGTTTGGATGTTTCTTCAAGGAACATGGTCGTTCCTCGATATCCGTACTCCTCCAGACGGTGCATACGACATCGGCGTCCAGGCCTTCAAGTGGGGTTGGACCTTCGATTATGGCAATGGCACGTTCCACCCAGAACTACACGTCGTCAATGATGAGCCAACCAAGTTGTCGATGCGAAGCTCGGATGTAATCCACAGTCTGTATGTGCCGGCTTTTCGTGCCAAAAAAGATGTCGTCCCCGGTCGTTACAATTTCTTGTGGTTCAAGCCTTCCGTACCGAGCGAAAAGGTGAGTGAGTCGGAGCTTACGGCAGCGAAAGCCGCCTATGATCAACAAGGGGGTGGAGTTTGGAATTACGAGGCGAATCAATTCACTCCGGATGGCTATCGTTTCTACGATCTGTATTGTGCTGAGTATTGTGGTAAGGACCACTCGAGAATGCAGACCGTGGTGGTGGTTCATGAGACACAGAAAGAGCTCGATGAATGGATCAAGAAGTACAGCACACGCGGGACGGATTCTCCGGCGGCCTACGGAGAGAAGCTATATAATCGCCGAGGCTGCGCTTCATGCCACTCACTCGACGGCACGAAGCGAGTTGGACCGTCCTTCCAAGGAGTATTTGATCGCAAGCACGAGTTCGTCGACGGCACATCGATCGATGCAGACGCGAATTATATTCGTGAATCGATCCTAGTACCCAAGGCGAAAGTTGTGGCTGGATATGCACCAGTCATGCCAAGCTACAAAGGCCAACTCAGTGATGACGACATTGCGTCAATCATCGCTTATTTGGAAACGCTTTCCACTAAGTCAACTAGTTCCGAAAGTGCGCCTGCTGAAACCACTTCCACGAATTGAGAGGCAATTCGCTCATGTGTGTTGCCAACACTGATTCAACTCAAATTAAAAATCGTTTGTATTAACTAAAGGACAAGAGACTTATGTCCGCCGGATCAATACCCGCTGGCAGGGTCGTTCGCGACCCCGGATTTCCCACTGAACGGGAAAACTATTTGACGACATCCAAGGGTGCCTTCAGTTGGATCTTTACGCTCGATCACAAACGCATCGGAATCATGTATTTGATCGGTGTTAGCTCGGCGTTCTTGGTTGCTGGTTTGCTGGCTCTTGGAATTCGCTTGCACCTGATGGCTCCGGGCGGATGGTTGTTCAATCGTCCGTTGTTCACTTCGCTAACGGGCAAGGATCCCAATGACATTTACAACCAAGTGTTCACGCTTCACGGCGCGATCATGGTGTTCTTGTTCATTATCCCGAGTATTCCTGCGGCGCTGGGGAACTTCTTGGTTCCGGTGATGCTCGGTGCCAAGGACGTAGCGTTCCCGCGATTGAACCTGTCGAGTTTCTACCTTTGGGTTTTTGGGGCGTTGTTCTTTATCAGCGCTTTGTTCGCGAGTGGCCTGGATACGGGCTGGACGTTCTATACGCCGTATAGCACCACGTCAGACTCCTCCGTGATTCTTGCGACCTTGGGTGCGTTCATCCTCGGATTCAGCTCAATTTTCACAGGTTTGAATTTCATCGTGACGATCAACACGATGCGTCCACCCGGCATGACTTGGTTCAAGATGCCTTTGTTCTTGTGGGCGACGTATTCGACGAGCATCATCCAAGTTTTGGCGACTCCTGTTCTTGGCATCACACTGTTGCTTTTGATTGCTGAGCGAACGATGCACATCGGGATTTTTGATCCTGAGTTCAACGGCGACCCAGTCACATATCAGCATTTCTTTTGGTTCTACAGCCATCCAGCTGTTTACATCATGATTTTGCCTGCGTTCGGCATCATCAGCGAATTGATGAGCGTTCATAGCCACAAGAGCATCTTCGGCTATCGCTTTATTGCATACTCTTCGATTGCGATTGCGTTGCTCGGCTTCTTGGTTTGGGGACACCACATGTTCACCGCCGGGATGAGCTCGCTCACGACGATCGTTTTTAGTGCCTTGACGTTTACGGTTTCGATCCCGTCGGCGATCAAAGTGTTCAATTGGTTGGCGACGATGTACAAGGGCTCGATCAGTTTGACGACGCCTATGTGTTACGCGATTTCGTTTATCTTCTTGTTCACGATCGGTGGGCTTACTGGTTTGTTTCTCGGAACTCTGTCGACGGATCTTCACTTACACGATACGTACTTCATCGTGGCTCACTTCCATTACGTGATGGTGGGTGGGACTTTGGTTGCATTCCTCGGTGGAGTGTTCCACTGGTGGCCGAAGATGTTCGGAAAGATGTACAACGAGCTTGGCGGTCGTATTTCTGCGTTGCTTGTGTTTGTTGGCTTCAACTTGACGTTTTTGCCTCAGTTCGTGTTGGGAAGCCGCGGTATGCCGCGTCGTTACGCAACCTACGACCCTGAGTTCGCATTCTTGCATCAAATGAGCACCTATGGTGCGTTGTTGCTGGGTGTTGGGTTGTTTACCGCACTGATTGTTTTGTTGATGTCGCTGTGGAAGGGAAAGCAGGCTCCCGCGAACCCTTGGGGTGGCGCGACGTTGGAATGGATGTGCACAAGCCCTCCTCCGTTTTATAATTTCGATCGCGCTCCAATCGTTGGTGATCCTTATGATTTCCAATTCATTGAGTGGGACTCGGCGAATGAGCGTTATGTTACGGCTGAGCCGGAACGTACTTTGGCTCCTGTAGATAAGCCTGTTCCAGTCCACGCGAAGCACTAGTTTAATTTACCTTTAACGTCCGCCCGACCGCATTTCGGTCGGGTGGGCCGTTACGAATTTCGCATACGTTTAGCATCCTCCACCTTCCAGCTCTCCGTTTAAACCACATGTCAACAATCGAGGCAGCCGGACACGGCACGCATGGTCATGATGATCACGGCCACGATGGTCATGGTCATGGCGATCACGATCATCCGTCGTTCTTGGCCCACCACTTTGACACTCCAGAACAACAGTTTGACAGCGGCAAGCTGGGGATTTGGTTGTTCCTTGTCACGGAAGTGCTGTTTTTCAGTGGCATGTTTTGCGCTTACGCAATCTTCCGCATGCAGCGTCCAGACGTTTTTGAAGGTTGCAGCCAATTCCTCAACACGAAGCTCGGTGCGATCAACACCGGTGTGTTGCTCTTCAGCTCACTGACAATGGCTTGGGCTGTTCGTTGTGCACAGACGGAGGAACACAAGAAGCTGACCGCTCTGCTTGCTTGCACATTGTCGTGTGCAATGGTTTTCTTGGGCGTTAAGACGATTGAGTATTCCCACAAGTGGGGCATGGGTCTGCTTCCCGCAGGTTACTTTACGTACAACCCAGCGAATCCTCATCCGGAAGGTGGAACCAACTGGTTGCTTTACCTTTGTTTTCCTTTTGCACTCTTGCTTATTGGAGTTGTTGCTTGGTTGGTGGTTTCCATCGTCAAGGGTGACAAGTTCCAAACGGCATGTGCGATGCCGCTTACAGTAGTTTGCTTGAGCTTCTTTGCTGGCGTTGGTCTAGGAACGATTCTTGAGAGTGGTGAGACTCCGGGTGCCGACCACGCTGTTCACGCTTCGACAGCCCATGCGATGGGAGACACAGCTCATGCTCATGAGGGTCACGACCATGCAAGTCACGACGCTGTGGCTGGCGAAGCTCATGTCGGTGGTGCGGAGTTGGCCGCCGATGGAGTGACGCTTCGCGAGCGACTTGCTAAAGATGCCACCAATACTGGCTTGCAGGACGAGTTGAGTGCTCGTCGAGCTCAGATGGAATTGTCCGCAGGCACCGTCGTTACCAGTGGTGACGAGGTTGTCGAAGCGATTTCGTCGGTGCCACAGGAAGTGATGACACCCAGTCGTGCTGGGGTGTTCTTTGGGATTTATTACTGCATGACGGGAGTGCACGCGATCCACATTCTTGGTGGAATCGGTGTTCTCGTGTGGTTATTGATTCGTAGCGTTCGTCAAGACTTCAATCGCCAATACTTTGGTCCGGTCGACTATGTCGGGCTTTACTGGCACATCGTGGACTTGATTTGGATTTACTTGTTCCCGTTGTTGTACTTGATTCGATAATCGCATCCTTCTATTTCCTCGATACGTTTTTATTATGTCATCACACAGTCACACTGACGCACACGCGGTTGCTGCTGGTTCGGATCATTCTTCCGGTCATGGGGAGCATCGCGAGGGTTATGACTTTGCGCACCCGATTCCTTTGTGGATTCTGTTTGCTGTATTTGGCGCTTTAGTTGTGCTAACTTTGGTAACCGTATGGCAATCGAACTTTGACTTTGGCAGTTACGATGTCGCGATTGTGATGGTCATTGCGACGGTCAAGGCGCTGCTGGTGGCTTTGTTCTTTATGCACTTGGCATTCGACAAGCCTTTTAACTTGATCATCTTCTTCAGCTCGTTTGTGTTCGTTGGCCTGTTCGTGATTTTCACGCTCAGCGACAGCCGGATGACCAGCGATTCGTTTGAGCCTGTGCAGGACGAAGTAGTTGCAGTTCAGCCTAATTAGGATTTCAGTAAGCTGAGCTGCTTTGTTGACGTCATCGGATGCGGTGGCTATTTGATGACGTTGCACACTCAAGGTGATGCGCATGGCCCGGAAACGAGCTGAGAAAAACAAGCCGAAAACGCTCACTCTTACGCCTCGTGCAACGGTACTGACGATCGCGGGTTCTGATCCGAGCGGTGGTGCGGGGCTTCAAGCGGATCTCAAGACCTGCCAGCAACTTGGTGTGTACGGGATGTCCGTCGTCACGCTGTTGACCGTGCAAAACACGCAAGGTGTGAAGCATGTCGAAGTTCTTTCGGCAAGCCTGGTCAAAGCACAATTTGATGCTGTCGTTAACGATATTCCACCGCGGGTTATCAAGACGGGGGCGATTGGTAATGCATCGCTCGTTCGCACCATTGGCGAGTGCCTTGATGAGATGGCGTGCCCTGTGATCGTGGATCCCGTCATGGTGAGCAAAACAGGGGACTCGCTTGTGACCGATGATGTGGTCCAAGCCTACAAGGACCACTTGCTACCGCAAGCGTTCTTGGTGACTCCCAATCGATTCGAGGCCGAACGGCTGACGGGTTTAAAGCTGATCGATGAAGAGGCTGTGGCCCAGGCAATCCATCGGCTCCAAGAATTTGGTTGTAAACACGTCTTGATCAAGCTGGGTGAAGTGGATGGGCAATCCCAGCACGTGTTGAGTCTGGACGATGAAAATATGGGCATCCTTTTACCACGGCTTGCAGCGACCAACACGCATGGTACTGGTTGTATGCTTTCAGCCGCGATTGCGGCGAAGATCGCTCTTGGCGAATCGGACATTCGCGAAGCTGTGTTGTTCGGAATTCACCGCACTTACGAAGCGATTCATGTTAACACCGAGCTCGGCAAAGGGATCCATCCAGCCGAAATTCGTGCGATGTCACGAACCGTCCGCAAGCCCATTGGTTAAGCGTTGGCTGTCAAAACCTTGGCTGTTAAAAGGTTGGCATTGGCATCGAGTACGATCAAGCCGGTGTTGTTCCCCGGTCGCGAAGCGATGGCAGGACGCTTTGCGTGAATGGTAGCAAGCACACTCCGCGCCGTCCGCTCGGATTTGCAATCCCGAAACGCTGCCTTTTTGCAGCCACGGCGCAAGGAGTGTGCCTTCTACTTTCCCAGGTTTAGCTGGTCTGACTGAATCAAGAACTTTGCAATCTTGTGGGAAATACTCTTTTACGGTGCTCGCGGTCGCCATCCAATAAGGGCTGTGTCGAAAATGTTCACGATGCCGAAGATTTAGCGCCCTGAACGTCAACGTTGGATGCCAAGTAACGTTGGATGCCAGAGGCCCTGTGATGATCACGTTGGCCGAAGTGAATCTAGGTGCGACGCGTTATTGCTACGACTATTCCACAGGAGCGTAAGTATGACTACAACGTTTCAAGACTTGGATCGAAAACCTCAATTGTCCCCGCGTGTGAGGCCGTCGAAGGTCGACCCGGCTAGGTCAGCCCCATTTACTTTGGACCAGGAGCTCAAGCCATTCGGGACATGGGTTGATGCTCCGATTTGGGTGCCGCCGAAAGACTCGAGCAAAGAGATGGCGGAATCGATGCTTCGTCAGTCGCGACTTTGGACGTCCAAGCAAAAACGGTGGAACGCAATTGTCGACGAGCATCGCGACAGCTTTACCCAGGTGCGAGAGATCGAACTCATTAAGGCGTCCATACGCTTACCCAAGGGGCGACTGTTCGTCAGCGTAACGGAGCAAAAGCATTTTGACCGGATTACGGATGATGTGCCGGATTGTGTCAACACACGCCTTGAAGAGTTTCTGGCGGGTCCAGGCCGGAAACGGGGTGTAAAGGTGACGTATCTCAAGCCACTTTGCGTTGAAGTCGATGACGATCTCATCTTCACAACACGGGAAACGATCGACCAAGCGATCGACAAAATCCAGCAAGAGGTTTTCGCTGAATATCACCGTTCTTATTTGCCACGTCGCTGTCAGGAGCTTGCTCGCGGCGCGGTGGATCGAAGCTTGTCAGTGCCTCGCGCCGTCGCAGGCTACGTCATGGAGCGGCGAAAAAAAGCACTCAATGCCTATCAAGCTAAACTGGAGTTCGAGCGTAGGAAGCTCGCTTTGCATGCAACGAAGACATTCGAAGAGTGTCACACGATCGGTTGCACGTTCAACGACATGCTCGAGTTGACGAACCCGCTTCGCCGAGACGCTGTCATCGAACAGTACAGTTTCGAGAAGCAGCTTTCGCGTGCCCGACAAGAAGAACTGCTGCGAGGCCAACTTCCGTGGTTCGCGCTTGCGGTGGGTTTATCGGGCATCGGCATGGGGCTTTCTTACCTAGCCACGATCAGCCTGACGTTTGGTCCGCCGCTAGCCCTTTGTGACCCTGCGTTTGTCGCTGAGTTTCCTGATTCGCCGGGCTTGCTCATGAACATTGGTCACTTTGATGAGATCGCCGGAGTGCGTCACATCGAGTTCTAATCGATGGTGCATGCGTTACAGCGGCTTTGGTGAAGTGCTTCGGGTGAATTATTGTGGTTCACCGAGAAAACAAAAAACCGTGTTGGACATTCTTAATAGAAAGTCGAACACGGTTTTGGCTTAGCGAACTCAATCGAGTCAAACGCGGTTTAAGCGAATCAAAAGCTCGTGACTAGATTTCGCGAGCGAACTTTGGCATCCACATCATTCGCCAGCCGATTTCGCTCGCGTTGAGTTCTGGCTCAGATAACTCTGGCTTAGGCAGCTCTTGCTCATCGGCGGGATCAGCGGCGTTCGTCTCTGAGTCGTCTTTGTAGCTATCGAACAAGTTATCCATTGAATCGGATTTCGCGTTCGCAGGTGGCGTGATCTCGACCTTTTCTAGGCGTGTTTCGGCGACGTCGGACTTATCCGATGGTGACAGAATTGACGGACCAATCGATGATGGTTGCGAAATCACTGGCGATGAATAGCTCGGAGTTGAGAACGACGAGTAGCCGTTCACAATCGCTGGGCTGAACGGATCGATATACGAAAGCGGCATTCGTTGGACGACTTGAGTCGGAACCATGCGAGTCGTCGTGTATGGCTTGTAAACCTGACGAGTGACAGGTTTGCGGACCGTTTGGACAATTTGTTCGTACTCGGTGTACTGCACTTCAATTGGTTCGCGGCGGGTTTCGTAAATCATTCGCGTCGTTTGAACAGGAACTTTGCGGACTTGTTCTTCGGTAACCCAACGTTGCTGTTGAACGGGCACCTTGCGTGTCAACATTTCCGTGATTGGACGCTGAACCACAACAGGAATCTTGCGGACTTCCGTGGTAGGGATCATGCGAGTGGTTTGAACAGGAACGTTTTGCGTTACCACTTCGCTTTGCATCCGCGTCACTTGAACAGGGACATTCTGGTTCACGACTTCGGTCTGAAATTTCTGGACTTGAACGGGTACTTGGACCTGTTGCACTTCCGGGACATAAGCTGTCTGTGCGACTTGTTGGTTGATGTAGTTCGGGCGATACGCGATTTGTGTTTGAACCGTTGGCGGAGTGACCTGTGGCGTCCAATAGGCTCCACCGCGAACGCGAGCGAAGACGCCGAACGGACCGGGCGTAGCGTACGCTTGAGGAACCCAGTTTAGCCCGTACTGAACTTGGCCAGGCGTCACGACTTGTTGAGCGACATAACCGCCAGCGTCCACGGTTTGATTTTGGACAGTCGTGACGGGGCGATAGCTGGTGTATTGCTGAGTTTGGTATTGAGTTTCCACCACCGGGCGTTGGACCGAGTACTGTTGTTGGTAGTACTGAGTTTCCGTGACCGGTCGTTGGACCGTGTACTGTTGTTGATAGACCTGAGTTTCTGTGACGGGTTTGTACGTCGTGTACTGTTCTTCGCGTTCCGAGGTTTCAGTGACGTAACGCGTCTGGGTGACCGTTTCGTCGCGATAGGACGTTTCGACCACAGGCTTTTGAACCATGTAGCGTTCTTCGCGATAGCTCGTCTCGGTGACGGGTTTGGCAACGCGATACTCACGTTCTTCCGTGCGAGTTTTGATGACTGGACGATAGCTCGTTACGTTTTCTTCGACGTACTCCGTTTCGTACGACAAACGTAAACTCTCGACTACTTGCGGTTGCATCACCGTTTCGCATTGAAGGCGATAGGCGGGCTCGAAACAGCATTGCTCCTGAGCCATTGCAATGGATGGAGCAACAGCAAAGGAGGTTGCGAGAGTCAGACAAAATGAGCGATGAATCAAACGACAGTTCATTTCAGGAGTCACTTGGGAAAGTTTCCATGACAGGGATCGAATCAATCAATCCGCGTCGACGAGCGAACATCAATCCTAATTGAGGCAACGCACCTCGGCCGAAGTCATCCACGACATCTTGGGCTCGTGTGGACAATCATTACTCAGTACGTGGACATGAAAAGTCCCGCACGAGAGCGTTGCTTCAATAACCCAAGCCTAGGCAAGTCTTTAGAAAAATGTAGGAAAATCCACAAAAAAACGGCCCTTTTGCCGAGGTGCCCACCTGCAAAATTCGCCATTTACCCTGAGTTGTCCAGTCGGTGCTACACGTGTTGCATTTTTACAACATGGAGAAATTTGCCTAGCTTTCCCATCTCAGTCGAGTTGTGGCGATCATAGCGATTTTGCCGACCAACGCGGAGCGTCACGAATGGGTTGGAAGAAACCAGTCCAGCTGCTTCACGTTTTGTGGCCGTCAAATGACTGTGAAGCTAGCTGGACGGACGCCGGGCGATGAGTCAAAACGCCTTGAGGCGAACTTACTTTTCGAGCTGTTGGATACGGCTTCTCAGTCGCTCAATTTCTGAACGAAGTAGCAAGATCGTTTGATCTTCTTTCGAAATTAAACCTGCCGGTTGTTTTGGTGGCGGTGTTACCTCGCCAAGGGAGGGTGGATCCGTTGCTGTATCAAATGGAGTGAGGGCAGGTTTGCGAGACTCGTTGATTGATGCGGCTGGTGCGAGTAGTGAATTTGGCGTGGGTAGAGAATCGCCTCCGTCAAGCACTGACGGAATTGGCAATACCTTGGTTCCATCTTTCATGGCGGGGTCACCGAACGCAGCGGGCTGGACCAACTCTTCGTCGCCGAATTCCAAGGGATCGCGAACGGCAGCCGGCATCGGCAATTCTTCCGAATCAACCACACCGGATGAATCAGGCAACTCGCGAGTTACATCGAAACCAATACCACGAGGCTCAGTCGAAACGTCCGCGGTACCCATCAAGATGCTTGGTCCAGATAGTTCAGTTAGTGCATCGGCGGTTCCTGAATCAGGCTTGGGTAATTCGTCAGCAGGCTTTGGCGATGCAGGCTGCTCGCGCGAAGCTTGCGTTTCTGGTTGGGCGGACGGTTTATTGCCGTTGCCGAACCAATTTCCCAGCGTCGAACCGATGCCATTGAGCAATGATCCAGCGGCTGGTTCCGGTGCGCTGTCGGTTTGGGTTGACGCCGATGGGCTGCGATTGGCCAGGGCATTCGGTGAGATACCGTCTTTTCCGGCGAGCAAGACATTCGCCTCGCGAAGCTCGTCATTTCGTACCCATTGGACTCGAAGTTGGTCGCCGGGCTTGGAGCGATTCAGGACTTGGGAAACGCTGTCAGCGTTTTGCACCATCCGGCCATTAATGGACACGATTCGGTCGCCAGCTTGCATCCGTGCGACTTCGCCTGGTGAGCGGGGCATGACGTTTGAGACCACGGCGCCTTGTCGACCAGCCGCATTACCGAGGACCAAGCCAAGCGTCGCGTCGTTGGGAGGTTGGTTGTAGGTCGCTTGCCGGTTCGCTCCATCATCCGGTCGTGTTGCGATTTGGTTCGAGAGTGCCCGACGGGTCACCAATGGCACATTTAGAAATTCGGTGGGGATTTGGCTTTGTCCCCCAGCAATACTGGTGTCGGCCAGCGTCTCTGCGCGAACAATTCGCAATTGAGCTGGCTCGCCGATGCCCAGGGGTAACAACGACTGAGCAACCTCAGCAATCGTTTCTGTCGGGCGACCTTCGACGCCGACAATGACGTCGCCTAGACGGAGTCCAGCAGCATTCGCTTGCGAGTTCGAACGAAAGCCAATGACACGCACTCCACCGAAGCCGTACCTGAATTCTTCGACTTCAATTCCGATTGACGGTGCTTCAGGAACTTCGCCGTCATTCGACGTAGGCTGAAGCGCGAGGCTCGGTTCGCGGGCCGGACTCGTTGGCTGAGCCAGAGGCGTCTCTTGCGGTTTGGGTGTCGCGTATGGTGCTACCGGTTGCAGTCCAGTTGGGGCCCGCAGTCCAGTTGGGGCTTGTGAAGGCGTGGTCCGAGGAGCTGGTGGTGGCGGGACCAGCGTGTCGACTCGAGCACGGATACGATCACCGAGGCGACGCAATGGACCTTGCGCTTGAGACGAACCTAGATCGCCTAACGTGAACCCGGTAACGACCAGGGCCAGCACAAGCATGAAAGGACCGATACGACCTGCTATCAAATAACTCATCAAAAGTTCCTACGATCAATTTCGGCAATACCCAGGACCACGAAACCCAACACCAAAAAACCTGGTACACCGAAGCACGGTGCTGAAGTTTCACGAACAAGGTCCGTGCCTTGCCGCTTTATCTCACTCTTTATTCTTGAATGACCTTCATGATAGGACTCATGGCCTGTCAAGAAAATGGACCCAATGGCAATGTTCCCAAATCCAGCTGACCAATTCCGAGCCAGGCTTGCAGAACCGCAAACCCTTGCTGGGCTGCTGCCGTGGGTCGTCGATTCGCTTTCGATTGCTCGTGGCCAGATGCTGGTTGATCAGCTCGCGAAAAAGGTCCAGTCCAACAATATGAAGGATTTGCTGATCTTAGTAGTCGAAAGAGCGACACCACACGCATCTTTGAGCCACCAGTTCGATGTCGTGGGAGCTGCGATTGCCCAGATCATCCCTCCTGGAGCAAATAGAGAGGCTGGAGAGGCCGAGAATCGAACTGCAACGATTTTGTTTGCTGGACGAGCTCCCCATTCCTTTGCGGGAGAAAGGCAACGAGAAGAACTGCTTCAGGCGACATCGCTACTAACCTCAACGCTCGACTCGGAACTCGCAGCCCGCGGCATTCAGTTCGTTCAATGGGCCCAGGACACGTCAGAGGAAGTTGCCACGGGCTTTGAAACTGGTGACGATTCGAGCATTGTCAAAAAAAGAGCAGGTTCGTCGGTCGTCGGACGCGACAGCTGGCCAGAACTTCTTGGTTTCCAGCGACTCGCAACGCTGTGTTACATGCGTTGCGATTTGCAGGAAACGATTGATGGAATCCAAAGCGAACAGCCGCTAGAAACGCTTCGAATGGCCCCAGTCGGTCACCAAGCCACGGAAAAGCGGGATTTTGAATCGCTCGTGGAGCGAACTTACGTCGGAACGCTCGATTGCCCCTCGCTTTCACAGTTTCAAACCACGACTGCGACACTCGATGGATATCGTGCCAGTCCCGTATTTGCACCCGATCTCTGGTTTGAGGCAAAAGTGGCTCCCGCAACGACGGTCGGGTGCCTCGTGCTGGCACGTCACGGTGGGACTCGGAAAAACGGCAACGCGGCCGCGAGCAACGGACCGCCAGTCGACGCACTCCGCAGCGTTCTGGAGGTTGTCTATATGGGGGTGGTACCAGAACACCGTGGATGCGGGTTGGGAGCCCAGCTGGTGAGGATCACGCTTGAACTTGCCCGGAAAGCGGGATGCGAAAGCGTCATCTTGGCTGTCGACACGAAGAACTCGCCCGCTCGGGCCGCTTACGAGCTCGCCGGCTTTGTTTCCGTCTTGTTGGAAGAGGTGTGGGGAAAGCGACTTTTGGGGGGCAAAATTGAGGCTAGCAAAAACGAATCGACCTAACTTGTTACGCTGGATATGGTTACACTCGTGAGGTGTTGATGAAGTTTGCGTTGGTTTTTGAGAAGTGACAGCTTTTCCACCGCTCGTAAAAGTCGTTAAAGTCTAATTTCTGGTCCTGGCAAAGACAGTTTCGAGCGTTCTGGGCGGCAATTCGCTCAATGTCGTTTCCATGTTGGTGCCCTTCGTCGAGAAGGTGTTTGACTTGATTGATAGCAAACCTAGAATCTCCCGACCTGACACCGCGAGAGTGACTTTCGCGAGCCAGGTATCCGGGTACGAGACGGTATTGTTGCCGCCCGGCGGAGCTAGGTTGGTTACGACTCATCGCCAACGCTACGGCTTATCAACTCGTACCTTTGCACACTTCACCACGATGGCATCCTTTGGGTGCTCTCTTCGTA
>JBGTAI010000256.1:0-11686 GCA_041749955.1 Pirellulaceae bacterium | reverse complement strand
CCAAAAAGTAACGTACGAAGTAGGCAAGGGTCCTAAGGGCCCACGCGCTGAGAACGTTCGCAAGGCTGACTAATAGCCTAAGTGACATTTTCGCTCACGCGATTGCAACCTCTTCCGTTTATCGGGAGAGGTTTTTTATTGCCTGGACCAGTTTCTGTGCAAGCAAAGTTTCTGTGCAAGCAAAGATCGCTAATCGTTGCCAAAAAGACGCTGGCGAACCCACTGGAGCGTTTCGTTCTGGCGACTACTGAACGACTTGGCTTGATTTGCTTTGCCAACGGCTTTCTCGAAGATTGATGGGCTCACCATTATGACCGCTGGATCGCTCAACTCGCACGTATCCGCGATTCGATTGCACAACGATCGCGCCGCAGCCGTGAATTGGTGCGATTGGTACAACTCTGCAATAAGCCCATCGGCTTCGCTCAGATCACTCGATTCTCGCTCACTTTTGCGATAGTAGAGGACACACGCGGCAATCAACCCAACCGGAATGATGAACCACAACAGTTGCATCCAAGCGATACCTGGCCCGCTCTGTTCACGATAGTTACGACCGAGTTCGTCAACGGTTGTGACCGCGAGCATAAAACTGCTGGGTAAATAGGCCACAGAATTCTTCCTAGAGGGTGACTGGCGTGCTTGCGAAAAAATCGTCAAGGCCGGACAAGGGAGATGCGACTCGTGTACGAAGCTCCATTGAGCGAACCGCTTCGTCGCGAGCGGAACTCTCCGGCATTGCGATCATGTCTTGCAATAGATCTAAGGTCTCCTTGCTCGATGCATGCGCCATCGCCGCAGCCGCGGCACGACGTGCCTCCTGGTGGTCATTCTGCACCAAATGGGTAAACGAGTCGAGCAACAAATCCACGATGCCAAGTGACTCAGCAGCCGCAATCCCCTCGATGCGATTCTTCATAATTGGGTGCCTCAACCGATCCCGAACAACATCAACCGCCGCCGGATCAATCATCATCAGGATTCTGCCTAGACGATTGCGGTTCTTCGGATCGAGTTGCGTTAAGTACGGAAAGACGGCTTCCGCATGCAGAGGCGCAAGCACGCGTTGGATGCTCTTGACGACGCTGGATTGACCGTGACTGAGCAAGTCAACCAAGTCACCGAGCAGCATCGCGTCGTCACCGAGCGTCACTCTCGCGTCAAAGTCTCCAGCCAGCTCAATAGCCGCCTTGATCCAATAAACGCTTCCTGGCGTCTCGCAACGTGCCAGAACGTGAACTGCCGCGTCCGTAGCCGGCTGTTCATCACGGCGAATCGCCGACACCGCAAATCGCAGTAGTCGCTTCGGCGAATCGCTCGTCTGGGCGATGACGTGCAATAGCGCAGCGTGTTCTTCGACCGGCATTGCAGCTGCGTTTGCAGGGTTATCCTCACAACTTGCCGGGCGACCAATTTCACTTATGCGATTCAAAAGAGCGCTGCCTGGATCCGCGCTAACATACTGAAGTAACGCCGATCGAAAACTGCTGCACGATCGACTCGTAAGCAGCGAAACGATCACAGGCGGCAAACTAGTTCGTCGGATGAAGCTTGCTAATAGATTTGAAACGCCAGCCAAATCGGACTTCGCGAATCGATTCAGCACGACCTTACGTGAAACCGACTCAGAGGCAAGTATTTCAATTAGACGCGTGTCTTTCGAAGTTGACGCCAGCAAGAATGCGTCGACGAGTCCATTACAACGGTGGACAGGGAAACTCTGGATCGATTCGGCAAGCCGCGATGTTGCCGCAGCACGAACCGCACCAGGGTCACGAACTCCGCGAGCTTGCGAGCCGAGTAAATCCGCCAACTCGATGACGGCCTGCAGAGCGGTTTGACGTGTCGAATTCAACGCATGAGTTTCGACGATACCTACGAGTTGCGGCAAGAGCTCCACGCGATGAAGTTTACCTACCGCGGAAATTGCTTCGAGAACCAGGTCGCTGCCTGTCTGAATCGCTTCGGCAACGGCGACAACAAGCTGGCCAGGCGCCGCGCGAAGCTCAAGCGTCTGCTCATTGGTGAGACTGAACCAGTGTCGGAGCAGCATTTCTCCGCTGCGTTTCTCCGTTCGCTTGGCGAGCGAAGAGACCGCGAGGGCGCGCACTTTCGGCTCTGGATCGACCAGTGCGACCCCGAGCACGCTTATCGCCGCCTCGCTGGGACTGGCAGCAAGTGTCTGGAATGTATAATTGAGCCGTTTCATGGTCAAACTTAGCTCACCCCTAAGAGCGCCCACTCGTCAACAGCGTTAAATTCGCTCGTTTTAACGCAACTCATGTACACGAATTCGATATTTTCGGCACGTACTGCAAAATCGAAACATTGCCTCAACGCCGAGACGGCAACTTCTATCGCACGTATAATGGGATGAGCTCAAATCAAACCCTCAAAACAGTCCCTCCCTCAACGATCATGCATTTGGAATCGCCAATGAGCGCTCGATCCGCCGACGCCGTGTTGAACGAGTCATTCCTGGAAGTCCGCGCGAAGCTGCTCGAAGTCGCTGCCACACTTGATCGAATTGACCGTGCTAGCGCGAGCGGCAAGCCACTCTCAGATGCGATGCAAGCTCAACGTAACCGACTGGACGAAGCCATCGAGATTCTCCATGAAGACAACGTGGGACGCGCGGAAAAACTACAGAAACTTTTTTCTCGTGAGTACCAGCCCGATTGGCGAAAAACGTTTCAGGTGTGAAGATCGCTCTTAACTAAGTGCTTGATCGCAGTAACGGACTCGGCACTCCCCTTTTGATTCCTGAAGACAGTCGCATGGATTATATCGACCCACACATTCACATGGTTTCGCGGACAACCGACGATTACGCAACGCTCGCACGAATGGGCTGTGTCGCGATGAGCGAACCGGCCTTTTGGGCTGGCTATGACCGCGGGAGTGTGGATGGGTTCCGCGATTACTTTCGACAACTCACCGACGTTGAGCCTCGGCGCGCGGCCCAATACGGGATCCAACACTTCACCTGGCTGTGCATCAACGCAAAAGAAGCTGAGAACGTCTCGCTTTCACGTGACGTGATCGCGATGATCCCAGAGTTCCTTGATGCACCCAACGTCCTTGGCATCGGCGAGATTGGTCTGAACAAGAACACCAAGAACGAAGCGACGATCTTTCTTGAGCACTTGGAACTCGCGATCAAGTTCAACCAGCTGATCCTGATTCATACGCCGCACTTGGAAGACAAGTACCAAGGCACGCGTATGATTCTCGACATGCTGTGCGGTGACAGCCGCATCGATCCCAGTCGCGTGCTCGTTGACCATGTCGAAGAGCACACGATTGGCGAAGTGCTGGATCGAGGCTTCTGGGCCGGCATGACCTTGTATCCCGTTACCAAATGCACACCCGAGCGCGCTGCCGACATGATCGAGCGCTACGCGGGCGAGCGACTGTTAGCGAATTCAGCAGGCGACTGGGGACCAAGCAAACCAACAGCCGTACCGGATCTGATCTTCGAAATGCGACGTCGCGGACACAGCGAATCTCTGATCCGCAAAGTCGTCTACGACAATCCAATAGAGTTCTTCTCCCAAAGCAAGAACTTTACGTTCAAGCCACGGTCTTAGAAAAATCTGGAATTTTCCTCCGCAATCGCACCCAGGCGATTTCGTTTTCTGAAATAATCGGCCCAGCGTCGAATTCGACGTCTATTCCTTTAGGCGGCGGTTTCTTGCAAGGCGGTTTTAATCACCGACCTGTCTTATTTTGATTCTGGGGTCTTATCTAATGTTCATGCGACGTACGCGTCGAGCTCGTTCGCTTCGGCTACAACCACTTGAAAGCCGAAACCTGCTTGCGGCACATATCAGCGAGTTACTTGTCTCACCGCTTTTTGGCGGCTCGGACACGACTCAGATGGTTGAGCTTCGTGGCGAAGCAAACGCGTCGCTGCCCAACGGCAGTTATCTCATTGTTGTCAATGAACGCGGGACCGATACGGGCAAGATTCACGGCATCTTTGATCTGAGTGGCCAGCAGTTTGGTCCCAACGGATACCTCGTGATTCTGGAGAAAGACAGTCCGCACCAACCGATTGCCGGCGCGAACGTGCTCCAATCCACCGAGACAGGTTTTGGCGGTCTTCCAGGCGAGATCTACACCGACTCGCACCCCATATCGAATCGCATCGATTTCATTATCGGTGCCAACGCTTACATTTTGCTTCAAACGAATGTCGCGCCAACATTGGGCCAGAACATCGATACAGACGCAGATGGCTTGATCGATAGTTCAGTTCGCTCCACATGGAATGTGATGGACTCCATTTCGTTGCACCCATTCGTTGGTCGTGGAAAAGTTGCGTACGGTGATGTGGTGTTCGCAGAAACCGGAACTGGGCCATCCGACATTAAAACTCGCGAAGGCGTGTCGGTCGTCTTCACCGAAGGCTTTGGTTATGCGGGCCGAGTAGGCGAGTCGACGGGCCATTCTCCAGAAGACTGGATCGCGTCCACCGTGATGAATGAGGCGGAACCAACGAAGCCGGCACGATGGGCATTGGTTGACAACTTGCATGGTGTACCAAGCCAGTACGAATTTTCGGGTCGCGATTTGGATCATGTGGGCGGCCCCAATTTCGTCGGCGGTGTTCGCGGCAAAATCAGCACCTCGTCGGCCGAGTTGTCCGTCAGCGGGCTGACGGTGCTTGCCGACACCAATGGAAATGGTGTTCATGACTTGCTTAGCTTTGTCGTGGACCCAGACGATGTGATCATCGCGAACCAGCCGAATGCGACCTACCCGTTGGTCAACGCCTATCCTGGTGTGACGATCACGAAATATGCGCTTGACGCGTTTCCTGCTTCGAAAGTGACTGCGGAGAAACAACGCAACTTCCCCAACACACTTACCAATCGCATTTTCGCTCAAGGTGGAATCGACTGGTTCTCGAATAACGATGTTCTGAGGTTTGATTTTTATCGCCCCGTTCGTAGCGTTTCGATCGATGCCATTGGTGATGACAATTCGCTATCGAAAGTATTCGGACGAATCGATGCGTTCAATGCCGCTGGAGAGTTGGTCGGCACGGATCGCAGCGGTTTGTTGCCAACAAATGGTCGCGAAACGATCACGGTTTCTGCGACAAGCGATGAGATTGCCTACGTGTATGCGTATTCCGACGACAACCATCTTGATGGCGGACCCTTTGGCCGATTCGACCGCATGACCTACACGCAACTTGAACCCTCAGCCGTAACGGACTCGAGCGGCAACTACGAGATCCAGCGACTGTTTCCAGATCAGTACCAAATCACTGTGATTGGGAATGCGAACGGCGCGCAAGCTGTCCCTGTTGAAGTCGAGAAATACGAAAACTTTATCGTCGACTTTGGATTCGTTCCCAATGAACCGCCGGTTGTTGAGGACGCGTCATTTGAGATCAACGAAAACGTTGTGGTGGGTGCATCTGTCGGAACCGTCGTCGCTACCGATCCGGAATCTGAGCCACTCACGTATCGATTTACCGAGACGAGTAATCACGGTTTCTTGATTAATGAGTCGACAGGCGAGATCACTGTCGGGGAAGACGCCTCGCTTGATTTTGAAACCAATTCATTACTCACGCTCCGTGTAACGGTTACTGACCCTGCGAATTCAAGCACGTCAGCGAGCGTGACGATCTCGATTCGCAATGTCAATGAACCGCCGAACGTCGAGTCGGCAGAATTCACCGTATCTGAATTCGCCACCGTTGGCACGGAGATAGGAAGCGTCATTGCCAGCGACGTGGATGCAGGACAAAAAGTGACCTATGAAATCGTGGGCGGTACGGGACGCTCCGTGTTCAATATCGCTCGAGACACAGGACTGATCACGATCAAGGACACGGAGTCCTTAGACTTTGAATTGGCAAACCTCTTGAATATTGATGTTCGTGTGCGTGACAGCGGGACACCATCGCTCTCAACAACAAGGACATTCGCGATCGGTGTGACGAACGAGAATGAATCGCCGGCAATCGAGACGTCTCAACTCACGATCGATGAGAATGCGGTCGGTGAGGCTGGCCAGGTTGTTGTAAACGATCCTGATGAAGGACAAAACCATTCGTTTGCCATCATTGGAGGCACGGCTATCGACAAAGTTTCGATTTCGGACACCGGCGTCATCCGGGTTTTGCCGGACGCCGCCTTCGATTTTGAAACGGGCAACACATTTACAATTGAAGTTCAAGTAACGGACTCTGGGCCCGTTCCGCTTTCAGACGTGAAGACAATCACGATTGAAGTGCGAAACGTCAATGAAGCACCTGAATTCGAGGGCGACGTCGGGTCGCCTGAAGTCATGACCGGCGAAGCGTTGAGTTTCCAATTACCAGCGGACTTGGTATCGGATCCAGACGGTGATGATTGGATGATTGATGCTTCGCTTAACAACCAAGACCTGCCCAGTTGGCTGTCCTTCAACAACGAAACGCAAGAGTTCAAAGGGATTCCAACGGCCATCTTTGCTGGGCCGATCATCATTACGCTTCGAGCTTTTCATCCGGACACGCCTGAACTTGCGTCCGTGTTGACGTTTCAACTCAAGGTGCAATTAAGTGAAACACCCCTGCACAATACGGTGAAGCCTCAAGACGTCAATGGTGACAATAACATCACCGCCGGCGACGCGTTGCGTATCATCAACTTCCTGAACTTAACCGACAGTCTTGGAACGCTCGCTGACGAATTTCGACTTGCCGCGTTCTTTGATGTCACGGGTGACAACAACGTCTCCGCCGCCGACGCACTGGACGTTCTATTCCAGATTCTGCAGTCCGACTTGGCGAGCACTGGCGGAAACGGCGCCAGCGGTGAGCTTGTTGATGAAACAATCCAGCTCAATCCAGAAATCCTCGACTCAAAACGCAAGACGCACGACGCGGCTATCGAGGCATATGTCACCGAGTCCGAGCTTTTCTAAGTTCAAGCTATGATCGATTACGGGTCGACTGCATAACGAGAGCTGGACGTCGATGGCGAGAGAACTCTCGTCAAGGTAGCTCACGTCCTAGCTAATGCCAAACGCGAGGCAAGTCGGCTGGGGTCTAAACCGCTTGCAAGTGTTGCACAGAACTGGAGCGGCATTCTCCAGGAATGGAATCCGACAGTTGTTGACGGATGGCAAGGAAGTCCGCCTCCACTCGGCAGAATGCGTCGACCACTTGTGGGTCAAACTGTGTTCCCCTTTCTGCGACAATGATGTCTCTCGCAACTTCGTGGGTAAACGCCTCTTTGTAGACACGACGGGAAGTGAGCGCGTCATACACGTCGGCCAAAGCGACAATGCGAGCGGAGAGTGGAATATGGTGGCCGGCGAGTCCTTGGGGATAACCCTTTCCATCCCAGCGTTCGTGATGGGAGGCGGCAATATCTCGGGCCACCTGCAAAAA
Source organism: Pirellulaceae bacterium (assembly GCA_041749955.1). Taxonomy (GTDB): domain Bacteria; phylum Planctomycetota; class Planctomycetia; order Pirellulales; family Pirellulaceae; genus JBBSJZ01. Next base: position 4,287 of record JBGTAI010000256.1, on the reverse strand, counting down.
GCGGGCTTGGGGATAGTTCATCAACGCCGCATCCAGTGTCTCGGCACCAATCGAAGCATGAGACTTCATGATCTCATATTCTTCCGAAGTCAACTTGCCCGGCTTCAGCAGGATAGCGTCAGGGATGCCCACCTTACCGATATCGTGCAAGGGGCTGGTTTGATAAACCAATCGGATGAAGTCGGCATCGATAAGTTCGGCTCCGTTATAACTCTCGGCTAATGTTTCAGCCAATCGCCGGGAGTAACGTTGCACGCGTTCCAAATGGTGTCCCGTTTCGGGATCTCGCGACTCAGCTAGCTTTGCGAGTGCAAAAATGATCATTTCACGGCTTTCAAGCGCCAGCACACGCTCTCCTGCCCGCACACGAGCCATTAGTTCCGCAGGATGGAACGGCTTCACGACGAAATCATCCGCTCCGGCCGACAACCCCTCAACGATTTCCGCACGGCTATCATGACTCGTCAACAGAATCATATACACGTAACCGGAGTTGGAACGGCGGCGAACGGCTTGGCAAAGTTCCAATCCATTCATCACCGGCATATCCCAATCGCTTATCACTAAACGAATATCACTCTCGCTAATCCGCGCGAGTGCCTCTTCGCCGTTGTAAGCTTTGCTTACATCGTAACCCGCTTGTGTCAAGGCACTGGCGAGGATTTCGACGGCGATATCGTCATCGTCAGCCACCAAGATCTTCATGTTTGTCGGTTTCATGATTTCTCACCTTCAGATTCGCCTTTGTGAATCTCGCCATGCTGCCCTGGCATGCCTGGTAACGATTCTTGAATTAAGCTGGATATCTCTCGCTGACAGACTTCGATCAGATGAAGCATCTCTTCATGCAAGTTGTCACAGAGGCACTTGTCTCCACCGAGTGCGGCCGTTTCGATTTGGTCCGCACAGCGACTGACTTCCATTGCTGATACATTCGCAGCTGAACCCTTTAATGCGTGAGACAAACGTCGAACTTCAGAAAGATTCTCCTCTTTCAGTGCAGAATCAATTTTGGAAGCATACTCATCGGCGCGCGATTGAAACATCGTCAAAACGCGTTTGACGGTCTCTTCCCCGCCACCACATCGTTCGCGAAGTTGGTCGACTTGAAGTGCAGGAAATTTCTTGGGTGCGACACGACGTGAAGTTTCGAGAACATCGAAGGCACCAGGTGTGAGACCTGTATCCCAGAATCCCGCCAACACCTTCAATAGCAGGTGCCGATCCACCGGCTTGGTGACGTACTCGGTCATGCCAGCTGCTAAACAACGTTGGCGATCCCCGTTCACGGCTTGCGCGGTAAGTGCGATAATCGGTAACGGTCGGGGCACCATGTGTGGAAGAGCATTTTGCGATTCCATGGCGCGAATACGTCCCGTCGCTTCAAAGCCATCGAGCTCGGGCATTTCGCAATCCATCAGCACCGCATCCCAGGCTTGCTGCGTCACCATTTGCACCGCCTGAAAACCATTTTCGGCGAATGCTGTTTCGTAGCCAGCCGACTTCAGTATCTCGCTGGCGACGGTGCGATTAACTTCGTTATCGTCGACCACCAACACGCGACGTCCCTTTGTCGCTGACGAATCCAAGACGCATGCCGGCGCAACGACTTGAATCGCTTGAGTGGAAGTCTCATTGGACTCCTTCATCACTGTCACGACGGCATCAAATAGACGCGATTGACGAATCGGCTTAGGCAGCGACAGCATTCTGAGATTCTGCAATTGTTCCGCAGGAACGTCCTCCGCCAGGGAAGTCAACAATAGCAAGCGAGTGTCGGAGAGAGCAGCCTCCTCTCGGATTTGTTGAGCCAATTCCAAACCATCCATTTCGGGCATCTTGCGATCAAGAATGGCGATGCGGAATGGCTGGTCATTGGCAGCGGCAAGTTGCAACTGTTCGAATGCGTCCCAGGGCGAAGTGACGGTGGTGACGTCCATTCCCCAAAGGCTGAGGTATTCTCGTAAAACGCACAGATTCGTGTCGTTGTCATCCACGGCTAACGCTCGCACCCCTCGGAGGGACGTATTCGAGGCGTGATCCTTTGCTTGTTGCGGCAAAACGATAACGGGAACGTCGATCCAGAAAGTCGTACCTTCACCTTCGACGCTTTCGACGCCAATCGTGCCTTTCATCAGTTCGACGATTTGTTTGCAAATCGCTAGCCCCAAACCCGTTCCACCGTACTTACGCGTTGTCGAAACATCGACTTGCGAAAATGACTGGAACAGCCGCGAAACACGGTCGGCGGGAATGCCGATGCCCGTATCGCGAACTTCTAAACGAATGGAGGCCGTATGGTCGGCCACAGCAGTGAGTTCGGCTGTGATCGTCACATCGCCTTGCTGCGTAAATTTGATCGCGTTGCCAACCAAATTGACAAGGACTTGACGCAAGCGATCAGAATCACCGCGAACTTTTCGTGGCACTAAGGGCTGCACATGACACGAAAGTTCCAATCCCTTTTTATGGGCATTGTGAGCGAGCATTTCTGGAATCGATTCCAAAACTTCATGCAAGTCAAAGTCGAACTCATCCAGTTCAAGCTTGCCCGCTTCTATTTTTGAAAAGTCGAGAATGTCGTTAATCAGACTGAGTAAGATTTCGGACGACGATTTGGCAAGCTCCGTATAACGGCTTTGTTGCGACGTTAATTCTGTTGTCGTCAATAAGTCCAACATTCCGATTACGCCGTTGAGCGGTGTTCGAATCTCGTGACTCATGTTGGCAAGGAATGCACTCTTTGCGCGACTGGCTGCTTCCGCTTGTTCTTTCTGGCAAAAAAGCTCCTCCGCGCGTTTCCGTTGCGAAATATCTTCCACAGTTCCTTCGTAGTAAAGCACATTGCCGTCGTCGTCCCGATGCACGCGTGCGTTCTCCGAGACCCAAATCAGCTCACCATCGCGACGGCGGACTTGCGACACGAAATCGGTAACCACCTCGTGTTCAGTAAACTGCGCTATGAATTCGTCGCGGCGGTGAGGATCTACATAGAGGTTAGAAGCGATGTTATCGATTGCGGCAACCATTTCTGGCAAGCTGTCGTAACCGTAGATCCGCAACAAGGAAGGATTTGCTTCGAGACACTTGCCTGACGCGGAAAACTGGTAAATACCCTCGACAGCGTTCTCAAAGATGCTGTGCCACTTGGCTTCTGCCTGGGTACGTTCATGCATTTCTGCATTCACTTTCGCCAGCACTTGGTTGTATTGCGCCGCAATCTCGCCGACTTCCGTATGCGGCTCGACAGGCACTGGCGATGTAAAGTCTCCTGTTTCCCGCTGACGCTGCATCATCTGCAATAGATCGATCAGTTCGGTACTGGCCCCATGCTCCGAGACGTTCAGCCCGACGATTTCGTGCTCGAAAGAAACACGTAAATTCAGGCTGCGGTTAACAACCCATAACAGACAGAAACCACCTCCAAATGCCCACAGGCAGCACGCGCCAACACCTTCGCCCTGGATCAAGAACTGCTGCCAACGAGTCGTGCCTTCGGAAAATGCATGGAGATCACCAAACAAAGCGACCGCCAGCGTGCCCCATACACCAGCACAAGTATGTGCGGGAAATGCGCCAATCGCATCGTCGATTTTGAGGCGAGTCAGCATATAAGAAGCCAGTGTACAAACAACGCCGCCTATTATGCCAATGACGACTGCGGAAGCCGGTTCCACAATGTGACAGGAAGCAGTAATCGCTACCAAACCCGCGACGCAACCATTGATAGTTTGTGAAACATCCGGTCGGCGCAACACACTCCAAGCCACCGCCAAGGAAGCAATCCCGCCAAAAGCAGCTGCAAGGTTTGTGTTGATAAGAATCAATGGAATCGAATCGGAAACGGCAAGGGTGCTACCGCCATTGAATCCAAACCAACCAAACCACAACAACATCAATCCCAGTGCCGCCATCGGCAGGTTGTGGCCATGCATGGGGCGCTCATTGTCGGTGAAACGACCATGTCGTGGGCCGAGAATTAGCACGGCAGCCAGAGCGACCCAGCCTCCAACAGAGTGAACGACGGTTGAACCAGCAAAGTCAACGAAGCCTCGTTGGCCCAACCAACCAGCAACAATTCCTTGCTCCGCTCCCGCCCAAGCCCAATGCCCAAAGATCGGATAAATAATTCCAGAAACAAGAAAGCGTAACCGTTCACGGCCTTCGACCTTGAACGGTGGACTGCTCGTGATTTCAAGTGCGAAATTGCTATCGGGGGTTTCACCTGGAGCCGTTAAAATGGTGTCATCATGGATGAGACATCTGCCAACGACTGTAAGCATTGCC
>JBGTAI010000255.1:0-6165 GCA_041749955.1 Pirellulaceae bacterium | reverse complement strand
TTGGCTCAACGTGGCCGAGTGCGAACTGAGTTGCATGACGAGTCAATCCCTGACTGGTCGCCGGATCGGTGAACTGACTGAATTGCAAAGTGAAATCGCTGCGTGGGCCAAACGCACCAACGAAAAGCAACGCGGCGTCGAGTGGCAATTCAAGATCGACGACGCTCGCACAAAGCTAAAGCGTCTCTACCCCCAAATTAAGACTGGATGACGCACTAGATCCGATGTGACAAAGACGCCAGCACCGGTGGCGGAGAGGGCGTCTCGGACTTCGTCGCGTGCGGCACGTTCGCTGCCGCTGACGACGACTGCGGCGGTGCGGGACCAATCCAGGATCGGTCGCATATCGAGTTGCAGACTGCCATGGTGTGGTGCCATCAAGACGCCACCGCCTCGGACACGTGGCTGCCACAGCAATGATTGGGTTCCAGGCGGTTCTAAATCACCAGGCAACACCAAGGGCGAGGAGCCTGCGTGCGCAACGAGAACGAGACTGTTCGCATTGTCGCTGCCTTGAATCCGCTCCGGCGGCGGATGCAGCACGTCGAGTGTGACGCCGCTGGTTTGCAATTGCATTCCCAAATGCAGGTCGACGACTGGGATTCGCAGCTCGTCGATTTGCGACTTGAGTTCTTGTAACAGCGGGTCGCGATCCGCGAAAACACTCGATGGTGCGTAGACGGCATCAATGTCAAAGCGTCTCAGCAGTCCTGGCAGTGCGTTGTAATGATCGATATCCGCGTGCGAAATCAAGACGCCTCGCAATCGAGTCGCGCCAAGCGACCACAGCGCGGTGTCAATGTCGGCAGTGCTTCCCACCGAATTGCCGAGTCGACCACAGTCATAGAGCCAAACATCGTCGGGTGCGAAACGCAAAATGGATGCCGTTCCATGACCCACGTCAATGAACGTCGCTTCGATTTTGGTTGGCGAGTCCATGCCATCGTCCATCGGTGCGGGGTGAGTCGACACGAACCAAGCCACAATCGTCCAGCAAACGATCCAAGCGAATCGTCCGATACGCATCCACGGACGTCGGGGCGCCAACAGCGACAATGCGATCACAACATAAAAAACGATCACCAGCCAAGTTGGCGGCGACGGTAGCCAAACGTGACCACCGGGTACGGAAGCGAAGAAGCGAATCATTCGGAGCATCAACACCAAACTCTGGTCGCATACGAAACCTGGAACCACCGCGAGCGTCTCTGAAACGAACGCCGTGAAGACAGTGGCGATCCCTGAGGCCAGCGCGATTGCAAGCGGCACACTCATGCAGACATTCGTGATGACGCTGATCGAGGAAATGACATGGAATTGGTGCCAAACCAACGGCAAGCCGATCGCCGTCACACAACCGCTGTACCACAACGCTTGTCGAAGCCATGCAGCGAGCCAACGTGAACCACTCACCCACGCTGGCGACGAACTCTCCGCGAGTTCACGAAGTCGCTCTTCTTGTTCAGTCACTTGTTGAATCGAGAACCATCCGTCTGTTCCGCTTCGCCCACAAAGCATCAGCGTCGCGACCGCAAGAAACGATAACTGCACACCAACATTGAACATCAGCAATGGCGTCCACGCGAGTAAGAGCACCGCCGCGAACGACAAAGTGTTGATCGGATTGCTGGGGCGTCGCATCATCGTCGACAAGACAACGAGCCCCACGAGAATACTTGCTCGAAGCACTGGCGGACGGCCGCCCGTAATCAGCGAATAGAACACGCTCACCGCGATGATATGAACGAGCTGCATCGGTTGACTCAGCCGCAACACAATCCCAATCCAACGAGCTAACATGACGACGATCGCTAAGTGCAATCCACTCACGGAGAGCAAGTGGGCTGTGCCGGTCATCAACAACAAGTCACGAGTAGCTGGATCAACAAAATCGCGTTGGCCGATCACGAGAGCGACCGCAAGTCCACCAGTCGAATCTGCCGTTTGATTGAGCAGTATCTCGCGGCTTCGCTTGGCGAGTCCGGCGATCCAACCCAGCGGCGACCAGGACGCTTGGGCGATCACTTCGATGCGATCGTCTCCGGTCAGCGACATTCGCGCGTGAAGGTCACGCTGGCGATACGACTGACGCAGATCACGCTCGCCTGGATTGGTCGGTGGAGTGGGCGGTCGAATGGTTCCATAGAGGCGTACGCGTTCTCCAGGACGGTGGTCTTCACAGGCTCCGTCCACGACGACGACCAATCGACCGCTGACGGGTTCGAATTCCCCATTGATCTGGATTCGATCCAAACGGCATTCGAATTCCGTCTGCCACGGCGATAAATCGCGGCGAAGTTCATAGCCAGCCATCGGGTGCGGTTGCAGCTCCGCTGGCCGATCGATCGTGGCCTCCACGATCACGGGTTCCGATTCTGAGCCGAGCACCCGCGAAATCGTTGCTGAATCGTACTGTTCGCGATCGACAGCGTGCCGCAGGGCGAACAGCGGTACAATCACTAGGGGGATGACGAACCAGCGACGACCGATGCTGACGAGGCAGCCAGCAACCAAGACGACAATGAGCGAGGCCAGCCAAAAATTTGTCGAACCGCTCGTTTGACAATCCGCAAAAATGCCACTAGTTGCGGCCAATGCAATCCATAGCATGGGCGAACGACACGAGATCCGCCACAATTGCTGACGTAGCTCGAGCCAACCGTGCCCCATCCGGTCGCGGGTACTCATGTTCTAAAGGCTTGTAACATGATTCAATCAAACTCGAAGAGGGCTAGGACGACGATCAGAAGACTGAGCCGAGTCAAAGCGAGTCGACTTAGTTTGACGACTGGGACGACTCAAAACAACCATCACGACACCAAGACGTATTACTTTCAACCCGAAGCAGCACGTATGAAACTTTCGACGTCACGCCGACATCCACATGCCAGCACTTTCTGTTGCCTCGCCGTTAGCACGATCATTGCGATGCAACCTGCGATGGCTGATGAACCCACAAGTCCGAAAACTCCTCCCGCATCATCCAACATGACCTACCCAGTGACACGTATCGATCCGGTGACCGACGACTACCACGGACGAAAAGTCATCGACAACTATCGCTGGCTCGAAGACGTCGAGAGCGAAGAAACCGCCCAGTGGGTTGAAGCGGAGAACAACGTAACTCGAGCCTACTTGGACGCACTTCCATCGCGTGAACCGATGCGAAAACGATTGGAACAGCTCTGGAACTACGAGCGATTCAGTTTGCCGGAGAAAGAAGGCAGCACCTACTTTTACTCACACAACAACGGGTTGCAGAATCAAAGTCTGTTGTACGTGTCCGAGTCGCTCGGCGAAGAACGTCGATTGCTGCTCGATCCGAATACGCTGAGCGAGGACGGCACGGTCGCACTGGGTGGATACCAAGCGAGTGACGACGGCAAGCTGTTGGCGTATTCGCTTGCTGATGGCGGCAGCGATTGGCGAACGTGGAAAGTACGCAACGTCGAAACGGGGAAAGACACCGACGACGAGATTCGCTGGAGCAAGTTCAGCGGCATCGCGTGGCTGCCGGACCAATCCGGATTCTTTTACGCTCGCTATGACGCACCCGCGGACGGGGCTGAGCTCACCGGCACCAACGAATTCCAAAAACTCTATTTCCATAAGCTCGGGACTCCACAAACCGCCGACGAGCTCGTTTTTGAGAAAGCCGACGAGCCGAAATGGGGTTTTTCGCCCGATGTGACGGATGATGGCCGTTTTTTGGTCATCCACAACTGGAAAGGCAGCGAACCGAAGTCACAAATCTTCGTGAAAGATCTGAGTAAACCGGATTCCGCCCCAGTTCCCTTGGTGGACGGCTTCGATGCTGACTACGAATTCGTCTCGGCAAGCGGCAGTGTCATGTTTTTGTTGACCGACAACGAGGCTCCCAAGCGACGATTGATCGCAGTCGACGCTGCCAACCCGAGTCGGGATGCCTGGAAAGAGGTGATTGCCGAGTCCGAGGACGTGCTGCAGAGCGTGAACCTGTTCGGCGACGTGTTCTTCGCGAACTACATCCATGATGCACTGGGCCGCGTGATGCGTTACAGCCTCGACGGAGGTGAACTCGGCGAAGTTGCCTTACCAGGACTCGGAAGCGTGTCCGGCTTCGCTGGAAAACGCGACGACAAAGAAACCTTTTTCACGTTTGAAAATTACGTCACACCCAGCTCGATCTATCGCTATGACCTGGAAAGCGGCGAGACAACGTTGTGGCGCGAGCCCAAGACGTTGCTGAACACGGACGATTACCTCACCGAACAAATTTTTTGCGAAAGCAAAGACGGCACACGCGTTCCGATCATTGTGACTCGCCGCAAAACAACCGTGCTTGATGGCAGCAACCGTACCGTGTTGTATGCCTACGGTGGTTTCAACATCTCGCTAACGCCATCGTATTCACCAGCGATAGCGGGGTGGATCGAATCAGGCGGCGTGTACGCAGTCGCGAATTTGCGAGGTGGTGGTGAATACGGACGCGAGTGGCACGAAGACGGGATGCGGTTGAAGAAACAGAACGTGTTTGACGACTTCATTGCTGCGGCGGAGCATTTGATCGCGAAGGGCTACACCAGCAAACAGCGTCTAGCGATTCGCGGCGGCTCCAATGGCGGATTGCTTGTCGGTGCAGTGATGACCCAGCGGCCGGACTTGTACGCGGTCTGTTTGCCAGCGGTGGGTGTGATGGACATGCTTCGCTTTCACAAGTTCACGATCGGTTGGGCATGGGCGACGGAGTACGGAAGCAGTGACGAGGCGGATCAAGTCGACAATTTATTGTCGTACTCGCCGCTTCACAACATTCGACCGGGGACGTGTTATCCAGCCACGATGATCATGACAGCAGACCGAGATGACCGTGTTGTACCGGGGCACAGTTTCAAGTTCGCCGCTGCGCTCCAGGCCGCACAGGCTTGCGATCATCCGACGTTGATTCGGATCGAAACGCGAGCTGGGCACGGTGCTGGGACGCCGGTCAGCAAACGGATCGAAGAGTACGCGGACTTGTGGGCGTTCGTGATTGAGAACACACGCTAAGATGCTGCTCCAACTTACCTAAAACGTCGGCTAGAAAGCCACCAAGAAAGCCAAAATGTTACTGCAAGAACCCGCGGAATCGCCGTACGATATCAGGTTCGACTTGCTGGGGTTCCCGGTGCGTATTTCGTGGTCATTTTGGCTCGGAAGCGTCGTGCTCGGGTTCAACCTGGTCGAGGCGATTGACCGTGGTTTCCGGGACGAAAGCCCTGGCCGACTACCGCTTTTGCTGATGTGGTCCGCGTGCGTTCTCGTGAGCATTTTGATTCACGAATTGGGGCACGCGTTGGCGTTTCGCCAGAACGGAATCGAAAGCAAAATTGTGCTCTATCACTTTGGCGGGTTGGCGACTCCGACGAGCTCGTATTCACAACGCCGTGGCTTCGGTGCGACAAGCGAAGCGAGCAATTTATGGATCGCATTTGCTGGTCCACTTGCTCAACTCGCTTCCGCAGCGGTGGTGATCATCATCGTCATGTCGACGAATCACTATGTGCCTGGGTTGCCATGGTTCCTCGATGGATTGAACGACACTTTCGAAGGCAAGTCGATCGAGAATCAACTGTTGCGAGTGCTCGTTTACTTTTATTTGTGGCCGAGCATTTTGTGGGCGCTGTTGAACTTGGTTCCGGTGTGGCCACTCGACGGTGGACGCATTACACGATCACTGATGGTGATGTTCGGTGGTAACGTCGAGCAATCGTTGTGGATCAGTATGGTTGCGGCAGTGTCGATCGGGGTTTACGCGTTCCGATTCATGGATCAACCCTTCATGGCTTTGTTCATGTTGTCGTTTGCGTTCGCGAATTACCAAGAACTTTCCGGTCCGCGCTACTAAATTTTTTTCGTGACACGCAATCAGTCCAACGCGATCATCAGCGCAGCCAAACGTGATCATCAACGCGCACTAAACGTGCAAAACATGCGGCGAATGGAAAAGTTTTCCACAACGTCAGCTCACTTCAATCGATGACAACGACATCGGCTAACAAAAATTTTTTTCATTGCAAGCACTTTTTTGTGGAAAAGATGTTGCGGAATTTAGAGAACTACGTAAAGTTACGCCCAGTTTTTACCGGTTGAGATGGCGAGATTGTTGACGTGGATATGTCGACGCGAGCTGGCTCAATCACCAAC
>JBGTAI010000254.1:0-12021 GCA_041749955.1 Pirellulaceae bacterium | reverse complement strand
GCCACGCATCGCGTAAGGATCATGCGTCGTTCGAAACTAATTTTTGTTTCGTGATGTCATGATTTGCAACACCGATTCGATATCTCGTTTTACTTCGAGTAGCTGTTGCCGCACAGCATCTTGTTGATGACGCGACAAATGGCTCAACAGTCCGTCCTTGCCGTGCTCTGTTGCTAGTTCGCTGGCGCGCGCCGAAGCAATAGCCAGTCCCTTGAACGTCTTGGTGATGTCGTCTGCTGTCAGTTTCATGCAGTGCGCCAGAGAGGATTTCGAGTAAAAGGCCTTCGCTAATTGTTGCACAATGCTTGACGATCGGGGCAGACACTTGATTCGGGATTCGTAGGCAGGGTTTGTGTTTGTTCGAGTGATGGATTCGGCAATCTTTGGAATCTCGATCCTCGCACGTTTTGCGAGTCCGACCACGTTCCCTGAGTTGCGTCGGTGACTCGATCCAGAGAACTCGAATAGCTCCGCCAGCGTCGCCGTGCGGGATCGTCGACGCAGGTAGGCCGCTCGATCCCGGCTACCTGCGTTTCGCCGTAAGCCAGCTTAGCCGTTCAGATCGACTTCGTACGCTTTTGACGGTTCAGCTTAATGAACGTTCTACTTTCCGAGCTCATCGGCTAGTTCGGTGGCTCCGTAGATGGATCGGAGGGCTTCGCGGATGCCGACACCGGAGACGCTGACGGCTCGGCCTTGGACGTCGGTGTAGAGATAGTCGCTGGTGAGGCTTTGGATGTTGCCATCGAAGATCAATCCAACGAGGGCGCCGTCACGATTGACGACCGGTGAGCCGCTGTTGCCGCCGATGATGTCCGCCGTACAGACAAAATTCAGCTGCGTTTCCAAGTTGAGTTTCTCTTTCGCGGCGTTCCATGACTCGGGCAACTCGAAGTCGTCTTGGCCTTCGTGGCTCTTGGCATGCTCGAAAGCGCCAGCAAAGTTGGTTGCAATTGGAATCGTTTTGGCGTCTTCTTCGTACGGTGCGACTTTGCCGAAAGCGAGTCGCAAGGTAAACGTTGCGTCGGGATAGCCGCCGGTGCCCTCGACCGCGGTGATCGCTTCGGTGACTTTCGCGTACGCTTGACGCTCGCGTTCGTCGAGTTGCTCGTTGATCGTGCGAACACGACGATACTCGGGTTCAATCTTTCTTGCTAAGACGATCATCGGATCTTTGGAGCCGAGTGTCACGTTATAGCCGCCGTCGACGAGCTTCTGGCGGCTAGCGACGTCGTCGAGCTCGGTTTGTGCGATGAGTTCCGCAGCTCGTTCCCGTGGGCTTTTCCCAGCGAGTAGTTCGACGACCAAGTCATCGTTGGCCCCTCGGATTTCCACCAACCGACCGAGCTCATCAGCAAGCTTGACGGTTTCGAGGTCTTTGTAGATCGGTGCTGTGCTCAACAATTCTTGCAGCAACGAATCACGGCCCGAGTCAGTGAACTCACGCAAACGCTCTTCGTTAGGCTTGCGATCTTCGTCAGCCAACAAGACGAGTTCCAAGGCGATGTCAAACAGCGTGCATCGCAGACTGACACTCTTGTCGAGCATCTCACGCTTTTCGACTTGCACTTCGGCGATCTTGTTCCAAGCGTCGCTCAGCGGTGCGAGCTTGGGGTCGGCTGCGAGTGCACTCAGGATGCGGTCTTCTTGGCCTCGCTTGGCAACAAACGTCTGCGGATTTTGAAGGCCTGCGAGCATGCCGGTATACGCCTTTCGTGCATTTTGGATTCCAAACAGTTCATCGCGTGCACGTCGAGCTGCTTCTTTGCTTTCGAGACCGAACTGCTGCATCAAGATCTCTTTTCGACGCAAATAATCGAGCACGAATGGCAATCGATCGTCACGCAGATACGCGAGTGCGGCAGTAGTGAAGATCCGCTGGGTCCGGCCAGGGTTGCCGCTGACGAAAACGAGTTCGCCATCGGTGAGCGGTTCGTCGCTCCACGCCAGGTGATTGTCGAGCTTCGCGGGTTTGCCGTCTTCGTAGACTCGCATGATGGTGGCATCGAGACAGAATCTGGGGTATTCAAAGTTGTCCGCGTCACCGCCAAAGAAAGCGGTCTTGGTCTCGGGAGCCCACACCAAACGAACGTCGGTGTATTTCTTGTAACGATAAAGGTGATACTTGGCACCACCAAACAGCGTCACCACATCGCTTCGAAAGCCAGTCTTTTCGAGCGATTCTTTTTCGATGTTTGCGATCACGGCGCGGCGTTGTTTTGTGGCGTCGTCGACAGCGGCATCGGAGGCAACTGCGGCGTTGACTCGGTCCGTCACGTCTTCGATCGAAACGAGTTGGTTCAGCTCCAAGTCGGGAGCTTGCAATTCGTCATCCAAGCTTCGAGCGAGATAGCCTTGTTCGATTAGGTTGCGTTCTTCGGTGCTGAGTTTATGCAGCGTGTCGCTAGCGACGTGGTGATTGGTGAGCACCAAACCGTTGCTGGAGACAAATGATCCTGAGCCGCCAACATTGAATCGCACGGATGACAAACGCAGATGATCCGCCCAGGCCTGTGTCGGCTCGAAGTCATATTTTTCTTTGAGCGTCTCGGTCGGCAAATCAGTAAACAGGTACATGCCCTCGTCACCGTGAAGTATTCGAGGAACAGGTGTTGAGAAGACGAGTCCAAACATGATTAGCAATCGGCACAACTTGGAGGTCGAAACAAAGTGGCACATCACGTGATTTCCATACAAATGTGTTGAAGATACCGCACTCGCGGCTGGAGTCCGGTCAGGCAACGGTTGCAAACAAGATACCAATTGAGTCGCCGTGTGTGACCAATGGGGAAAATGCTAGCAATTCGTCGTCGAAAGCTGATCTGGGCTGATTTTCTTGTTTTTGTTAGTCTCGACCCGCGCGGGCCGGAGCCCAACACAATCGCCCCCATATGATCGCCAACGGACGCAAGGAAGCGACGAATCGTGGAACGAACCATTCTCTGTATCAAATGGGGCACCAAATACGGTAGCCAGTACGTCAATCGCCTCTATCGCGGTGTGGCTCGGAATATCGCCGGCCCGTTTCGATTCGTTTGCTTGACGGAAGATTCAAGCGGCATCGAGCGTGGCGTCGAAGTGTATCCGTTACCAGTGACGCCGTTCGACGAGGAAGCCTTTGATGCACGCAAAGGCGGTGAGACTTGGCGCAAAGTCGGACTGCTTCAACCGGGGTTGGCCGACTTGAGCGGTGACACGCTGTTTTTGGATTTGGACATCGTGATCACGGGGTCGATCGATCCCTTTTTTGACTACCATCCAGGTCAATTTTGTGTGATCCAAGATTGGCTCGAGCGACGACGTCGGTTCTTACCAGGCCGCGATGGTCGAGTCGGCAATACATCGGTGTTCCGATTCAATCCCGAGCGTCATCGAATCGCTTACGATCGTTTTGTCGAAGATCAATACAAGGTGCTTGATTCGTTTCGAATCGAGCAGCAATACATGAGCGCCGCACTCAAGGACGATATGGAGTTCTGGCCGCATGAGTGGGTGTGTTCGTTCAAACGAAGTTGTCGCCCCTTGTTTCCGCTGAACCACTTTGTGACGCCGCGCCAGCCTGAGTCGATGCGAATTCTTGTTTTCCATGGCTATCCGCTGCCGGACCAGGCGATCGCGGGATACCGAGGTGGTTTACTTAAGTCGACATTGCCTGCGCCGTGGATCGAGTCCTACTGGACGGCTCCGGAATACGTCGAAGCCCTTCGCAAGGCTGCCTGAGCATTGCTTTCGCAAGCAGCCTCGCGTGCCTATTAAGCGACTATGGCTTCACCCGAATCAGATGCATCGGATGCTTGTCTTGTGCGGTTGGAAAAAGACCTTCGATGTTCGGCTTCACCATGTTGGTGGATGTATAGAAGTAGATTGGAATGGCGGGCAGCTCGTCGATGAAGATCTGTTCGGCTTGCCTTAGGAGCTGCATTCGCGTTTCAGGATCACCCTCTCTACCCGCGTCCGCGATCAACGAATCGAATTTGCGATTGCTCCAGTTGGTGCTGTTTTGCGGCCCATTGGTGACCCACAAGTCAAGAAACGTATTCGGGTCGGGATAGTCCGCGATCCATCCGTGGCGAGCAATTTGGTAGTCCATTTGTTGGATCTTATCGAGATAGCTTCCCCATTCCATGTTTTGCAAATCAACTTGGAGATTCAGGTTGTTTTGTAATTGTTGTTGAATCGTTTCAGCGATCGCTCGATGGCTTTCGGACGTGTTGTAAAGGATCGTCAACTTGGGAAGTCCGCGGCCGCCGGGATACCCTGCCTCATTGATCAGTCGCTTGGCTTCTTCGATATCTGGTTTGAAGCCATCGGCGCTCGTGTACCCCGCAATCCCGGGCGGAATGAGTGTATAAGCAGGGCTCTGGCCGCCCTTGGCAACCTGCTCAACGATCTGGACGCGATCAATGGCCATGGCGATCGCTCGTCGAACTCGAACGTCATCCAACGGAGGTCGTGCAACATTGAGTCGGTAGAAGTAGATCGATAGCTTGGGAGCCGAGTGATAGTCTGGCCGATCTCGGAGTACTTCGAGAAGCGATTGCGGCGGCTGGGTGACCCACTGGATTTGATCCGTCTCGTACATGTTGAGTGCCGAGTTCTCGCCTTCGAGGGAGAGGAAATCAATCGAGTTCAGTGCGACGTTGTCTGCGCCATAATAATGTTCGTTCTTGACGAGCCGAACTCGATCGCGCAAACGTCGCATTTGAAGTTTGAAGGGACCGTTGGAGACAATGTTCTCAGCCTTGGTCCACAGCGGCGAGCCGTGTTGTTCAACGCAAGCCCGGTTCACGGGGAACATCGGGTAGTACGCGACAAGATTCAAGAAGAATGGCACGGGATCCTTCAAATGCACGACAAAGGTGTGATCGTCGGGAGTCTCCAGTCCACCAAGTTTGTCGAACGCGACGAGCAATCCATGCGTCTTGATCGTGTCGGCGTTCGCTAGCGGTGATGAGAGATCGGCGGCAAAGGATTGCGGTTCCGTGGTCGCGTCCCAGTCGAAATCGGAATCACTGCTGGTTTTCACAACGTCCACGTCGTAAACCCATTGATCTTGCCAAGTCAGTAGCGATGACTCTTCGTCGCTCTTTGTCATCCCGCTTGGAATGACCGGTTTGTCTGGCTTGCGGATGTTGCGGAGGGTTCCGTACCGAATGGTTCCGCGGGGAAACGGTTGGATGTTGGGTTCGCTAGTGTTTGATTCACCGGGGCGGTCGAAAAGTTCAATCTCGACCCGATCGCCGATGTTGACGGTGGCTTGGTTGAATTCTTGTGCGTACGGAATCGCATACAGTTGGAACGAGTATTCGCAAGCGGTGGCTGGGTGCAGCATGCGCAACCACGACCACGCAAAATCATGGCTGGTTAAGGGGCTGCCATCGCTCCATTTCGCGTCTTGTCGCAAGTGGAACGTGTACGTGCGGCCGTCGTCGCTGATTTCGTACGACGATGCGACCGCGGGTTGAGGAGACATTGGCTGGAGGCCAGTGATCGGATCCGCATCGCCAGCGGGCATCATCTCCAACAGCCCATCGAAGAGCTCGAAAATAATGCGAGACTCCGTGTCGCCGGTTGCCCGCCCCGGATCAATGGTTTTCGGGTCGCTGAAATTCTGCAGACTGAACTCTGCTGGTGGCAACGACTCAAAAACGGATGCCCACACCAATGCCACGGCTACGAGTAATCCCGCAGCGATCAGAAACGCACGACGGACTTCCGGTGGCATGATGTCTCAGTCTCCCGTCATTCACGTATGGCAAAAATGTCGCAACTGATGTCGCAACTGATGTTGCAACCGAAGTCGCTCGATTAGGCAGTGCCTTTGACCACCGTTGCGACTGTGTTGCACAAGTAATCCATTCGGCTCTCGGACATGCCGGCAACGTTAATGCGACCACTGCCGACGATATAGATGCTGTGCTTGTATCGTAGTTCATCGACTTGCATCGGGCTCAAGCCGCTGAAGGAAAACATTCCCTTCTGGTCCAGCAAGAAAGAGAAATCGCGATCGACACCGGTGGCTTTCATTCCCGCAACAAAGTCACTGCGAAGCTTCGTGATTCGCGTTCGCATTTCGTCCACTTCGCCACGCCACTGGGTCGTCAACGCGGCATCGCCCAAAATCGTCGCGACGATCGCACCACCATGTCGTGGTGGATTGCTGTAGTTGGAACGAACCAGTCGCTTCAGTTGGCTGTGGGCGACCTTGGCTTCCTCTGCACCGGACGCAACAAGCACCAACGAGCCGACGCGTTCGCTGTAAAGACCAAAGTTTTTCGAGAACGAAGTGCAGATCAGTGCTTCGTCGACTTGGTCAAGCATCGCGCGAACACCCACGGTGTCTTCCTCGATGCCGTCACCAAAACCTTGGTAGGCAAAGTCGATGACGGGCATCAAGCGTCGCTCAGCAAAAATCGCTGCGATCGTTTTCCACTGCTCAGCGGTCGGATCGATGCCTGTCGGATTGTGGCAACAAGCATGCAGGAGAACTGCGTCGCCATGTTTCGTCTTGGTGTTCAAGTCATCGCACATCGCATCAAAATCCAACCGAGTCTTGTCGGTGGTCAAATAGCGATAGCTCTCCGTCGCCAACCCAGCGGCATTGAAAATCGACTGGTGGTTGGCCCAAGTCGGCGTCGACATCCAAACGCGGATCGGCGAAAGTTGGTCAGCGAGGAAATCGGCAGCCAAACGGACGGCGCCGGTTCCTCCAGGGGTCTGTAACACACCGAGTCGCTTGTGATCGAGTGTATCGCCAAACACCATCTTGCTGACCCCAGCTCGATAGTCGGGCAAGCCATCGATCGACAGGTAGCCTTTGCTCTTTTCGTCGGTCAACAACTTGGCTTCAGCAGCTTTAACGGACGCGAGGATAGGCGTTTTGCCGCTGCTGTCCTGGTAAACACCGACGCTGAGGTTCATCTTTTCTGGGTTCGCATCCGCATTGAACGCTTCGCCCAGACCAAGAATTGGGTCGGGCGGAGCCATTGAAATGTGGGCGAATCGATGAAGACTCTTGATGTCCGAGGCCGAGGTGTTTGCTTGTGGGGCTGGGGAAGTCATAAATGACGACATGAAATTGAGGGTTTCGGGAATTTGCTGCGAGCAA
This sequence comes from Pirellulaceae bacterium, assembly GCA_041749955.1. Classification (GTDB taxonomy): domain Bacteria; phylum Planctomycetota; class Planctomycetia; order Pirellulales; family Pirellulaceae; genus JBBSJZ01. Next base: position 4,913 of record JBGTAI010000254.1, on the reverse strand, counting down.
ATCCTAGTCGCCAAACGCGTTTCGACCAATGGACTCTTTCCCAAAACGTGGTTTTTGGTGCCCGGGATCCCGGTGATTGGCAGCATTTCTTATGAGTAAGTTTGTGACGGCAAAAAGAGTGATCGTCGTGGGGGCAGGCAGTGTGGGTTGCGTGGTCGCCATGCGGCTGGCTCGTGACTTTGGCATGCGAGTGACACTTTGCGAGCCGCCATCGACGAACGCACCTGCCGCGGATCGCCAGCGTCCAGCTCGCTGGTTGCGGCTTTTTGGGTCCTCCGAAGACTACCAATACGCGACCCAGCCAAGTCCCGAGCTTGCTGGCCGCGCGATCCTTTGGCCTCGCGGGCGTGGCCTCGGCGGAAGCAGCCGGATCAACGCAATGATCTGGCATGAGCCGACGGACACAGACACCGAGATGCTTGCACGTGCGAGCGCGGATGCAATCGACCAAGCGACGCTTCGAGCCGCTGTGTCAGAAATCGAGGCGATCGTCCAGCCCGAAACGGCCCGTTGGCTCAGCCCCTCCGGCGAAGCGTTTATGTCCGCTGTCGCCAGTCGACGAGATCAATCGACAGATCATCCAGCGGTCTATCGTCGATTCAACCGAAGCGGCCAACGTTGGACGGCGGCGAGCTTTTTGCACGATCACGGACCAGGCTCAATCGATGTGGTTCGAGGCGTTGTCGATCGAGTGGTTTGGCAGACCGACCGAGCCGTCGGCGTCCGCATGTTAATCGACGGCATCGCGAGTGAGTTGAGCTGTGATGGCGGCGTCGTTCTGTGCGCCGGCGCATTGGCGACGCCGAACGTTTTAATACGAAGCGGGGTCGGCCCCAAAGAGACGCTTGATGCGTTGTCGATTCCATGCCGAGTTGTATGCGACGCGGTTGGCCGCAACTTGCACGACCACCTCGTGATGCCTGTGATCTACCAGTCAACATCGTCGTTCACAGACTCCCCGTCCACTCGCGAGGTTTGTCGATGGCAAATCAGCGGCTCGGGACCGCTAGCGAGTAACCTTGCTGAATGCGGTGGGATGTATGCGGATGGGCGATGGCAACTGCACGTGACACCGACCCACTATTTGAAGTTCCCTCAATCGAATGCGGACGCGGCGATGACAATCGCTGTTAACGCGACGCGACCACAAAGTCGAGGAAGCGTTCGCTGCGAGTCGACTGATCCAACAGCACAGCCACTGATCCAGCCCAATTACTTGTCGGAAGCGAGTGATACCGATGAATTGGTTGAGGGTGTCGAGTTTGTGCGTCAACTCGCGAATGAGTGTGGTCTGTTGAAAGAGATTCTTCCCGGCAAGAACCGAAGCGATCGCGAGTCGCTGGCCAAGTCCATTCGGCGGTATAGCCAGACGCTTTATCACCCGGTCGGTACATGTGCACTCGGTAGCGAAGATCAATTCCCTGTCCAGCCAGATTTTCGCGTTCGCGGTTGTGGCGGGTTTTGGATCGCGGATGCCTCCGTATTACCCGTGATTACACAGGGGAATCCGAGTGTGACGCTGATGGCTCTCGGCTGGATTGCGGCCCAGTCGATTGCTAACGCAACGTAGTTGTTCTTCGCAATTCACGCCCTGACAGGGAAATCTCGCTTCGAGTTCCGAATAACCGCTACAGCCGGCACCGCTAACGCAGCAGTTAGTGATTTCCTATGCCGAATTGTCGCACATCGAACACAACACCCCAGTTGTGACCAACGGTTGAGACAGGTCACGAGCTCGAATCAATCGAGCTTGCTATTCACCTCTTTTCAAAACTAATGATGTCAGTTGGGGCTCTGTACTCGCATGTCTGCGCAAACACACAATCCGGCGGCGCACAAACCGCTCGAAAACCGAAGCTTTATTCGGACGTTGATCGACAATTCTGGACTTCTCGTCGCCGGGACACTTGCCGCTCTGCTTTGGGCTAACTGGGCCCATCACGATGGCAGCACCAGTTACTCAAGTTTCGTCAACTTCGACTTCATGTCCATTTTTGGCGGGCATCACGCCGCCGAAGGTCATGGCGAAGCAGTCGCTGCCGCCGGCCACCACGGGTTCACTCTTCAATTCCTCGTCAACGATGTGCTGATGGCCTTGTTCTTCGCGATCGCTGCGAAAGAAGTTTGGGAGTCGCTGCTACCCGGTGGAGCACTTTCAGATCGTCGCAAAGCTGCGACACCATTGCTCGCTACCGCAGGCGGCATTCTCGGACCAGCGATTGTTTATCTTGCGGGTTGCACGTTGACTGGTTCGCACGCCACGCTTGGCGACGGTTGGGCAATTCCCTGTGCGACGGATATCGCATTTAGTTACCTCGTTGCCAAGTTTATCTTCGGTACCGGACACCCCGCGATTGCGTTCTTGTTGCTGTTGGCGATCGCCGACGATGCTGCTGGATTGATGATCTTGGCCGTGTTCTATCCACAAGCTGAAATCGTTCCCCAGTGGTTGTTGCTGACGATCATCTCGATGATCTTCGCCGGGACACTCCGCCGGATGCGAGTTCACAACCACTTTGCTTATCTCGCTGGTCCAGGCGTTTTGTGCTGGATGTCGTTCTACTTTGCGAACATCCACCCAGCACTCGGGCTTGTGCCGATCATTCCCTTGATTCCACATGCTCATACCGACCTTGGAATCTACAATCGCCGTGAGGCTGACCGTCACGATACATTGAACGAATTTGAACACTTCTGGAAAACGCCCGTTGAGTTTTTCCTCGGCTTGTTCGGTTTGATCAATGCCGGCGTGGTGTTCAGCAGCATGGGCAGCGGCACTTGGGTGGTCTTGGCTGGTCTGATGATCGGCAAGCCTCTGGGGATCACTGCGATGACGATGTTTGCTCAAAGAACCCTCCGGTTGGAGATGCCTGCCGGAATGGATTATCGCCACGTGGTGACGCTTGGTATGGTTTCAGCCATCGGGTTTACGGTAGCCTTGTTCGTCTCGGTTGCTGCGTTCCCCGTCGCTGGACCGATCCAGGACTCGGTCAAAATGGGTGCGGTACTCAGTTTCGCGGCGGTTCCAGTAGCCGTTTTGCTGGGACGAGTCTTGCAAGTGAAACTGACTGCTCCAGTACCAGTTCGGGTGCCGGTTGGTGCCACCGCGACAACCGTCTAAGCTGTACGGTTTCCTTTAACCGTCCACTGATCCGAATCCACTCAGGACCGCATCAGTGGACGACATGAATGATGTGCGAAAAGATAGCGATGAAAAATCAGGACGATTTGCCAGCCGAAGCGATCGGCGAAGACGAACTGCATCGGCCCCAGCCAGCCGACGAGCCGATTTCGCCGATCAATACCAGCGACATCATCAGTGAGATGCGTCGGACGATTGATCGACTCGAACAAGATCAATCCGCACGAGGCGACTTAAAGATTTTGTCTCGCACGCTTCGAGAATTGCGTTACGCGTTCAAGGTGTTTCGTCCCTATCGCCGTCGTCGCAAAGTCACCATCTTTGGCTCGGCGAGAACCCAACCCCACCAACCTGATTACCAAAGCGCCCTGGAACTCGGGCGCCGCATGGCCGGACACGGCTGGATGGTCATCACGGGCGCCGGCGGCGGCATCATGGCTGCCGGGCACGAAGGTGCCGGTCGCGAAGCCTCGATGGGGCTCAATATCATGTTGCCGTTTGAGCAACGTTCGAATGAGTTTATCGACGACGATCCAAAACTTGTGACGATGAAGTACTTCTTCACTCGCAAGCTGATGTTCGTGAAAGAGTGCAGTGGTGTCGTTTGTCTGCCAGGCGGATTTGGAACGCTGGACGAGGCTCTCGAAACGCTCACGCTCATGCAAACAGGCAAGCAAACTCTGATGCCGCTTGTTTTGCTCGATCATCCCGGCGGCAGCTATTGGAAAGATCTTGGAAAGTACTTCCTCGACCACTTGCTTGACGAAGGAATGATCAGCCCCGCGGATGTGAGTCTTTACTTGATCACCGACAGCGTCGACGAGGCGATCGCTGAAGTTCTCGGTTTCTATCGTGTGTATCACAGCATGCGGTACGTGCGTAACCAGCTCGTGTTTCGGCTGAATAGTCCGTTGAGCGAAGAGAAGCTCGCGATCATCAACGCAGAGTACTCCGATATCCTTGCCAGTGGCACGTTCGAGCAAACACAGGCACTGCCGGAAGAAGAAGGCGAGCCAGACCTCAAAGACCTGCCACGACTCGTCTTCCATTTTGACCGACGAGCACTGGGACGCTTGCGAACCTTGACCGACTTCATCAACGACATCCCCAAACGCTGATAAGAAGGCTTTTCAGGTCCGCTCTTCGCTGGTCCGTTTCTCGAGAACTATTTTCTTGCATTGTGTCGCAATGCGATTTATCTCGGGAACCGATTGTCCGGATCCATGGCCTGTTTGATGGATTGCATCGACGCGAAAGACGGTGCGTTCCCAATCCATGGTGTTTTCGCTGAGCCTCGAACGACCAATCCGCTGCACTTGTGGGCTGCGAGAATACTCTCCAGACGATTGATGCTAGCGGCAGGATTCAGTGAGACCCACATAGTGTTGCCGGCGGCGCTCCAATGACTAAGCGAATCTGTCTCAGCGTTCAGTTGCGTTTGCAGGCTTGGAAGTAGCGATGGTGTGGTCGGTATCTTGACGATCGTTTGGTCGCTGTTGGCAAAGTTAAGTTCGCAAATTGATTGCCAAAATTCTCTCGGTGAGTCTGGGTCGGAGACGTCTTCGCCCCAAGTGGATTGGATTTCCGACGCGATCGCTTGGTTCGCTGACTCGGGACCGGCGATCCTCACGAACAAACGTTGCTGGTTGGGACGATAGTCGATCGCGTCGAGTTCGTATCGCGAGGATGCTAATGAACTCATTCGCTCGACCGCTTGCGTGTGCGAGACACAGTCAACTTGTAGGGATTGTTTTGCAATCGGTTTGGGAAA
>JBGTAI010000253.1:0-40079 GCA_041749955.1 Pirellulaceae bacterium | reverse complement strand
GACAACGGTCACTGCAAATCTCTACATGAGCCACTGAGCAACAATTGACTGGGGGCAACGTTGACAATCGCATCATTGACCGACCGATTAAGATTATGAATGGTAGCTGTTCAAGGCCGCAGGCCGTGAACGGTTACGGATTCTGTAGCGTCGAAGCGGATGTCTTTCTCGTGGACGGAAAGCTGCTGGTCGCGCATTCGTTTCTCGAATTGTCTCCGGAGCGAACGTTACGGTCGCTTTATCTGGATCCCTTGAGAGAACGCGTGAAGCAAAATGGCGGCTCGGTTTTCGGCGATGGAAAGCCGATCACCTTACTGATTGATCTCAAGAGCGATGGTGAGTCAACCTTTGTTGCGCTCAATCAATTACTGGGCGAATACAAGGACGTGTTCAGCTGGAGCGACCAGGGCGAAACTCACCAAGGTGCTGTCAACGCGATTATCAGCGGCAATCGTCCGATCGGAACGATCACCGGCGCCTCGCCTCGATACGCTGGGATCGACGGTCGGTTATCGGATCTGGACAGTAAAATGTCTGCCGAATTAATGCCGCTGATCAGCGACAACTGGACGAATCATTTCAAGTGGCGTGGAACTGGCGAGATTTCTGAGCAAGAGCTAGCAAAGCTTAACCACACGATCTCGCAAATTCACGCCAAAGGTCGGCTCGTTCGATTCTGGGCAACGCCCGACAATCCCGCAGTATGGAAAGTGTTGCGTGACGCGGGAGCCGACATGATCAACACCGACGACTTGGCCGGGCTGAGTCGCTTTTTGCAAACGCAGTAATCTCTCTTGAGCTGACTCGACACAGTTCTCTATGGTGCACAGTTGTGGCGAATTGAACTGCGATACGCGCTGCGCCTCAAGAAATACGATTCGCTCGAACAGGGAAGTTCGCCATGAGAAACATCATTATTATCGGAATGCTGTTAGCCGCAGCTTCCACAGCCGGTTGGTTCAGCATCCAACGCGACGGCGATAACCTGTCGATCGACATCAATCGCGCTGAAATTCGCGGCGACACCGCAAAGATGATTGAACGCGGTCGAGAAATTTTGGACCGCCAAGAACAACTCGCCGCACAACGACGAGCCGAGCAGCAAACAGGACAAACGGTGAACGGCCAGCCACAGCCAGCCAACCCATGGGGCCAGCAACAACCGGCGCCTTGGGCAACAGGGCAAACGACAGCTAACTATTCACCGGAACGTGGCTTCGCAGGGCCTCCGCCAGCCTACAACGGGAATGGCTACCCACCGCCATACGCTTCCAATCAAAACGCTGGTGGCCAGAACTATGCACCAACACAAAACTATACGCCGACCCAGTACAACGCTCCGGCCCCGAATTATGGGCCATATCAAAACGCGTCAAGCCGGAACGCACCGTACAACGCTCCGGTAACGGGCTATCCTCAACAAGCATCACCGTACAATTCTCAGCCAACCTATCCGCGTTAGCACCTTCAATGCACCAGCGAGCACTGGAAGTCGTCAAGGTCGCTCGCCCGGGTTTCTGGCCGACTCAGCTCTGGTTCTATCTGTTGCCGATGGCCGGCCAAAACATGTTTGGCTCAGCGGCTTTTTGGGTCGGTGCATTCTACGTTTGCTTTCCGCTCGGGCTTCTTCTTTACGGATGGAACGATCTCGGAGATGCGGAAACCGACCGCATCAACCCGCGTAAAGACAGCTGGCTTTTCGGCGCTCGACCTGACGCTGAGCTGCGATCGCAATTGCCATGGATCATCGCACTCGTCCAACTCCCGTTCGCTGTGATCTTTGTTTTGGTTGCTGGCCCCAAGATGCTCGTGTGGTTTGCCGCCGTACTGGCAACTAACTTCACTTACAACAACGCTGGTTGGAAGCAAAAGCCGGTCCTCGACATCCTCAACCAAGCTGGATACGTGCTGATCTTTGTATTGGCAAGTTGGTTGTGCGGGATCGATCAACTGAGCGCGCCCGTGATCATCTTCAGCGCCATGTTCGCGATGCAAAGCCACTTGTTTGGCCAGTTAATGGATCTCGACGAAGACCGCATCGCAGGCCGCCGATCAACAGCAATCCTACTTGGTTACCGCCGAGCCAAAGGGCTGCTGTCTCTCTTGATGTGGGTGGAAGCCGCCATCGCCGCCGTTTACTTTCGCGGTGCCGTTGTCTCGCTGTTCATGGCGTGTGGCGCGATGTTCTTTCTCGTTGACGCCCTTGTCGGCCCACAGCACTACTCCGTCAAATTCACAAAAGCATTCTTCTTGACCTGGAACGTGATCGTCCTCGCAACCATGCACCTCGTATGGCGATACGGTTGGTTCATGCTTGCACCAGTGACGAGCTAGATCACGCTCGGCGGGCTATGTGAGCCAACTGGGCTCGCAACTTGTTGGGGCTCGCGGCTTGTTGATTTAGTCGGCTTCGGCAAACCCGGATTGTGATTCCTAGCGGACGGCACACGGAGTGTGCCTGCTACTATGTACATTAGAACAAACCGATCATTCGCGTGGCTGCGATGGCGGTGAATGCCAACAGGATGCTGTTGAACCAAACTTGCGAGACTCGGCTCACCAACCACCTTCCCGCAAACATGCCGAGCGGGATTGCCGGAGCGAACGCGAGATCAAGCACGAGCGTTGACGGCGTGATCAACCCCAGCTCATAGCTGAGCGGAAGCTTCAACACGTTGAGCACTAGAAACAACCACGCACTCGTGCCGATCAACTCCCACTTCGGCAAGTTGACCGCGAGCAAGTACAACGCGACAACCGGTCCCGCCGCGTTCGCGAGCATCGTCGTAAGCCCAGCAAGTAACCCGAGCAAGACCGCAAACCAATGCGTATGCGGAAAACGGTCGAACCAATTCGGTCGCCACATTCGACAGACTTGGACAGTGCTCAACGTTAAGATCAGGCCGCCGACCAGCCCACGAAAAATGTCTTCATTGAGCCGTCCCATCAAGTACCAGCCCAAACCAATTCCAACCAGCGTCGGCGGCAACAATCGGCGTATTTGCGACCAGTCACCTTTCTGGCCAAACAATCGGATCGCACACAAGTCACCGATCACGAGCATCGGCAAAAGCACACCTGTCGACGCCTTCGGCTCAAACACCGACGCGTACAAGATCACATGCAGCATACTCACGCCCGGAAACCCAGCTTTGCTGAATCCAATCCCAAGCGCACCCAGTACAAGATAGACGACATCCGTGGAAGAAAGGCTGCTTAGCATTGCGAATCTACCACTGCTCTTCGACTGAGCCAGCAAGCACGAACCACGCGACGCAAACAAGCACCAACAATGAAGTGACTAACGCGATCACGACACGAATCACCGTCGATCTCCGCTCCAGCGGAACATCCACAAGTGCGATCACGCTCGGAGCGAAAAGCATCAGGCCATACAACCAAATCGGATGGTCTTCGTAGGTATAAAAACGACCTGCCGCGACACCAGCGCCCGAAAACAAGACGACAGGATAGAGCACGCACCAGATCACAGTCGACTTCTGCAAACTTGTCGCGATCGCGACGACGGAGGTTGCAACGATCGCGGCCACGAACCACTCCGCTAAACCTGCGAACGCACTCGCAGCCAAAATCGTTGGGCTGCCCAAGCCCGCGAGCGCGACCCACATCACCCAACGATCGGCACCTCGACGCGCCATGCGGTCGAGCAACCACAGGTTGAACAATCCACTGGTGATGATCGCCCCCATCCAGAATCGATGCACTGGCACCATATCTGACCAGCCATCACCGCTTGGCATCGCGATCATTGCCACCAGCGTGACTGCGATCCCCGCGACAACCCAGCGCACTTCAGCCAGTCGCGTGGACTGGTTCGCGATCAACGCCAACAAGAGCGAACCAAGTGTGATCGGCAGAACAACCTGTTGCCAGGCTTCCTGTGGCCAGGTGTGATCTGGCATCCAGCTTTTTGACTGGCGTGCAAACAATGCAACCGCAACCGCCAAACACCATCCGAACGTCACCAACAACGACTGAATCGAAGTGGTGCAGTCAAAACCGCAACAACGTGGCGCGAGCGACGAAATTTTGCTCGACACAGCTTTGCTGGACACGGCGATTGATAAAACGACAAACGCCAGCGATAGGATCGCTGGCGCTATCACGCACCACAGAAGGATTTGTTGTTCCACGTGGTTTAGCGATTGAGCACGAGTACGGCGCGGATTTCAACATCGTTATTGATTTTGCCTTCGCCGTAGGTCATGCCCCACTTGGTTCGATCGATCTTGAAATCGGCCTTGAGCGTTACCGCAGTCTCGCTGATTGCAGGCGTGCATGGCACCGTGACTTCGACTTCTTTGTCGAGCATCTTGATCACGCCAACCATGGTGACTTTTTCGTCTGAGTCACTGTGATTGATTTTGGTGGCCTTGAACGTGATCTTGGGATACTTGCGAACGTCAAAGAAGTCAGGGTTCTTCAAGTGGTTCGTTAACTTCTCATCATCCGACCACAAACTGTCGGTAGCAATTTCGATTTCCAAAGAACCGTTGTCTGGGTTCTCAAAGTCGGCAACAGCATTCACGGTAAAGGTCTTGAATCCACCTTCGTGCTTGCCGTCGGCCTTCGAGCCAACAAACTCAATCTTGGACTTTTCTTGGTCGAGGCTAAGTTTTTCACCGGCAAACGCGAGTCCCGATGTTGAGCTAACGAGCAGAGCAATGGTCAGAATTTGTCGAAACATCTAGTGGCTACCTTTTCTTGGGGGCGTGATCTGAGACGGAGTATTATCATCACATGTCCAACCCCGTTCGGCAACCGACGAAAAAACCCTGAAAACCAAGAGTGCCCTGAAGTCGAAAAACGACACGAACTTGGTTAACACGGGTCAATTCAGTCGTCGATTTTCATCTCAAATCGCTGAATCGACTTAGCTCGACCGTCGGAGTTGCTTTCGACGATGGCACCGCATAACCGCACGTCTCGGGTCGCCACGTAAAAGTGGACGGGCTCGAACGTTCTCGTGGTCTGCATCACTCGATGAATATCACGTCCAATGATGCTGTCGTAAGGGCCGCACATCCCCACATCGCACTGGAATGCGGTACCACCCGGCAATACGCTCGCATCCGCCGTTGGAACGTGTGTGTGAGTCCCAAGCACCGCGGTCACGCGACCGTCAAGGTGTCGTGCCATGACTTGCTTGTCACTCGTCGCCTCGCCATGGTAGTCGACCAAAATATGCGAAACGGAGTCGCCGATCTCATCAAGCACCCGATCAACAGCGGACAACGGACAATCCACCGGGCGCATGTAAACTCGCCCCAGCAACGAAATCACCGCGAGCGATTTGTTGCCGATCTTGACTTTGGTCCAAGTTCGACCAGGTGCCTCGGCAGGAAAGTTGGCTGGCTTGACGATCCGATCGCTCTTTTGAAGCGTCTCAATGATCTCTTTGCGACGATAGATGTGGTCGCCAAGCGTGATGCAATCCACTCCAGCCGTAATCAGCCGCTGGTATTGTCGCGGCATCAACCCCGAACCGTCGGACGCGTTTTCTGCGTTAACGACGAGCGCGTCGAGACGCTCGCTCTTGCGAATTTTCTCCGCATATTTGACAACTGCTGAATATCCAGGCTTTCCAACGATGTCGCCGAGGAAAAGAATACGCATCGCGTGAATCAACGGTTGGGTTGTCGGCGGACGAAGAACGACTTTGGGACCAGTATAACGCGTCTGGCAAATTCACCAACCTAGCTTCTGGAAGCTCGCTTCTGCGTCTAGAGCCTGACGCTAGCTTCGGACCTTAACCTGACGCCGAAGCCGCCGAGCGTCCGTGGGAAAATGTGGTTGGTCATGCGAGCTGAGTTCGGCTCCGGGGTCGGCACCGAGCGGTTTCGCTAACCAACGTCCAAGTGAGCTGCACATCAACGCGGGCAACAACAGCAAATCGCCGAGCAATGCAGCGGTGAGCAACCCAAACATCAGCACCGCGAAGCGACTCGTCGGCACAAAGTCGCTGAACCAGTAAACCATCAATGACAAACCGCAGACCGTCGTCGTTTGCAGCATCGCCCAACCGCATTGGCCGAGCGAGCCCCAGGCGGCACGGATCTGGCCCAGCCCACGGGCACGCCGCGATCCGAAACGGCTGAGCAAGTGAATCGTATCGTCGACGGCAATCCCGAGCGCCACACTTGCCGTCATGACTGAACCAATATCCAACGGCAACTCGACGATCCCCATCCACCCGAACAACGCGATCGTCGGAAACAAATTTGGAATCATGGCAATCAAGCCGCCAAGAAAACTCCTCAGCAAAATCATCATCACGACAGCAACGACGCCGAACGCCGACAGAAAGCTGAGAAACAAATCGCGAAGCAACACCTGCTGTGCTTTTTGCACGATCGCGATGCTGCCAGTGAATACAACCTTCACCGGGATTTTACTGTCGGCAACACCCGCGACGACTGCAGCCTTGATCTCTTCGAGTTCTTCCGAGTAATCCGTGTGCTCGCTTTGAGGCATCCGCACGCTGATGCGCCACACTTCCGCTTCACTATCGCGTGAGATGAACCCAAGTCGCCCGAGCGATGAATTCGGATCACGAATCAGCGTTCGAATCACACTTCGTTTTGCCGTGCTAGAAAGACTGTGTCCGGAAGGCACCGGAGGTACAAAGGTCAACGCCGATAGCGCGCCATCGACCTTTGCATGATCGATCGCCGCCATGTGCGCTTGCTTGACGATCTCCAATCGTTCCAGTGGATCATCGTCTTGCGCCGGCACCGGAAACGAAACCAACACTTCGCCGTTCACCGTCGGACCGATGTATTTCTCGAACCATCGATACTGGACTCGAATATCACTCTCGGTAGCAAACATGCGTGGCACGTTCACCGATGTCTCCAGCTTGAACAACCCCGTCGATAACACGGCGGCAATGACCGCAAAGCCAATCAGCAGCGGCCAAGGCTTCGTTAGCCGCTTGCGCATTTTCGAAACACACCAATCAATCATGCATTGCAATCTCGCAACAATCGCATCGATCCCAAATCGCCTTCGTTGGAGTGATTGACTTACGTCGTCTCCGTTGGGCCGCTTAACTTGCGTCAATACCATCGCGCCAGGCAACATAGCAAACAACATCAACAACGTCGCAAGGACGCCGGCGGACGCGACAAATCCGAAAATGCGGATCGGCTCCAACCGAACAAGTGTCAACGACCCGAGCCCCACCACAGTCGTTCCCGTTGCTAACAAACACGGGATCACACCAGCTCGCATCGCACGTTTCGCTGCCGCAGCTCGCGACATTTCTGGAAACTCGTGAGCAACATCCAAGTAATAGTTGCTGAGGTGGATCCCAGATGAAACGGTCAACACGAACACGAGCGGCGGAAGCACAATGAGCACCGCGTTCATCGGCGTACCACTGAGACTGACAAGCGAAAGCACAAAGCCTTCGCCAAGAACCGCGACGACAGTGATGACAAGCGTGAGCGGTACGGATCGCAAACAGATTAAACACAACACTGCTGCAAAGATCGCTGACGGCGGTGAAAACGTTTGGACACTGCGCACGCTTTCGTCGTCAACCGTCGCGCCTTCGAACGGACCACCCACCATCGCGATTTCAAACTTGCCATGGCCTGTCAATCGACCGAGCACCTCGCGCAGCTTCGGTAGGAAAACTCGCCGATGAACAAGCGAAGCTTCACCCATCGAGATCACTAGACACGTTTGCTCGCCGTCTGGCCCCACAACCGAACCACTCAAACGATTGATCGCAACCGAGCGAGGCAGCTTCGCCGGAGACGCTGTCATCTGCGCGAGCATCTCGGTGCCACTATGAACCCACAATAGCGGCTTGTCACTCTTGCAAATCTGACGCAGCGATGCCAATTCCTCGCTCGCCCACTCCGGCAGCTCCTTCGACGGATCGAGCTCCAACGAATCCGATTCCTCACAGAGTGGCTTCAGAAGTGCTGAGGCCTGGTCGAGTTGCTCGGAATCGAGCTTGGCCCCATCCCAGCTGACCATGACGATTTCAGCGACGGAGAATCGACGGAGGAACTCGTTGAACTCAGCCTTCTCAGGAATCGAGTTAGGAACCCAATCCGGCGGCCGGTTGAACAAATGATGAACCGCATCCATCGCGAAATACGCGACCGGGCCCGCGAGCAGCAAAATGAATGCTGCGCCGATTTTGAATCGCCGGAGATAACGCTGACGCAGCGGTTCCTCTTCGGTCATAATTCCTTCCATCAGCCCCAAAAAGAACCCGGTACGTCCATCGTTTATATGCCTTGATGGCTGGGTTGGGCAGGATCTGGGTCCCACTATTCGGCGATTTGGACGAATGTTCGCGACGCCCACACCGCCTAGCTAAACTGTGATGATTGCAGATTCAAGCTTCTTCGTCGTAATTGACGGCGCCGGCGGGGTTTACTGGTTGCTAAACTATTGTGATCAACGGTTGAGCCATAGAGCAAAAACGATTCCAACCCAAAAACGATAAACTGGTCCATGAAAACAAGTTATGACTGCGTTGTGGTCGGCGGCGGGCCGGCTGGAAGCACAACTGCCGCCATCGTTGCCGAGGGGGGAGTGAGCACTCTCCTGGTTGAGCGTGAGGCGTTCCCGAGATTTCACGTCGGCGAATCACTCATGCCCGAGACTTTCTGGCCATTGGAGCGTCTAGGGTTGACCGAGCGTGTGAAACAGTCGGGTTGGCAGGCCAAGAAAAGTGTCCAGTTCGTGACGCACCGCGGGAACACGTCGGAGCCGTTCTTCTTTCGCCAGCACGACGAACGTGAGTGCAGCACCACGTGGCAGGTCGAGCGCAGCGAGTTCGACAAAATGATTTTCGATCGAGCAGCAGAACTTGGTGCGGATTGCATCGACCAAACGCGCCTCGTCGACGTGCATCTCGATGATGCCGGAGCCGTCACCGGTGTATCGGTCAAAGACGCCGCCGGCGAGACGCACCGCGTTGAATGCAAGGTCCTTGTCGACGCGACTGGGCAACAGACCTTCATGGCAAACAAGCTCGGTCTGAAAGAAATGAACCCCGACCTGAAGAAGGCTGCGATTTGGGGTTACTGGAAAGACGCCGTTCGTGGCGAAGGCGACAACGAAGGCGCCACGATCATCATGCACACCGAAACCAAAGACGCTTGGTTTTGGTTCATCCCAATGTCGCGTGGTATCACGAGCATCGGCGTCGTATCCGACAACGACTATCTCCTCAAAGGCCGTGGTAAGCCCGAGGAAGTCTATTACGAAGAACTTGAACGTTGCCTTGGATTGAAACCGCGTCTGGAGATGGCAACGCGACTCGGGGAAATCAAGACAACGAAAGAGTTTTCGTACATGACTCGCGAGCATGCGGGTCCCGGTTGGGTGCTCGTGGGTGACGCATGGGGATTCATTGACCCAGTCTACTCATCCGGCGTCTACTTCGCTCTCGAAATGGGCGTTCGCGCCGGTGACGCGATCGTCGAAGGTTTCCAGACCAATAACCTGAGCGGCGAACAACTTGGCAAGTGGACTGGATCTTTCAAAGAAGGCGCAACGTGGGTTCGTAAACTGGTCCACGCGTTCTACACGAAAGAATTCAGCATCGGTCGCTTCATGAAAGAGTATCCGCAACACCGCGGAAATGTCACCGATCTCCTTATCGGCCGCGTGTTCAAAGAAGGCGTCAGCGACGTCTTCAAAGACATGGATGAGTCCATCGAACGCGCGAAAATGCAAGCGGTCGAAATGTAGCCGCTAGTGCTTCAGCCATCTTCAATCATGGAATCGCAGAAGAACCGAACTCTGGCGAGTCGGGCTACGTTTGACAAACCCAACCTTAAAAATTCGCGAAGCACTGGTGATGCATCGCTACTGACTTATCACCGGGGTCGATGACGGAACTCGTTTCCGCACCTCTCTCATGAATGCGTCATAATCACCTGAAGTGATTTGGTGCTTGGGAATGACATGTGCCTGAATTGATGAAATGAAAATGAAGGCATGGTCCGGTGTTTCGACAACACGATCAATTGCGGACCATGCATGCCGTGACTCATTGACATCAGTCTTTTCAAAAAGACCATTATCTTCGATCGTCATTTCATGCGTGCAAAGCATCCCTGAAACGCTGCCTTCGGCGATCATCTTCTTCGCTTGAGACTCAAGTGCGCTACCGTGCTGAAGATGAAAGAATAGTCCGAATGCAACAGAAAACACTGTCGCAAGAACGAGCCGTGTCGCGAGCCCAAGGCCCAATTCAAACACCAGGCTCAACCCAAATGCAATCACCGTCGCAATAGCAATAACAAAATATTTCTGGTTGCGGACGGTTGACGAGTTCGCGTAGTAGTAGCGGTAAAACGCAAGCAAATCTTCAAGCAATAGCTCGAATCGAACGCTCATCTTCAACGCTCCCTTAAGAAAACAGATCGACTTCACTGCAAACAATGACGATCCAAAACTCGGACGGCATCTTCAATTGCAATCGCGATGTTGGAAACTCCACACCCCTCGCGCGCCTTGAATCACATCCAGCTCTGCAAGCGACTAGTCGCGACTGAAGACACGATCATACCAAACAGCGATCAACCCAAATCCAATGACACCAAAAAACGTTTCAATCGGGTGAGTTGCAAAGTAAGGCCCCGACAAGAAGAAACCCACGATGACGGCTGCTGCAAACGAGCGAATCGGCTTTGCAGGCGGACGATCCAATTGCGGTTTCATCACCGCTGGTTCGTCAACATTGGTTTCTGGAGGCGTATAGGGATTCATTTTTTCAAAGCGTTGCGAGCCTCACCGATCACTCAGCCACTTTCTCGCGTTGGTCGCTATTGATCACAATGCTGCAGACTGGTCTTGAGACAAATCGTCTGACTGTGAGCAGATACGGCAGAGGCTGAAACAAGAGAGCCCGCTCATTGCTGTAGTTGCATTCGTGCCTGTCTTCGGGAAGCCCCTCGAGAACTGAGTATTTCTCATCTTCAAGAAAGGGAATGAAGATGGCCAATCGAATCTTGTCGTCGGAATCGTAAAACCCCGCAGCCGCCGCAACTCGGTCTGTGGGTTCCGTAAGCAGGCCATGCGTCACCAACGACTTGACGAACTCCTTGGATGATGTCTTGAATTTCATGTCGTAATTGCCTTCTTCGCTTCGCTTGATGAGCTGCGTATGAAGAATGACCATCTCGCTCGTGTCGATCGTATCTTGGGGTGCTTCCAAAGGAATACGACCAGCACGCTTGGCGAGATAGGCTAACAGGTACGCTTGATACGCCTCTTTTTGACGACCGCCCTGTTTCTGGTACTCAACGGCGACTTGGATCGACTCATCTTTTTGCTTGAGCGAGACAAGACTCAAATACGATTCCGTGATCCCGGCACAATGCTGTGCGCCACCTTCGACCGCACAAAGGCAACCGACAAGAAATACCGCAATGCACTTCGCATGATTCATCTGCATCTCTCGCTAGGATTGCGTGACAGGGGGGGATTGCGTGACGGGGGTTGCAATGGCCTGGATACCCAACAACTATTCACCGTAGGGCGCCGCGGATGCGTTACGTTTGGACACCCCAGGATATAACGCGAGAATCATGCACGCGAGATAGAAGGAATAGACACCGACAAGGATTTTGATGTCGGTTGGGCCCAGCGCTCCCTTCGGCATGTTGTGGGTGAGAATGATGACAGCGTCAACAATCACCAAGACGAAGATGCCACAGCAAAGAGCAACGAATTGGATAAACCGAAAGCGTCGACCGCATCCATTCGTGGAAATATGCCAACGCCCAGCTCTGAATCGCACAAAGAAAGCGATGATCGGGAGCGCAACGGCAACGATCTCGACCATCTGGGGAATCTGCGGCGCACCAAGGCGAATTAGCAACGGCAACACCCAAATCACGCCATGAAGTATCGCGTCCCAACCGAGAATGCGAAGCATCCAAGTTCGCAAGACGTTTTGTTGGTGGTGTTCCATGGATAACGATTCATTCAAGACAACAATGTGCGAACCATCCCGACGCTATGGTTGATCTCTCATTTTGAAACGCGAGATCGGCATTGCTTGCTTCCCGTGCATCCGTGAGATGGCGGTTTCAATCCCGATCTAGCCATGCGCAGTAATCTTTCCAGTCCTGTTCTCGTAGTTCCTGAAGTCTTTCCGCCTCGATGCGAGCCATCCCGGCAAATCCGAGTTTCATTTGGGAAGGAAACTCGGCGGCTCCAATCACATCACGAAAGTCGACGTTCGCCACTGCGATCTGACGTTGAACTTCAGCCAAATCCCCATTTGCAAGTCGCAGCACTGCCGCGCGAACGCGATCGCGCTCGACGTGATGAGGCTTGCCACCATAAGACTCAAGCAACGTTCGCACTCGGCCAGAAACGCCATCAACATAGTCGCGATCAATCAATCGCTGAATCGTGCCATCGTCAACTGCGGGAACAAAATCGGACATCTCAGTGCCTCAACGAAAAACAATTCCATCCCAGCTATTTGCTGGAGCGTCACACGATTCCCGAAGACTTATCACCAGCTCACGCCGCCAACATTCTAGCTGCCCCAACATGACTAAGCCGGAAAACGCTAACCCATCCCGCCCTTTGTAACTCTCGTAACCGTTCACCCGAACACGAATCTTTCTAGAGCGCGCGGACAAAGAGGTCTATCCTGGGCTGTCAAAACGTTGGGGTTGCCTCACTTTTTGTTTGCGCAAGTTCTAGTCCCGATAGGGACGGCAGACACTAGCCTCGGACGTAAGTCCGAGGTTCTCTCGAGCAAGCGAAATACCACAGTCGCAACGCGACGACAGAACCACGAACCGCTTCGTGTCGTTTGGTGACTGCCATCGCTTCGCGATTGAGGAGCAAAACCGCTTTGATCGTAATCGCTTTCAATGCCAACCTTTTGACATCCCAGGTCTAGCCACCAAAGTTGCAACAGACGTAAAATACGTTTCCGCAATAAACCGTCGAGTTCTACCGTATTCGGTATGTACCGTCGCCAGCGTGATCACCACCAACATTCGCCCAGATGTACCAGTTCTTGTCATGGCGAGGTGTGAAGGTTAACCGCAGCCCACCAAAAGTATCGCGGTGTTCGTAGAAGCGAATGGCTGTCTCATTGTCGCTATAAGCACTCGGACCAATCTCGATGTCGGTGCAAGTGAATCCGTACTCGAGCATCGGGCAGCCCTGCTCCGGATCCTCCGGGTCAGCAGCGAGGAACACGCAATTCGCATCAGGCATCAGGTTCAGGACATATTTCAGCCGAACATCGGAAAACAGCAATCGGTAATAGTGCGGCGGTTCGTTAACATGTTGGTACAGCTCTTCCTTGGCATTCAGTGCCTCAGCGATTCGTTGAATGTCCCAAGATGCCATTTAGCTTGCTACCCTCGAGTGTGGTTAGACGGGAGGTCAATAAATAACACAGGCTGCCAGCCTGTGCCTGATGAAATGACAGGCTAGCAGCCTGCCCTACGTACAAATTCGTCAGTGGTTGTTCACGCGTTCCTCACGCTTCCTCGTCGGAGTGAATGTTAACACATGCCGCTCTGTGAATTCGAAAGTAACGTACCAGACCGACAAAACCCGCAGACAGTGTCCAGATCACCGAGATGGGTGCGACGAAACCGAGCACCTCCTGCGTCATCCCCAAATAGCCAACTGAGTCGAAATATGGAATGAGGTTGCCGCTACTGTCGCGTACCATGCGACGCGGAATCACCGGCACCACAAAAAAAGAGATTGGCAGCATGATACCGAGCGACCAGAGAAACCCGTTTCGACAATTGACAAGCGACGCATTCCACGCCGTGGTCGTGGCGTTAGGAACTCAGGTGTTGTCTGGCAGTGCATTCGAAGGTGAATACGGATTCGTCACTGTGTTTGCGATGCAAAAAGGAAGCGGGTCCCGTTTCTGTCGACGGCTCTCGAGTCACGACATATCTTTTCATTTCCACCGGCGGCATAGAACCGTTATTCGCGATCATGGTGCTGGCGAGTGTTGTCGCAAATCGCGGCGGACCATTCAAGCGAATCAACCCATTCAAGCGAATTAACCTCAAGCTACCACGAAATGATTGCTGGTTGCCCTGAAGATAGACGGATGCCAGCACCTGATTGCCGGTGGTTCCTGCAAGACGTGAGGATAGGAGGCAAAACAGATGGGGTCAATGTTCTCGAGCACCTCAAATGCCGCATTGGTTGTGGATCATCGACTCGCTTCAGAAGTCACTTGTTGGGATCCCGGCAAAAGGCTTGGATGGGAAGCGATAGCTTGCGGTGCGCTTTGATTAGCTGCCGTTTACCGCCAGGTGTGCACTGAAGGTCCACGGAGGTTCGATGAGCTGACGCGAGCTTTGCAGCAAACGGATCTTTAGCAAGATCCACTACATCCAACCCTCATTTTTAATCTGGACGATGGATTAACGCGGGGCTGTCAAAAGGCTGGGGTTGCATCGCTTTTTGTTTGCGCAAGTTCTAGTCCCGATAGGGACGGCAGACACTAGCCTCGGACGCAAGTCCGAGGTTCTCGAGCAAGTGCAATACCACAGTCGCAACGCGACGACAGAACCACGAACCGCTTCGTGTCGTTTGGTGACTGCCATCGCTTCTCGATTCACGGATTCATTTCACCAGCCTTGATCTTTTCGGCACGAAAGGCGTCGCGTTCGCGAGCCAGCTGTGCCGGCGATGCACTCCCAAACCACTCAGCCAATGTTGGCCGACCAAACAGATGAAACCACAACGTACCTAATGCCACGAAAACCAAGGCGTGAACACCAAACAGCAGCCCATTTTCCTCCGGCGTCGCCTCGAAGTGAATCAGCGAGATGAAGCAAGCGACTGCTGTAAAGGTCGACAGCAAACTTGCCGTCGGCGAGTTGCGTAGGCGAATTCGACGCTGGCACGTGCTACATCGCGCTGCCGGAAAAACCAATCGCAGTCGGCTGAGTGCGCTACCGCACACTGGACATCGTGTCGACGACGGACGTTGTGTTGATTGCACATCCGAAACAGGCGGCAGGTACGGGTTTGTTTTTCGAATCACAATTGCATGCTTTCAAACCATTCGTACAAAGTCGGCGGAACAACACGACTGCTTCTCCATTGGAAAACGAGCAATCAGATATTACATGGATCATCGAGTGAAAAGGGGAAGACGAGCACGAATAAGCACCTGACCCGGTCACATGCCTAAATCTGTGCGCGGCCGAATGTATCTTCCAGATTCAGCTGACTCAGCAACCGTTTTTATCAGCAAGTTTCTCGTTTTCAATAGGTGACGCATATGCCGAGTGATCACCAGCCAATCCGCAACGTTCCCAAGGATTCCCCACGGCGACGTAAAGTCGAATCGATCAGTCATCACTGTTTGAGTGCCATCAGCCGCGAAATGATGATCATGATCAAATCGAGCAAACGCACCGGCAACCATTGAGTCGCGAAAATGGTGGGGTCGGTCGAACTGTTCAATTCGAACCGTCAGCTGTTGGCGAACGAAAAAATGTGTCGCCTCCCACGTAACGGATTCGCCAAGCTCGATTAAGCCGGATGTTCGACCGGCAACGGCACGCTCGTTTGTCATGGAAGTCGAGTCAATGTGCAGATCGATGCTGCGGGAAAGATCAAACACGGTCTCGATTGGCGCATTAATTTCAGTCTTCAGCACAATTATCGGCATGTTTGCTTGAAGCAGAAAGGGGAATGCGTTGACTTGTGGCGTCGCGGAGCGAGACTCACTTTTGCATCTTCACATTAATTCGAACGCTTCAGTGAAAAGCACAGCAACCGATCTTGGTCGTGCAAGTACAGGTGCTCGCCGGCGATCACGGGATGTGGCCACGCTTGCTTGTCGCTTCGATTGGGTTGCGAGAAACGGCCTTTCTCTCGGTAGGCCTCGGGAGTCGCTTCGACCAACGCGACATCGTCTCCTTCACTTCGCACATAAAGATGCCCGTCGGCGAAGCTGGTTGATCCTTTGCCGACGCAACGATCTTGCCACATGATTTGACCGGTTTTCCAGTCCACACAAAGCAAGAGTGAGTCGTTGGTTCCGTAGAGGTAGCCTTCGTGCAATACAAAACCGCCGTGGTGATTTTCGAATTTGCGGACAAAGTAATCTTCGTTGGCCGTCCAAGCGTTGCCTCGTCGGGCAATGGTGACGCGGCCGCCGCCAGTACCATAGCCGCTTGCGGCAAAGACAGAGTTGTCCATGGCGACTGGCGTCGAGCAGTTTGCGGTTCCGTTGGCAGGACTCGTGTACGACCACAACGGCGTGCCAGTATTTGCTTCGATGCCAACCACACCGCCTGAAAGGAAGACAACATACTGCCGTGTTTTCTGGAGTACGGTGGCGATGGGTGAAGCATAGGCTGCGTCAATTCCTTCTTGCATGGGAACGACCGATCGCCATACCAGCCTGCCATCCAACTTGTTCAGGGCAACTACCGTGTTCTGCGGACCGCCTGGGGTACAAATGAGTTTGTTGCCATCAATGAGGGGCGATTCAGAGTAACGCCAGTGTCCAGGTCGGCCACCAAAGTCGCTTTGGAGATTCTTTGACCAAACAGGAGTTCCGTCGTCAACTTTCAAGCAGACCAATGTGCCCTCGCCACCGATAGCATAAACAAAGTCTCCGTCGATGGTCGCTGCTCCTCGTGGACCTGGGTAACCACCGCCTTCGGATAGCCGGCCAACGCTCGCGTCCCAAACCAACTCGCCATTGCTTGCGTTCAACGCAACCAGAATTTCTTCACTCCCTCGAGTACCAAGCACATAGATCTTGCCGTTCGCAACGGCGGGCGTGGAGTAGCCTTCGCCGAGTCCCTGCGCGGTCCACTCAAGTTCCGGACCGCCTTCAGGCCATTGCGTTAGCAACCCCGTTGCACGGCTTTTGCCGTCGCGGTCCGGTCCGCGCCATTGCGGCCAATCAGTCGTCTCTTTCGGCGTGCTCTTGTCAGCCGCCAGCGTCGTCTCTTCGAGCTGCTTGAGATAGAGTCGGTCGGCCGTCGAGAGCTGCGACAGGGGCAAAGTGATCATCTTGCCGTTATCTTCGCGTTTTAACTTCACCGCGACGCTCGTCTTCTCGACAAGCATGAGCGGCACATCGCTCCGGACTCCGTTCTTCGTCGTCCAATGCCTAAACTCGTCCGCTTGTCCAACCAGCGACGCAAGGAAGACGGTGCTCAGGAAGACAACAAGTTGAACGACGGTTTGACAGGAACAACGCATTGCTTCTTGGTCTCGTTTCTTTCGCGGCTTTCGACAATGTTCGGAAGTCATCATGCTCGCAAACTTTCGCTGATTCACTTGGATAGTATCGCAACGTTCAAACGACGCCTAGCGTTCACCTAACGTCTTTTCGTAGGATGCCGTGCTTGCACGCACCTTTTGCTGAATCTGGTGCGTGCAAGCACGGCACCCTACGTTTCGCAATTTGAAAAACTGATTTGCGATGAATGCTGGCGGCGGAAAATCATCTGCGCAATATCACGGCGGAGCGTGATGAGTACTGTCAGTTGAACTTTTTGAGTTTTCGATCCAGGGTGCTGCGTTCGATGCCGAGGATTGTTGCGGCTCGGCTCTTGTTGCCCGCAGTATGTCGCAGCACTCGCTCGATGTGGTGCTGCTCTAGGTCGGCGAGGGTGATCTCGATATCGGATTCGTTTACGGTTGTTTCACCCACTGTTGCGGGGCCCATTGATGATGACAGTAACAGATCGGATTCTTCGATCGTGTCCTTGGTGTTCAAGACAACGGCTCGTTCGATCACGTTCTTTAGCTCGCGGACGTTGCCGGGCCAATCGTACGAGGTGAGTTTTCGTTTGGCTGAGTCGCTGATGCTTTCGATCTTTCGGTTCATCTCGCGATTGAAGCGATCGAGGAAATATTCGGCAATCAACAGGACGTCGTCGCCTCGTTTGCGAAGCGGTGGCACAACAACTTCGACGACGTGCAAGCGGTAATAAAGGTCTTGGCGAAACTTGCCTTCGCGGACCATCGCTTGCAAGTCGCGATTCGTTGCGGCGACAACACGTACATCGGTCTGGATCGCGATGCTGCCTCCGACGCGTTCGAACTTGTGGCCTTCGAGAACACGCAAAAACTTGGCTTGGGTCTCGGCACTCATTTCGCCGATCTCGTCGAGCATTAGTGTCCCGCCGTCTGCGGCTTCGAACTTACCGAGTTTGCGATCAGTGGCTCCGGTGAAGGCACCTTTCTCGTGACCGAAGAGTTCGCTCTCAAGAAGCGTCGGTGATAACGCAGCACAATTGATGCATAACATCGGTCCGTCGCGCCGGGGGCTGCATTGATGGATTGCGGCGGCGACGAGTTCTTTGCCGACGCCGGATTCACCACGAATCAGTACCGTTGCAGTAGTGGGGCCTGCGAGACGGATCTTCTCGCTCAAGTCTTGGATCGCGGTGCTCACGCCGATGATGCGGACGCGATCGCCGAGTTGCTCCTGCAGTTGTTCGACTTGACGGCGTGAGCGACGAAGGTTCTTGCTGAGGCGTTGGCGGTCAGCGATACCGACGAGCGACTCGGCGAGAATCTCTGTCGCGGCGACAACGAATTCGAGCGATTCGCTGTCGAAGGCTCGATTGCCGACATCAGTGGTTAAGTGGATGAAGCCGACCAGGCGTGAATCTCGCTGACGAATCGGCGCGAGGATCAAACTCTCGACTTCGATTTCACCTTGGCTGTTTTGCGAAGCGAGTTCGGTGTCTTCGCCAATGTTTCGCGCAAGGACTGCTTGCCCGTCACTGCTGATCACCTTGTCGACGAGACCGGTTGGCGGCCGACGATAGCTGCGAGTTGAGTTTTGGCGTGTTGCGACCAGCGAGGCTGTATCGAGCGAACGCGTCTTCGCCGCACTGTCCCAGGCGTACAGTCCAACCGTTCCAAGCGGCAGTACATTCGCGATCGGCTGGCTCGTCAGCAACTCGAGGGTTCGCTCGATCGCGTCAACTGGGCTTTCGGCTCGTGCAAGTGCAAACGCGAGTTGGAGCAAATGGTGGCTGGCGGAACTCGCGAATTCGGAGGAGATCGTAGTACCGGCGGCGAGATAGCGGCTGTGTCGACGCTGGTCTGTGATCGAATTTGCATCGAGCTCCTCGGAATGCCCGAGCGTCATTTGGTCGTCCGTGGCCTGATCCTGCCCCCCGACAGTCGGTGGTGGAACGGCTGACATATCGATCCGGCGGCTGAACTGGATCGCGAATCCAGCGATCTCGATCAGGTCGCCATCGTGCAAAATTGCGTCCGAGGAAACTTTATTTCCGTTAAGGAACGTTCCATTTCGGCTGCCAAGATCCTTCAAAACCCAGTGCCCGTCATCCCAATTGATGCTGGTATGGCGGCGACTGGCTTGGTCACTTCGGATCACGATTTCGTTGGCGGATGCACGGCCGATCACTGCCCCGGTAGGCGGCGAAAGCCGAAAAACGTCGCTCCAACGCGTTCCGGACCGCAAAATCAGGTAGGCGCCGCCGGTCACGGCCGTGCCTTTGGCAGCGTTTGAATCAGGAGTATCGTTAGAATCGAAAGGACTGGCGTTCAAGTCACACGCTTCAGAATCGAGGAGCGGCAAGCCGGAAAGTCTTGTGTTGCTAGAGGTAGCACGTGCAACTATTCTAACGTCAGACGTCTCTTCTTTCGCTGTGCTTCCAACACACGGCAAATTGTTTCGGCATCGATGCCTGCAGTTTCCGGGAAAACATTACCGGAAAAAGCGAACTCAAAACATCCTTCACCCCAATCTTTCGTGGCTAGATTGACACATCATGTGTTGATTTTTGACATGAACGCGATCGCTTACTTTGGAGATCCACTCGATGGAATTGTCACCATTTCGCATGCTCAAGATGCTCGCGCTTCATTGTGGCATTGTTAGTGGCTTTGTCGCTGGACTCGCACTAATGGCATCACCCGCCCACGCCCAAATCGGTGGCGGTGGCGGCGGATTCGGGCGAAGCGTTGGTGGAGTGATGGTCGACGCACAAGGCGCTCTGCGTGCCGCGTCTGTCGATGAGAAAAACGAACTCGGTAAAGCCCTTCGCGATATCATGGAGATGCCGCAAGGTGATTTGGCCCAGGCGGCTGAGCTTCGTGCTGTCTCATTGAACGGATTGCAAACTGCCATCGTCGATGCGAAAGCGACTGGCAAGCCATTCCCACAAGAGATCGAATATCTCGCTGGATTGCAACGCATCCAGTACGTCTTCGTGGATGCGGAACACCAAGACATCGTCATCGCAGGACCAGCGGAACCTTGGCAACTTCGTGCGGACGGCTCCGTCGTCGGAAGTGTCTCGGGACAGCCAACACTTCGACTCGAAGACTTGATGGTTGCGATCCAGTCCGTCGAGACAGCTCGAAACGGGGGCATCTCTTGTTCTATCGAGCCGACTGAAGAAGGCCGCTTGAAGCTACAACGCATGCTTCGCGGATTCAAACTGCAACCGGGCCAGAACCCAGCGTCGCTCGAACCAACGATGCGTGAAGCGTTCGGACCACAACAAGTCTTGCTGACCGGAATCCCAGCGGACAGTCGCTTTGCACGAACAATGGTTGCCGCGGACTTTGAGATGAAGCGAATCGCGATGCAACTTGTCGACTCAGCAGTTCAAGGTTTGCCAAGCTATCTCCAACTCTCCAAAGGCGCCGTTCACAGCGGAACACAAAACCCACGTTGGTGGATGGCATGCGATTATGACGCTGTGCTACACAACGAAGACAAAACGGCTTGGAAGATCTCTGGACAAGGCGTCAAGACAATGACTGAGCAAGACCTCGTCAATGCTGACGGAAGCGTCACGACGAGCGGCAAGGTCGACAAGATTGCCCAGAAGTGGGCGGACATGATGACCGAGAAGTTCTCCGAGCTATCACGCCAAATGCCCATCTTCGGCGACCTTCGCAACACGATTGACATGAGCATCGTCGCAACTTTGATCGTGCAAGAACAACTTGCCGAGAAAGCCGGCATCGATCTCGCAGTGCTCGCGGGACGTGAAGCGGAGATCGAGTTGGTCTCGTATCCAGTCCCCAAGACAATTGAACCGCAGTGCAGCTTTGTGCGTGCTCGCAGCGGTTGGACGGTTACGGCTTCCGGCGGAGTGTCCGTCAACGCGTTCGAGATTGTCGAGAACCAGGCGACGGACGATAGCGTTACAGAAACTCGCAGCACTGCTCTTCACCGCAGCAATTCAAATCGTTGGTGGTGGAATAGCTAGTCCGCGAAATTGACGGTTTGGCCAAAACCGGCACCAGGCGCCCCCCTATTGGCAGGGTGAGGTGATTGGAATGGCGCGTCGAGCATACTATTGTATTACTTGAAACGTTTTCTTTCGTTTTGCATCCAAGCCCAGCGAACCGGTGGCGCACAGCAGCGCTTAACGCCTTGGATCAAGCGAGATAGAAGCTTTATTCACAAATCTCTCGTGGTAGAGTCGACCGAATGAGCGGCGATTCCGTCCTCGAGTGACTTCGAGCACTTCGGTGGCATTCAAATGAAACTGTCCTCGCTTCGGAAACTAAGCTCACACTCGATTCGCCTTAGCTTGCTTGCAAGCTTCTTTGTCTGGATTGCTAGTCTGACGCTGGTCGCAACGCCTGCTTTCGCCCAAGTTGGAAACGGTGGAGGTGGATTTGGGCAGTCAGTCGGTGGCGTGATGGTTGACGCCCAAGGCGCCCTGCGTGCCGCGTCTGTCGATGAAAGGAACGAACTCGCTAAAGCCCTTCGCGATATCATGGAGATGCCGCAAGGTGATTTGACCCAGGCGGCTGAGCTTCGTGCTGTCTCATTGAAGGGATTGCAAGCTGCCATCGTCGATGCGAAAGCGACTGGCAAGCCCTTCCCGCAAGAGATCGAATATCTCGCTGGATTGCAACGCATCCAGTACGTCTTTGTGGATGCGGAACACCAAGACATCGTCATCGCAGGACCAGCGGAACCTTGGCAACTTCGTGCGGACGGCTCCGTCGTCGGAAGTGTCTCGGGACAGCCAACTCTGCGACTCGAAGACTTGATGGTTGCGATCCAGTCCGTCGAGACAGCTCGCAACGGGGGCATCTCTTGTTCTATCGAGCCGACTGAAGAAGGCCGCTTGAAGCTACAACGCATGCTTCGCGGATTCAAACTGCAACCGGGCCAGAACCCAGCGTCGCTCGAGCCAGCGATGCGTGAAGCGTTCGGACCACAACAAGTCTTGCTGACCGGAGTCCCTGCGGACAGTCGCTATGCACGTACAATGGTTGCCGCTGACTTTGAGATGAAGCGAATCGCGATGCAACTTGTCGACTCAGCAGTTCCGGGTTTGCCAAGCTATCTCCAACTCTCCAAAGGCGCCGTTCACAGCGGAACACAAAATCCGCGTTGGTGGATGGCCTGCGATTATGACGCGGTGCTACGCAACGAAGACAAAACTGCTTGGAAGATCTCTGGACAGGGCGTTAAGACGCTGACCGAGGAAGAAATGGTCAACGCGGACGGAAGCGTCTCGGCGAGCGGCAAGGTCGACAAGATGGCCCAGAAATGGGCGGACATGATGACCGAGAAGTTCTCCGAGCTATCACGCCAAATGCCAATCTTCGGTGACCTTCGCAATACGATCGACATGAGCATCGTCGCAACCCTGATCGTGCAAGAACGACTCGCGGAGAAAGCGGGCATCGATCTCGCAGTGCTCGCGGGACGTGAAGCGGAGATCGAGTTGGTCTCGTATCCAGTCCCCAAGACGATTGAACCGCAATGCAGCTTTGTGCGAGCTCGCAGCGGCTGGACCGTCACCGCCTCCGGTGGAGTCGCTGTCAACGCATTCGAAGTTGTCGAGAACCAAGCGACGGATGAAAGCGTTACCGAAACTCGCAGCACCGCTCTTAACCGAGGCGACGCCAATCGCTGGTGGTGGAACAGTTAGGACCAGCTACCGCTCTTATTTGGGCTTACTTATTTGAGCTCACGGTCTATAAAACTCACGAATGTTGCTTCCTTCGTGAGATGAATTGCTGTGGCCCAAAAGAAACCAAAGTTCTACGTCGTTTGGCAAGGCCGGTCTCCAGGCGTCTACACGACCTGGGACGCGTGCCAGGCCCAGATCAGCGGCTATTCGAGTGCCAAATACAAGTCATTCGACACGCTCGCCAAAGCGAAAGCGGCGTACCAACAAGACGCCGACGAGCACTGGGGCAAAGGCGGCTCATCCACGAAAAAGTCACCCACACCAGTCGTCGACGCTGACGACTTGGCGGGCCTCGGTGTCAACATGGACGCGTGGTGTGTCGACGCTGCCTGCAAAGGGAATCCAGGTGAACTTGAGTACCAAGGCGTTGAGCTATCGTCTGGTACGAATATATTTCATATGGGCCCGTACCCCGAAGGCACTGTGAACATCGGCGAGTTCTTGGCGATCGTTCACGCGTTGGCACTGCTCAACGAGAAACAACCGCACACGCCAATCTATTCTGACTCGCGAATCGGCATGAACTGGGTCAAGCAAGGCAAATGCAAAACGAAGCTGCCACCATCAGCTGAAAATCGTCGCCTATTCAGCCTCGTTGCACGAGCGGAGAAGTGGCTTGCCGAGCACACCTGGAGCAATCCCATTCTCAAATGGGAAACAAAACACTGGGGCGAAATCCCCGCTGACTTCGGTCGCAAATAAGCAATCAACCAAGCATCTTAGCCAGCACAAGCAAACAGAATTCCCGCGACACAGTAGCATCCCAACCTCACGGCGAGAGCAAACGAAAGCTTGGGATGTTCTCGAGATTAGTACTCGGCATTGCGGCGTTTTCGGAAAGTGTCGCTTTGGACAATCGACCAAACGATATCGGCAAAACGATCATCGTTGGCTTGGGCAACTTCCGTGACTTGACGCTGGAGACAAACGTCGCCTCCGTTGATACCGCGACCTAGCGCGTAAACGAGCAGGTTCTTGATGAACGTTTCGCGGAATTCCGCTTTGCGTTCTAGCAACGCTGCCTTTAGCTCTGAAGGACCATTGAACTTAACGCCGCCGGGGAGTTCGCCGGACGCATCGATCTTGGATCCATTCTCGGTGTCTCGCCAACGTCCAATGGCGTCAAAGTTCTCCAGCGCGAACCCAAGCGGGTCGATCTTGGAATGACAGGTTGCACATTGCGGTTCGCTTCGATGCAAGTCCAATCGCTCGCGCAAGGTTAAGTGCTTGGCGCTGTCACCGGCCTTATCGAGTGGCGGTACGTTTGGTGGAGGCGACGGTGGCGGGGCGCCGAGGATCCGACCAGCGATGTAGTTGCCGCGACGGGGAATGTTCGTGCGTGTCGGGTCTGATTGAAGTATCAGCATCGTGGCGCTAGTCAACAAACCACCACGAGCCGAGTCATCCAACACGACTCGTCGCATCGATGCGGAGTCGCTTTGCACGGGATCCGACTTGATGAACTCTTGCGTTAAGGCGTAGTGGCCGGCTAGTCTCTCGTTGAGGTAGATGTGTTTGGCATCGATGATCTCCATAAAAGAGCGATTGTCTTTCACCATCTCGCTTAAAAACAGGCGGACTTCATCTCGCATGGCTTTGCGGAGTGAATCATCGAACTCTGGGAACGTTGTGGGATCGGGGGCGAACGTGTCGAGTTCATCTATCCCGAGCCACTGTGAAAAAAAGTTCTCAACGAGTGCAATGGATCGATCGTCCTCGAGCATTCGCATCGTTTGCTCGCGGAGCACCTTGTCTTCGTGCAACCGCCCTTGCTGGGCAAGTTGGCGAAGCTCGTCATCCGGCGGTCGCGACCAAAGAAAGAAACTCACTCGCGTTGCCAATTCAAAATCGTCCACCGCGTACGGCTCGTCTGTACCCGGTCGATCCACTTCGATTCGCATTAAGAATCTTGGCGAGACGAGTACTCCAGTGAGTAAATACCCCACGGCGGTCTCGTGGTCGGCGCCTTCACTAACGGCTCGGTCGTAGGCAACGAGTAGCCCATCGATCAACTCTGGGTCGGCTTCGCAGCGAAAGGCACGGTTCGCAAAATCGGTGATGATCTTTCGGGCCGAGTCGCGTGGTAAAAGCGAGTCGCCTGGTTCGGCGATGAAGGTCCGGGAGTAAACTTGCTTTCTCGCATCGTCCCCATGACGGCTGGCCAATAACTCGCGAACGATCGTGCTTGCCGCGTCATGGTACTGCTGGACTTCGAGCGGAGTCAGCGTCAGTGCTTCGCCGATGTTGCTGAAACCATAGGCTTGGGTTTCGGCGGGGAAGTCTTGAGCGAGCTTCAGGTCGAGTCCGGTGAGATCGAAGACCGTATTGTCGTACTCATTGCGATTGAGACGCCGAAGCACTGGACGACCAGGATCGCTGGCCGTGTCGCAATCCACTTCACCGAGCGTTCTCTCGAGAAACTTTACCATCAAGTCGCGGTCTTCGTCGCCGAGTTGCTTGGCGTCTTCGGGCGGCATCGCTTCGCTCTTCAGAGCCTCGAGCACAAGTTCCCATTTTTCACGATTTCGCCGAATCAGTCCTGGGTTTTCATCGATGGCAAGGTCCACATCCGCTGTGGGGTCGTTGCTCCCGTGACACTTGAAACAGTATCGAGAGAACTTGGAATGAACCACGCGGTCCCATGACAACGGGTCCTTGTCATAGCCAGGTTGAGCGAGCCCGACGGAAGGGAAAATCGCGACTACGAATATTGCGATTGTGATTGCCTGGCGCATGAATCGACTCAGAGCTTCAAAAGATAATGAGAGCGGATTGGGTCATGTTACAACGCAACTTCAGCGGCGATTTCGCTGATCGCGTGAACGACAGCTTCGATATCAGCATCGGTTGTTGTGCTGCCAGCGCTGATGCGAAGCGTGCCGTGACTTTGCGTGCCGAGATGCTCGTGGATTAGCGCGGCACAATGCAACCCGGCGCGAGTCTCGATACCATAGTCGCTGTCCAAGATAGTTGACACATCGAGTGGCGATAGGTGCTCGATAGAAATGCTAACAACCGGCAAGCTTTGCTCAAAGCCATAAACTCTTACGCCGGCTATCTTCGCGAATTCTTGTCGAAGCTTGTTGCCAACGAATAACAGTCGATCAAGCTCAGGTTCCGCGGAGCCGGTTTTGTTATCCGCTGCAGCAGCATCCATTGCCGCGAGCCATCCAGCGAATCCGAGCACGTTCAGATTTCCGGCTTCGAGCTTGGCGGGGTATTGATTCGGCATGTCGAGCGAATCGGAATCGAAGCCGGTTCCGCCTTGAATCGTGGGCACGATACTGTCATGCAGGCTCGCATCGACGTAAAGCGCCGCGGTGCCTAATGGACCGCCGGCACCTTTGTGGCCGGGGGAAGCGAGGATATCAATACCAAGTTGGCGGACATCGATCGGCAGATAACCGAGCGTTTGTGCGGCGTCACAGAGCAAGATCGTGTCACTGTTTTGAAGCTGTTTGCCGACTTCGCCAATCGGTTGGATCGCGCCTGTCACGTTGCTGGCGTGAGTCATCGCGACAAGGCGAGTGCCAGGCCGGACTGCGTCAAGAACATGTGCTGCTTGAACGAGTCCGGTGTCGTCACAGGGAACAATCGTCAGCTCAATTTGCTTATGTTTGCGAAGAAACTCAAGTGGACGCAGCACGCTGTTGTGCTCAGCGGCGGTTGTGACGACATGATCGCCCGGATGGACAAGGCCATGGATCGCGGCGTTCAGGGCTGTCGTGCCGCTGGAGTGCAACGAGACGCAGTGGCGTGATTCTGCACCGATCGAGGCCGCAATGCCGGCTCGAACTTCGTCGATGATCTCACCGGCTCGTTGCGCCGATCGATAGCTGCCACGCCCCGCCGCAGCACCACAATCCGCCATGTAGGCGTTCATCGCTTCAAGCACGCGAGCGGACTTGGGCCAACTCGTTGCTGCGTTATCGAAATAGATGCGTCGGGTTCCAGCCATTTGGATTTGTTCTAAACACTCGCCTTCACGACTCAACGGGATGGACCCACTCGGTCGTGCCGTCCGCATAACATTCTCGCTTCCAGATTGGGACGACACGTTTCAGTTCGTCCATGATCCACGCGAGTGCGTCGAATGAATCGCGTCGGTGAGGGCTGCTGCAACCAACAAGCACACTCGCTTGGCCAACGGGAACTTCGCCGAGTCGATGGATAATGACGATATACCGCAGATCAAATTTCTCGCGTGCCAAGTCAGCCAGATCTTCTAAGCTCCCTTTCGCCATCGGCCGGTGAGCTTCGTAAAACAATGTATCCGTAACGCGATCACCCGTATTGCGGCGAGTGACGCCAAAAAACCATGCGATCGCACCCACATCGGGATCATTCGCATCATCGATCAACGATGGCACAACGATCGGATTATCGACGAGTTCAACATGCACCCGATGCGTCATCAACCGCCACTCACTGGTGGAATTAACGCGACCTCGCGGGCACCTTGGATGCTTGCCGAAGCCACCGCGTATCGTTCATCGATCGCGAGCCGACAGTAGGGAACGAGCTCGGCCATGAACGGCGACAATTCGCTCAGCTTGTTCAAGACGTCACCCGCAGTCGCATCGTCGGGGACATCGATCTCGACGTAATCGCTGCCGATATCATCCCGGGCGGCGGCGAATAGAAGAATATTGAGTGACACGGGATCAAAGCACCGAAGTGGAAAACAGGACTGGGCAAGCAATGGAGACTATGCGATTCAGGCTCAAATCTCAAGAACCCGGCGTCTTAAGTCACTTGATCTTTGATCTTGAGTGCCCACTCCGCGATTGAGGTTTCGTCGATCATTGGCGCCGGAAGCGGTGCCAGTCGCACGCTTCCGGGCGTCGGCGGCGTTTGAGCACGCACGTTGAGCAAACCGTTCATGTCGATCTCAAAGCTGATCAGTCTCGTTTTCGCCGTGTTTTTTTCATCCACGTTGAACGTGTATCGCCCCAGAGCGTGCCAGCCTTGGCCGTTGACGCCCGAGGACTCCACCACCGAAAGCGTCATCACGTCCTTATTCGGCGACACCGTCAATCGTCGGTTTGCACGCGCAGGCAATACACTGCCGCGTGGGATGATTGGCAAAACGCGTTTTCGTCCGCGAGCATCTTCGATCACAATGCCAATCGTTTGGCTCGTCACACCGCGCGGCGGCATCGCGACTTCCGAGCGTCCTGGAAGTTCGGCGAGCAAACACGCTGCGGCACCACGAGCGAGATCAGCACGATCGATATTGTGTACTTCAATACTTGGTGGCAGCGCTTCGAGCAGTCGTTTGCGAACGTCTGGTAACCGCAGAATTGGACCGAGGATCGCGCATTTGCGAATCTGGTCGACAGTAAGCCCAGCACGATCGCAAACCGATTGGACGTTGCCAATCAGTTCGCTGATCAAGCCTTCGCATCTTCCGAGCCAAGCACTTCGTTGCACAACAAGATCCACTCGCTTCGCACCCACTTGGATCGCAAGCCGCGCTTTCTCTCCAAGCAACAGCGAGTTCATTGCTCGTTCGCAATTGATTTGGAGCCCCGCAACAGACGCCCGAACCGTTCGAGGATCAGTACCCGAAATCTCTTTCACTCGTTCGGATACATACTCAACGAGCACATGCAGCCAACTGAGTGAGCCGCGATGCCAGTGACCTCCAGTCGCAAGTTGTTGCATGCGATTCTTGGTACGTCGGATCACGGCGACATCGGATGCTTGACCCGTCAGCCCGATGAAAAGCATCAACTCGGTCGGCGCTACCGCACTGACTTGCTTCGAGTCGGTTGCACTTGCGGTGGATGGCTTTGGATCCGTCTCGATCGTCGCATTCAGAAGAGACTGAGCCGCAGCCAACGATCGGTCGACAAGACGCACGCTCTTCAGCCCTGCCATTTCACAGGCCTGGATGATGCTGCGGCGATGCAATTGGTCGTACATCGAAGGGACAACGACTGCGGCAGCGTCTGGCGGTGACGGATGATTCCAAAGCATTCCCATTAGATTCCGAAGCGACATCGCGATCAGAACTTCCGGAGGATACTTCACACCGTTAAGGGATCGGTCGACAACGGGTTTGCCAATGTACATAGGCAAGCAATGGATCACCGATTGCGGGTGCTGTTCACGGCGAATGATCGCGTTTTCGCCAAACATCACACGGCGTCCGTCGCCTGCGACTGCCAGGCGAATCAACGCCCGATCGTCTTTGGTCGTCGTGAGCAATGACACTTCGCCACCGGGACTCGCAGCCGCAGCCGACATGTAGAACATGCCAAGATCGATGCCAAGAACTTGTGTGGTGCCACGCGATGTGGATCCGCCAGTGGCTGTTGACAACTCGCCATTGGGGGATCGCGTCGTCAACTCCGAAATCCAAAGCGGTTCTGTATTGGCTTGTGCGTATTCGCTTAGCGCATCAATCACTTCATCGAGCGAACCGTATCGCTCATGCGGCGACTTGGCCATCATTCGGCGGAAAATATGATCGAACTTCAAATCAATGTCGCCACGTAGCTGCATCAACTCAGGCAATTCGCCGTGACGATGCCCGTAGACAAGATCGAGAAACTCACCGGTGTACGGGGCATGGCCAATCAACAAGTAGAACAGCACTGCACCGAGCGAATAGATATCGCTACGTGCGTCTGCCGAATCAGGATCTTCGAGCTGTTCCGGCGACATGTACGACAACGTACCAACCAATCGGCCAGGCTTCTTAATACCAGTGGAAGCACTGGAGTTAACAATTTTTGCAAGGTTAACGGCTGACCATTGCTGTGAGTTGACTTGTGCCAACCCAAGGTCGAGCACTTTCACCGTTCCATCAGCAGCACGCATTAAGTTTGCTGGTTTGACGTCTCGGTGGACCACGCCGGCGCGGTGGGCGTGCATCAAACCCAACGCCGCTTGGCGTATCACCGATGACGCTTCGCCAACGGACATGGGCCCTTCGCGGTTGATGGCGGTGGTGAGCGTAACGCCGTCGACATACTCCATCGCGAGATAATGGACGCCTTGGAATTCTCCCGCATCAAAAGCAGTCACGATGTTCGGGTGAAGCAAGCGAGATGCCGCGCGAATCTCATCAAAAAATCGGTCAACGGATGCTTTGTCCTTCATCCGCGCCGCAGGCAAAATCTTGAGTGCCACGTCACGCTGCATCCGAATGTGCTGAGCCAAATAAACTTGACCCATTCCGCCAGAGCCAATCAAACGCTCCAAGCGATATTCGCCGAGGGGGTTGGGCAAATGAGCCGGGACAGCATCGCTCAACGAAGTCGCACCAACAGCGGCCGCTTCTCCAAATCCAGCAACGTTACTCGATCCAGAAACATTGTCCGAGAATTCGGTGACCTCAATGTCAGCCGACATTTCATCAAAACGTGATCCATCCACCGCAACGTCAACGGTACCATCGCACGTAACGTCCTCAGACGACGATGACACGTCGTAGGTTACGTCTTCAACTGGCTCGATCGTTTCGTCGGACTGGCTGGACACAAAAAGTTCCCAATAAGCTGCCTGCAAACCACCCGCCAGAGGAATTATGCAGTCAAGTTGACAAGTTTGTCTAGTATAGACGATGCCTAAACGCGTAATTGCCAGGATTTGTACTGTGAAAATTTTTGCAGT
The DNA here is from genome assembly GCA_041749955.1 of Pirellulaceae bacterium. Classification (GTDB taxonomy): domain Bacteria; phylum Planctomycetota; class Planctomycetia; order Pirellulales; family Pirellulaceae; genus JBBSJZ01. The sequence goes on along the minus strand of JBGTAI010000253.1, from coordinate 9,489 downwards.
AAGCGTGTCTCAACAACGCATCGTCTTGGCCGCGAAAATCAGGCTCGAAAAGCGTTCACTCGCCACCCAGACCCTTAATTTCGTCTTGCATCCGCTTCACCATCTCGGGAATCCGGATCACACCTGAATAGTGGTCCGCATCGTAGAGCACATGGTGCTCAGGCGTCAACTTCGCGGCCTGAGCGAGCAAATTCGCATTGGCCAGCGGCACAACATCGTCATAGCGACCGCTGAAGAGCCAAGTTCGCTTCGGGTCCAAACGATGCGCGATCCGAGTTGGCTCGATCGAATACAAAAGCGTTTTCAACTCCTCGCCTTGCAGCCCCTCTTCGGCCATTTGGCGACGCATCTTCTCCGCGTCACGTTTGCCGGTTTGCAGCACGTCGTACAGATCACCTCCGCACAACATCAGGAACACACCATCGTAGGCATCGTCCAAACAGGCGGCTGTTGAACCGATGAAACCGCCCAGGCTTGTCCCTTGAATCGAGATGCAATCCGCATCGACCATCGGCATCGCTGCGATCGCGTCTCTTGCTCGTCGCACGTCGATGATCGATTGGCGAGTCAACCGAATCAGACTCGCGGCGGACTTCGGTCGCGATTCACTTCGTCGTTCGCCATACCCAGGCAAATGAATCATGAATGCGTGAAGACCATGGCGCGACAACAGAAACGCCAAGGACTTACCCACCGGCATCTTGCTGCCCGACTCATGCACCACAAGGACGGCTGGTGCTTTGACGATATCGCCTTGCGCATTCCGAGCCATGTGCCATTCGAGCGCCACTCGATCATTCACCGCGTCACCAGTCTCGATGGCTGAGGGGAATCGCACGAGCGAATCGAAACGCCACGTCGTCGCAGCCTCGCACTGCACCGAAAACTCTGCCGGCTTCCACGACAACCCTTGCAAACACTCGCGTGCGTCCGTGTTCGCCTCTTCGCCGATAGCGATCGTGTCGCTCGCAGTGTAGGTGTTGCCGACAAGCGAGGATCCCGAAAACGTTGCGACTGCGGCGACGCCAGGTGATTCCGCGACAGCAGCATTGCATGCCATCCAACTCGCCGCAAGCAACGCCACCGAGGTCATGCGTAACAACATCTATTGAACCAACTTTTTGAGTTCGAACTTCACGTACGGTCGTTCTGCGGCAGGCAGATCGTGACTTGCGTTGGCAACGTAGAAAACACCATCAGCAGGCACAAACAACACATTGTGCAAGTTTGATGTCATCGCCACGGGGCGGCTCATCAACCACATCGCCATTTCCGCATCAATCTTGCCATGGTTGTCGGTGACTCGTTTGCGAAGTTCTTCCAGTCGACTGCCTGCGGACAAGACCACTGCATCGGTAATTCCCTCGCCCAGTCGCTCATCAAACTGGCCTGGCCGGATCAATTCGATCTTGTTTGGAGTCGCCGCGACTCCGACCGCGTCGTTCGTTTCTCCGTCGGCGAACACGTAGTAATACTCACACGTCCGCGGGCTCTTTGACCACAAATCAGTGACTTCGTCGAGCGTGGAACATTCTTCGAGCGCGCGACGCATCAAAGTCGCCATCGGCACGCCGTCCCATTGCCCCTCGCCACCGCCGCCCATCTCGCCCAGAGAAATCGCTTCCGTGTTCATGCCGCTGACGCTTCCCGTAAACCCAGCGTAGCCAACGTTCGCGAACGGAATTTTGCCGTCGACAGAAACGACAAAAGTGGTCGCGGAGTCTTGCAACCCAATCGTCGTCATGTAATCCAGCACACGACCATGATAAAGCTTGCCGTCGACCGTCGCTGAATCGAATACAGCGAAACCCGAACAGTGAAACAATTCTGGGAACACGTTCAATTGCTCAAACAATTCTGGTGATTGCCCAACGCTGATCGCGAGTGCACGCGTTTCGGCGATATGGTCTGCTGGGATGTGCGGCTTCAATCGCTTGTAAGCTGCGGCAAGATCATGTCGGAACCAACGGCCGCTGTTGATCGTTTGAACGGTGCCGAATGCATTGAGCACTGAATCGATGCAACGCTCCGTTTCGTTCTTCAGTAATTCGCCGTGAGCTTTACCGATTTGTTCGGGCGTTCCGGAAAGCAGCACCAAGCGTTGCCCGTCGACGTATCGCAACTCACCATGTTCAACTTGCTTGGCGACTTGGCTGGGGTGCGTCAGTTCCGCCGATGGCCACACGACTTCCCAAGCACGACGAATCCCACGAGAGAACTGCTGCTCCATCTCGTCGCGTGCCACAGAAACTTGTTCATAGCGAGTCCACGCCGTCTCGCTCGCTGGAACTGGGTTGGCCGCAAGCGTTATCGTTGCTTGATTGTCGTCGAATCGCAAGTTCATTCGCGACGCGCCATTCTGTTCATCGAACGAGACTTCGACTTTGCCGCCTAGCATCCAAGTCGCGTCCCGATCAAGCTGTTCAATCTTGACGAAGCCCGAAACCATCGAGAGCAACGACTTTGCGTCACCGAGCGACAGCATCGAAACGAACGTGCCCATCATGCTGGCACTGCTGGACACTCGCGTGGCAAGCCCCAGCGGTGCGAGGTGGTCGCCGGACTCGGTAGTACTGGAGTTCAAATCGCTGGAGCTTAAATCGCCTTCGCCGATGAACACGCGTTCGTGCTTGGGTAACACCATCGCGGTGACAGTCTCGCGACGATAAACTTCGACCGAGTAATCTGGGTGCGTGGCGACGAAGTCAAACGACTCGTTATCAAACCTGGCGACTCGAATGTCGATCGACTCGAGCTTGTCCTTGATTTTTACATTCGCATGAACGTGCACAGCAAAGCGATCTTGCTTGCCAGACCAAACTCGATAAAACGGCTCGAGTCGCTCAGCCAGCTGGACGCGTGAGTTGCTGTCTGCGGCCGAATCAGCGGCGGCACTGGATACCCAAACAGTCGGGACTAGGAAGAAACAGGCGAAAACAAAGAATAGCGATCGTCGATAGTGCGGATTCTTCAAAATGGTTGCTGATTCGCAAAACACCGTCTTTTTCAGCGTCATCGCTACTCTCCCGCTCGCAAAAGTTGACGAACTGGCACTGTGCCTATCCGACCAAAAGGCTAGTCTTATGGCTCTTCAAGAGTCAAGCTGAAAGTAAATCTGTGAGCCCAAGAACCCTCCGTATTGCCACCCGCCAGAGCCCTTTGGCGCTGTGGCAAGCTGAATATATCGCCGCACGTTTGGCTGAGCACAACGTTCCAACCGTGCTTGTGCCACTCGTCAGCAGCGGTGACACCGATATGAGCCCGATCCAGGTGGGGCGTCAAACTGGCGTGTTCACCAAACGCATCCAACAGGCATTGCTCGACGACGAGGCTGATGTCGCTGTCCATTCGCTCAAGGACTTGCCGACAGAAGTGAACGAGTCGCTTGTTCTGGCATGCGTCCCCGTGCGTGAGACAATCGCCGACTCGCTCGTTTCGCCCGGTCGACTGACGATCGCAACGCTCCCCGTGGACGCCCACATCGGCACCGGCAGCAAACGACGGGCTGCACAATTGCTCCACCTCAGGCCCGATCTCCGCATCAGCCCGCTGCGTGGTAACGTGCAAACGCGTCTTGCAAAATTAGCGGCGGGGGAATTCCATGGCATCGTGTTAGCCGAAGCTGGTTTGCATCGGTTACAGCTAACGGATCTGGCGCGAGTCCAGCTGTCGCTGCATGAGATATTGCCCGCGCCAGGCCAGGGGGCACTGGGGATCGAAGTCCGCTCCGACGACGAGGACGCCGCGAAGACAATCGGTGCGCTTTCCGATATCAATTCGTTCGCCGCGGTGGTTGCCGAGCGTACGCTGCTTGCGGAATTACACGGTGGCTGCCTGGCGCCGATTGCGGCGTATACAGTCGTCCAGGGCGACACGATCGAAATGACTGCGAGAGTATTGTCCGCCGACGGTCGAACTCGGTTGCACGAACACGTGACCGCGCCGTTCAACCAAGAGAACTGGAACCAAATCGCGATCGACCTCGGGAAACAAGTCAGCGAAACATTGGCATCGCAAGGTGCCCGCGAATTGGTCGATGCCCAAAGAACCTAATTGAGACTTCAACGATGCCCACTCAAACTCAAACTACTCACGACGTCGGCCCGAGAAGTATTGCTGCCTTTGACCGCGCCAGGAAGCTGATTCCTGGTGGCGTGAACAGCCCCGCGCGAGCGTTTGGCGGCGTCGGTGGATCACCGCTGTTCATCGACCACGCCAAAGGGTGCTACCTTCACGACATCGATGGCCGGCGCTACGTCGATTACATCGGTTCATGGGGGCCAATGATCCTCGGTCATGCCCACGAAGAAGTCGTCGAAGCGATCTATCGTGCCGTCGCGCGCGGCACGAGCTACGGCGCACCCACCGAAGCCGAGTCCGAGCTCGCTGAGCAAATCATCGAAGCGGTACCAAGCATCGACAAAGTGCGGCTCGTCAACAGCGGGACTGAGGCTGTGATGAGCGCCATTCGCGTCGCCCGCGGTGCAACCGGCCGACACAAGATCGTCAAGTTCGCGGGGAATTACCACGGGCACGTCGACAGTCTGCTCGTTGCTGCCGGAAGTGCTGGCGCGACGCTCGGTGTCCCCGATTCGCCGGGCGTGACTCCGGGTGCTGGTGGTGACACGATCGTGCTGGCGTACAACGACATCACCGCGATCACAAACACGTTCACCGAGCACGCTGGCAAGATCGCTGCCGTGATCCTCGAACCCGTCGTTGGCAACATGGGGTGCGTGTTGCCATCGAATGATTTTCTTCAATGCCTTCGAAAGTTAACAACCGACGATGGCGCGATCTTGATCTTCGACGAAGTCATGACGGGCTTTCGGCTCGCATACGGCGGCGCTCAAGAACGATTCGGCATCACGCCCGACATGACGACGCTCGGCAAAATCGTCGGCGGTGGCATGCCGCTCGCCGCTTATGGTGGTCGCGAAGACATCATGAACAATGTGCTACCAGCGGGCAAAGTCTATCAAGCCGGCACGTTGGCTGGGAATCCAGTGGCCGTAGCTGCTGGTTCAGCAACACTTCGTATTCTGAAAAACGACCCACCGTACAAGTACCTCGACTCGATCGGCGATCAACTCGCAAAAGGCTTAACCGCTGCAGCCACGGAGGCTGGCGTCGCACATCAAGTCCAGCATGTTGGCAGCATGTTGACGCTGTTCTTCAATGCCAACCCAGTCCGCAGCTGGAGTGACGCTGACACAAGCGATCGAGCCGCCTATGGCCGTTACTTCTGGGGCATGATCGAGCGAGGCGTGTATCTGCCGTGCAGCCAATTCGAAGCACTCTTCCTCAGCCGCACGCACACGGAATCGATCATCGACGACACGATCGCCAAAGCGAAAGAAGTGTTGCAATCGCTTGCTTGACTCACTCGTACGTAAACTCGATCGGCGCGTCGATGTCTGGATGCAAACTCTGATGCACCGGACACGTCCGTGCCGCGGCTTCGAAACGTGAACGCATACTCGGATCATCGAGCTTGCCTGCTGGGATCGTCACCCGAGTCTTCAAACCACCGATGCGTCGAATCGGAGTCGTGACCATTTCCTTAGTCACGTGCACGTGCATCCCAACGAGATCCACATCGTGACGCTTTGCCATCAAACCGAGGATTGTCATCACGCAAGTCCCCAAGGCTGTGGCAACTAGATCTGTCGGCGAGAACGCCCCACCCGTGCCACCGTTATCGACGGGAGCTTCGCTCGTCAGCATTGATCCGCTCGGACCGTGCGTTGCGTGGCATTGCAAATCGCCCAGATACTTCACATCAATCTCGACTGCCATCTGTGTCACTTTCGTTAGTGGTTGATTCCGTATACCGTAGGTTTCCGAACGCACGTTCGCGTTGCTCCAATACATTAACCGATCGAGACACGATGACCCAAGAGATCGACCTCACGAAATTCGAGTGGCAGATCGCTGTTCGGCAGATGCAAATCAGCGACTATGACGATTTAGTTGCTCTGCAAAAGAAGTGTTTCGGCGACATGCCTGTCTGGAAGCGAGAACAGGTCGCAAGCCAGCTGAAGATTTTCCCCGAAGGCCAATTGGTGCTCGAAGTCGACGGCAAGATCGCGGCCAGCAGCAGCTGTTTGATTGTCTCGGACGATGATAATCTCGAATGGCACAACTATTGGGCGGTTAGCGACCAAGGGTTCATCAAGACGCACGACCCAAGCGGTGACGTCATGTACGGCATCGAAATGATGGTCGACCCCGAGTTTCGCGGCATGCGGCTGTCGCGACGTTTGTACGACGCAAGAAAAGAAATCTGTCGCCAGAAAAACCTCCGTGGCATCATCATCGGCGGCCGCATCCCTGGCTACCACAAATACAACCACGAGATGACGGCACGCGATTATGTTGACGCCGTCGCCAACAAAGCGATTTACGATCCAGTCCTCACGGCGCAAACAGCAAACGGATTCGTCCTCGAAGGCCTCATCCCCAACTACTTGCCGGGCGACACCCAGAGTTGTGGTTATGCTACGTACCTGCGTTGGAACAACCTGGACTATTCCGCTGCGAGTGGTCGTGGAAAACGCTATCGACGCAGTGTCCAGCAAGTTCGCATCGCCGCTGTCCAATATCAAATGCGGTCTGTCGGCAGCTTTGATGAGTTCGCGAAACAGATGCAATATTTTGTCGACGTCGCGAGTGACTACAAATGTGACTTCTGTTTGTTCCCCGAGCTGTACACGACCCAGCTCCTTTCGCTGATCCCCGCCCAGCGGCCTGGCTTGGCGGCGCGCGCCTTGGCGGAATACACGCCCCAGTTTCTAGAGATGTCGACTGAACTTGCCGTGAAGTACGACATCAATATCGTCGGCGGTTCTCAGTTCGTGGTCGAAGACGACTTGCTCTACAACGTGGCGTACCTGTTCCGCCGAGACGGCAGCATCGGGAAACAGTACAAGATCCACGTCACTCCCAACGAGCGACGTTGGTGGGGCGTCACGGGCGGTGACACGCTCGAAGTTCTCGACACCGATTGCGGGCCGATCTCGATACAAATTTGCTACGACAGCGAGTTCCCTGAGTTGTCACGAATGGCAGTCGACCGTGGCGCGAACATCATTTTTGTGCCTTACAATACGGACACGCGAAACGGGCACTTGCGAGTTCGCACCTGTGCACATGCCCGATGCATCGAGAACCATGTTTATGTCGCAATCTCAGGCTGTACTGGCAACTTGCCGTTCGTCGACAACGCCGACATCCACTACGCCCAATCAGCGATCTTTACGCCGTGTGACGTCATGTTTGCTCGTGAAGGCATCGGTGCAGAAGCCAACCCCAACGTGGAAACCGTCATCATGCACGACGTCGACCTCGAACTGCTGCGGCGACATCGGCAAAGCGGCAGCGTCCAGAACTGGAATGATCGCCGCACAGATATCTACCAAGTAAAGTATACGCACGGCGAAAACGAATACTCGGTTTAGGCCTGTTGACCCAACGATCTTCGACCCAACGCTCGTCGCTTTGATACGCAACGCTCCTCTCCCAATCGCACTATGAAATTCCGACTCTGCATCAGCTTCGTTCTCGTCGTGGGCTTTTCCCTCGCCGTACCAGCCCAAGACGCACCAACCGCCAAGAGAACGTTCACCAACCCGATCGCGGTCGGCCAAGATCCGTGCGTGGTCCGAGATGGCGACCGATATCTGTGGACCCAGAGTGACAACTTCGAGATCTCCATGCACGTCTCAGATTCACTGTGCGAGTTAGGTGAGAAGCACCTCATTTGGCGTCCGCCGGCCGGCACCGTTTACTCGGAAGAAATCTGGGCACCCGAGCTGATCAAGATTCGTGACAAGTGGTACATCTATTTCGCTGCATCCGATGGCCAAAACATCAACCACCGCACATACGTGCTCGTTGCCAAGACCGACGATCCGCTCGGGGAATACGAACTTCACGGGCCGCTTTATACCGGAGACGAGTTCGCGACGCAGACGAATAATTTCTGGGCGATCGACATGACCGTACTCGAACATAACGACAGCTTGTTCGCGTTGTTCTCGGGCTGGACCACGATCGATAGCGACGTCCAGAACCTGTACATCGTTCCGCTCAAGTCGCCGACCGAAACCAGCGGCAATCGAGTCATGATTTCCAAGTCGGATGACTATGTGTGGGAACGCGTCGAAGAGAAACTCGGAACGCGTGGACTCAACGAAGGCCCGCAAATCCTCAAGCACGGTGGCCGCACCTTCGCCACCTACTCATGCAGCGCATCGTGGCTGCCGAGCTACAAGCTGGGATTACTCGAACTTGTCGGTGATGACCCAATGAATCCAGCCTCATGGAAGAAGCACCCGGAGCCTGTCTTCCAAAGCACCGAATCAACCTACGGCGTCGGCCACGGCAGCTTCACGCAATCGCTCGACGGATCAAGTTGGTGGCATGCGTATCATGCAAAAGACAGCCGTGAGCCCGGCTGGGCCCGCAGCATCTTTGTCCAACCGATGACCTGGAACGCCGACGGCACGCCCAACTTCGGCAAACCCGCGAAACGAGGCGATTCGATCGTCTTTCCGTAAGCTCCATCCGCCTGGCCATTCATCTGCTCGCCCATAGCCGTCGACTCACAAGTGACATCGATAGTTCATTGCTAATGAATTGATGCCCGTGAAAATACGAGGCGTCGATGGCTTTGGACGCGCCGCGAAGCTTCGTTGTGATCGTCGAGCTGAGGAGCGATCGGGCACAGGCGAGCGGAATCCCCGCCTATTTCATCGCGGTCTCTTCCGCATATCCCAGTAATTTCAGCTGGATTTCTCGCTATCGCTGTCGTCGCCTTCCCTCAACACGTGGCGGTGAGATTTCGAGACAATCCTTGAGAAGCAAGTCGTCCGAGATGTTGTCACACACCTGCGAAGAACTAAATTAGTGGGTGAATGCCGTGGCGTTTAGCTTTCCTGCCCTAGCTTTCCTTGGGTGGCCCTAGTTTCTCTAGTTTTCCCTAGTTTTTATATATTGGGCGGCCCTAGCTTTCCTAGTTTTCGCCCTAGTTTTCCCCGCTGTAGGTTGGCCGCTTTGCCGACATTGGCCTTGGCAGCCGTTGGCAATCGTTGTGATGGCTACGAACCGCGAGTCATCAAACACTGGCCGAAGACCTTCAAGCCTGCGGCAGAAGCCAGGCCATCCCTACAAGCTCAGCGAAGCATGCAACCCATGGCCATTTAACTTCCTTTCGCAGTGGACCACCTTTCCTTATCCGCAGACGCCTCGCGAAAAGCCGTGGGTGAAACGCCCGTGAGTTTATGGAACGCACGCGAGAAAGCGCTATGGTCATAGTACCCACAAGCTAACGCAATGTCTGCGATCGATTCGTTCGTGTCTCGCAACATATCCGATGCGGTACTCACACGGTGCTTTGCGATGTACTGGCTTGGAGTGAGGCCAAACAGGCGTTTCATGAGCCTCGCAAAACGGATCGGTGACATTCCCGCTGACCTTGCCAATGAA
>JBGTAI010000252.1:0-15377 GCA_041749955.1 Pirellulaceae bacterium | reverse complement strand
GAACACTTACGAAACGCTGTTCATTCTCGACAGCAATCATTACGCGCGAGACCCAGGCGGCGTGAGCAGCCAAATCGAAACATTCGTGGCTGAGGCTGGCGGTAGCGTCCATGTCAACCGAATGTGGATGGAGCAAAAGCTCGCGTATCCAATCGATGGTCACCAAAAGGGGACTTATTGGTTGTGCTACTTCGATATCGACGCAACGTCGCTACCGAAGCTTGCTCGCTCATTCCAGCTTTACGAAGCGATCCTTCGCGAAATGACGCTGAAGCTCGATCCACGATTGGTGGAAGCGATCCTTGCGAACGCTCGCGGAGAAACGATTCGCCCCAGCAGCACGGCTGATGGAATCGTCGAATCCGATGAGGTTATCGAGGACGAAGAAGAAGTCGCTGAGGTTTAGGGGACTTCCCGGACCAATCGATTTTCGACTCCGTTTGAGGACACAAGATGGCCAGTTACAACCGAGTAATCTTGATTGGCAATTTGACTCGTGACATCGAGCTGCGCTACACACCTGGTGGCATGGCGGTGACCGAAAATTGCGTGGCAGTAAACGATCGCCGTAAAAACGCGACGGGTGAGTGGATCGAAGAGGCAACATTCGTTGATGTCACGCTTTTCGGTCGAATCGCCGAAGTTTGCAGCGAGTACCTGAGCAAGGGCTCGCCCATCATGGTCGAGGGCCGCCTGAAGCTCGACCAATGGGAAAAAGATGGCCAAAAACGAAGTAAACTTTATGTAATTGGCGAACGGATGCAGCTGATTGGAGCTCGCGAAGGCGGCGGATCAGGTGGATCTGGGGGCGGAAAAAGCCGCCCGCAACGAGTCGCGGAGCCATCCGGCGACGAGGAATACAGCGTACCGCCAGGACGCCGCGAAGCCCAACCAACTGGCGATGCGGGCGGTGGCGGATACGATGATCCCGACATTCCATTTTAGAACATTTGTTTTCTATAACCGCTTGTTCAATCAAGCTTTCAACACAACTTTAGCGATCCATTTTCGAAGCGAACCGTTCTCATGGTGAAGTCAGCCGACCGAATTCGTCAGTCCAAAACTCGTGGACGTAACATCAAGCGACCGTTCAAACGATTGCCAACCGGTCAAAACGGCGGCGTTCAATTGTTGCTGATTCACAACGTCGAGCACCTTGGAAAGCAAGGCGACATCGTCGAAGTTAAACGTGGCTACGCGTTGAATTACTTGCTTCCTCAAGGCATGGCAACAATCGCCACCGACCACCATCAACGGATGGTCGAGAAGCACCGCGAGAAACTTCGCGAACTTGAGCTCGAGAAGCTCAAGAGCTACCACGCACTCGCCGACGAACTTGCGAAGCAGTCGATTACGATCGAAGCAAACGCAAACGACGAAGGCCACTTGTACGGCAGCGTTGGACCTCACGAAATTGTGGACGCGCTCAAGGAAGCAGGCTTCGCTCTTGCTCAGGACCAAATTCGACTCGACGGTCCACTCAAGGAGCTTGGTCTTTACACAGTCCGTGTTCACTTGCACAGCGAAGTCGACGCAAACCTCAAGGTTTGGGTCGTGCCAACTGCGACCGGCGAAGAGACAACCTAGTGATTTCCCCGTGGACAGACGGAGGGCCCTGAGCCTTCCTGTTCACGGTAAACGGACTTCTGGCTTCTAACATAATGGGGCTGTGGCGGAACTGGCAGACGCGCTAGATTTAGGATCTAGTTCCTCACGGAGTGCAGGTTCGATTCCTGTCAGCCCTATAGATGTTAGTTGTCGGCGGACGGAGACCTGTGGACAGCAAGCGACGGCGGCGATGCCAAAACGTCTCTTGCTGTCCGCGGATCTTTGGCCTCGAATGGCTACCTCTCATTGACCTTTTCAAGGTCTGTATCTACAGTGCGGCCGAAATTCGGCATCTTTTCGGGTCTTTGTGCAGCCCTGTAGTTCGGCTCCAACTGTTTGCGAGCCGTATTCGTTGATCGGGAGTCGGCTGGAAAATGACAGCCAACCCCACACTTGCTGCATGGTCTGTGATCGACAGCCAAAACACAACTTTCTAACAGTCAGCCCAGATAGACTGGTCTGCACTCTCCGCCCCCTGACTACGACGGTTAAAGACAGAGAAACTCAACATGGCAAAAATGGTTTACTACTTCGGCAAGTCAAAGACCGAAGGCAAAAACGAATCGAAGAATCTTCTCGGTGGCAAAGGCGTCAACTTGGCGGAGATGACCTCCATTGGTCTTCCAGTTCCTCCCGGGTTCACGATCACAACTGAAGTTTGTGATGGTTACTACAAGGCAAAGAAAAAGTTGCCTGCGGGGCTGATGGAAGAAGTTGGCAAAGCAGTCACGATGCTCGAAAAGGAGCTCAACAAAAAGTTCGGTGACGACAACGATCCGTTGCTCGTTAGCGTGCGAAGCGGTGCTGCGCGAAGCATGCCGGGAATGATGAACACAATTCTCAACCTCGGACTCAATGACGCGTCAACTGAAGGGCTTGCAAAGGCCACGAAGAACGAGCGTTTCGCGTATGACGCCTACCGTCGTTTGATCAACATGTTCGGTGACGTCGTGATGGGAATGCATCACGAAGCGTTCGAACATGAGTTCGATATCATCAAGAAGAAATACAAGGTTGTCGAAGACACGCAAGTGCCGGCTGAAGGCCTCAAGGAATTGTGCGAAGCGTACAAGAAGGCCTACAAGAAGCACACTAACGAAGACTTCCCACAAAGTCCGCTGAAGCAATTGGAACTGTCGATCAAGGCAGTGTTTGAATCCTGGATGACGGATCGTGCGATTCGTTATCGTGAAATCGAAAACATCCGCGGTTTGCTCGGCACGGCTGTGAACATCCAGTCGATGGTTTACGGCAACATGGGCGACGACTCGGGAACGGGCGTGGCGTTCACACGCGATCCGAACACGGGCGAGAACAAGTTCTATGGCGAGTTCTTGATCAACGCACAAGGCGAAGACGTTGTGGCGGGTATTCGTACGCCACAACCCGTCGCTGAGATGCCAAAGTGGAACAAGGCTGTTCACAAAGAACTGTTGAATATCAAGAATATTCTTGAAACCAACTTCAAGGACATGCAGGACATCGAGTTCACGATTGAGCGTGGAAAGCTTTACATGCTGCAAACTCGTGATGGTAAGCGAACCGGACCAGCGGCCGTGAAGATGGCTGTTGACATGGTCAAGGAAAAGCTCATTGATCAAAAGACCGCTATCCTTCGCGTGCCTGCAAGTGACTTGACTCAGTTGCTGTTGCCGAGCTTCAAGCCAACCGCGCGTAATGCTGCGGACGTGATCGCTCGTGGCTTGGCCGCTTCACCAGGAGCTGCCGTCGGTCACCCAGCGTTCACTGCTGCCGAAGCACGTGAGCGAACCGAAGCTGGCGAGAAAGTGATTCTCGTTCGCAAGGATACGAGCCCAGAAGACGTCGACGGCATGAATGCAGCTGTCGGAATCTTGACGAGCACCGGTGGTGCAACGAGCCACGCAGCCGTTGTCGCACGCGGTTGGGGCAAGTGCTGTATCGCGGGTGCCGGCGAAGTCATCATCGATGAGAAAGCTAAGAAGTTCACGGTTGGCAAGCGAAGTTTTGGCATCAAGGACGTCATCAGCCTCGACGGCACGACCGGCGAAGTGATGGCCGGTTCGGTCGAGACACAAGAGCCGAAACTGTCAGGCGACTTTTCAAAGTTGATGGAGTGGGCTGACGGATTCCGTAAGCTCAGCATTCGCACCAACGCGGATTCACCAGCGGACAGCAAGCGAGCTCGTGAGTTTGGTGCCGAGGGCATTGGCCTTTGCCGCACCGAGCACATGTTCTTTGATCCAGATCGGATCATCCACATGCGTGCAATGATTCTGGCGAAGAACGAGCAAGCACGTCGCGACGCGCTCAAGACGTTGCTACCATTCCAACGCAAAGACTTCGAAGGCATCTTCAAGGCAATGGACGGACTGCCCGTTACCGTTCGTCTTCTAGATCCGCCACTCCATGAATTCTTGCCACACGACAGTGCTGGCCAAAAAATCATGGCTGAGGAACTCGGAGTGAAGCCAGCGGACATCAAGGCTCGCGTGGACCAACTGCACGAAAACAACCCGATGCTCGGACACCGTGGTTGCCGATTGAGCGTGACGTTCCCAGAAATCCTGGAAATGCAAGTTCGCGCGATCGTCGAAGCGGCGATCAATTGCGAGAAGAAGGGAATCAAGGCCATGCCGGAGATCATGATTCCGTTGATCGGCACAGCCGCAGAACTCAAGCTGTTGCGTGGTCAAGTCGAAGTAGTGATCAAGGACACCATCGCGGCGAAGAAGTATGAAGGCAAGTTGAGCATCTCGATCGGTACGATGATCGAAATTCCGCGTGCTGCGTTGACGGCCGACGAAGTAGCTGAGTACGCCGACTTCTTTAGCTTCGGTACCAACGACTTGACTCAAATGACGTTCGGCTTCAGCCGTGACGACATCAACACGTTCCTGCCTGATTACCTCAAGCAAGACTTGTTGCCATGCGATCCGTTCCAAACGCTCGACGCTACCGGCGTTGGACAACTTGTCGAAATGGGCGTCAAGAAAGGCCGCAGCAAGAAGACCAAACTCAAGGTCGGTATCTGTGGTGAGCACGGTGGCGATCCTGCGTCGATTCAGTTCTGTCACAGCGTGGGATTGGATTACGTCAGCTGCAGCCCATTCCGAGTGCCGATCGCTCGTTTGGCCGCAGCTCAAGCAGCACTGACCAAGTAGTCGGTTTCAATCGATTGAAGAACATTGAAACGGCATATCATCGTGACTTGATGATATGCCGTTTTTTGTTTTGTGTTCAAAATTGACACAATGCATAAAATGCTAGCAGTCGAGTGCCTTGACCCGGTCAATCCATGCCTTCAGACTAGCCTGACGAAGTTGTCTTCCTTACCCAGAAAGTTCCGTGATGAGTGATTTGCACGCCCAATACAATATTGTTGAAAAGCTGATTGATGACGAGAAGTTCGTCGAGGCAATTGAGGGCTTAAAAGCAATCGTCACTGAAGACGATACGTTTGTGCTGGGGCATCTCGCATTGGCTCGCGTCTACACCAAGACCGGCCAGCACCTTGAAGCGATCGAGCATGGCAAAAACGCTTGTGAACTGGAGCCTGAAGACCCATTCAATTTCACCGCCATGAGTGTCACTTACCAGCGAGCCTGGGCGGGGACTCAAGACCAGCAGTACATCGTCAAGGCTGAAGATGCGATGGCTCGCGCTCAGCAGCTTCAAGGACGATAGCTCTGACAAAGTCTGTGGGCGATTTTGCCGTTAACGATCGCCAAAAACACTTGGATTGCTCGCTGTTCGATCCAGCGTTGGCAGCGTCAACCTTTTTTTTGGCGAAACTTGCGGTCTTGTTGGTGGTTAAGAACGGTTAGACTGGAAAGGACCACCAAAGTCACACGAAGCCTCTTGTTTGCGGTGCAGTTGTTTGACCGTTAGTCCCTCGACCTCAATGCGTTATCAGCAGTCCGACCCGGATGTGCGTTTGATGCTGCGCGTTCGAGAAGACGACGCAGGGGCCTTTGAAGAGTTGGTGCGTCGGTACCAGTCCCGGTTGGTACGACTGATGCAACACATCGGACCGCGAGCGGATTTAGCAGAAGACTTGGCTCAAGAAACGTTTCTGAGGATTTACCGAGCTCGCAAACGATACGAGCCTGGTGCAAAATTTTCGACTTGGTTGTTTACGATCGCGGGCAATGTCGCGAAAAACGCAGCACGAGCCAATAATCGACGGCAAGAAGTTAGCGAAGTTGATGCACCGCGTAGTGCTGAAGCTCCCAGCGGCGCGCAACTTCTAGCTTCGACTGCGTTGGAGGCGAGTGGGATGATGCCGGCTAGAATCGTCGAAAGGACAGAACGAGAAGAAGTCGTACGAGCGGCGGTTGCAACGTTGGGCGAGCGCCAAAGAATGGCGCTGATTTTGTCACGGTTTGAAAATATGAACTACGTGGAAATCGCCGAAACCATGGGTTTGACGACAAAGGCGGTGAAGTCGCTACTCAGTCGTGCACGAGTCAACTTGAAAGAAATACTGCAGTCGTACATTGATACCGGCGTTATTTCTGATGAGGCTCCGTCATGAGCTTGGCCCGGCTTTCCGATGACAGCCCCGTCGATCCAGACGATGAGCTACTCGTTGCATATCTTGATGGCGAACTCGACTCCAAGACGCGAGGCGAATTGGAAGATCGGTTGTTAGATGACGAGCCGCTCAGGATTCGTTTGCAGCAGTTGCAGTCCAGTTGGGAATGGCTTGAAGATTTGCCCAACCCGTCACCAAGCGAAAAACTCGTTGAGACAACCCTAGAGTTCGTCGTCGCGGATCTCAATGCCCTGAATAAACAAAAACAATCCTTTTGGTCGCGTCATCGATGGGGCTTGTCGACGGTTGGACTTTGTCTTGTCGCAGTCATTGGCGGGGCGGCAGTAGTAACGCTTAAGCGCCACGCCGCTTACAAACAGCAGTTGGCGGATCTCTCAGTCGCCGAGGACCTTCAAGCTTTCGTGCACGGCACGGACATGAAGTTGATGCGGCAACTCAGCGCCAACTCAACTTGGAACCAAGCAATCGATTCGGCTGCAAAAGTCGGTGATCTCTACCTTGGCCCGACGACACTCGTGGCCGCAATTCCGCTTGAAGATCGCGCTTCGGCCTTACCAAGTCTGTCGCTCGACGATCGGGCTCGCCTTGCGTCTCGCTGGGACCAATTCGAAGGACTCGACGAGAAAGAACGCGACAAGGTTCGACGCACCGCGGCAGCGGTTGCGGCACAACCGGATGCTGAAAATCTGCTTTTGACCATGCGAGTTTATGCAGTATGGCGGGAAACGCTTCCGGCGAGTATTCGCGACGACCTAGCGAGTCAAGACGCCGACACACGCGCTGAGGCTATCAGGAAAGCGATTGACTTGACGCTGCAGGAAACCACTCGCCGAAGCGGCACGCTCTTGGACGAAGAGACCGTTGATCGCATCTTTTTTGCACTTCAACAAATCCTCAAACAACGTTTCCAAACGTATCGCCAATCACACCCAGAAAACGACGTTAATATCGCTGATTGGATCCGACGTATCGATGACAATTCGGGAATGGTGCTACGGTACTGGCTCCAGCTTGACAGTTTTTCGCGTGATGGACGATGGAACTCGCGAGACTTTGGGGGAAGAAGCGACTCTGAGATGCGTCGCCAGTTATCGATCCAGGAATTGGCGGATATCGAATTCATTCTGACCAATAACGCGATTCGGGATTTGGAAAACTTATCGGCAGGCAACTTCGATCTTAAGTCGGCAACGCTGAACGCTTGGGCGGAAGAGTCGATCCGCAGAAAGACTCTTTCATCACGCAGTGAAAAACCTGATCTCTTGGAAGAGTATCTTGATTTGACACCTGAAGCACGTGACCGATTGGATTTGAGACCACCAGCAGAGATACTGGATCGGCTGTTGCCTGAGGAACGAAGACCGGGGCGTCCCGGACCTCCTCCACGATTCTAACGACACGTTGGGTGTGACTTAGATTTTATGAAAGCTGCCTTTATCAATGAGACCGGAGGCCCCGAGGTCATTCAATTCGGCGATCTATCCGAGCCGTCGCTGGGAGCTGGACAAGTTCTGATAGGTGTTGAAGCTGTCGCAGTGAATCCGATTGATACGTACATCCGCAGCGGTGTAGTAGCCATGGACCTGCCTAAACCGTTTATCCTGGGATGTGACGCGGCCGGTCGAATTGAAGCTGTAGGCGGAGGTGTTTCTGAATTTAAAGTCGGCGATCCTGTTTGGTGCACGAACCAAGGTTTATTAGGACGCCAAGGCACGTTTGCAGAGAAGATTGCAATCGACGCACACTGGTGCTTTCATCGTTCGGAAAGTGTCACTGCAGCCGACGCGGCGGCATCCGCACTCGTCGGAGTAACGGCCCATTTAGGACTGTTTCGTGAGGCAGGACGTTTCTTTCCGTCTAGAAATGGCTCACCAGCCAGCGACAGTCAAACTGAGCCGCCGACAATCTTGGTGATTGGCGGTAGCGGTGGTGTCGGATCCATGGTGGTCCAAATGGCAAAGATCGCGGGTGCGAACGTTATCGCCACAGCCGGTTCGGTGGCGAAGTGCGAACAGGTTCGTTCACTCGGCGCAGATCACGCCATCAACTATCGCGAGGAACCGATCGCAGAAGCAGTCAAGCGGATCTCGCCCCAGGGAGTGCATCTGGTTTGGGAAACGCGACGAGTGCCAGATTTCGATGAGGCCGTGGGGATGCTTCGCGAACGCGGAATGATGATTTTGATGGCTGGTCGCGATGCCCGACCAAACTTTCCTGTCGGTCCTTTCTATGTGAAGGAATGCACTTTATCTGGCTTTGTGATGTTCAAAGCATCGCCCGCCGAGATGCGAGCGGCTGCCGCAGACATCGATCGCTGGCTCGCTCAAGGCAAGTTGCGAGCGAACATCGCCAGGACGCTCCCGCTTTCCGACGCCGCTGAGGCGCATCGAATCCAGGAGTCAGCAACGCTACAGGCCGATGGCAGTCTGCATGGCAAGGTCGTGCTGGTCACTTCGTAGAGTGTCAGTTTTGCGATACCACGATGCAGTACAAGAACAGCACTAGGTGAGCGGCGACCAACACGAGCGATTCTTTGACGCGGCCTGATTGGATCCCGAATATCGCGAGCCCTAGGCCAAGTACCGAGATTGCCACACCACCAGCCGGAAACCAAACGGCAGCAGGAATCGCGAACCCGAGCACCACCAAGCATGAGATCAGGGATCCAACAGCCGTGTACTGCATCGGCCCCTGGTCAACAAATGCATCATGCGTCGTTCGCAAGCCGGATGCCCCAGACACACCAAGAACGGTTCCCTCTGCAAAGGGCGACCCAGCACGAATCGGATGAGTTTCCAAATAGTCAGTCGCCAGAGAGTCAACACGTAGATCCGGGTCCGCCTTCGCGGGGATCGGCGGCTCACCGGATTCGGGTCGCGGTTGTGGGATTCGGATCAATGAAATCGCCGTTTAGAGAGCTGTTTCGTGAATTAAAATCTTGCCAGTTTCCGATGCTTGCGTCTATCCTGTTAAAGCCGCTTGCGAAGACTTCGCGAATTAAAAATTTCGCCCGGTGAGTCACCGGAGCGTCTTACGTGGGCTGAGGTTTCCCCTGTCCCACCTCCCGTGTGTTGCGGACGGTATTTGTAACGGTCCTAAAATTGTAACGGCCTCATATTTTTAACGGATTGTCTCGTCCCATATCGTTGCTCACCACAAATTCGTTTGACTTCCCCAATCGCTTTATTTTCAGCTGACTGTCCCAAATGCCGATGACTTCATTCCGAACCGAAACCTCCGCGTTAGTAACCCTCAAGCGAGCCGTGATCAAGCTTGCTACGATTGCAATTGTACTTATTGTCAGCTCGGTTGGTCTCGAATTGAGTTACGCTGATGATCCACAGCCGCTCGAACCCAAGATTGCGGACGCATCAAGCGAAGCCAGTGAATCGATGGCGGGCATTCGCATTCCCGAGGGCTGGAGAATTGAGCTCTTTGCCGCAGAACCAGACGTCGCGAACATAGTAGCGTTCGATGTCGACAATCGCGGCCGATTGTTTGTTTGCGAGACATTTCGCCAATCCCAAGGTGTCACCGATAATCGAGCACATGATGAAACATGGCTGCTAGCCGACCTGGCATCCAAGACCGTCCAAGATCGGATTGACTATCACAAACGATTGCTCGGCGAAGCGGCTGTGACGTACGCCCAGCATGATGATCGGATTCGCCGACTTCGGGACACAGATGGTGATGGCAAGGCCGATGAGAGCATCATCATGGCATCAGGCTTCAACCACATCGAGGAAGGCACCGGGGCTGGAGTTCTCGCCCGCGGAAACGACATCTACTACACGTGCATTCCAAAACTCTGGAAGCTAGTCGACAAAGACGATGACGGAGTTGCCGATGATCGAGTCGTGCTCTCGGATGGCTATGGCGTCCGAGTGGCATTCCGAGGTCACGACATGCACGGTCTGATGATCGGTGTCGATGGGCGTCTTTATTTTAGCATCGGTGATCGTGGTTATCACGTCACGACAGCTGATGGCCAACTGCTTGCCAACCCTGCCGTCGGTGCCGTATTCCGATGCGAACTGGATGGTTCAAATCTCGAAGTCTATGCCAACGGTCTTCGCAATCCCCAGGAACTTGCGTTCAACGACATCGGCGATTTGTTCACCGTCGACAACAACAGCGACAGCGGTGACCAAGCTCGAATTGTGCAAATCTTGCAAGGTGGTGACACTGGCTGGCGAATGTACTACCAGTACCTGCCCGACCGTGGCCCCTTCAATCGCGAACGAATTTGGTACCCGTTTGAGAACGAGCAGCCCGCCTATATCGTTCCGCCGATCACCAACTTCACTGATGGGCCAAGTGGATTGGCGTACTACCCCGGGACTGGCTTCGGCTCGTCGCTCAAGGACTGCTTTCTGATTTGTGACTTTCGCGGTGGACCGAGCAACAGCGGCATCCGATCATTCAAACTAGAACCGCATGGCGCGTTTTATCAACTGGGCGAAAACGATCAACCGATTTGGACAACGCTTGCAACCGACGTTGCTTTTGGTCCAGATGGAGCACTTTATGTCAGCGATTGGGTCGACGGATGGGAAGGCTTAGGAAAAGGTCGGATCTATCGGATCACAGCTCCCGCCGAGGCTGATCAAAGCCTCGTCGAGGAAGTCCGCACGCTGCTTGCTGACGACTGGACAGCGTACGACACAGAGCCACTCATTGAGTTGCTTGGACACCAAGACCGACGCGTTCGCTTAGAAGCTCAATGGGAATTGGCGAATCGCAAAGCGTATGTCGAATTGGTTGCTGCTGCCGTTGATCCAACGTCCGCAAGTCGAGTGCGATTGCATGCCATTTGGGGTGCCGACCATATTGCTCGACTCAATGCCGACGTTCGAACTGAAATCCTGGCGTCACTACAGCCGCTTTTGAGTGAGTCTGACCCGATTCTTCGAGCTGCGGCCGCTAAAGTTGCTGGCGAACGCGGGAACGTGAATGCGGTAGTGAAACTGGTGGAGCTGCTGTCCGATTCGGAGCCACGAGTCCGCTATTTCGCGGCCATGTCGTTGGCGGAGCTCCAATCCACAGACGCATTCAATGCAATCGTCAAGTTGCTTGCCGACAATAACAACACCGATCCAGTGCTCCGACATGCCGGAATGATGTACCTGGCAAAGGTTGGATCATCTGAACCAGTACTAGAACTGTCAAAACACCCCAACGAATCGGTTCGACGCACTGCCGTTGTTGCACTTCGACGCCGCAGCAGTGGCGAAGTCGGAAAGTTCCTCAGCGATGAGAGTCCGCTTGTTGTACTCGAAGCAGCTCGGGCGATTCATGACCAGCCCATTCCTGTGGCGCTCACCGACCTAGCCGCACTGATTTCGAAAGACTTGACCGATCCAGAACTGATTCGTCGAGTGCTTTCGGCCAACTATCGTCTCGGCACGCCCGAAGCTGCCGCTGCTGTGGCCAAGTATGCGGCCACCGCTTCCGCACCCGAGGACATGCGATTGGAAGCATTAGATATGCTTGCCAAGTGGACGGAACCAGACCCTCGTGATCGGGTCACCAATGACTATAAGCCTATTGCTCCTCGAAGTATCACGATCGCCGAGAAA
Source organism: Pirellulaceae bacterium (assembly GCA_041749955.1). Classification (GTDB taxonomy): domain Bacteria; phylum Planctomycetota; class Planctomycetia; order Pirellulales; family Pirellulaceae; genus JBBSJZ01. Next base: position 3,650 of record JBGTAI010000252.1, on the reverse strand, counting down.
GCGTTGAGCGTAGAAATCGATCCGTTGATGGTAGCCCAAGAATCTATTCGTGAGCGCGCGATGATGGTGGCTTCAAATCTTGGGATCAAGAAAATTGCTCCCCTCTTGGCCCAGCGTGTCTCGCGACCCAATGAACGGCCAAGCCTCAAGGCCGCAGCTCTCAAGGCACTGTCGGATCTCGAGCCGCAAACCGCCGTCAAACTGGCTCGAGCGATCGAATTCGATTCTCCCTCAGCGCTCCTAAGCGCCGCCTTGGAAGTGCTTGCCAAGTATGACGGTCAGAATGCGTTACCAAAATTCATCAAGGCCACCGAAAGCAGTACAACTCAAATCCGCCAACAGGGCTGGGACCTTCTTGCCGCTAGCAAAGATCCACTTGCAACAACCACGATTCTTGCTGCGTTGAATGACTATCTTCAAAACAAACTTCCCGCCGAAGTTCAATTAAACGTCCTCGAAGCTGCGACTAACCGCATGCCCGAAGATGTCAAACAACAACTTGCTGAGCATCAGAGCAAGCTGCAAGAAACAGATTCATTGGCACCGTGGCTGTCTTCACTCAGTGGTGGCAACGTCTCCAAGGGAGAGCGGTTGTTTTTTGACAAGACCGAGCTTTCCTGCGTTCGCTGTCACAAGATCGAGCGATCCGGTGGCGCCGTCGGCCCAGAATTAACGACGATCGGAAAAACACGTGATCGCCGCTACTTGCTCGAGTCGATTTGCATGCCCGATGCGAAAATTGCCGAAGGCTTCGAGACCGCAGTGATCGTCAATGAAGATGGCCAAGTTGTAACTGGAATTGTTAAATCAGAAACGGATGAGGCCATCGAGTTAATTCAAGCTGACGGCGCAATCGTTCTGATTCCGAGCGAGGAGATTACAGCCCGTCGCAAAGGAAAATCCTCAATGCCGGCTGACTTAGCAAAACTCATCACCTCTCGCGAACTTCGCGATTTGGTTGCTTATCTCGAAAGCCGCAAATCAAGCGAACGCGACGCAGCAGACGTCGAATAGCGGGACGCTTACCAAACTGACATCAGCTCCTCGGTTAAGGTATCGATGCCCTCACAATCGGAACTAACGCCGATTGCTGAGCACCGCATGTTGCGTTTCGTCAACATGCGGTCGCCTTAGGTTATCAATCGAGCACTCGTCATGCTCGAATTGGCTGGATTGACTAGATTTCCAGAAGTTCTGTTTGCTCGCAAGAAATCCGTATCCTACTGTTCAGTGCATCCCTTATCTGAATCTCAAAACCTTCTGCTCGTCTTCGCGGCTCAAAACTGTGAGGATTAGCGAGCGACGAAGATGCCGAACATGACTTGTGACGACTTAGCAAAGAACCTTGTACGACTACAGCCTGACCTAGCACCAATTGATGTCGCTCGGTTGTGCCTGATGATCCTCAATCAATGCGAAAACATTCACGATCTCGATACAGAAAATGAGTTGGTTCGTGCTTGGAAGAGCGCATGTTTTCGACTCGACGCGGCCGCAGATCAGCACGCCGCAGTCGCAGACGAACTCGACAAGATGTGCGAAAATGGTCCCATTCAATTCTCGCCAGACCAGCTTTGGACACTTCTTCGCGCTGTCAAAGTCCAAAGCCAGCTACTCGAGCTCTACACGGACTACCCAGCGCTTGCATAGCCTACAAAGCCCCTTTCGTCCGCTGGGGCGAATTAAATCATTCTCTGCACCAACACAACCGACGCTCCAGCGATGTAACCGACCAAAGCCCACGGTGTGATTCGTCGCAAGTACCACATGAAGTCGATGTGCTCCAGCCCCATCGCTGCGACGCCAGCAGCCGATCCGATGATCAAGCAACTGCCGCCCGTGCCAGCACAGTAAGCCAACAGCATCCAAAACGGATCGTTGATGGGCATCGAGTACATTTCAATCCCTGCGGCAACCATCGGCACGTTGTCAACGACCGCGGAAACAAGACCAATGACAATCGCGACGATCACGTGATTGTTCACCGTTCGGTCAAGTGCTTGGGCCATCGATTGAAGGAAACCTGTGGCCCCGAGCGCACCGACCGCGAGCAAAATTCCGAGAAAGAACAACACGCTTGCCATATCAACCTTGCGGAGCGCCGCAAGCACACCTGTGCTTGATCGGGTTTGCTCATCCATCGTTTGATTGACGAACTCAGATACGATCCACAAAACCCCCAAAGCCAACATCATGCCCATAAACGGCGGCAAGTGAGTGATTGACTTGAAGACGGGAACACTCAGCAATCCCGCGAGCCCCAAGATTAAAAACAGCCACTGATGCCAAGGCTGAATCTGATGACTGACCCGTAAAGCACTTTCGGCGGGACGAGAAAGTGGCCCCTTCATGAATCGCGAGAAACCAAGAAGTGGAATCAACAGACAAACGACACTGCCAAGAAACAACTCTTTCATGACTTCCGTCGTTCCGATCTTGTGCTTGATCCACAACATGGTCGTCGTCACGTCACCAATCACGGTCCATGCCCCTCCGGCATTTGCAGCGATGACTGTGATGCCCGCAAAAAGCAATCGCTCTTCACGCTTGTGAACCAACTTGCGAAGCAAAGAAATAATGACGATCGTGCTGGTCAAATTATCCAGAACCGCAGACAAGAAGAACGACAACCAAGCAACCGTCCACAACAATTTGGTCTGGTTCGTCGCCCGAATCCGATTGGTCACGATTGCGAATCCTTCGTGAGAATCCACCAACTCGACAATCGTCATCGCACCAACAAGGAAAAACAAAATCCCTGCAATCTCACCAAGCTGGGTGAGCAATTGATGCTCAACCGCGAAATGCAGTTTGACATTCTCAATCTGCCCCTCAGCGGCCTCATCAGCGAACCACGACGGAATGACATCGCTGGACAACAACACATCGACGTTCAAAATATAGATCGTCCAACAAAGCACCCCAACCACCAGCGCGGTCGCAGCCTTGTTGACTTTCAAACGATGCTCAAGCGCGATCGCTAGGTAACCGAAAACAAAAACAACGAGGATGACCGAGAGCATTTGAGATATGAACAGATTGGTGGAAAACTAGTGGGGACGATCCAGAAAGCATGCAGCGTGCACGATCAATCGCGTCGAACACCGAGCCAGTAACAGATAGGTATTCGCAGGCAAATCCGGCATCATCGACACTAAATTGACGCTGCCGGCATCAGGCTTCGCCTCAAGACGCAGCACGGATCACAACGGCCTCCACAATTGGGGCCCGAAACCACGCAACAAGACTGCTTCTATGCGTACGAAAAGTATGCTTACGCGAACGTTTGGCTACAAGCGTCTCGTGCCGTCGATTGCTGACAAGAATGCACTAAAGGCCAAAAGCCACTCCGTAAACAGCATTAACGGGCCGCCACGTTGCCGATGGCGTTCAGTGAGGTGTCACTGGATTGGCCAGACGTATGAACCTCCCCAGAACCCATGAACATTTGCATTCAACGGAGTCGCGTGACTTATCCCTCTAGTGCGTCATCCAGTCATAATTTGGGTGTAGAGACGCTTTAGCTTTGTGCGAGCGTCGTCGATCTTGAATTGCCAGTCGACGCCGCGTTGCTTTTCGTTGGTGCGTTTGGCCCACGCAGCGATTTCACTTTGCAATTCAGTCAGTTCACCGATCCGGCGACCAGTCAG
>JBGTAI010000251.1:0-8950 GCA_041749955.1 Pirellulaceae bacterium | reverse complement strand
AGTCACACCAGATGTATCGGCGCACACTGGCCCGCAAGTTCGTCAATAACGAACTCAATTGGGGATCGAGGTACGAAGAAGATTCTGAATGCGACAACATGAACTCGAAGTGTTTTCGTAATGAAGTGATTTCGTGATGCGTTAGGCTAAACGATGCAGACGCCGGGTGACCCATTCGAATGTGATCATTAGCGCAATCAGCCACATCAGCACTGCGTTGCGTCGGCTACCAAAGTCACGATCCGGGGTGCCTGGAAGCACCGTCGTTTGAGGTTGAGGACGAATCGTCGCGATCAAGTTCGCGGCGACGGAAGACTCGGTGACGCCATCATCGAGCGGCAGATATTTCCCGCCAGTCATCTCGGCGAGTTGGGTCAATTCAGGATCATTGCGCCGCGGTCGTTCCAGTTCAACGGTTGGTAATCGAACTTGGACACTTTGGCGTAGCACTTGCTCGTCCAAAGCGTCACCGAGCGTCAGTCGCAATTCGTAGCTGCCTGCTTCACGGACAACGAATCTCCCGCCATATGTCCCAGCGCGAGGTTCGCCTTTGAGAGGCAACAACTTGATGTCTTCGATACGCCCGCCGGGAGCGAGCAACTTTGCTGGCACTTCGACTACATCCAATGGCTCAAATTGTTCATCCGTTAATACCGCACGAACGGTAATCGTGTCGCCGACCATCGCCCTGCCGTTGTCGACCAATAGCACACCGCGATTACTGTCGCGAAGCAATCTGCCTTCGCTGATCCAACGCACGAGTTTGGTCCAATAGCTGTCGAACAATGCATCGCTGACGCCGCGAAGTCGCCACATCTCACCGCTGCCTTGGAAATAAACTCGGCCAGCACCGTAGAATTGGGACGCCAGGTAAACGGGCAGCGATCCGCCAACGTCGGTCGTTGGGTCCGAGAAGTAGGCGTAAACTTTTGATGCTGGTTTTGCACTCTTGACTCCGACAAAGTCATACACGCCTTGGAACTCGTCCCAAGCTTCAGAACTCGCCTGGGGATCGTCAGCGATCATCAAGAATTCGGCGCGTCTTGCTTCGGGTGTGAACTTCGGTGGCCATGCGTTGTCGCCGCCTTGCCGTCCACCATCAAGCAGCGGTCCACGCGAGGATAAGTTGACTGGGAAGAAGCCGCTGATAATCGAAACACGCGGGTCCGTTCGCAACCGAGTCCACTGGGGGTGATAAACCGGGCCAGCGACGAGCACCATGCCGCCGGCTTGTTGAGCGAGCCAGCGATCGAGCATTTGAAGTTGGTCGACGGTCATCGCGGTCCAGTCCGGATCGAACATGAGGATCGCGTCATACTCGAATAATTCTTCCGCAGTCGCTGGGAAGCGATCGAGCACTTGGTTTGCATCCTGGCTCATTCCGGGTTGGCCGGTTTGCAGCCACGTGTCGAGATCGACGGACTCATCACGGTGCAACAGATTGCGGACGAATCGATATTCTCGCGTTGGCCCGCCAGCAATTGTGAGCACACGAAGTTTTCTCGAAACGACTTCATAACGTGCGTCACGAACGTCGTCTTCGCGGTTGCGAGCCTCGGCGGGTGGAACAATGCGAACTGCTAGACGTCGCCGACCGACGGTTTCTGGTTCGAGTTCAAATCGAATCCCGGTCAGCGTTCCATCGCTGGCGACTTCAACTGTTTGGCTATCGATGACCTCACCAAGATTCGCGGAATTGTCAGTGCTTGCGGCATCCGACGCATTGTCCAATCCGTCGAGCAATTGGACTTCGACACGAATCGGTTTGGCACCGCTCGCTTGTAGCACTGCCGCAACAGCAAACTTATCACCTGGGTAAACGCGTTTCGGAGCATCCAGGTCAACGATGCGGACATTCGTCGGTGCTTCGCTGCTTCCGATACCGACCGGATACAACGCAACTTCGCTGCGACGTGCCGTAGCCACCGCCACGCTCGCGTCCGAGCCACCGTTGTTTTGGCCGTCGGTCATGACAACGATCCCAGCCAACGTCGATGGATCATGCTCCGCGAGCACGCTTCGAATCGCGTCACCAATCCGGCTTTGGGCGCCAGCGGCCGCAATCGCGTCACCCCAGTCCGTCACTCGAACAGGCTCGGGCGTCTCGGTTTCATCGGGAGCCGCATCGCTTGTGCCGTCGACGGATGTTGACTCCAGTCCGACGAGTTCCGCAAGCGGTATTTGGGACTGGACCGTGTAGATTGTTCCTGTGGTGATAATCCCAGCCACGAATAAACCCGAGGCGACCACAAGCAGCGGTCCGACACTCGCACCGCGTCCGCTCGCTCCCACGGCTAGCGATGCCAGCGAGACCAGGACCGCAACCGCAACAAGTGCGAGTCCAATGATTGCCTGGGGAGATCGCTTCTCTGTTGTTAATTCTGTTTTCGTATCAGCCGCTGATTCGTCCCCACCGCCGAGACTCTCCAGCAAACGCGGCTCAGCAACTTCATCGAACGCATACACGCTGACCCGGTGATCCGCAGCAAGTTTGCTGAGTAGGTCAGTCTGTGCCAGGATCGCCGTTGTTCGCTCGGCGCGACTTTGCGGAGCACCCGATGTTGACGCTGGCAATGACATACTTTGGCTGGTGTCGACAAGGATCGCGACTTCGCTCGGTCGCGTGATCAGTCGTTGGGTTCGTCGCTGCAAGTCGAAGAAGAAAAACACGAGCGCAAGAATCGTGGCGACACGCAGCGCGATGAGCGTGAAGCGAACGCTTGGCGTCATCTCCATCGTGTCGCGTCGGTACAAGCGAATCGATGCGAACAGCAAAATCGCGAGCGCACCGACAAGCAATGCCCAAACCCACCAGCCCTCGAGTGTCGTTGCTCGAGCGAATTCGTAAATGATTTGACGCGAGCCACCTTGGGGCGTGCCGATCAGTGCGTCAGGCGAGGTTAGGGTCTCGTTCATCGTGCACCTCGCGCGGTCGGAGCCACGTGATAACTTGCCCAATAAGCAAGGAGTTGTTCGCTTGCTAAGACGGTGCCTAGCAATCCTAGCAGCACAAGTGTTAACGTCGAGCTTCCGGCAGTTTGATTTTCTTCGCTCCAAGTCGAGCTGCTAACAAATTGGACATCGATAGGAAGCATGGCCTGTTGAATTTCCGCTGGCGTCGAACGTCTCAGATCTCCTTCGCCAACTTGAATCACTGACGCCACCGGCACCACTTCACCGCGACCGTCCATTCTCGTCAGTCCCCATTCGCTGATCCCAGGCTTGATCAATTCCTCGATACTCGACTCTCCCTCAAGCACTAATTCGACCGGGTCAATCGTGATCGCATCCACGGACTCGGAGCCCGCGTCGGCGCCGGCTGGCGGTTGCGCGACGTAGTCGACGGGAAGCCTCGGCGCTTCGTTGGTCGCGGGCAAATATGTTGCCTCAGGCAGGTAGCTCTCGCTCGGCAGCAAACGAACGAGCGTGTCATCAACAAACCGCTGGGTCGGCGGCGCCGCACCGCTCCAAAGCGTCGCGTTCGTCTGGAGAACAAAAACCACGAATGTCGGATCACCTTGCCAATTCGTCCACTTGCCATCCAAGCCCATCAGCACCGTGACGACACGGCCCCGGCCAGACTCGTGCATCGTTACAATCGGTTTGCCGTCACGGCGGCGGATCACTTCACGAACACGTGGCGTCGTCGCCTCGGTCGAGCCCGTTTGTGTCATGGACTGGGGTTCGCTTGCGTTCTGGGTCGTTGATGTTGTCTCCGTCTCCAACAGCGTCCAAGTTTCGCTCACACCGACAAGCGAAAAGACTGCATCACCAGCACTTCGGATCGGTTCCAGCAACGGACTGTCCTCTCCAAACGCCATGTCAGGCGTTGTGACCGAGTCCGCATCCACAAGTTCTTCCGCAGGCCCAAGGCTTGCCGGCAACAGTTGGCGGTCGGCTTTCAACAGCACGTTGTTGTACGAACCGCGATCGATCGTTGGTCCGAGGAACCAAGCCAGCCCGCCACCACGCTGGACATATTGTGCTAACGCATCAGCTGCATTTTCGCTGATCTCAGGAACATCAACGAGATAGATCGCACGATACGCAGACAAGCTTTCGAGTGTTGCACCACGCAAGAAGGTTGGCGGCTGGTACTCCGGGATCGCGCCGATTCGAACTTGGCTTCCAGGATTCAGCACCGAGCTGATGTGATAGAACCCACGTTGATCAGGATCGGCGTCAATGATGAGCACCTTTTCCGCTTCCGTGAGCGGCAACGTACACGAGCGAACGTTATCGATCGCAAGTGAGTCCTCAGGCAGCGAAACTTCGATCGCATGCGTGCCTTTCTCCGTCACGTATACTTGGAACGACTTGGATACTTCCTCGCCAGCTCCGAGCGACTCGATCAGAATCGCCGGCAGCGATTCGATGTTTCCACTGAATTGGCGAGTCGGATCCGGCGTCAGCAGTGTCGTCGGATAGCGGATCACACGATTGGACAGTGAAACATTCTTCACCGCCGCGTCACCATAGTTCTTGATCTTGGCCGTGATCACGACGGGCACGCCAGCGACCCAAACGTCCGGCGAAGGGCTCAAGTCAGTAATCGCCAGATTCACCGTTGGGTTGGCGGCACAATCGATCATTCGAATTTGCGTCGCGTCGGACGAAAGTTTTCGAAGCGACTCCGCAAGTCGATCGGGGTTCGCCCAATCGCGTTGGCGAAAGTCGCTGGCGATGTAAAGGTATTGCGTGTCGGCTTGGGTGGATCGTAACAGCCCGCTCGCCAGATCGATGGCTGGTACCAAATCCGTTCGAATCGGAGACGCCTCGGTGGCCATCAGTCGGTTAATCAGCTTCGCATCGCTCGTGATCGTTTGAGCCGAGAGGTCTGCGGCAACGTCACCTGATTCGCTTCCGCCTCGAACAGCCATCGCCGCGCGGCTGGCTCGCATCACAGTTAACTGATGATTGCCATCTTCGCTCGCTAGTCGACGCGTTAAATCAGCGATCGCTCGCAGCGCACGTTCGTATGCGGTCGACTCGGCTTCGCCTCCAGCGACGACGGAACGGTCACCCATCGAGGCACTGTCGTCCAAAACAATGACGTGGTGTGTCGTTCGTCCACCCAAGACTCCGAGCAATTTACCGCCGCCGGTCCAGCCACAGAGCATGGCAATCAGCAATGCGGCAACCGCGAGTCGAGCGAGAAGAAGCAGAATCTGTCGTAGCCGAATCCATTTTTTCTGTTTGCGAAAGCTCGCCAACAAAAAGTCCATCGCCGCCCATTGCTGGCGCCGATGACGCAGCATGTTGATCAAGTGCACCAACAATGGCACACCGACAAACAAGAAACCGAGCGTTAATGCGGGGTAAAGGAACAAAGCAAATCAGCGTTTGAGTTTTGGAAGTGATTGTCGCACGGACAGGAACTTTGCCAGCACAGCGTCCAGCGGATCACTAGTACGGACTTGCATGTAGTCGATCATGAGTCGGCCGCAGGCACGACGTGTGTCGCTGAGGAATTGATCGAGCGCCTCCAAGTAGCCTTCGCGGAGCGCTCGTGGATTGCAATTCAAGAACTCTTCAGACTCCAAGCCTTCGAAACGCGTTGCGCCGTCGAAGTTAAAATCCATTTCATCGTCATGCAGCACATGAAACAAAGCCACATCGTGACCGCGTTGACGAAGTACTCTCAGTCCTTCGATCAGCGAATCCACGCCGAGTAAGTCCGAGATTATGACCACCATGCCACGACGTGGAATCGTTTGGGCGATCTCACGGGCCACGCGAGATAAATCGGTGCGTCCATCCGCACCCACGCGATCGAGCGCCATGAGCATTCGAGTCAGTTGGCTCTGGCTGCTCTTTGCCGGCACGTTGTCTCGAATTTGCGTGTCGAATGTGAACAGGCCACAGGCGTCTTTTTGTCGAATCGCGAGATACGCCAAGGACGCTGCGATCGAGGCCGAGTAGTCGAACTTGTTCGATTCGCCGTTGCCGTACGCCATGCTGTGCGAGCGATCGACGATTAAGTGCAACCGCAGATTCGTTTCTTCCTCGTACTGTTTGATAACGAGGCGATCTTGGCGAGCGAAGACCTTCCAATCGATATGGCGAATCTCATCGCCAGTCGTGTACTGGCGGTGCTGGAGGAATTCGATCGATTGGCCAAAGTAGGGACTGCGGTGCATCCCGGACAGGAAGCCTTCGACGACGCGACGAGCTGTAAGTTCCAAGCGACGAATGCGCCCGGTAACCTCAGGACGCAAATATTTTTTGGAATCGGGCATCGCGTGACAACTCGTCCTCGGTTGTAGGTGTGGCGGCGATAATCCGCTGGATCACATCATCGCTGCTAATCCCATCGCTCTCGGCGGCGAAGTTCACCACCAGCCGGTGACGAAGCACTGGACCAGCCAAGAACTGGATATCCTCAATCTGCACATGGAAACGGCCTTGTAAAAGCGCTCGTGCCTTGCCACCGAGAATCAGGAACTGAACCGCCCGCGGGCCGGCTCCCCAGCCCACCAGTTCGTCCACAAAGTCTGGCACACCTTCACTGCCCACGCGTGTTTGGCGAACAAGCGAAAGTGCGTAACGAACCACGTGATCGCTCACGGGAACTTGTCGAACGAGCTGTTGCAGCCGCAGGATCTCTTCTGCACCGAGCACCGCTAGGACTTCGTTGACCGTTGTGCCCGTGGTCCGTCTTGCCACTTCGAACTCTTCGTCGAACGTTGGATAGTCCACAAAGATCTTGAACATGAACCGGTCTTGTTGAGCTTCGGGCAACGGATACGTGCCTTCCTGCTCGATCGGGTTCTGGGTCGCAAGCACAAAGAACGGATCCGAGAGCACGTGTCGAGTGCGTCCGACCGTGACTTGCCGTTCCTGCATCGCTTCCAAAAGCGACGCCTGAGTCTTGGGTGGTGTGCGGTTGATTTCGTCTGCCAAAATGATGTTGGCAAACAGCGGGCCTTGCATGAACCGCATATCGCGGTGGCCGGTTGCCCGGTCTTCCTCGATAATTTCGGTACCTGTCACGTCCGCGGGCATCAAGTCCGGCGTGAACTGAATCCGGCTGAACGATAGATCGAGTGTCCGGGCCAGCGTGCTGATCATGAGCGTCTTGGCCAATCCCGGGACGCCTTCGAGCAGGCAGTGACCGCGGGAGAACAGACAAATCATGATCTCGTCGATGACCTGTTCCTGGCCGACGATGACTTTTCCGAGTTGCTCGATGATCCGCTGGCGGGCGTCATGCAATTTTGAGGCGTCGGCTCCATCGAGAGACAGCGCCCCGTTGGCGGGGTTGGACTGAACGTCGGCATTCTCGGACATGCAAATTCCTGTCGGTTTGGAAAGCGGCATTTTTGAGCCACAGTGCCATCCTAAGATACCAGCAACCCGTCGGTAAGTCGCCCATCCACCGCAATTCGTCTGCTCTTTGGGATTTCAATGCGTGTTTCTTTGCCGTTAAACGTCTCTGTTCGTGTGCTGGGAGGTCACTTTATCTCGAGCAAGCAGGCAGCAAAAAAGTCAGTCAGCTGGCAGCAAGAAGGCAGATTGTCTTAGGCGAGCGGGAATAGCAGCCAAGCGGAAATTTGGGTCTATTGCGGGCTGACGCTTGTGCTTCCTGGAAACTGGTATGAACCCGAACACGCCCGACCCGCAGCCCACAAAGAAATCGACACATCCTCTCGACCTGGAGGTCAAGGATGCCCAGCTCATTTTCAATTCTATTTGGAAAGAGCTCGAGGCTGAATTTGGGAAGTCGCACATGCGGTTTCCGAAGGAGTTGATTTTGCTCGGCGGTGCGCCGGGGGCTGGTAAAGGGACCAACACGGACTTCATACGCAAAGTTCGCGATATCACCGAAGAGCCGATTGTTGTGAGCGAGTTGCTCAACAGTCCCGAAGCGAAGGCGATCAAGGCGCAAGGCGGGATGGTTGGTGACCGAGATGTCGTGCGGATCATTTTTCGCAAACTGCTCGAGCCACAATTTCAAGGCGGTGCGGTTCTCGACGGATTCCCTCGCACGACGGTCCAGGTCGAATGCTTGAAAAAGCTGTACGACCAAATGATTTCTCTGCGTCGCGAGTTCGCTGACTCAGCAGAGTTGGTGCACTTCAAACAGCCTGTGTTCCACATCATGGTGCTCTTTGTTGACGAGACGGAAAGTGTCGCTCGTCAATTGAAACGTGGTCGCCAAATCATCGCTCGCAACGAAGAACTCTCTCGGGGCGGCGGTACGGAACTCTTGGAAGAGCGTCCCACAGATTTTAACGAACAACTGGCTCGAAATAGATACCGCGTTTTCAAGGAGCAAACTTACGACGCACTCGTTTCGCTCAAGCAATTGTTTCATTATCACTTCATCAACGCGCAAGCGTCCCTTGAAGTCGTTCAAGAGAACATATTGCGGGAACTCGAGTATCAGAGTTCACTGGAGCTGGACCCGCGAACGTTCCATGCCCTACGCAAGATTCCTCTCGCCAGCGACATTGTCTCTCACGCACGGCGTGACCTGGTGCGGCGGTTGGATGAATACGAATTGGAGCACACGGAGTTGTTCCACAATGTCGTTGACTTTGTGGAAATGAAGATCATGCCAATCATCGTGCGGCACGCGATTTCTGGCCACGCGAATATCAACTCCGAAGACGCTCTCTGGGAAGACAGCTTGGCATTGGCGATGTTGATCGACGTGTTTAGCGAACGAGGATTTCGCGCGAGTGTCGATATCACGCGGCACAATGTCCCTGTTCGCTTTGATCTGAAAACTGGGGAGATCGAATACAGCCAAAAGAAAGTCTATCGCATCGCCGTTCGCTTTACGGGGTCACGAATTCGCCGGGGCTAATTGCAAGAGGATTTTGCGCAAGAGGATTTTGCGCAAGAGGATTTTGCGCAAGAGGATTTTGCGCAAGAGGATTTTGCGCAAGAGGATTTTGCGCAAGAGGATTTTGCGCAAGAGGATTTTGCGCAAGAGGATTTTGCG
>JBGTAI010000250.1:0-6892 GCA_041749955.1 Pirellulaceae bacterium | reverse complement strand
AATACCGCAAGCATAAACGAGGGGCAAAAAAACAGCCGACCCCACGCACGCGATTTCGTAACACACCTCACGTTTCAACCAAGCGACTTCTCGACGAAGCAAAACAAACAGCAAAATCATGACCTTCAAAGCACTGGTCAGATGAACTCCATCGGCATCGCGAACAATCATATGTGCCGAGCTGAGATGCTGGTCAACGAAGCGTGGGGCAAGCCGCGAGATGCTTCACGATTGCCCGGCTCGCGTGGCAACGGATTTTGGTCCCAGGAGAATTACTACCACATTCTCAACGCCGGCATTCGTCTTTCACCGTCCGCCGGTAGTGCGTCCGGAGTGTTGCCCAATCCAGTCGGCTACAATCGTGTCTACGTGCATCTGGGCGACCAAAGTCTGACTCGCGATGCATGGTTTGCTGGGTTAGCTAAAGGTCATTGCTTTGTCACCAACGGCCCGCTGTTGCAAGTGAAGGCCAACGGCAGTCTGCCTGGAAGTGCCTTCAAGCTTGCGGGCGACAAGCCACAGACGGTTGAGTTATCGATTCAATTGACCACCAATGATCCGGTGTCAGCGGTTGAAGTGATTCACAACGGCAAGGTTGTACAGACCATTGCTTGTGAGGATCAAACGGATCAGCATTTGAAAGCGAGTTTGAAGATCGATCAGCCAGGTTGGTTTCTGGTGCGAGCTATCGCGGACGTCGAAAACACGTTTCGCTTCGCATCGACTGCGCCGTGGCACGTTGAATCGGAGTCAGGGCAGGCGTGCGTCAGTCAGACATCGTCGCAGTTCTTTCTTGACTGGGTGAACGAACGCATCGAGCGGATCAACACGAACGTACCTGCAGAGAACGAACGACAATCCGTTTTACAGTGGCACGTACAAGCTCGTGAGTTCTGGATAAACCGAGTGAACGCTGCCAATACTGATCTGCCGTCGGAGGAGTCTGCGATAAGTTCGCAGTCGGGGCCGTTGGCTCAACAAGCATTGCGATTGACGAACATCGTGCAGCAGCTCGAACGGCACCCAGAAACGGCAAAGACGACGCGAGTCATCACAGCTGGTCGGACTCGCCAAGATTTGGATGATGCCGTCGAGCCGCTCACTCTGTTTTCAGTTTCGGTAAACCCAGAATCGCGAGTCAAAATCGTATCCACACGTGATCGGCTTGCGATACAGGCCGGGGTCGCTCGCCGGTTTCTGGTGAAGTGTGAAAACGCGGCTGGAATCACTTCTCCTCTGCGAATTCAAGCGATTGACGTGTCGGCTCAACCGCCACAGCCAGCAAGCTGGTGCGAAGTGAAGATCGTTGACAATCAAGTGGTCGCTCGCGATTTCACGAGTGCCGCTGTGGAATACAAAGTTGTCGAATTGACTCTACGTGAACCCGGCCTTCATGAAGTGCGATTCGTTGCCGACGCTGGTCAGGGAACCCAGGACTTGGGATTTCGAGCCAGCACGGATTTACTTATAGAAGTTGACCCAGGTACATCGCCGCATCCACCGAAGCAATAGTTGTGAAGCAATACTCTCTGTTCGCGCTGTGCATGCTACTCAACACGAGTCTTATCGCCCTGGCCGACGAATCGACTCAGACGCAAGACCTCTCGGTTCCTCGCCAGCCGATGTTGGCACAGGTGCATCGATTGACCGAAGCGATGGAAGTGGTCGGTAATCCGTTCGATGCCGAAACGCAGACTCAACTGATGTCGCTGAAGTCGGAGAGCGATGATGCCAAGGTGATCAGCGAAGTTCAACGGCTGCTCGATCCGTTCTGCCTTGCCACAGTCGACTTACAGCCCAGCGGACCGCCCAAAGTAACTCGCGGCGTGGTATCGACCGAGTTACTGGAACAGGGCTGGCGAACGTTCCTTGTGAAGGTCATCAACAAGCCGGGAAGAAAACGACGATTGCTTATCGAAAGCCCGAATGCGCAGCCACTGGCTCACTCGCCTGCCAGCGAAGTGCAATCGAGGTGGATGCAGCTTTCGTCGTTCGAGGGACAGCCAATGCGACCGAACCTCAGTGGGCTGGAACTGGAATATCGCATCGTCCAGATTTACAGCCGCGATCCCGGCGCGAAGCAGGCGATTCTTGAGTTTACGGTCAGTACTAAAGCAGGTGATGACAGCGAATTGATTCGCGAATGGCGTTTCGATAAAGACACCGACGGTTGGCGAGCGATGAACCAGACAGAGTTGGTTGCTCAAGACGGATCGCTGCAGGTGACTTCAACGGGCGAAGATCCGTTTATGGGAGCTGATGTCGAAGGTCGCGGCGGTCCGATGATGCTTCGTTTCTGGGCGAAGACTCCTCATGAAGGCATCGGCCAGTTTTTCTGGTGGACCAAGGATATTCCGCAAGCTACCGGTGATCGCCAAACCAATTTTCTGCTCGAACCCGGCAAAGAACACCTCTACGAAGTACCGTTCTTCGTCGACGGAACGCTCGCGGGAGTGAGGCTAGATCCGTTGATCCTGAAAGGCACGATGCGCATTGACTGGATCGATCTGTATTCGGCTCAGCGGTCCGCCAACTGGGCGAAGTTGCCGCTCGAATTCGATAGTAAAACCGCAACGGAACTCACATTCCGAATCCTC
The DNA here is from genome assembly GCA_041749955.1 of Pirellulaceae bacterium. Lineage (GTDB taxonomy): Bacteria > Planctomycetota > Planctomycetia > Pirellulales > Pirellulaceae > JBBSJZ01. The sequence continues at coordinate 4,295 of JBGTAI010000250.1, read as the reverse complement.
GACGAAGAAGGCTTGCCCGCGTTCGGTAAGTTCGAAATTCGTGACGCGGCCGGTCGAATTTATCCTGCTCAGTCGAAGCGATTGGCTCCCGACTTTTTCTTTCAACGTCATGTCTATCGCGGCGATGGCGAAAGCATCTCCCTGCCGCCTGGCGACTACACGATCATCTGTTCGCGCGGCCCGGAGACGATTCCAGAAACGAAACAAGTGTCGGTGACCGACCAACCGACCGAGCTGGTTTATCGAGTCCAACGCTGGGTGGATCCTTCGCGACTGGGCTGGTGGTCCGGCGATCATCACATTCATGCGGCGGGATGTTTGCACTACGAAAATCCGACCCAAGGAGTGAAGCCGGAGGACATGATTCGCCACATCATGGGCGAAGACCTGAAGGTCGGATGCTGCCTGACATGGGGACCTTGTTTCGATTTCCAGAAGCGATTCTTCACCGGTGAAGTCGCTGAACAATCAGTTTATCCCTACACGCTGCGTTATGACGTGGAAGTGTCGGGTTTTGGTTCGCACATGTCAGGCCACTTGAACCTGCTGAACTTGAACGACCAAATTTACCCCGGTGGTGAATCGAAAGATCACTGGCCAACGCTGGGGTTGAACACGCTGCGTTGGGCGAAACGGCAAGGTGCAGTCTGTGGGCCAGCTCATTCGTCGATAGGGCTGAGCCGAATTGTCGGACGATTGCCTGACACCGATGGAAAAGATGGTCCGCACGATCTGCCAAACTTCAACGTTCCGGCTTTCGATGGTATCGGAGCGAATGAGTTCATTGTCGACATCACTCACAAAGTTCCTGGTCCGGATGGGATGCCCGTGAAGGCCGTGGACTTTATCTCCGCGATGAACACCGAACGTGTCGCCGAATGGAACATGTGGTACCACGTCTTGAACTGTGGATTTCGAGTTGCCGTCAGTGGCGAAACTGATTTTCCATGCATGAGTGGCGAACGCGTGGGTATCGGCCGCGTGTACGCTCAAGTGGATGGACCCTTGACGTTTGACAAGTGGGTGAAGTCGATCGCGACCGGACGCAGCTACGTCAGTGACGCAACGGTCCATTTGATGGATTTTGCAGCGACCTCGCGAAATTCAACGATAACAACTCGTGTTGGAATGGATGGCAGCGAGATCCATGTGCAGGCCGGACAAGCCATCGATTTCAAAGTCACCGCGGCAGCTCTCCAGGACAGTACGCCCGACCTACCGATTGAATTAATCGTGAACGGCTATCCTGTTGCACAGCAAACCTCGAAGGCCGACGGAACCACACGGGACATGACGTTTTCGACATCGCTCACCGAAAGCAGTTGGGTCGCAGTCCGCCAATTCCCACACGCTCATACCAACCCGATCTATGTCGTTGTCGACAACAGGCCACCGCGAGCAATAGTCGAAAGCGCGACATGGTGCTTGATGGGCGTCGAGCAATGCTGGCGTGCGAAACAGCAAACCTACGCCTTCAGTGAACAAGAAGACGCCAGAGCCGCCTACGATCACGCTCGCAAAGTATTCACCGACATGATCAGCGGAACGAGAGAATGAGTGAAGCAAAGCACGCAGTGAGCTTTCTTGTTCGCAAGATTCGAACGGACCAGTTTGGCACCAGGTCTATTTCGGCAATCAAATATAGACCCAAAGGGTCCGCCACAGGCATTCAAACAAGGACACCTACGCGATGAAACTCAACCTCATACTTCTTAGCGTCATGTTGCTTGCGCCAATGGCCAGGCTGCACGCTGCTGACCCCGTGCCGCTCTGGGACGAACGCGTGCCTTTGCTCAACACCGCTGAATTGCCAGTGCTCAAGGACGTTCGTTTCTCGGTGATCAAGCCTTACGAATTCGATAAGGATGGCTACCGATTCCTGCATGGCGTGGGGCTTTGCTTTCACAAGGGACGGCTGTACGCATCGTTCGGTCACAACCAAGGTGGCGAGAACACCGACACCGAGGAAGCCCGGTTTTGCGTGAGCGACGATGAAGGCAAAACATGGAGCGAAGTCCGCACGATCGACTCCGGAGACGGACCAGTTGGCGCGAGTCATGGCGCATTCCTGTCGCACAACGGAACGCTCTGGGCTTTTCAGGGAGCCTACATTGGCACGATGAGCGGCGTTCACACGCGGGCTTATGTCCTGGATGAGGCCACTCAGCAATGGCAGTCCAAAGGCACCGTGATCGAAGACGGTTTCTGGTCCATGCAGCAGCCACAGCAGATGGACGACGGCAACTGGATCATGGCCGGGCTCAAGGTTGGCGACGGCAACCCGGCTATCGTTGCCATCAGTCATGCCGATGATTTTTTGAAGTGGGACGTTGTTCCCATCCCGCAAGCGAAAGACCTCAAGAAGATATGGGGCGAATCCACTGTCATCATCGGCGGCAAACAGATCACGAACATTTCTCGCTACGGTGACAAAGCGGAGGCACTTGTCGCGACCAGCGAAGACTACGGGCGTACCTGGAGTGCGATGCGTCCCAGCAACCTGCCGATGACCACCAGCAAGCCGATCGCTGGTATCTTAAGCAGCGGCCAGCGTTACCTCGTCTGCACAATGACCGCCGACAGTGGCAAACGACGTTCGCCGTTGACGATCGCTGTCAGCAGACCGGGCGAGAGCTTGTTCAGCAAGATCTTCGTCATCCGCCACGCCGAATTCCCTGACGGACCCGGCGAGTCACACAAAGGTGCGGCGCTCTCTTACCCTTATGCGATCGAGCACGAAGGGCGGCTATACGTCGGCTATTCAAACAGCGGCGACAAGTCTACCCGCGTCGGCACTGGACGTGAGCTCTGGAACAACAACAGCGCCGAACTCGCCGTCATCCCAATTGATCAATTGCGTGTCGACGAAGGAACGCTTTCGCAAGCAGAGCCAACCAACGTCAAAGAGGCAGCCGCGATGAAGGCTGGCAAAGAAGCGGAACTGGACCAGAAGTATCAAGCTTGGGTGGCAAAGCTGACGCCCGCCCAGCAGGCGTGGGAGAAAACACTGCAGTCGGAGCTCGGCAGCTTCTATCTGCCGATTCACAAGCGTGAGAAGGTTGCTGGGAAGTCCAACGCCTGGGACTTCGTCGACGACGATCCCGCATTGCCGCGAGTCCTTCTCATTGGCGATTCGGTCTCACGCGCCTACACGCAAACAGTCCGAAAGGAACTGGCTGGAATCGCCAATGTGCATCGAGCTCCGGCCAACTGCGGGCCAACGTCCACCGGGTTGAGAAAGATTGACGTATGGCTGGGCGATGGCAAGTGGGATGTCATCCACTTCAATTTCGGAATCCACGATCGTGCGACACCGCTGGCGGATTACACGACTCGGCTTGAGCAACTTGTCGAGCGAATGCAGCAGACGGGTGCGAAGCTGGTCTGGGCCAGTACAACACCGATTCCAGACGTCGCTGAAAAGTATATCGCTGAGTCGATCATCGAACGCAACACAGTGGCTGCTGAGGTGATGCGCCGACACGGAGTTGCCATTGACGATCTCTTTGCTGCGATCACGCCACGGCTAGACGAACTGCAAAACCCCAGTGATGTACACTTCACTGGGCCGGGGAATGAATTTCTTGGTGAGCAGGTAGCGGCGTGCCTTCGGTCAATGATTCCGATTGTGTCCGAACCTGGGCAGTGACGACAGGAAAATGGACGACAGGAAAATGAAATTCACGCTTACACTTCTCACTGTCCTGCTGCTTCTGCCGCACACGGAATTGGCTGCTGACGAACCACCTCAAACCGTCGCGGAGCTCTGGTCCGATTTCGATCCGCGGAAGGACCCACTGGAAGTCGAAGTGGTTCGAGAGTGGAAGGAAGATGGGGGCGTGTATCGTTATGTGCGTTACTTGATCGGCAGCTTTCAAGGCAAGCCAGCGAGGATGGCGGCCTTCTATGGATTCCCAGACGGCGCCGAGGGAAAACTGCCCGCGGTGATGCACATGCACGGCGGCGGACAGCGTGCGTTCATGCATGAGGTCAAAACATACGTTGATCGCGGTTACGCGGCGCTGTCGGTGAATTGGGGCGGGCGTGAAATGGAAGACGCGAAGCCCGGTGATCCAAATACCGATTGGGGTCCGGTCGATCCGACGCAGCAGAATGTGCCGGGCTATTTCAATTTGATGCCGGGTGACAAGTTTCTTGTCGATCACCAGTCGCCGCTGAACAACAACTGGTATCTGCTCACGCTTGGTTGCCGTCGGGGCATCACGTTTCTGGAGCAACAGCCGGAAGTGGATGCGGATCGAATCGGCATTTTTGGTCACTCAATGGGTGGCAAT
>JBGTAI010000249.1:0-2568 GCA_041749955.1 Pirellulaceae bacterium | reverse complement strand
TTGATGTCAGTGCTTCGCACCCTGCGTGTGCGAGGCCACCAGCCATTGGATACAATCCTTTCATCGCTTGCCGTATACTCAACAACCGGCCTTCTCCCGCCGCTCCCACCCAAAAGCGAAGCAGCAGGCTGAATAGTTACGAATCAAGATTATTTGGCTGTACGCATCTTCGTTCATAAGTTAACCGAGTGTCTTTAGCCCTACTCATCGACCGTTTCATCAGAGTTCGCCGATGACTTGCGTTAAGCCAATGAGTCTAACCGTTGGCGTCTTTATCGGTAGCAAAGAAGGGCCAGCCAAGTTCTATTGGTTACGAGATAAGTACCATGCAACATTTGTAGTAGGCGTGGTACATGCATAAAGGCTGTTCGTATCATCGCTCACGGACCAGATCGCTTGGCGCGACTCAAATTCGACGTCTCGTCTGTGCTCTTGGCAGGGTTTGGGTTGGCAATGGGAGTACTGCATTTGCGCTGGACATCACGACGGAGCGTGATGAGTACTTTCTCAGAGGCATGGTTGAGAGTTTCGTGACTTTGCGTGAGCGATAGAGATCCACGTTTGATACCGATTGGGCGATGGTTTACTTTTGCGGTTCTTTGTGAACTTTTGTGGCACACAGTTTGGTCCTGGTTGGGATGTCTGTATGCGTTCGTTGATGGTTGAAAATCCTGGTTGTTTAGAGACTTGGATGGCCCCGAAGAATCGCGTCGATGATTAGCTGATGGTTGCACTGGTCGATTGCTTGTTGCGTTGACGATTCCGTTGGGCAACGAAGAACGTCCAGCCCGCATTCATGAAAAAAATTGTGGCGATGCCCAACGACCAAGCGATCAGGGAATGCACCGATATTGGATGGTTGTTGATTTCAATGTCAAAAACTCCGCCGCCAACGATCGCGGGAAACCATTCGCAAATTAAAAGGTAGGCCCCCGGAAACGCAACTAGGATTCCTGTGAAGACAAACGAAAGTGACAGCCCAAAATATCTGTAAACATGCCTTCGTGTCGGGACGGAGATTTCGCACGCGGGTGAGAAAGGATTGACTTTCACTTTTCGTACTAGGCCACAAAGGCGTTGATTTCGCCCGAGCTATCGGCGAAGCGATCTAGGTTCAGGCCCATAAGGCGGGCTTGGGTGAGCCAGAGGTTCGCCAGCGGGGTGCCTTCGGGCATGTTGATGTGTTGGCCGGATTGTACTCGGTCGCCGCCGCCAGCTACGATGATGGGCAAGTCGTTGTATTGATGTGTCGAACCGTCGCCCAGGCCAGATCCATACGTAAACAAAGTGTTGTCCAAAAGCGTCTTGCCATTCGCTTCCACGATCGAGTCCATCTTCTGGGACAGATACGCGAACTGCTCCATGTGAAAGACATCGACTTTCATTAAATCATCGATCATTCTCGTTTGGTCGTGCGACATGCCGTGATGGCTGCGCGGTTGATCAAACAATGTCTCGTACGTAAACGGCGTGTCCCAACGTTCTGGGCCGATCATGAATGTGGCGACGTTGGTGAGTCCCGTTTGCAATGCAACAACCATCAAGTCGCCCATCAGACGAATGTACTCGCCGCGAGGCATGTGCGCCTCAGTCGGTTCGTCAAAGTCAACTTTAGCCAATTCTGACTTCATCGATTCGAGCCGATCCATTTGCTTTTCGATCGAGCGAATGGACTCGAAATACTCAGCGAACTTTTGCTGGTCGGTGTAGCCGAGATGTTTCTTCAAGTCGTGTGCGTCTTCCAAGACCAAGTCCGTAATGTCGCGGAATTGGTCAACTTCCGATGTACTAAATAGGCGGCTGTACATTTTGCGAGGGTCGCGAATCGACGGTGCGAGATGTCCCGTACCGTACCATGAGATGTTGTCAAAGTAGATTGACTCCTTGTTGTCGCGGTGACTGTTGCAGCTGAATTCGAGTGTCGGAAAGGGCGTTTGCGTGCCAACGTGGTCGGCAACGAGATGGTCAAGCGTGCGGTCAAGCGGCCATGCAGACTCTTTGACTAAAAACGGCGGTGCACTGCTCAAATAGCATGATGCGCATTGCGCATGCACGTCGGTACCCTGCTGGAACGTGCGATCCATTCCAGTAATCAGCGTGACCTTGTTCTTGAGCGACTCCAGCGGCCGCATGGTCGGAGTCAACTCATCGAGTGGCTGTACGCGGAACGTCGGGTCTTGTTTGCCCAGTGACGCCATCACGTTGCCCAAGTTGCCCTTGGGGATAATGTCATTGGCTTCGCCAGGAAAAAACGCGCGGCGAACGACTCCGATGGGCACGTAGTAGTGCGCCATGCGTAATGGTGTTGCTTTGGTGGTCGCTGCGACCGCGATGCCTTCGATCCAAGGGAGCGCCAATGTCGCTCCACCCAGCCCTCGAAGAAAATTGCGTCGCGATTGGAGTTTCGAGTTAATGTTGAGCATCAACGCTAGTGCGTCATCCAGTCTTAATTTGGGGGTAGAGACGCTTTAGCTTTGTGCGAGCGTCGTCGATCTTGAATTGCCAGTCGACGCCGCGTTGCTTTTCGTTGGTGCGTTTGGCCCACGCAGCGATTTCACTTTGCAATTC